>CAZYWZ010000001.1:0-130655 GCA_964651705.1 uncultured Verrucomicrobiales bacterium
CCGTCCGCGTGCGCCAAGGCGCAGCCTACATCGCGACCCGATTTTCGAGTCAGCCTCGACTGATTCAGGGGGAAACTCCCGATGCGGCCGCGGGCCAATCGTCGGTCCGGAATGGCGACGCGGGGAGGCCCGCGCCGTTATACAGATTGCATTCCGGGTCGGTGGCCCACGCGTAGCGGACGGCGACGGGCCTTTGCACCTCGGGGCAGGAGACGATCACCCTATCGCCCTCGATCTTGGCCCGCGCGGGCTTCCATTGACGGTCCTCGCCGGCGATGGCGAAGCCCTTTGGTTCCCCGCCCTTCGCCTGAAGACCGCCATCGCAGTGCGCGAAGGAGACGACGATCTCGGAGCCGCGCGGCTCGTGGCCCGCGGGGAGCGGCCCGCTAGTCGCGGGCACCTTCTGCCCGTAGACCGTGCCCAGCGCCCAGAGGGCCAACCGCTTTCCGACATCCTGCTTGTTCTTCGGGTGGATGTCCTTGGTCTCGCCGATGTCGATGGTGATGGCCATGCCGGTGCTCGGCAGTCGGAGGGTCTTGAGCATCGCCTCGCGCACCAGCATCCAGTCCTCGCCCTCGCGGCCGAAGTTGGGCAACTGCACCCAGGCGAAGGGGAACGCCTCGCCCCAGCGGGCGCGCCAGTCGGTGACCAGGAGCGGCAATTGATATTGATACAATGGCCCCTTGCCCGGGTGCGAATTCGCCTCGCCCTGATACCAGACTGCGCCGCGGATCGCATAGGGGATCAGAGGCGCGATCTTCCCATTGAACAGCCCGCCGCGCCCGCCCTTGCGCTCGCGCAGCGCCACCGGATCCCTCGGGCGCCGAGGGACCGCCTTGCCAGCCGCCTTCGCCGCCGCGGCCTGCTCCTTCCAGCGCTCCACGGCCTTATCGTAACCCGCCTTGGCCTTCGCAATGTCGAACTCGGCATCGGCCTTGGCCTGCGCCGCCGCCGCCGCCCTCAGTTCCGCCACGCCATCCTGCGCCTCTTCCGCCACCCACTGCTCGATCGGCGTCCCCCCCACCGAGGAGTTGATCAGGCCCACGGGCACGTCCAGCGCGCGATGCAGCTCCCGCCCCATGAAATAGAGCGTCGCGGAAAAGCCCCCCACGGTCTCGGGCGAGCACACCGCCCACTGCCCCTTGCCGTCGGCCTGAGGTTCCGTCGCGGCCGCGGACTCCTCCTTGAACATCCGGATCAGCGGAAGATCCGCCGCGGCTTTCTCCGATTCAAAATCCCGGGCCCGGCCCACGCTCATCGCCATGTTCGATTGCCCGGAACCCAGCCACACCTCGCCCACGAGGACATCTTCGATGGCCGACTGCCGATTGCCGATCGAACCGCGTATCGTCATCGTCCGCGCCTCGGCGCTCGCGGGCATCGGGTCGAGACGGAGGACCCATTTCCCATCGGCACCGGCCTTGGCGATCTTCTTCTGGCCGGCGAATTCGACCGTGATCTCCTCCCCCGGCTCGGCCCAGCCCCACACGGGCACGGCCTTGTCCCGCTGGAGCACCATGTGGTCCGAGAATATGGCCGCGGGTTTCAGGTCGGCGGCACCGATCGCCAGCACCGGGATCAACAGGAATGGTATCAGCACGCCTCGTTTCATAGGCCACCCTTCTTACCAAGCCGGTGTCGTCGGCGCAACCCGCCACGCGGGTCCACCGGGCATGGTAGCGAAGCCGCTTCCGGCTTCGGCCCTAATCCCCCGCCGAAGGGCGAAGGCCCTTCGCTGCTCGATCGCCGCGTCGAATTCTCGCCTCAGGGCCTATCCCTCAAGGCGGCAATTCCCGGTTGGAGACACCCGCAGTGCCAGGGGCGAACAGGTTGTTGGAGAAATGCATGCCGCGCGGCGCGTTTGGGCCGCCGGGCAGGGTGACCGCGTGCTTGTAGCGCGGCTCGCCGATGCAGTGGATCAGGTTACCCTGGACGATCACGTCGGCCAGCGGCGGGTCGTCTGGCTGCTGGCCCTCGTCGAACTTGAAGGGCGAGCGCTCGGTCCCCCAGATCCAGTGCGCGTCGCCATGGCCGAAATCGGAGATGATGTTATTCGCGATGATCGAGCCCCCGTCGGCATTGGCGGTCTCCGGCTTGCCCTCTTCCCCGGGGTGTGCCGCCGCGCCCGGCATCAGGCCGATGGCCCAGAGGCAGTTTCTCGCGAACTGGTTGCCATGGATGAGCACGTTTCGCGACCCGTGCATCGCCTTCATCCCCATGAACGAGTTGGCGACGACGTTGTTCGCCACGATCACATGGTCGGCGTGGATGTCCATGCCCTGGGCGGCATTCTCGATGTGGTTCCCGAGGATGCGGGTGAGGTCGCTGGCCTCCGGGGCGTTGACGATGATGGCCGAGCCCTGCTGCCAGTTGTCCGAATATGCCGCGTCCCAGGCCCGCTGGCTGAGGAATGTCCCCTTTTCCGGATTTTTCTTCACCCAATCCCCGAGCCGATACTTGGTCTTGATCTCTGGCGTCGGAATAAAGATCTCCTCAACGATGCGGTTCCCTTCGACGAGCGATCCGGTGCAGCGATCCAGGCCGATGCCGGTGCCATCGGTGCAATTGAACGCATAGCCCCATTCCTTGCTCGAGGTCCGGTCGTCCACGCTCACGCGCATGTAGTTCCTGACGACGCACCGGCTGACGCGCGCCCCCCGGCACTCGCGCAACGCGATGGCTGCCGAGCGCGTCCGGTTGTCGATGACGCGCACGCCATCGATCACGAGATCGCGGCACCTGATGGCGAGGATGCCCTCGTTGCCCACCTCCATTTTCCCCTCCGCCCGCGTCAGCGTCAGGTCGCGGACCCCCGCGGCATCCGCGTCCTCGATCTCGATGATTGGCTGATCCGGGTTCTGCTGGATGATGCGCCCCGGGCCGAAGAGCCCCGAGCGCTCGCCGCGGATGCGGATCTTCTCCGCGATCACGTGATCCCCCGCGGGGACGAAGATCATCCTGCCGGGATTGGCGTCCAGCGCGGCCTGGATGGATTCATGCGCGGCGGCGGACAACTCCTCCGCCCCGCGGGATGGCGCCCCGCCCATAACAACCATCAGGGTGACCGAAAGCATGTGCCTAAGTGCGTGTCTCATGTGGCCAGACCTTGATGGACCGCCAATGACTCGGTTGTCGGCCCAAAGTGTTTGTTTTCCAGAACGCGCCGCGTCGTTCAAGGGGAAACTTCGGCTCAATCGGAGGGCCGATGTGGAGTGCGGCGTGGCAGCGCCGCTTTGGATGGGCGCGGCCGGCGGTTGGAAAACACCGGGCCGTGTGGGGTAATCCAAAGCGGCGCTGCCACGCCGCAGTCCACAATAGGTTCGCCGGCTCGCCCGCCGCTCGGGGCGCGACGCCCCTTCATCGCGCAGCCGCAAACCGGATGAGATTGAAGAGGATGCGATCGGCCACCGGATCCTTGCCCAGGTTCTCGATCAGCCGCAGTCGGGAGACGATGCAGCGTCCCCTGCCCAGCGGCACGACACCCAAGTCCGTCCCCCACCACGCGTCGCCCGGGCCGTAGTAGTGCCGCCTGAGGCGATCGAAATCGGGGAACCAGTCGAAGCCGATGGAGGCGGCGATCGCCTCGCCGGGCACATCCAGCAGCGAGCTCTGGGCGAGGACGTTTTCGTAGATCGCGCCCATCATCCCGTCGACCGGAAGGCCGTCGAACACGGGGTGCGCCTTGACGAGTCGCGGGACTCCGATCCAGGTATCCGCGGGCAACCGGAGGCGCGCCTCGAAGGGCAGCGGGGCCAGTTCCTTCGTGGCCGGGCCCCACGGGACCCGCATCCCGCCCGCCTGCAGATAGACCGCCGTGCCGCCCGCCCTCATGAACGCCTCGAGCTCGGGTGAATGCTTCTTCAGCATCGGCGGCTTGGCGTCGAGATTGGACACGAGCACCGGAACCGACGGGTCTGCGTTCGCGTCGAATGCCACGACGTCGAGCCCGCGTTCCTGCAAGAAGCGCATCAGCGAAGGGGCCGGTTCCAATATCGCGACGCGCTCCGTGGGCGCTGCCAGCGCCTCCGCGGGGAAGACGTCAAACCCGTACTCGTTCTCGCAGATCGCCACCCCGTCAGTCGCCGAGAGCGTCGCCCGCACCGTATACGCACCCTTCAGCCCCCTCGTATCGAGCGCCTGGGCGAAGAGTTCTGTGATGCCTGGGCCCAGATCGGCTTTCGCGCTCTTCTCCAACACGGTGGAGCCGTCGCCGGCGGTCACCCGTAACGTCAGGTTGCCGGCAAGGGCCTCTCGCTCATTGACGCCGGTGACCGTGATCTTCGTCCCCTTGGCCGCGTATACATTGCGGGGGCGGACCCGGATCGAGAGGATGCGCGGCTGGCTGGCGGCCCTCGTGCCCTCGTAGGCGTAGGTCTTCGGGTTGCGCCAGAGATCCAGCAGCCCGGCGCCGATGATCCAGTCGCCCGCGGTCAGCGCGTGGATGCAGTATCCCGCCACATTGGGGTTGCAGCGCACCGCCTCGATCATGCGCCGGTTCGCGACGCCGTGGGTCCGCTGCTGGTCCAGGCAGAATTTCTCGAGGTCGGGATAGATCTTGTCGAAGCCGCTCTCTTTCAGAACCCGAAGGTGCTGGTCGGCCAGTCGGCGATGGTAGACCGTCGGCGGCACGATCGGGTTGCCCTCCTTCGCGAAACGCGCGTTGTTGTCCACGAAGTTGGGGAGGCTCCCGTAGCCCAATTCGGAGAAGAACGTCATCAGCCCCATGACCACGTTCTTGCCAGGCATCCTTCCCCCGAGCCCCATCTTCTGCATCTCCTCGTGGGTCTTCGTGGCGGTCAGGCGCAGCTTCTCGTAGACCTCGTCGTTGATCTGCTGGCCCGGATAGTCGTGGATATCGTTGAATTTCATCGGCTCGGACTCGTAGGGCAGGTACATGTTCGCGCCCTGCGCCCAGCCGCCCGATTCGTCGAGGATCAGCCGCGTCGGATCGAGTTCGCGCGCGAGCATCGCCATGGGGCGCAGCTGCTGCATCAGGACCGGACGCTTGAGCTCGTTGAACAGCTCCCACTGGACGACGCAGGTGCGGTTCCGGTCGCGCAGCACGCTCTGGCGTATCTCGTTCGCGACCCAGCCCGGCAGGCGCGCGGATTCGATGGGGAAATCCATGCACTCGATGGCCACCGATCCCACCGTCAGCACCCCCATCTCGTCCGCGAGATCCAGCCACATCGGCGGCGGCGGCTTGCGCCAAGGGCGGATCATGTTGAACCCCGCGTCTTTCGCCAGCCGGATCTCCCGCGCCGCCATCTCGCGGCTATCGGGATACGCCAGCCTCACGGGATACAGGCCCTCGAAGAACGTCGCCTTCAGGAACATCGGCTCGCCATTCAGATAGAATTTCTTGTCCCGGATCGTGAACTCCCGCATCCCGAACCGCGTCGCCCACCGGTCGGAGATCTCGCCGTCAAACGCCACGTCCGCCTCGGCCTCGTACAGGTGCGGGCTGTCGGGCGACCAGTGCGCCGCATCGGGGATCTCCAGTCGCCAATCGAGCCGGTTGGGGCCCGGCTTGAGCCTCAACGATTCCCGCTGGCTCGCCACGGTCTCCCCGGGCTTTCCCGCCGGATGGATGCGGATCTCCACCGCGGCCTCCCTGGCCTTCTCGGCATCGTGTCGGATCTCGCAGTGGAAGGTTGCGCTGTCGTCCGCGATCTTCGGCTCGATGAAAACATCCTCGACGTAGGCATCACCGGTCGCGATCAGCCGCACCGGCTGCCAGATCCCGCCCGTGATCGCCCCGCGCCATTGCGGGGTCTCCATCTTCCCGATGCCCTCGATGACCTGGTCGGTCATCAGGATCGGGCCCGCCACCCGGAGCGTCAGCACGTTCTCCTCGCCCGGTTTCAGCAGCTTCTCCACGCGGAACTCGAATGGCGTGAAGCCCCCCTCGTGAACGCCCACCGCACCATCGTTCAGCCACACCTCCGACAGGAAATTCACCGCGTCGAACCGGAGCCGCACCACCTTCCCCTCCCAGTCCATCGGGACCGTGAACTTCCTCCGATAATACGCCACCCCCTCGTAATCCTTCTCGATCTCCTCCCAGCAGCTCGGCACCCGGATCTCACGCTTCCCCCCGAGCCCCGAGAACACCTCGTCCCGGTGCCAATCGGCCGCCCGCCCCTTGTTCTCCGCATCGAAGGCGATCTCCCAGGCCCCGTCCAAGGAAAGTTCCACCCGACCCCGATCTGCCCCCGCCCATGAAGGCGTGACTCCGCCACCGCACGCAATCCCCAGCAGCACCGCCCAAACCGCGCTCCGCCTCATGCCCTTCCTCCTCGCCTCGCCGCCATCGGCCATTTTTGTATACAACGTATACAGTAAATGGAAGGGCCGGTCAACCCCGGATCGTGCCACCAGAACGCGCCGCAACAGGGCCATCGCACGGGTCGCTCACGCTCCCCGCTACGCCGCTGCCGCCTGGCACGGGCGGCCTACAAAAAATTGTAGGGCGTCTGTGCCAGACGCCACCGGGGGGAAGTTTCAGGTCAGATGTGGACGATCCCGTGGCGGATGGCCTCGACGGCCGCCTGGGTCCGGTCGGCGACACCGAGCTTGTGGAAGAGGGACCTGAGGTAGCTCTTGACGCTTTCCTCTCCGATGGACAGATCGCTGGCGATCTCCTTATTGCTGCGCCCGGCGACGATGAGGCCGAGGACTTCGAGTTCTCGTGGCGAAAGGTCCTTGCGGCGGACGCGCGCCGCGAATCGTTTCGCGAGGTCAAGCGGCAACACGGTGTCGCCACGATGGACCGCGATGACCGCCTCACGAAGCTCGGAGCTGCTGAGTCCCTTGAGAAGATATCCGCTCGCGCCCGCGTGGATCGCCCGATGGATGTCCTCGTCCCCATCGAAAGTGGTGATCATCAGGACGCGGGTGTCGGGCCAGCGCTGGCGGATCGCGAGCGTCGCTTCGGCGCCCCCGCCCGGGATGCGCAGGTCCATGAGGACCACGGCGGGCCGATGGCGCCCGCAGGCGGCGCCCGCGCCCTCCGCATCCGAGGCCTGGGCCACCACGTCGAACCGGGCATCTCCGGCAAGCATGGCCGCCAATCCGAGCCGCACCGCAGGATGATCGTCCACTATCAGTACCGTGATCGCCGTTGACATATCATTCGGATCCCACCGCCACCTCGATGCGGGTGCCCTCGCCGCGACGGCTCTGGATATGGAGGGCCGCGTGCATCGCTTCCGCGCGTTCCCGGATTCCCGAGAGCCCGAAGCCGCCATCGCGCCCCCCGGCCCGGTGTCCCCCCGAGTCGAAGCCCCGTCCATCGTCCTTGACCTCCAGCGTCACCCTTTCTCGGCCATACCTTAGCCCGGCCGCGACATGGCGCGCGCCCGAGTGCCGGACGGCATTGGCGATCGCCTCCTGCGCGATGCGGAGCAGACTATTCTCCACATCGGGGGGCAGATCGCGGGATGTTCCCTCGACGCGGAAGGAAAAATCGATCCCGTCGGCGGCCGTCAGGTGCCTGCCGAGGCGCTCGATCGCGCCCGCCAGCCCGTGCTCGTCCAGGCTCTGGGCCCTGAGGTTCCAGACGCTCCGGCGTGCCTCCGCTAGGCTCTCCCGGACGAGATCCTTGGCGAGATCGAGGTGTTGCCGGGCGTCTTCCGGCACCGAGACCAGCCGGTCGCTGAGCGCCTCGAGCTGGGCCGAAATCCCCGCGAATCCTTGCGCAAGGGTGTCGTGGATCTCGCGGGAGATGCGCCCGCGCTCGTTCAGGATCGCGGAAAATTCCGCCCGCGCGACCTCGCGGGCCTCCAGGGCCTCGCGCAGGCGCCGCCGCGATCGCGCCCACACCGTCCCCAGCATCGCCGCCGCCAGCGCGGCCGCCGCGGTCGCGCCCCACGCCAGGCGCTCGGCGGTCCAGAACGGTGCTCGCCGCAGGACGGCGATGTCGCCCGCGCGACGTAACAGCAGCGAGAACCCTTCCGGTCGCCGGTGGGTCACGATCGATTCCCATCCGCCCACCGTCACCTCGCACACGCCCGTCAGGCGCAGTCGGCTCCCCGGCAGCCACCGGCGAGATGTCTCCCCATCCGGCAAGACCGCGCTGAAGCGCGCGGGACCTTCCTCAAGCATCAGCACGGTCCGGCCCGGTTGCGCCAAGAGATGGGCAACCCTCGCCTCCAGGCGGATCAGGCGTCCGTCGTGGCGCGTGGCTTCCGCCGCGGTCACGTCAAGCGCCTCGGGAAAACCGGCTCCCTCGGACGGGCGCCAATCCGCGTCCCGCAATACCGGCGAGAACACCCCCGGCTCGGGGAAACCCACCACGTCCACCGTTTCATGTAGCGCGGGCGGTGGCGCCTGGCGAAGGAACACATGGATCCCTCGCGTCGCGTCCTGGAGAAAGAGCGACCCTCCCTCGCGCACGAGGATCACCGTGCCGCGCACGCGCGCCCGATGGCCCGAGCGAGCCATGTCCGCGGTCCGGAGCAGTCCGCTCAACGGGACGACGCGCTGGTCGAAGGGCTGCGCCGGCGCGGGCTCCACGACCTCGATGTCGCCCAGATCGTGGGCGCAGATCATCGGGAGGAACGCCTGTTGGTGCGGGTCCGAGGCGTGAAGGTTGACGCCGCGCACCTTGACCCGTGCATCGATCAGTTCGGGATGCCCGGTGATCTCGTGGGTCACATTGACCGTCAGCCGCGCCCCGCCGGTGGCGATCTCGAGCGCCAGCCAGTTGAGGCCCAGCTCTGGGTTCACGCGCTGTCCGCGTACGATGCCGGTGATCTCGACGCGTCGGCCGTGCAGCTCTGGCGTCAGCAGGCCCTCGTAGGTCGTGGGCACGGGCGGCGGAAGAGCCGATTCGCCGAGCACGCGGACCACCTCCGGTTGCACGATGGGCCCGAAACCCCCGGCCTCGGTTCGCCCCTCGACCTCGACATCCGCCCCCACGCGACACCCGCGCGGCAACGGCACCGCCGGCAACAGGACCGCCCCGGTCCCGTCCTGCACCGCGAATTCCGACGTGCCCGTATGCCACGTGAAGGTCACCACGCCGCGGAGACGGACCTCCCTCCGCTCGGCCACCGCCTCCGGCCCGAGCGCCTGCACCGCCGCCGCCGTGCGCAATTGCGGCTCTCCCCCGCGCGCCCATGCGGCCATTGCCGCGCACGTGGCCACCACCCAAGGCAAACTGCGTCGGGCCCGAACCATCCGTTGGCCCATAGCAGCACGGCGTCCCTCCCCCGGTCAAGGTGGGATGGCCGGCTCCCCCAAATGGGGGGATAAGCGAGGATTGATCATCCGGTCGACAACCCGACACTCTCTCGCGTGAATCTCGCATTCCCCCAGGTGTGCCTCGCCGCCGCCGTGATCTGGGCACTCGTCGGATGCGGGGATACGATAGAGCATGCGGCCTCCCGATCTGGCAAAGGCTTTGCCCTCTCCCTGCAGACGATCAACAACCCCGTCTTCCAAGAAATTGAAAAGGGTGCGGAGGCTGTCATCGCGGCCCACGGTGATCACCTCGTCACCGCCGACGCGCAGTTCAGCTCGATGAAACAGAGGAGCGACGTCGCCGCCCTCCTGGAAGAGAATCCCGCGGCGCTCTTCCTGAACCCCGTGAATTGGGAGGGCATCCGTGACAGCCTGATCGAGGCGAGGCGCCGCAAGGTCCCGGTCATCGTCGTGGACGCCCCCGTCAGCGACCCCGACCTCGTCCTCTGCCAGATCGCCAGCGACAACGCGGAGGCCGGGCGCATCGTGTGTGACGCGCTGGCGACCTCAAGGCCCAATGCCCGCGCGGTCATCCTGCATCTCTCGCTGAATCGCGCCTGCATCGAGCGCGTCGAGGGATTCCAGGCACGGATGGCCAGGCACCCCGGCATGACGATCCTGGACATCCGGGAGGGCAAGGGCCGCGCGGAAGGCTCGTATCCCGTCATGAGGGAATTGCTCGATCGCTGGCCGGACCTCGACGCCGTCTTTGCGGTGAACGACCCGAGCGCGCTCGGCGCCATCCGGGCCATCCGGGAGGCCGGGCGCGGCGGCCAGGTCGCCGTCGTCGCCGTGGACGGATCCCCCGCCGGCATCGAGGCCATCCGGGCCGGCGAACTCCTCGCCACCGCCGCCCAATCCCCGCGAGAGATCGGCCGCCTCGCCGCCGAACTGGCCTACGCCCACCTGAACGGCCGACCCGTGAAGAAGAACATCCGCCTTCCCGTGACCCTGATCGATGCGCGGAACGTCACCGAATAGGCCCATGAAAACCACCACCCGCCTCTACACCAGCACGGTCGTCGCCGCACTCGGCGGTCTCCTGTTCGGCTTCGACACCGCCGTCATCTCCGGGGCGACCGAGGCCCTCCAGCAATATTTCGGCCTCAGCGAAGCCATGCTCGGATTCACCGTGGTGACCGCGCTCATCGGCACCGTGTTTGGCTCCATAGCCGTCAGCCGCCCGGCCGACATCTGGGGCCGCAAACGCGTGCTCATCGTCCTCGCCGTGCTCTACACCGTGTCGGCCATCGGCAGCGGACTCGCCTGGGACCTCTATTCGTTCTGGTTCTTCCGTTTCATCGGCGGCCTCGCGGTCGGCGGCGCCTCGGTGGTTTCGCCGATGTATATCGCCGAGATCTCACCGGCGGAGAAACGCGGGCGCCTCGTCGGCTGGCAGCAGTTCAATGTCTGCTTCGGCATCTGCCTCGCCTACATCTCCAACTATCTCGTCGCCGCCAGCGGCCTCTTCGCCGAATCGATCCACAGCCCGATGGCCGAATGGCGCTGGATGTTCCTGATGGAGGCCATCCCTTCCGCGGCCTTCTTCGTCTTCCTGTTCCGCATCCCGTTCAGCCCGCGCTGGCTCGTGGAACAGAGGCGCATGGAAGATGCCCTCGATGTCCTGAGATCGGTCGGCGCCACAGATCCGAGGGCGGTCCTGGATGAGATCATCGAATCGATGCACGAGAAGTTTGATGCCGTGCATGCCAGGTTCTGGAAGCGGGCGCTGTGGCTGCCGATCACCGCCGCGATCGCGCTCGCCGTCTTCAACCAGCTCTCCGGCATCAACGCGCTGCTTTACTACGCCCCGAAGGTGTTCGCCATGGGCGGCAGCGCTGGCGACATCGCCCTCCTCCAATCCATCCCCATCGGCATCATGCTCGTCATGGGGACCGCCATCGGCCTCGCGCTCATCGACAGGCTCGGCCGCAAGCTCCTGCTCATCATAGGCTCGCTCGGCATGGCCCTCTTCCTCGCGCTGGTCGGCTTCCGCTTCGCCGCGATGCAGGGCGGCGAGCAGATCTCCAACGACGTCATGTGGCTCTTCGTCGGCTACCTCGTCTTCTTTGGCCCCTCGACCGGCGCGGTCATCTGGGTCTACATCTCCGAGATCTTCCCGAACCGCGTCCGCGCCAAGGGCCAGTCCCTCGGCAGCTTCACGCACTGGTTCATGGCCGCCGTCGTCTCCCAGAGCTTCCCCATCGCCGCCGCCACCAAGTCGATCGGCCCCGGCAACAGCTTCCTCTTCTTCGCGGTCTGCATGATCGCCCAGGCCGCATTCGTCTGGAAGGTCCTGCCGGAAACCAAGGGCGTCTCCCTCGAGGCGCTGCAGAAACGATTGGGCATCAATTGACGGGCCGGGAATCCCGAATCGGCCATCGCGCGCGCTTCCCCCAAATGAGGGAAGGGCCGAGTCTGGACGCCGTCGCCACGGGGATGGGATATTGCAAGGTAGCAGGAGGCCGAGCATGAACGATCACAGGTTGCTTTATACCGTCACAGGGATTTTGGCGATGTGGGGGCTGGCCGGGCACGGGCTGGCGGAACCCTTGCGAGACGCGCGCTATGTCTGGCACATGGCGGATGGGGCGAACGCGGCCGGCGCCAAAGGCAATCTCCAGGCGCGGGGCGAGATCCGTTGGGGCGTGCCGCTGGACGGCGCGGAGCGGGAGGCCTCGCTCGCCCGGGGCGGCGACGGCAAGGTCGCGCGGCTCGATGGTGGGCATCTCGCGCTGGCCGATGACGCGGACCTGCATCTCGACCCGAAGCAGTGGGCGATCGCGATCCGCATGCGCGACCCCGAGGGAACATGGCGCTATCCGATCCTCGGCAGCTGCGGCAGCGACAAGCAGGTCAGCGTGGCGCTCCGCGCGGTCGATGGCGCGAAGCAACCGATGACGGACCACAATTACACTGGCGGCGAGGTCCCCACGATATATGCGTGGATGTTCCAACCCGGAGGCCCGCGCTCGGTTCCGGGAAGTCAGTCGCTGCTGGAGGTGGTCTGGGGCGCGAGCGAGCCCAACGCCGCGCGGGCGGATCGGATTCGGGAGCTGCAGCCCGAGAAGACGTGGCCGAATCCCCTGCAGCAGGATGTCTTGAACGCCGCGATGAAGCCGTGCTTCCCCGTCGGCCTCGTCGGTCCCACCGATTGGCATGACATCGTCGTCACGCTGACAGGCCCCAAGCTGGAACTCTGGATCGACGGCGTTCTCGTGGACGAGGAATTTCCCCTCGGCGAGACCCGCAAGCGAACGTTGCCCTTCCTGATCGGCGCGGGCCACGAGAACGGCGAACTCAAGGGCGGGTTCGCGGGCCTGATCGACCACGTCGCGATCTGGGACCGCGCGCTTTTGCCCGCGGAGATCGTCGCGCTTTCCGGAGGGGCCGGGCACGTGCGGCAGCGGGAACTGGCGATCCTCGGCGACGAGGCCCCGACGATGCAGTATTTCCGCGCGCGCGGCCACAACCGGAAGGCCGGCGATCTCATCCCCTACTGGGACGCGAGGGCCGACACGCTGCGCCTCTTTTATTTGATCCTGCGGCGCAACATGCACAGCAAATGGGACGGCGGCCACGGCGGGCTCGAGATCTGGCAGGCTTCCACGAAAGATCTGAAATCATGGGCCCACCATCCGGTCACGATCCCCATCACCGAACAATGGGAGGCATGGAATGGCACCGGCGCCGTCGCCTTCCACGACGGGCGGTATAACTGGTTCTACCCGACGCCCGACTACGACACCGATAAGGGCGGCGTGCAGCGCGCGGTCAGCAAGGATGGGGTCACCTTCACCAAGGTCGGGCCACACCCCTTCCTCCCAGGGGGCGACGTGGAGATCTTCCAGACCGAGGATGGCACCTTCCACCTGATCAAGGCCGGCCCGGTCCAGCGCGCCAGCACCCCGCCGCTCCGCGACAAGACACTCGTCGCCTGGGTCCGGATCGCCGATCTGGATCAGCGCGGCGGCAGCGTGCTGACGATCGAACATCCCGACGGGCAGCAGTTCGACGCGATCGTGTATGGCGAGCGCGCGGCGCGCCGCTGGATGCCCGGCAGCGACCGCTTCCGGCGCACGCCCGGCAAACAGGACGACTGGCCCGAGGAAACCTCGCCCCCGGACGCGGTCGTCCAGATGGCGCTGGTTTTCGAAGGGAAGCGGGGAACGCTCTACCACAACGGCAAGGTCTATGCCAAGTACGACATCGCCGAGCCCCTCACCTTCCCGCCGGGTTCGTCCCTGATCCTCGGCCGTCGTCACACCGGCGCCGCGCCGCCGGAGAGAGCCTACTTCCGCGGCCACGTGCTGGATGCCCGAATCTATGGCACCGCGCTCTCGGCCGAGCAGATTGCCGCGCTTTCGGCCGATGCCGAGGGCGCACCAAAACCCATCGCCTGGTACGATTTCTCCGATGGCGGCGCCCGCGACCGGGCGGGCAAGTTCCCCGACGGCATGCTCTTCGGCAACGCCAAGATCGGCAACGGCGCGCTCGTCCTGGGCGTTGGTGACCACGTCAAGGTGCCGGGCGCGATGAACACACAGACCCGTCTCACCTCGAGGGATCTGGAGACGTGGACCGAGGTGAAAGAACCCGCCATCGCCTCCGACGAGCGCCTCGCCACATGCCCGAACCTCTTCCGATTCGGCGACTGGCACTACTACCTCTGCGCCTCGGGGTTCTGGCGCTCGAAAGAACCGTTTGGCCCATGGACCCGACACACGCCGGCGCGCGTGGACAACCTCGCGGTGCCGAAGACCGCCGCATTCGGCAAGGATCGTCGCATCTATGCGGGCTTTCTCGCCGACGGCGGATGGGGCGGCAACTCCGTCCTCCGCGAATTGGTGCAAGACAAAGACGGCTGGCTCGGGACGCGCTTCGTCCCCGAACTCATCCCGGCATCCGGCGATCCGCTCCCCATCACCTTCGAACCTAGACCGTCTGACTCCGATAGCGGCGCCATCCGGATCGATGCCTCGGATGGCTCCCGATCGGTCTCCATCCCGAAGGTCCCGGGCGACTACCGCCTTCAGATGGAGATCACACCAGACCCGAAGGCCGTGGCCGTCGCGTTCGGGATCGGGCTGCGCGCCTCCACCGCCGAAGGCAGCGACGGCTGCGACCTCGTCTTCGAACCATCGCGGGGGCGCGCGCGTTTCACGAAGATGCGCGACAGCGCCGGCGGGGACGCGATCGGACCCGCCATCGAATCGGTCGCGGGCCTGGAGCAGCCATTCCGCGTCGACATCATCGTCCGCCACGACATCCTCGACGCCGAGATCGCCGGCTTCCGCTCCGTCACCACCCGGTTCTGGAACCCCGCCGCCGACCGCATCCGCCTCTTCGTCGAAGGGGGCGCGGTCACCTTTAAGAACATCCACCTCCGGCCGCTCAAGGAATCCTACAAGCCCTATCCCGGCTGGGTGCCCACCCTGCCCGCGAAGGGCGTGTCCGGATCCGCGGCGAGCGGACCCCCGGAGGACCTGATTCTCAACTTCCACCTCATGCACCCCGGCGGCGACAGCGCCCCCGGCGATCCCAACGCCGCGTTCTTCCTCGATGGCACCTATCACCTGCACTACATCCTCGGTCACCCATGGCAGGGGAAGAAGTCCTTCTCCTTCGTGCACGTCACCAGCCCCGACATGCTGCACTGGGAGTGGCAGCCCACGAAATTGCAGCCCGCCTCCACCGGCCACGGGATGTTCAGCGGCACCGGCTTCATGACGAAGGAGGGCAAGCCTGCGGCGATCTACCATGGCCAGGGTTCGAATCCGGCGCGCAATTTTATCGCCATCGCGACAGATCGCCGGCTGTCCGCCTGGGAGAAACCCTATCCCGTCGAGGTGCGCACCGCCGACGGCAAGGAACCCGAGATGCGCCACTGGGACCCCGACTGCTTCCTCATCGGCGATACCTACTACGCCATCTCCGGCGGCAAGGAACCGCCCGTCTTCAAATCCAAAGACCTCAAGAACTGGACCTACATCGGCCCATTCCTGAAACACGAGATGCCAGATGTCGCGCTCGGCGAGGACATCTCCTGCCCCAACTTCTTCCCCATCGGCAAGAAATGGATGCTGCTCTGCATTAGTCACCCCCTCGGTTGCAGGTATTACATAGGCGACTGGGACCCGAAGGCCGAGCAGTTCGCCCCCGAGGCGCATGGCCGCATGAATTGGCGCCGCGAGGACCAGACCTTCGAGGAGCCCTGGCGCGACTTCTTCGCCCCCGAAAGCGTCCTGACCCCCGACGGGCGCCGCGTCATGTGGGCGTGGCTCTGCACGCTCGACCCCGCGATCAACGGCAAGACCATCCAATCCCTCCCGCGCGAGCTCAGCCTGCCCGACGACGGCATCCTGCGCATCCGCCCGCTCCGCGAACTGGAATCCCTGCGCCACGATCCCGAGGCCTTTGACAACATCACCGTCACGCCCAAACCAAAGGCCAACGGAGGCTTCGCAAGCCAGCGCATCACCGACCTCGACGGCGACGCCTTCGAGATCCGCGCCACCATCGCCCGCGATCAGGCCAACAACAAGCAGTTCGGCCTCACCCTCTTCTCCGATGGCAAAGGGGCGGGCCTGCCCCTCCTCCTCCGCCCCGACACCCGCACCCTCCGCCTCGGCAATACCGAGGCGCCCTTCGCCGTCGCCGACCTCCCCCCAGACGAGGATGTCGAACTGCGCATCTTCGTGGATAAGTATCTGGTGGAAGTCTTCGCCAACGGTCGCCAGGCCATCCTCGCCGCGCACATGGACTGGCAAAAGGCCAACGGCCTCGACGCCTACGCCTGGGGCGCCCCCACCACGTTCCAGAGGATCGAGATCTGGGAACTCAAACCGACGAATCAGGGCTTCCGCAAGGCGCAGATGCATCGCATCTGGGAACCTCGGACGGAGTGAAGAAGAGGGGGACTCTCAATCCTCCGTGCCCCACGATGCCGTTGAGAATTGAGAGTTGACCCCCTCCCCCTCGGCATGGCGATTCATTCGGCCAACACGCCGTTGAAAATTGACCCCGCGGCCGCTATCGCAGGGGGGTGAACGCGAAACGTTATCTGGTTTTCGTGGTGGCGGCATGCGCGTGCGATCGCGCGTGCGCGGCCGGCATGGCCGATCTGAAACCCGTCGAGGCGTGGACGAAGGTCGCCAGGGGCGTGTGGAGGGCGGAACTCGGGGACATGGGGCGCGAGTCCCACTACACCGATCTGGCCGCGGAGCCGCCCATGGCCGAAGCCCTGGCGACCCTTCCCGAGCAGGCCTTCCCATTCCGGCCGGGCGAGATCACCCACCGGATCGCGCCCGATGGGAAGATCATGGTGCGCATCCCGGCCGCGCAGGACGAGAAGCTCTATGGCCTTGGGCTGCAGCTCGACGGCCTGAGCATCTCGAAGAAGGTCCTGACGTTGAACGTGGACCACTGGGCGCGCGGCGGGGGCCGCACGCACGCGCCGGTGCCTTTCTATCTCTCCAGCAGGGGATACGGCATCTTCTTCAACACCGCGCGCTACCTCAAGGTCTACGCCCAGGTGGGCAACCGCAAGGATTCGCCCAACAACCCCGTGCCGGTGGACCGGAATCCGCCCGCGGGCGAGGAGGCTCCCCCTTGGAGCGCGCAGCCGCTGGGCGACGCCGTGGAGGCGTGCGCGGTGGCGGGGGGCCTCGATGTGGTGGTGTTCGCCGGCGATTCGATGCTCGACGTGGTCTCCCGATATAACCTCTTCTGCGGCGGTGGGGCCATGCCGCCTCTCTGGGGGCTGGGATTCTGGCATCGGCTGCACGCCCACACCGACGCCGCGGGCGCCGAGCAGGAAGTCGCCGAGTTCCAAGAGCGGGGTTTCCCCCTGGACGTGATCGGCCTGGAGCCCGGCTGGATGAGCAAGTCCTATCCCTGCACCTTCGAGTGGCAGAAGAAGCGATTCCCCGATCCCGCCGCGTTCTCGAAGGGGCTGCTCGATCGGGGCATCCGCATCAACCTGTGGGAGAACCCCTATATCTCTCCCGAGAGCCGGATCTACGACGCCATGGTGCCGTACGCCGGCTCGCATCTGGTGTGGCTCGGGCTGGTCCCGGATTACAACCTGCCCGAGGCGCGCCGGCTGCTGATCGGCCAGCATGCCGAAGACCATTTCAAGATCGGGATCAGCGGGTACAAGGTCGACGAGGTCGATGGTTACGACCAATGGCTGTGGTCCGATCACGCCACGTTCCCGTCCGGCAAGCCCGGGGAGGCCATGCGCCAGACCTACGGGCTTCTGATGCAGCACCTCATGTATCACGATCTCTTCAAGGCGCGCGACACGCGCACCTACGGGAACGTGCGCGGCAGCAACGGCGCCGCCTCCGGCTACCCCTTCGTGATCTACAGCGACTCCTACGACCACGCGCAATATATCACCGGCATCTCCGCCGGGAGCCTGTGCGGCATCCTGTGGACCCCGGAAGTCCGCACCGCCAAGAACGACCGCGAATGGCTCAATCGCATGCAGACCACCTGCTTCTCGCCCATGGCCAACCTCGACGCGTGGGCCTCGCGCCAAAAACCCTGGAGCTATCCCTCCGTCGCCGACGCCGTCCTCGATGTCATCCGCCTGCGGATGCGGCTGCTCCCGTACCTGTATTCGGCCTTCGCCGAATATCATTTCCGGGGCGTCCCGCCCATCCGCGCCATGATCCTGGAAGACGGTTGCGGCGGCGTGGCGCGGACCGAGGTCAAGGGGACCCTGGACGGTGAGAGGGACCCCTACGCCACGGGCAAGGTGATCGAGACCCACGACCAGTTCATGTTTGGCCCGTCCCTCCTGGTCGCCCCGTTCTACGAAAAGCAGGCCACCAAACGACAGGTCGCCCTTCCCGCGGGCAATTGGTACGACTTCTATTCTGGAAAGTTTGCCGGCTCGAACACCAACATCACCGTCACCGCCGAGGCCCTGAAAGACCGCATCCCCCTCTTCGCCAAGGATGGCGCGGTCATCCCGATGCTGGCCGATGCGGTCCAGAATGCCGAGGCCGCCTATGGCAAACCGCTCGAGGTCCGCGTCTATGGCACGCGCGACGGCGCCTTCCGGCTCTACGAGGACGATGGCAAGACCTTCGACTTCCAGCGCGGCAGCTACCGTCATCGGACCCTCGGCGTCAAAGATGGCAAAATGATCGAGACCCTCGAAAAGACCGACGGCCCCGCGATGTTCGGCCCGGCGAGCCTGAAGATCATGGCCCACTAGGATCGCGATCTTGCAACCCGAACCATGAAGCGTGCCGCCGCCTTGCTCGCGCTCTCGCTTGGCGCGCCAGCCCATCCGCATGCCGTTGGGGAGACGGGGTCATCTCTCCCCGGGATCTTCCGGGGGCTCGAGGCCGGCAAGACCGTCGAGGTACCCGACGGGAGTTATGTGACGGATTCCGCGATCGTGCTGGTGGGCCTGCGAGGCACGGAGGGTGCGCCCATCACACTCCGCGCCGCGCATCGCGGCAAGGCGGTGATCGGCGGACGCGCGGGATTCGCGCTCAAGGACTGCGAGCACGTCGTCATCGAAGGCTTCGTCTTTGAGAATGACGCCAACCAGCAGGCGGTGTTGCTGGAGGATTGCCGCCACGTCCGCGTCACCCGCTGCACGTTCCGCCCGAGCGAGGCGAAGAAGGCGCGCTGGGGGCAGTATTGGGCATATGTCGTTGGGGCCAACAGCGGGCACAATCGCATCGACCACAACCTCTTCGAGCGACAGACCAACCGCGGCAGCATGGTCTTCGTCCGGGGCGACGACGCTACGCTCGCGCCCTCGCGGCACGACCAGATCGATCACAACCACTTCCGCGACGTCGTTTACGCGAACGGCGCCAATGGCCACGAGACGCTCCGCACCGGCGGCAACGACCTCGGCGCCGCCGGGAAGAGCACGTTCACGGTCATCGAGCACAACCTCTTCGAGCGCTGCAGCGGCGAGCAGGAGATCCTCTCGCTCAAGTCATCGGGGAACGTCGTCCGCAAAAACACCTTCATCGACTGCCGCGGGTCCATCTGCCTGCGGCTCGGCAACCGCAGCGAGGTCTGCGGGAACGTCATGCTCAATCCCGGTGGCGTCGAGGGCGCGGGCGGCGTGAAGATCTACGGATTCGGGCACCGCGTATACGAGAATTACTTCCAAGACCTCACCGGCACCGACCACGAGGCCCCGCTGGCGCTCATCCCCGGCATCATGGATACCGAGACGACCGACCAGATCGGCAAGGCCTACCGGGACCTCACCAGCGCTCCCGCCACCCGCGCGGCCATCACGGGAAACATCTGGATCGACTGCGCCCCGCTGGTCTTCGGCCGCGGCAAGCCCGACAAGGACCGCACGTTCGTCCCCGACGGATGCACCTTCGCCCAAAACGTCGTGGCCCGCACGCGGGCGGCGAAATCGCCCCTGATCCAGCTCGGCCTCGTGCGCGACTTGCGGGCGGCAGACAACATCGCCCATGCCCCGGAGACCCCGCCCAACGAAACCTGGGCTTCGTGGTTCCGATGGGAGGAACCCGAAACGGAGAATCCGAAACCCCTGACCCGCGCCGACGTCGGGCCCGAAGCGCCTGGAATATAACTCCGTGCCGTTAGGGCGGGGCTGACCAGAAACTTCGATCTGCCGCGCGGGCACGATCAGAATTGCAATTCGCTTCGTCTCAAATTGTTGCCCGTGTTCTACGACCCCTTCAGGGTCGGATCGATCCTCCCGCCTGACCGGGGGTGGCGACCACGCGTCGCGGTCGCCACCCCCGGCTAATCTCTTGGACCCCTCTGGGGTCCCTACGCCGGAGGGCGATCCAAGCGACCCCCGCTCTGGGTCGAAGACATTAGCCGGGGGTATCGGGCGCCCATGGCGACCGATACCCCCGGTGATCGTGGCATGGGGATTCGACCCCAGAGGGGTCGCAGAGGACCCGCGCAAGTTTCCCCCTGAATGACCAGAATCGGGACCGCTCCGCGAAATCCCATCAGGGGACGTCGAACGCTACATCCTGCGACGGGCGGCCATCCCGACGCAGAGCAGGCCGACGAGGCCGATCGGGACCATGGCGCCGGGTTCCGGCACGGTGAGGATGCCCGACATGGCATAGAAGTGATGGAATTCGGAGAGGCTGGCGGAGGTGGCGCTCATCCAAGCACCGTTGGTCGCCGAACTGCTTCCCGCCGCCACGGCGAAGAAGTTGCCCAATCCCCCGAACGCATCGATGGTCCCATCCGGGTCCGACCCCGTCCACACGTTGAAGGTTTAGGCATTCGTGCTGCCAAACTGGTCGACGAACAGCGGGGCGTCGAGGGTGCCGTCCCAGAGGTCCGCGTAGTCATCGGCGATGCGAACGCCATCGAGCCGATAGACTGGCACGCCGCCCCCCGAGCCGGTGGCGGTATTCTGTCGCGCGTTGGTGGCGGTCGTCGACCCCAGCGCGTACCACGTGGTGCCGAGATCCACGAGGGTGGGATTGGCGCCCGCCTGGGATGTGACGAAGGCATTGTACACCGAGATATCCGTGCTGCTGGCAGCGTTGGTGCCGCCGGTGATGAAGACCAGGCGGTGCGGATCCCCCGGGTTCAGGTCCGGGGGAATCGTGATGACCGACGCGGCGGCCGGGCCAGCCATAAACCATCCCACCGCCGCGCCGAGGAATAGTGCACGGCCAGCCGTCCGCCAGCGGCGCGACCCTCGGGTCCGGAAAGAAGCGACTTCCACAGTGATGTGTGCTGCGAACCGCATGAGCCAATAGTTTATGCTCGCCGAATCCGCGGTCAAGGGGCGGATTGGCGCGCAAGAATCCGGCGGCACCGATCCTCGCGCCCTGGCGGCCCGCGCCGCCGTTGGTGCTTGACGCGCCCTCCCGCAAAGGCTTTTTTCCCGAAACCGAACCCCGAGGAAGAGACTTCCCCTAAATCCGCCATGAGATCCGCAATCCGCATCCTGCTGCCGTGCCTCCTGTATCTCCCGTGTTTCCCGTCGCCCGCGACGGCCGCTGGGCCCGCGAGGCCGAACATCGTTTTCATCATGGCGGACGACCTCGGGTGGCGAGATCCCGCGTGCTTCGGGAGCACGTTTCATCGGACGCCGAACATCGATCGATTGGCGGCGCGCGGCGTGTGTTTCACCCAGGCCTATGCGGCGAACCCCCTGTGTTCCCCGACGCGCGCGAGCGTGCTCACGGGACTCTGGCCCGCGCGCATCGGCATCACCGCCCCGGTCTGCCACCTGCCTCAGGTGGTGCTGGAGAAGGGCCTCACCGGCCCGGGCGCCAAGGCCCGCGTGCTCGTCGCCAGCAGCATCACGCGCCTCAAGACCGATTACATCACCCTGCCGGAGGTGCTGCGCGAGGCCGGCTATCGCACGGGGCATTTCGGCAAATGGCACCTCGGGCCGGAACCCTACTCCCCGCTCCAGCATGGCTTCGACGTGGATTTTCCGCACTGGCCGGGACCCGGGCCGGCCGGGAGCTATGTCGCGCCGTGGAAATTCAAGGCGGAGCTGGGCGTCAAGGAATCGAAGCCCGGCGAGCACATCGAGGACCGGACGGCGGACGAGGTCGTCAAATTCATCCGCGCGAACAAGGGTCGGCCGTTCTTCGTCAACTACTGGCAATTCAGCGTCCACTCGCCCTATGACGCGAAGGACCCGCTGGTGGAGAAGTACCGGAAGCTCGCCGATCCGGACAACCCGCAGCGCAATCCGGTCTATGGGGCGATGGTCGAGAGCCTGGATGATGGCATAGGCCGGGTGATGGCCGCACTGGAGGAGTGCGGCCTGACCGAGAAGACGATCGTCGTCTTTTTCTCCGACAACGGTGGCGTGAGCTGGGGCGGAAAGGGCGGCACCGAGCACAAGAGCGCGCGATTTCAGGCCGATATGACGGTGCCCCCCACCAGCAATCTCCCGCTGCGCAACGGTAAGGCGAGCCTCTACGAGGGCGGGGTGCGCGAGCCGTGCATCGTCGTCTGGCCGGGCGCGACCCGACCCGGCAGCCGCAGCGACGCGGTGATCCAGAGCATCGACTGGATGCCCACGCTGCTGGAGATGGTCGGGGTGCCGCTGCCTCCGGGCTCCAAACCCGATGGCGTCAGCATCGTCCCCGCACTGAAGGGCGGCAAACTGGATCGCGACGCCATCTTTTGCCACTTCCCGCACGACACCCCCGCCAGCGGTCAGCACCCCGGCACCAGCGTCCGCCGCGGCGACTGGAAACTCATCCGCCTCTTCGCCGGCAACGACGACGGCACCGACCTGTTGGAATTGTACAACCTGCGCGATGACATCGGCGAAACCCAAAACCTCGCCGCCGAACATCCCGACATCGCCCGCGAACTCAACGCGCGCATCGACGCGTTCCTCAAGGAGACCGACGCCGTCATCCCGAAACTCAATCCCGCATTCCAGCCCGACTCCCCCGGCGGCTGGCAGGCCAGCAAGGATGCGCAGATCACCGAAAAGGACGGCGAACTGCACATCCGCGCCACCGGCGGCGACGCGTGGATCAGCACGCGGGACCTGCCCGCGGGCGCCAAAGGCCCCTTCACCGTGAGGCTCCGACTCAAGAGCACCGCCGGCGGCACCGGCGTCGTCTATTTCATCGGCGCGCCCAAGGGCAACTTCCGCAAGGAGGATTCCGTCTCCTTCCCGATGAAGCACGATGGCGCCTTCCATGACTACGAGATCGCCATCCCCCCGGCGCGGCTCTTCGCCCTCCGCCTCGACCCCGGCAACGCCCCCGGCGAGATCACCGTCGCCACCTTCGAATTGCGCGATGCCTCCGGCAAGACGGCGTCGGTCGGAAAGGCCAATGCCCGCTAGCGGCCGGTCGGACTTTGCCAATTCCGACAGATTCCTGACCTGAAACTTCCCCCCGGTGGCGTCTGGCACAGACGCCCTACAATTTTTTGTAGGCCGCCTGTGTCAGGCGGCTGCGGGAATGAAGTTTCCCCCATGAATGATGCGGCGCGTCCCCGCGCCGGCGGCGGGGCTGACTCGAAAATTGGGGCGCGATGTAGGCTGCGCCTTGGCGCACGCGGACGTTCGATTCGGCAGCGTGCGCCAAGGCGCAGCCTACCATTTTCCGCCCCGGTGGTGCCCCGTCTGCGGGGCACGGGATCTAGCCAGAAACTTCCGCGCCAAATGCGCGAGGGTTTTCTCTGCAACAAATTGGTTGGAGGCTTCTTGCATGAATCCAGAGCCCAGGCCTCACCGAGACGCATCCTCGGACTGCGCAAGTCCGACTTGCGCCTTCCGCGGCGGCCCAGGACGAGCGCTGGACAGCGAACCGCACCTCTCGCCTGGGACGCTTCGAAGGCGGCAGTCATACTGCCGCAGTCCAAGGCTGGGGAGCGCGGACTTTCGGAGTGCGGCGGCAACGACGCCGCTTTGTCGTCCGGCGGAGCCGGGAGCGGCCGCCGACGCCCGCGCCGCGTTCCACGCGGGGCCAAAGCGCTGTCGCCGCCCCTAGCGGGGCTCTGCCACCGCAGTCCAAGGTTCGCGCCCCGCGCGCGGCGCCCATTGGGCCTGCTTGCCCGAGTTATTCCCCCGGGTCGTAGAGGAGGCGGCCGCAATTCTCGCAGGCGACGAGGCCGCGGGCGGCCTTGGCGTCGAGGGCGGTCTGGGAGGTGACCTTCATGTGGCAGCCGCCGCAGGTGGTGCCATGGACGAGGGGCACGAGGGCGGCGTCGCCGCGGTGGTCGAGGATGCGCTGGTATCGCTTGAGGATGTCGGGGGGCACCGCCGCGCGGGCGGCGTCGCGCTCGGCCTCGGTCTCCGCGATCTGGGACTGCACCGCCTGGAGCTTGCGCTCGACGTCGCCGATCTGGGCGCGCACCGCCTTCTCGAACTCCGACACCTGCGCGGCCTCGGAGGCGACCGCCTTCTGCGCAACGTCAAATTTCTCCATGAGCTCCAGCTCGCGGTCCTCGATCGCGACGATGCGCTTTTCGGCGCGCTCGATCTCGTGGCCGAGGGCGGCGTACTCGTCATTCTTGCGGGTCTGGAGCTGCTGTTGCCGGTATTTGGCGATCTGTTGCTTGTGGGATTGGACCTCGAGGTCGAGTTCCTTTCGCTGGGTCTCGATGCGCTGGGCCTCGAGGCGGTGCTGCTGGAGGGCGGTGCCGCGCTCCTGGATCCGGGCCTCGAGGGCGGTCCTCTCTCTGGGGAGGGCCTGGAGTTGGCGCTGCAGATCCCTCATGCGTCGGTCCCGGTCCTGCAGCACGAGGAGGTTCTTCAGCGCGTCATCCTTTTCTGTCACCCCCCCTTTATCGGCGGATCGGCCCGGCAGGCCAAGATTTTTTCCACGTATTTGGCGAGGATATCGAACTCGAGGTTGACGCGGTCCCCGGCGCGGCGCTCGGCCAGGGCGGTGACGTCGCGGGTGTGGGGGATGATCCAGAAGCGCATGAGGCCGCGCTCGACGGCGGCGACGGTGAGGCTGATGCCGTCGATCGCGGCGCTGCCCTTTTCGACGACGTAGCGGTCACCGCCCTCGGGGATGGCGACGTCCAGGACCCAATCGGGGCCGCTGGGCTCCCAGCGGACGATCGGTGCCGCGGCGTCGATATGGCCGGAGACGAAATGGCCCCCGAGGCGGGCGCTGGCCGCCAGCGCGCGCTCGAGGTTGACGGCGCCCCCGAGGCGCACGTCGCCCAGGTTGGTCCGCCGCAGGGTCTCGGCGAGCACGTCGAAGCAGATGCGCCCCGCGTCGATGGCGACCGCGGTCAGGCAACAGCCGTTCACCGCGACGCTGTCGCCCTCGCGGAGGCCATCCGCGAGGACCCCGGCATCCACGACGAGGCGCGTGCCGCCCGTCCGCCGGTCCAGCGATTCGATTCTCCCGATGCCTTCAACCAGTCCTGTGAACATAACCTTGCAGCAACACGTCGCGTCCCACCCGCGAGACCCGCATCCCTTGGAGCGCGATGCCCCCGGCGAAGAAACGCGGGGTGGCCACGGCGGGCGACGGCCCCCCCAGTATGCGCGGCGCGATGAAAAACGCCACCTCATCGACGCATCCGGCGCGAAAGGCCGAGGCCAGCAACTTGCCCCCGCCCTCGAGGAGCACGGCGGTGACCCCGCGGCGCCCCAGGTCCCGCAGCACGGTGTCCCACGGGCGTCCCTTGAAGACGAGGGTCCGGTCGCGAGATGCGTCGGTGAAGAGGCGCGCCTTTGCGGGCAAGCGGCCGGTCCGGGTCATGACCACGCGCCAGGGTTGGGTCTTTCTCTTGGCGCGCGGGCAGAGCCGGACGGTGAGGGCGGGGTCGTCCGCGCGCACGGTGTCGGCCCCGACGATGATGGCGTCGGCCCAGAGGCGCAATTCGTGCGCGCGGCGGAGGGCGGGGGCCGAGGTGAAACGGGGCGGGTGTCCTGGCGGGGGCGCGATGCGCCCGTCGGCGCTCATGGCGATCTTGGCGATGACCCAGGGCCGCCCGGTGGTGATCCATCGCCCGAAGGCGCGATTGAGCTCGGCGCTTGCCTCGGCGAGCGTGCCGGCGGTGACCGCGATGCCATGGCGGGTGAGGATCCGGCGCGCGCGCCCGCGGTGGCGCGGATTGGGGTCGGTGGCGCCATAGACCACGCGGCCGATTCCCGCGTCGAGGATCGCCTCGGTGCACGGCGGCGTCTTGCCCCGCGTGGAGCACGGTTCGAGCGTGACGTAGAGCGTCGCGCCGCGCGCGGAGAACCCCCGTCGGCGGGCGTCGGCGAGCGCCTCGATCTCCGCGTGCGGCCCCCCGGCCCGGCGGTGCCAGCCCCGGCCGATCAGGCGCGCCCCGCGCACCAGGACGGCGCCGACCGCGGGGTTCGGCGAGGTCAGCCCCGCCCCCTGCCTCGCCAGCGCCAGGGCCCGCCGCATCCAGGCGACGTCGGCCTTGGCCCGGGCGGAGGTTGCGGGGTGTCCGGTATTCACGTCAGTGCGGCATCCCGCCCGCGGCGCGGGCGATTCAATCGGCGATGCGGATCAGCTTGAGAATGTCCTGTTCCTTCGGCAGCAGCGACTGCGGGTCGAGGTCCGCGATCTGCTGCTTGGCCTCGGCCCCGCGGCCCGCCATCCGCAGCGCGTCCGCGTAATGCAGTCGGATGGCGCTCTGTTTCAGGGCATCCGCGGGCATCTTGGCGTAGATGTCGAGGGCCTCCGGGATCCTGCCGTTCAGCGCCAGCGCCCTCGCGTAGGTGTCGGCCACGTTCGCCTCGTCCGGCTTCTGCTCGTAGACCTCCTTGGCGAGGCCGAGGGCCCGCTCGAGGTCCCGGTTGTTGAGCAGCAGGAGCGCCGCGGTGTTGTTCTTGATGACGAGATTTCCCGGCAGGACGGCCAGCATCTTGTCATAGCACTCGAGCATGCGGTCGGTGTCGCGCTGGCGCTCGTGGATGCGCAGGGCGCGCGTGAGCGCGAGGAGCTTGAGGCGGGTGGGGGACGTCTCGGTGATCGCGTAGAACTCCAGCGCCTGCTCGGGCATGTTCCATCGCTCCAGGGTGTCGCCCGCCCGGAAGGCCAGCTGGTGGTTGTTGCCCACCAGCTGCGCCGCGCTGCGCATCGTCACCCGGGCGCTCGCCGCATCATTGATCTGGAACTGCGCCCGGCACAGCCAGAGCCAGAAATTGAGCAACTGCTCGGGGGCTCCGATCTTTCGGGTCTCCGCTCGGGCCAGCTCCACCGCCTCTTCCCAGCGGTTTTGGGAGGCGAAGACCGCGAGTTCGATGAGGCGCGTCTCGGGCTGCTCGCGCTCGGCGGGATCCATCAGCTCGAGGCGGCGGACGGCGGCCTCCGGCCCGAGCCACGAGCCGGTGCGCACGATGAGGTCGCGCCGCTGCTGGGCCTCTTTCGCCAGGCGCCAGAGGGTCTCGATCTCCACCTCCGTCGCGTTGGGGTCGATCTTGCGGCGCAGGTCCAGGCGGCGCAGCCGCGCGGGCCAGTTGTCCGGGGCCTTGGCGATGACCTCGTCCCAGAGCTTGATGGCCGCCGCGGGATCCTGCACGGATGTCGCCTCCGCCAACGATTGGGTCGCCGCCGTAAAAAACTCGGGTTTGCCGCGAAGCTCCTCGAGCTTCTCCCGCCCGCGCTTCGAGATCGCGGGGTCGCTGGACACGAGCTCGAGGGTGGCGATCGAGACCTGGATCCGCTCGTCGTTGGGCGCCAGTTCCCTCGCCTTGTTGAGCGCCTGATAGCCTTCGGGGTAGCGCTGCTGCGAGAGGAAGAGCACGCCGGTCAGGTGCCAGATCTCGGGATTGTTGGGGAAGGATTTGAGGATCTTTTGGAGCAGGAGGTTGGCCACGTCGGCGCGCCGGTTCTCGACGCACGCGCGCAGCGCGGCGACGGCGGCCCGCTCGTCGCCCGGATTCAGCTCGTAGGCCTTGGCCAGAAAAAAGAGGTACTGCTTGTCGCCCTGCTGCCGGAGGACATCACCCCACATCGACCATGTCTCGGCGCGCTCGGGATCGTGGCGCAACGAATTTTGCAGCTGGATCCGCGCCGATTCCTTATCCCCCGCATCGAGGAATTTCCGCGCGCTCTCATTATACATGTCCGCGCGGATCTTGTGGTATTGCGGCTTGAGCCAGCCCACGGCGAGGTAGAAGCCGACGCCCCCGAGGCAGAAGATCGCTATGATCAACGGCCAGAACCACTTCCGCAGTTGCCTCATCAGCCTCGGCGACAGCATAAAACCCTCCGGCGCGCGGCGACACCCATCCGATACGTCGCTCGTGCAGCCCGGCTATGAGAGACCAGAAGCGCCCCTGCGTCAAGCGCCCGGTGCGGTGCCTGATCCTCGCCGTACGGGGCCTCATACGATTCGAAAGGGGTCTTTCGCCCCCGCTCGTAGTGCCGCGTTCACGCGGCCGCCCACGATTGCCATGGACGCGGCGCCCGGCGGAGGAAGCGGCGGGCGCGTGGCGCGCCGGGGAATCCGCGTGACAGGTCGCGAGGGCGGGGGGTATGTTGCGCGATCCCCGGAACCCATGAGCGCGCGGAGATCACGAGGCCCACTTGGAGTTTTTGATTCTGGCATCGGGGGGCTGACCGTGGTGCAGGCCATCGCGGAGCTGCTCCCTGGCGAGCGCGTCGTGTACCTCGGCGATACCGCGCGGGTGCCCTACGGCAACAAGTCGCCGGAGACGGTGACGCGTTTCGCGAGGCAGGACGCGGCGTTTCTTCTGGATCGCGGGGTGAAGGCGGTGGTGGTCGCGTGCAATACCGCGACGGCCTTTGCGCTGCCGGCGCTGGAGGCGAGCCTCCCGGTGCCGGTGATCGGGGTGCTGGAGCCGGGGGTGGAGGCGGCGCTGGGCCGGACGCGCAACGGGCGGATCGGGCTGATCGGCACCGTGGGAACGATCCGCAGCGAGGCGTACCAGCGCGCCATCGGGGTCCGGCATCCCGGGGCCCACATCGTGGCGAAGGCGACGCCCCTGCTGGTGCCGCTGGTGGAGGAGGGGTGGCTCGAGCACCCGGTGACGCGGCAGGTGCTCGAGGAGTATGTCGGCCCGATGCTGCGGGAGGATATCGACACCCTGGTGCTGGCATGCACCCATTATCCCCTCCTCAAGCCCGCGCTCCGCGAGGTGACCGGGGGGCGCGTCGAGCTCGTGGATTCCGCCACCACGTGCGCGGCGCACGTCGGGCGGCGCCTGGGGGCACTGGGACTCGCGGCCCCAGAGGGCACCGGCGGCATCGACATTTTCCTCACGGACATGCCCGCCCGTTTCGAGGCGGTGGCCCGACGGTTCCTGACGGCCCCCATCCACGGCATCGAGGTCGTGGCACTGCCGGAGGAATCTGCCGGACAGGAAACCGCCGCGCCCTGACTCGAAAATTGGGTCGCGATGTAGGCTGCGCCTTGGCGCACGCGGACCGTCGATTCGGCGGCGTGCGCCAAGGCGCAGCCTACCATTTTCCGCCCCGGTGGTGCCCCGCGTGCGGGGCACGGGATCTAGCCAGAAATTTCCCCCCGGTGGCGTCTGGCACAGACGCCCTACAATCGGAATTTTGTAGGCCGCCTGTGTCAGGCGGCTGCGGGAATGAAGCTTCCCCCTGAATGACCCGGCGCGCTCG
This sequence comes from uncultured Verrucomicrobiales bacterium, assembly GCA_964651705.1. Lineage (GTDB taxonomy): Bacteria > Verrucomicrobiota > Verrucomicrobiia > JADLBR01 > JADLBR01 > JADLBR01. The sequence continues at coordinate 29,295 of CAZYWZ010000001.1, forward strand.
CGCGCCGGCGGCGGGGCCAGCCAGAAAGTTTAAGGTTCGGATCGGGTCGAGCGCGCGGAGAATCCCCTGACGCGCAGGCCGTTGCGCGGATGGCCCGCGAGGCAGACATTCCTGTCTGCCCCCGTTGGCCCAGGTCCGCATGGAGTGCCGGCACGAAGTGTCGGGGTTAGCCACAACCCGTTGGGCTGTCGGCCCTCGGGCGGATCGATCACAAAGTTTGTGATCGATCCGGGCCAACAGGGCCCGACGCGCCCATCCAAAGCGGCGCTGCCACGCCGCAGTCCACATCGGTCCTCCGATGGATCCCAAGCTACACTTCTGCCTGCGGCGCCGGCGCGCCGCCTTTGACAGCGCTCGCCTCCGGCTGCTAGCGTGATGCCCCGATGAGGATCAATTACAAGCTCACCCCCGCGGCGTTGCGCAAGAAGATCGAGCGGCTCTGGGAGTTGTCGGAGGAGAAGATCCTGGAGATCGAGAGCCTGTACGACCAGTCGAAGGGGCCACCGGTGTTCACCGAGCGGGGGCGTTTCGTGCCGCGGCATTGGGCGGACTGGACGCGTGGGTTCGAGTACGGCTCGGCGCTGCTGCAGTTCGACGCGACGGGCGACGGGCGGTTTCTGGAATTGGGGCGGGGTCGGGCGCTGGAGCGGATGTTGCCGTACCTGACGCATTTGGGGGCGGATGACCACGGTTTCAACAACGTGAGCACGTTTGGCAATCTGCTGCGGCTGATGGAGGAGGGGCGCATCATGGAGTCGGCATGGGAGCGCCGATTCTACGAGCTGGCGATGCGCGTCTCCGGCGCGGTGCAGGCCTCCCGCTGGTCGACGATCTCCGATGGCACCGGCTTCATCCATTCGCTCAACGGGCCGCACTCGCTGTTCTCCGACTCGATCCGCACGTGCCGGGCGCTGGCGCTGGCGCACCAGTTGGGGCAGACGCTGCTGACGGAAGGGGATGTGGCGGTCTCGCTGCTCGAGCGGCTGGTGCAGCACGCGCGCAACACCACGAAGTTCAACGTGTATTTTGGCGAGGGCCGGGACATGTACGACTCGCGCGGCCGGGTGGCGCACGAGTCGATCTTCAACACGAAGGATGGGAGATACCGGTGCCCCAGCACGCAGCAGGGGTATTCGCCCTTCTCGACGTGGACGCGGGGGCTGGCCTGGATCATGCTCGGCTACTCGGAGCTGCTGGAGTTCATCGAGGCGGTGCCCGATGCGGAGCTGGCGCCGCTCGGCGGCAAGCGCGACATCGCGAGGGACTTTCTCGTGACGGCCAAGGCCACGGGCGATTTCTACCTGTTTCACTCGGCGCTGGATGGGGTGCCATATTGGGACACGGGGGCGCCGGGGCTGGCCCGGATGGGGGATTACCTATCGCGGCCGGCGGACCCGTTTAACGAGCACGAGCCGGTGGATAGTTCGGCGGCGGCGATCGCCGGCCAGGCGCTGCTGCGGCTGGGGCACTTCCTGATCCGGCGCAATGACGTCGAGGGCGGCCGGCGCTACTATCAGGCGGGGCTGACGGTTGCCGATACCCTATTGGGCGAGCCGTACCTGAGCACGTCTCCCGACCACCAGGGGCTCCTGCTGCACACGGTGTGCTTCCGCCCGAAGGCCTGGGACGCGCAGCCCACGGGCCACCGGGTGCCGTGCGGCGAGTCTTCGATGTGGGGCGACTATCACTACCGCGAGCTGGCCCTCCTCATCGGGCGCGAGGTCAACGGCGGGCCCTACCCGAAGTTTTTCCTCGATCGGCCCTCCCCTTGACAGGGCGGGGCCCGGGCCCGACGCTTGCCCCCGTGGCCTACGACGGAATACGAGCCTTTGTCGATGATCTCGATCGTGGCGGCGAGCTGGTGCGGGTTAAGGAACCCGTCTCCGCGGAACTGGAGATCACCGCGGTCGCCGACGCGGCGATGAAATCCCCGGGCGGGGGCAAGGCCCTGCTCTTCGAGAGCGTGGTGCTGCCGGGCGGCGGGCGATCGGAATTTCCGGTGGGCATCAATCTCTTTGGTTCGGCGGAGCGCATGCGCCGGGTGCTCGGGGGCCGTACGGCGGACGAGGTGGCCGATGAGATGGCCTATCTGCTGAAGGCCAAGCCGCCGCGCACGCTGGCGGAGGGATGGGAGTTGCTGAGGCGCGGCATCGGGGTCGTGCACGCGCGGCCCTCGCGCGTCGGTTCGGGCCCCTGCAAGGAGGTCGTCCACCGGCTCGACGGCAAGGCCGGGGCGTTCGACCTGGCGCGCCTCCCGGTCCTGAAATGCTGGCCGGAGGACGGCGGGCCATTCGTTACCCTGCCGACGGTGCACACGCGCGATCCGGACACCGGCGAGCGCAACATCGGCATGTACCGCATGCAGGTCTTCGATGGCGCGACCACCGGCATGCACTGGCAGCTGCACAAGGTCGGCGCGCGGCACGGGCGCCGCTATTACGAGCGCGGCGAGCGGATGCCCGTCGCCGTCTGCCTCGGCGGCGACCCCATCTACACCTTCGCCGCCACCGCCCCGATGCCCGACGGCCTGGACGAGATCCTCCTCGCCGGCTTCCTCCGGCGCAAGTCCCCCGCGCTCGTGCGGTGCGAGACGTGCGACCTCGAGGTCCCGGCCGATTCCGATTTCGTCATCGAGGGCTACGTCGATCCCACCGAGCCGCTCCGCGACGAGGGTCCCTTCGGCGACCACACCGGATTCTACACGCCCATCGACAAGTATCCCGTCTTCCGCGTCACCGCCATCACCCATCGCCGCGACGCGGTCTACCCCGCCACCATCGTCGGCAAACCCCCGATGGAGGACTTCTACCTCGGCACGGCATCCCTCCGCGTCTTCATGCCCATCTTCCGCATGAACTTCCCCGAGATCGTGGACATCGCCCTGCCCGCCGAGGGCGTCTTCCACAACCTCGTCTTCGTCAGCATCCGGAAGCAATACCCGTATCAGGCCTTCAAGATCATGCACGGCCTCTGGGGCATGGGGCAGATGATGTTCTCGAAGATCATCGTCGCCGTCGACGCCCACGTGGATGTCCACGACACCTCCGACGTGCTATTCCATCTCTGCGCCAACGTCGACCCCGGGCGCGACACGATCTTCACCAAGGGTCCCTGCGACAGCCTCGACCACGCCCCGACCGAGCCGAACATCGGTTCCCACATGGGCATCGACGCCACCACCAAATTGCCCGGCGAGGGCTACCGCCGCGGCTGGCCCAAGGAACTCGCCATGCCCAAGGACGTCGCCGACCGGGTCGCGGCCATCGTGGCGCGGTTGCGGTGAGGCCCCCGCCGTCGCCTCCGGGGGGAGGCGCATCATCCATCGAGAAACTTCGGATCAATCGGAGGACCGATTTGGACTGCGGCGTGGCAGCGCCGCTTTGGATGGGCGCGTCGGCCCTGTTGGAGAGTCTCGCGGCTGGCGCACACTGGGCCGTTCGGGGAGCCAAAGCGGCGCTGCCACGCCGCAGTCCAAAATAGGGTCGCCCCCTCGCCTTGCCGGCTAACCCCGACACTTCGTGTCGGCACTCCGTGCGGATTGTTCACTCTGCGCGTGAACAATCCGGGCTGGCACAGGCGGCCTACAAAATTTGCAGGGCGTCTCTGTGACGCCGCCGGGGGCGAAGTTCCAAGTCAGGCGAGTATCCCCCCGACGACCTTGCCGTGGACGTCGGTGAGGCGGAAGCGGCGGCCCTGATAGCGGTAGGTCAACTGCTCGTGGTCGATGCCGAGGATGTGGAGGAGGGTGGCGTGGAAGTCGTGGACGTGCACGGGGTCGCGGACGATGTTGTAGCCGAACTCGCAGGTCTCGCCGTGGACGGTGCCGGGGCGCACGCCGGCGCCCGCCATCCAGACCGAGAAGCAGCGGGGGTGGTGGTCGCGGCCGTAGTCGGTCGCGGTGAGCTTGCCCTGGGAGTAGTTGGTGCGGCCGAATTCCCCGCCCCACACGACGAGCGTGTCCTCGAGGAGGCCGCGGCGCTTGAGGTCGATCACTAGCGCGGCGGAGGCCTGGTCGGTCTCGCGGCATTGCTGGCTGATGCCTTTGGGCAGGTTGGCGTGCTGGTCCCAGCCCTGGTGGTACAATTGGATGAACTTCACGCCGCGCTCGGCCAGGCGGCGGGCGAGGAGGCAGTTTCGGGCGAAGGTGCCGGGCTTGCGCGCGTCGGGGCCATAGAGGTCGAAAGTCGCGTCGGGCTCGCGAGAGAGGTCGACGGCGTCAGGGACGGAGGCCTGCATGCGGGAGGCCATCTCATATTGGGCGATGCGCGTCTCGATCTCGGGATCGCCTAGGGAGGCGCGTGCCTCCTGGTGCAATGCTGCCAGCCGATCCAGCATGAGGCGGCGGCTCTCGGCCGAGACGCCTTCGGGGTTTTTGAGGTACAGCACCGGATCCTGCCCCGAGCGGAACTGGACCCCCTGGTATCGGGAGGGAAGGAAACCGCTGCCCCAGAGCCGGGAATAGAGGGGCTGGCCTTTCTTGCGCGGCGTGATGAGCACGACGAAGGCGGGGAGGTCCGCGTTGTCGCTGCCGAGGCCGTAGCTCAACCACGCGCCCATGCTGGGGCGGCCCGAGAGCTGTGACCCTGTCTGCAGGAAGGTGATCGCGGGATCGTGGTTGATGGCCTCGGTGTGGAGCGAGCGCACGACGCACAGCTCGTCGATGATCCGCGCGGTGTGCGGCAGGAGATCGCAGACCCAGGTGCCGGATTGCCCGTGTCGCCGGAAGGGGAATAGGGATCCGGCAAGGGGCAGGGCGGCCTGGTTGACGGACATGCCGGTCAGGCGTTGCCCCTGGCGGACGGAGTCGGGCAGGTTCTCGCCGTTGCGCCGGTTCAGTATCGGCTTGAAGTCGAAGGTCTCTAATTGCGATGGCCCGCCGGCCATGAACAGGTAGATGATGCGCTTGGCGCGCGCGGGGAGGTGCGGCGCCGCGAGGATGCCGCGCGCGGCGGCGGGCGAGGGCGACGGGTTCAGCAGGTGGCCCAGGGCGATCCCGCCGAGTCCGAGGCCAAAGCGACTTAGAAACCCGCGCCGACCCAGGCCGGTGGCCAGGGCGGGTCCGGTGCAGAGGGGTTCGGGGTTCCGAGTCATCTCTTCATCACGAATTCGTCGTGGTTCAAGAGCGCGCTGGCGAGGACCGTGGCCGCCGCGAGCCGGTCGGGGGGTATGGTGGGATCGGGGGGACGCGCGCCGACGCGGATGAGCCTCCGGGCGGCCTCGGGATCCGCGGAGAACGCGCGGAGCTGTTCCTCGTGCAGGCGGCCCAGGATTTCGCGTTCTCGCGGCGAGGGCGCGCGGCCGAGGGTGCGGCGCATCGCCGATTCCAGCGGGGGGTCGGCGCTGTCCCCCGCGTCGCGGAGGAGGGTCTCGGCCAAGACGCGCGCGGCCTCGACGAATTGCGGGTCATTGAGCAGGACCAGGGCCTGCAGCGGGGTGGCGGTGGTCTCGCGGCGGGCGACGCAGACCTCGCGGGAGGTCGCGTCGAAGGTCAGCATGCTGGGCGGCGGCGCGGTGCGCTTCCAGAACGTGTAGAGGCTGCGGCGATAGAGAAGGTCGCCCGTGTCCTGCGCGTAGGTCTTGCCAGTGCCGGATTCCTCCCAGAGGCCCTCGGGCTGGTAGGGCCGTGCGCTGGGTCCGCCGATCCGTCGGTTCAACAGGCCGCTGGCCGCGAGCGCGGCATCCCGGATCTGCTCGGCATCGAGGCGGTGCTTCGGGCCGCGCGCCAGCAGGCGATTCTCCGGGTCTCGGGCCAGGAGCCCGGGAGGCGCCTCTGACGACTGGCGATAGGTGGCCGATGTGACGATCAGGCGATGCAGGGCCTTCACGTCCCAGCCCCCGCGAATGAATTGCGCCGCGAGCCAATCGAGAAGCTCGGGATGGCTCGGCAGTTGGCCCTGGCTGCCGAAGTCTTCGGCGGTGGCGACGAGCCCGCGGCCGAAGTGCGTGCGCCATGCCCGGTTGACCGCGACGCGGGACACCAGGGGGTTCTTTGGGTCGGTCATCCAGCGCGCCAGGCCGAGGCGGTCCCGTGGCAGATCGGGCGGGAATGGAAAAATGGCCTCGGGCGTGCCCGGTTCCACGCGCTCGCCCGGCGCATCGTACGCCCCGCGCGCCAACACGTGGGCCGCCCGGCGCTCCGGCAGTTCCTGCATCACCATGATCTCGGGCACGTCGTCGATCAGCCGGTTCTCCTCGCCCCGAAGCCGCCGCAGCGATGCCGCGCGCTCCCGGCAGCCCGGGTCAACGCGCTCCGCGAACCACTCGAACATGGCCTCCTCGCCCGGGGCCGCACCCACCCCGGCAAGCGCCGCAACCTCCGCGGCCGTCAGCCGATGGTCGAAGACCATGAACTCGTCGATCTCCCCCCCTTTGAATCCCGAGTCGCGAAAGCGCCCCGCCAGCGCCAGGGCCACCTGATCGGCCTCGAGGTCCTTCCATGCCTCGCGATAGAGGATGCCCTTGAAGAGATTATCGCGCACGGTCTCGGTCGCCGCGGGTCTCCCATCGCGATAGAGGGTCACGCCCGAGGCGCGGCTCGATCCGTCGTAGGTGATCGCGAGGTGCGTCCATCGGCCGACGGGCAACGGCTCCCGCGCGCGGGCCACGAGCGCGTTGCCCGGCCAGAAATGGATCAGTCCGAAGGTCGGCCGCATGTCCTCGAGCACCATCTCATAGCCGCGGCTGCCGGCATCGGTCCAGGCGCGCGAGCGGTGGAAAATCACCGCGCGGGGCTGCGCCTCGGCCGGCCGTAGCCAGAGGCCGAAGCTGAATGGCGCATCGCGGTCGAAGGCGGCGAGGCAGTTGGTGAATGCGAGCGAATTGTCGCCGGAGAAACGCAGGGCCTGGCCCACCTTGCCGGGCACGGGCGCGGGACCGTCGATCAGGCGGGCCGCCGGGAATAGGCCGTCGGCCTCCGGGGTCGTCTTGCCGTCGGCCGCGTCGAGCGGGAACGATGCCAGCGGTTTCGGCGCGGGCACGGACCCGGCGTTCGCCCCCCGCCACGCGGCGAAACGCCCGCGCGCCCGACGGCGTTCCGCCTCCAGCGCCCCCTCGGCGCGCGCGATCTCGGCCCGCAGCGCCCCGTGCCTCTCCTCCGCGCCGGGCGGGTACAGCAGCAACGAGGGCGACGGGGTGGCCATCGTGAAATGCGAGTACAGGCCCGACTCGTCGATGCTGTTGAAGAACGCGAACATCCGGTAGTAGTCGCGCTGGGTGATGGGATCGAACTTGTGGTCGTGGCAGCGCGCGCACTCCATCGTCAGCCCGAGGAATGCCGTGCCCGCCGTGTGCACGCGGTCGGCAGCGTACTCGGTGCGGAATTCCTCGTCGATGCTGCCGCCCTCGTTGGTCTGCCGGTGAAGCCGGTTGAACGCCGTCGCGAGAATCTGGTCCCGCGTCGGCGACGGCAGCCGGTCTCCCGCGAGCTGCCATGTCAGAAACTGGTCGTACGGGAGATTGCCGTTGAACGCGCGGATCACCCAGTCGCGCCACGCGGACGCGTCCCGCTCGACATCGTTCTGGTAGCCGTAGGTGTCCGCATAGCGCGCCAGATCGAGCCACTCGTTGGCCCGGCGCTCCCCGTAGGCGGGCGACGCCAGCAGCCGGTCCACCAGCCGCCCGTACGCATCGGGCGAGCCGTCCGCGACGAACGCGTCGATCTCCGCCGCCGCCGGCGGCAACCCGGTGAGATCCAGGCTCAGCCGCCGGATCAGGCGCTCCCGCGGCGCCTCCGGTGCCAGATCTAGCCCCTCGCGCCGCAACCGCGCCAGCACGAGCGCATCGATCGGGTGTGCTTTCCCCGCGGCGCCCGTCGGCACCGAGGTGTCCCGGATCGGCGTGAAGGCCCAATGCGGCCGATACTCGGCCCCCCCCTCAATCCAGCGGCGCAACAGATCCTTCTCGGCGTCGTCCAGCGTCAGGTGGCTCGCCGGCGGGGGCATCACCTCCGCGCGATCCGATGAGGTCACCCGCCGCCACAGCTCGCTCTTCGCCGGATCCCCGGGCACGATCGCGCGCCTCCCCGATCGGGCGCCCGCCGCCGTCGCCCCCGCGAAGGTGTCGAGCCGCAGTCCCGCCTTCCGGGACTTCTCGTCCGGCCCATGGCAGCTGAAGCACCGGTCCGCGAGCAGCGGCCTCACCTCAAAACTGAAATCCGCGCCGCCCCGCGCGGGCGCGCCGCACCCGGCCGCGCACAGCGCGACAACCGCCAGAAACGGGGGTCCCTGCCTTCTGGTCATAAGAAGCTTTCATAACTACATTAGCCCACATGTCCCTTGGGCGTCTGTGTCCGATCCGGCAAGAGTTGTGTCTGGCCGGTCAATCGATCATGCGCCGGGTGATGTCGCCGTAGGCGTCGATGCGGCGGTCGCGGAGGAAGGGCCAGTTGCGGCGGATGTCCTCGGTGTGTGCGGGATCGATTTCGGCGAGCAGGGTCTCGTCGGGCGAGGCGGCGGCGCTGGCGACGATGGCGCCCTGGGGGTCGGCGATGAAGGAGGAGCCCCAGAACTCGATGCCGTCCTGCCCGCGGACGGGGCGCTCGAGGCCGGTGCGGTTGGCGGCGGCGACGTAGATGCCGTTGGCGACCGCGTGGCCGCGCTGCACGGTGAGCCACGCGTCGCGCTGGCGCGCGCCGAGACGACTCTTCTCTTTGGGGTGCCAGCCGATGGCGGTGGGGTAGAACAGGACGGCGGGGCCCTGCAGCGCGGTGAGGCGCGCGGCCTCGGGGTACCACTGGTCCCAGCAGATCAGGACGCCGACCCGCCCGAAGCGGGTGTCGAACGCGCGGAACCCGAGGTCCCCGGGCGTGAAGTAGAATTTCTCGTAATAGGCGGGGTCGTCGGGGATGTGCATCTTGCGGTAGATGCCCGCGAGGGAGCCGTCGGCGTCGATCACCAGCGCGCTGTTGTGGTAGAGGCCGGGCGCCCGCCGCTCGAAGAAGGGGACCACGATGGCGACCCGGCGCTTGCGCGCGACCCCGGAGAAGAGCTTGAAGGATGGCCCGTTGGCCGGCTCGGCCAAGTCGAACAGGGCCGCGTCCTCGCGCTGGCAGAAGTACTGCGACCGGTACAGCTCGGGCAGGCAGATCACCTGCGCGCCGGCGCGGGCCGCGGCGGCCGCGCGCGCGGCCGCGGCCTTCATGTTTTCGGCGGGCCTGGGCGAGAGGGCCATCTGGATCACGCCGATGGTGAATTTCCCGTCCTTGCGCTGCTTCTTCCGTGTCATCGTGCAACTCCTGGATGGAGTGTACCACGCGCGCGGGAAAGGGGGAGGAAATCGAGGGGCGCCGTGCGGTGAGGCAGACATTCTTGTCTGCCCCGGGGAATCCCGAGCGCGCGCATGGCAGACAAGAATGTCTGCCTCACCCCTCCGCCCCGCAGCCGCCCTTGCCCGCGCCCTTGGCGGCGCGCTCGGCGAATTCCTCGTGGAACTGCGACGGGTGCGGCGCCGCGCCGGTGCCGCGCGTGCGGCCCCAGAAATCCGTGAAGGATTCCCCGGGTTTCCGTCCTTTCGCGAAGGGCTCGAGGTGGGCGCGCACCACCGAGGGGATCTCCTCCTCGGTGACGACCTTCTTCTCCAACCCGGCGAGGCGGTCGCCGCGGTGCGAGCCCCCGGCGTAGAAGGCGTACTTGCCCGGCGCGCGGCCGACGAACGAGAGATCCGCGTTGTAGGGGCGCGAGCAGCCGTTGGGGCAGCCCGTCATCCGGATGAGGATCGGCTCCTTATCCAGCTTGAGCTCGCGGAGCACGGCGTCGATCTTGTCCATCACGCCGCCGAAGGCGCGCTCGCTCTCGGCGAGGCCGAGCCCGCAGGTGGGGAGGGAGACGCAGGCGTGCGAGGTCTTGCGCGCCTCGGTCAACCCCTCCGGCGAGGGCACCCCATGCTCCGCCAAGATCGCGTCGAACTCCGCGCGCCGCGCCGGCTCGATGTCGTAGAACAGTATCCGCGAGTTGGGCGTGATGCGGATGGGGCAGCCGATCTTCTGGGCGATCGTCCGGAAGGCCGAGCGATACTTAACCCTCTCGCCATCCTTGACCCGGCCGTGCTCGACGTGCACGCCGCAGAAGAGCTTGCCGTCGCCCTGCTCGCGCCAACCGAGGGCGTCCCCGACGGTCTCGAAGCGCACCTCCCGCGCCGGCCCCGTCGGCGCCTTCATCCGGGCCAGCACCTCTTTGCGGAACCAGTCGATGCCATGTTTTTCGATGACGTACTTGAGGCGCGCCTGCTTGCGGTCCTCGCGGTTGCCGTGGTCGCGCTGCGCGGCGATGATGGCCAACACGGCCTCCAGCACGTGCTCGGGCCTGACGAAGAAGAGGGGCTTGGCCAGCACGGGGTAGGTCTGCGCCTGCCCGTGCGACATGCCGAAGCCCCCGCCCACCAGCACCGTGAAGCCCTCGACCGCGTCCGCCGTGGCGTGGCACACCAGCCCGATGTCCTGCGTGTAGATGTCGCAGTCGTTGCGCGGCGGCACCGCGAACCCGATCTTGAACTTCCTCGGCAGGTAGTGTTTTCCGTACAGCGGCTCCTCGACCTCCTCGCCCCGCTCGAAATCCAGCTTCTCCCCGTCGAGCCAGATCTCGGGGTAGGCGGTGGTCTTCGGCAGCGTCTCGCGGCTGATCTCGCGCGCCAGCAACTGGCATGCGGTGTGCGCCGGGGTCTTCAGCGGCGTGGCCGGCGCCATGGTGTTGCGCACCACGTCGCCGCACGCCCCCAGCGTCGTCAGGCCCGAACCGTTGATCCGCGCGATGACCTCCTTGAGGTTGCCCTTCAGCACGCCGTGGAACTGGATCCCCTGCCGGCTGGTGAGCCGCAGCGTGCCGTTGGCCAGCTCGTCCGCGATCCGGTCGTGGAGCAGCCATTGCTCGGCGGTCATGTCCCCGCCGGGGCTCTTGCACCGCACCATCATCATCCAGGCCTTGTCCAGGCCCTGCTTCTTGCGCTCCGCCCGCAGGTCCCGGTCGTCCTGCTGGTAACTCCCGTGAAACTTCAGCAGCTGATAGTCCTCTTCGGAAAAATGCGTCGCCCCGCCCGCGAGCGTCTCCGCGATGGTGCCGCGCAACTGGCGGCTCTGCTCTTTGATCTCCTCGACTTTCGACTTCGACATCTGACCTCCGGCCCGGCCGCAGCAGGCATCACTCTCGCCTCGCAACGGGGATGGGATAGTGTGTGCGCAGGATGGGCGAGGTCAAGCCGCCCCAGAACGCGCCGAAACAGGGCCACCGCACGGGTCGCTCACGCTCCCCGCTACGCCCCTGTCGCTTTTCACGAGCGAGATTCCTGCGTCGTCGCGAGCGTGAGCGAGCCGGGACCCATCGACGCGTTCTATGCAGCTCATCAAGGGTCTCCCCTTGCAATGGTTCCGGGTTCGTGGCATGTGAGAGTCCATGAAGGGACATTCGGGGCCCGGGTCATTCGCTTCATCGCGGGGGGCGGCGTGACGTCGCTGCTCGGTGGCGGCGGCAGGGCGGGGTCCCGCTTTCTCTTCGTTGCGGCGTGCCTCGTGGTCGTGGTGCACGGGCTGAAGCTCGCCTCGCCGGTGCTGCTGCCGTTTTCCCTCGCTCTCTTTCTGGCGATCTTGAGCGCCCCGCTGATGCTGGGCCTGCAGAGGCGCGGCGTGCCCCGGGTCATCGCCGTGCTGATTTCCGTGCTGGCCATTGTCGGGGTCCTGAGCGTCGTCATCTTCCTGGCCACGGAGTCGCTGAGCCAGTTCCAGGCGGCCGTCCCGAAATACCGGAAGCAGTTGGAGGGGTTGCTCCGGGACGGGGTCGACTGGCTGGTGCTGCACGGGGTGCCGGTGGCCGCCGACCTGCCGCTCTCGCTGATCGACCCCGGGGCCGTGATCGATTTCGCACAGGGGACCGTCGCGCGGGTCGCCACGATGCTCTCGAGCACGTTCCTGGTGCTGCTGATCATGGTGTTCATGCTCGCGGAGGCGTCGAGTTTTCCCGACAAGCTGCGCTTTTTGCTCGGCGAGGGGGCGGACCTGGGCCGCTTCGGCAAGATCGTGCGCGAGGTGCAGCAGTACCTCGGGATCAAGACCGGTATCAGCCTCATCACCGGGCTGCTGGCCGGCCTCTGGACCGCTTTGCTCGGCATCGACTTCCCCATCCTATGGGGCATCGTCGCCTTCGCGTTCAATTACATCCCCACGATCGGCTCGATCATCGCCGCGATCCCGCCGATCATCCTCGGGCTGTTCGGTGGCCTGGGCGAGGCCTTCTTGGTCATGGTCGGCTACGTCGCCATCAACGTCACCTTTGGCAACATCATCGACCCGATGCTGCAGGGCCGGCAGTTTGGCATCTCGACGCTCGTGGTGATCCTCTCGCTGGTGTTCTGGGGATGGGTCTGGGGTCCCCTTGGCATGCTGTTATCGGTCCCGCTGACCATGGTGCTCAAGATCGCCCTGGAGAACACCGACGACCTCCGCTGGATCGCCGTGCTGCTGGCGAAGTGGCCCGCCGAGAAGGCCCGCATCGAGGCCGAAGTCGCCGCGCCCCCCGCGGGGCCGATCTGATCGGCGAGTCAGTCCAGGGGGTGGATGAAGAAGCCGGAGCGGAGCTTGGGCTCGAACCAGGTGCTCTTGGGCGGGAGGATGCGGCCGGCATCGGCGACGGCCATGAGTTGGTCCATGGTCACTGGCGCCATCGAGAACGCCACGCCGCCGCTCTCCCGGACCCGCCTTTCCAGTTCCGCGGTGCCGCGGATGCCCCCGATGAATTCGATGCGCTCGCTGGTGCGGGGGTCGTCGATCCCGAGGATCGGGGCGAGGACGCGATCCTGGAGGACGCTCACGTCGAGGCGCGCGACCGGGTCATCGGAATCGGGTTCGGGCAATCCGACATCATACCACCTTTCGCCGAGGCGCATCGAGACCCGCCCGGGCCCGCGAGGCTCGGGCGGCGCTCCCTCGGCGACGGGCGCGATCTTGCGGAGCGCGTCGAGGAAGGCGGGTTCGGGAAGCCCGTTGAGATCCAGGGCGCGGCGGTTGTAGGCGAGGATGCGCAGCTGCGAGGCGGGGAAGATGACCGCGGGGAACCAGTTGTAGGGCTCGTTGCCGGTGTGGCGCGGGTTGGCGGCGCGGCGCTCCTGGCCGACGCGCGCGGCGCTGGCGCTGCGGTGGTGGCCGTCGGCGACGTAGGCGACGGGCACCTTGGCGAAGGCCGCGACGAAGGTGTCGGCCCCCGCGACGCGCCAGAGCGTGTGGCGGACCCCGTCCGGGGCCACGAGATCGAACAGGGGCGCCGCCTCCTGCGCCCACTGCGTCAGGCGGTCGATGGTCGGGTCGTCGCGATAGGCCAAGAAGACCGGCTCCACGTGCGCGTTCAGCTCGTGGGCGGTGCGGGTGCGGTCGTCCTCCTTGTCGCGCCGGGTCTTCTCGTGCTTGCGGATGACGTCGGAGGCGTAGTCCTCGATGTGGCAGAGGCCCGCCAACCCGGTCTGCTGGTGGGGCCCCATCGTGAGGCGATAGAGGTAGAGGCAAGGACCCTGCTCCCGGACGAGCGCGCCCTCCCGCTCGAGGCGGCGCAGGTTCTCCGCCGCGTGCCGGTACACCGCGTCCGAATGCGGGTCGGTGCCCGGCGGAAAATCGATCTCGGCGCGCGTGACGTGCAGCAGGCTGGAGGCATTGCCCTCGGCGAGCGCGCGGGCCTCCTCGGTATCCACCACGTCATACGGCACCGCCGCCACCGCCGGGGCGGTCGCCGGCGTCGGGCGCAATCCCTGTAGGGCCCGGAGTCTCATCGCGCGCTAACGGATATCGGCATGCCGCCCGGAGGCCAGAAGAAAATGTGCGCCCTCGCCGCGCGTGGCCCGGATCGCCGCCACGGCAGAATCGAATCCGGAACGGAAGATCGGCCGAGCCCACGCGTGGCGACGCATGATCTCGCACGCCGCGGGGCTGAAGGCCCCATAGTAGAATTGCACGAGCGCCCGCCCCGGTGCCGTCCCCGCGAGGACCTCGTCCCGGAAACGACGCAGGGTTGCCAGCTGTGCGGCGCCCCCGTCCTCCCGGTCGAGGTACGCGGATTCCGCCGAGCAGATGCTCCCGAAGATCAGCAGCATCGCCAGGTGCCTGCGTTTCAGGTCATCGGGCCAGCCCTCGACCAGCGGCCCGCCTTGGATCTCGCCCGACCCGGCCTTCTCTGCGATCCGCAGACCGAACGTCCCGTCGGCCGCGTCGGCGATCAGCGCCGACTTGGCCGCCGCATCGGGGCCCGACTGGCCCGCGGGCGCGGACGCCTTCGGGAATCGGGCCATGACCGAAGCCATGTCCGGAAAACACCCGGAGACCTGCAGCAGCAGCGCCCCCGGGATCGTCCCTTGCTTGGCGCCGGAAAACGATAGGTCGAATGGCGTCGCGAACTTGGCGCCGGGCCGGAACCTCTCTGCCTTGTACGCCCGGAGGCCATCGCCCCGGACGCACAGCAGGACGAGGCCCTCCGGGTCGGGCTCGAACACCACCTGGGACATATCCAGGTTCTTGAACCTCTCGTTCATGCGCGCGAACTCCGCCTTTCGCTGTTCCTTTGGCATGCTTTTCAGGTCCGGAAGGAGCGCGTTGATGGCGCCAAACAGTCCGCCACCGGCCGGGGGTGGCGCCTGCGGTGCCTTTGGCGGTGGCGCGGGGGCCGCGGGGTCGCGCAGCAGCTCGAACAGGTTCTTCGCCATGCTGGTGGTGAATACGACGAAGAACTCCTGCCCCTCCTGGCCAGCGGGGGGCGTCGTCGCCGGGGCCATCTCCTGGGGCGGCGGGGGTGGTTTCGCGGGCGCGTGGTACCGGACGATCACGACCGAGTTCGATTCGACCTGTGCCCCCGCCGCGGGTTCTTGCGCGTAGACCTTTCCGTTGTCGGGCTCGCCCGGCGCCGGCTCGCCCTCCGCCAGGTTTGCGGTGAGCCCGGCCCCGGCCACGGAGGCGCGCGCCGCCTCGTGATCGAGCCCGATCACGGGCGGGACCCGGATCTTTGCCCTGGCGGCGTCGGGCCCGGGGCGCGGCAGGTCGGGTGCCTGGGTGGGCAGGGGGCGACTCGCGATCCTGGATGCGGCGGCCATGCATTGTTGCGCCTGGGCGGCGTAGTGCGCGATCGACTCCAGAAATATCCGCGCGGTCTCGAGCGAAGCCTCGAGGTCCCGCATCATCGCCGGGAGGTTCTCGATGCCGGCCTTGGCGAGGCGACCCCGAAGGGTCGCGAGCGCCGCGCGCGCCTCGTCGGACTTTGCCGCGGCATCCGCGCCGACGGGATCGAGTTGGCCGAGCGAGTCTTCCGTCTCTTTCGGGCAATCGCGAACGAGATTCTTGGCGGCGGCGATCCTCCCGATGGCCGCGTCGACCGCGCTGTTGCCGCGCGCCGCGGCGGCGTCTCCGGCCTGCGCCGCGAGGCCCGCGACCTGGTCCCGCAGCGCGTCCATCGCGGCGATGCGCGCGGCGACGGCCCCGAGCAGCGAGCGGATGGATTCGCCCGAATCGCCAAGAGAGGGGACTGCCTCCCCGATGGCGAGGAGGCGCGCCTCGGCCTCGCCGAGGGCAGCCAAGGCCTTGGCCCCAGACGCCTCGAGAGCCCGGGCCTTGGCGAGATCCGCCTCGATGGCGCGGACCGCGTCGCGGGCATCGGACGCGCACCGGTCAATCCTCGCCCGGGACCTCTCCATCTCCGCCATGAGGCCCTGCCGTTCCGCGGCCGTCCCGGCAAGCAGCAGTTGCTCGGTCTTCTGGCAGAGGCCGAGGGCCTCCTGGCCGACCTCGTCCCTTAGCATCGCCACCCGGAATCCCGCCGCCCCGATCCGTTGACGCAAGTCATCCCAGGCGAGGCGCCCGAGTTCGAGCCGGGTGAGATCTTCGCCGATGGCCTTGAGTTGTCCCAGCAGTGTGGCCAGCTCGCCGCCGAGCGCGCGGCCGCGGGCCAGTTCCGCGCTGGCGCGCGCCCGCGCCTGCTCGCAGAGTCCCTGGGCTTCGGCACCCGACGCCTCGGCGCGCGCGGCCGCGGTCTCGGCCCCGTCCCGAACGGCGGCGTCGGGATCTTGCGCCCCGGCCCCCGGACTTTCCCCGGCACCGTTTGCAGCCGTCCCGGCGTCCGTCGGTTCGGCCCCTTTGAGCGCCAGCCAGAAGACCGGGACCGTCTGGCTCAGGCGGAACGCCCCGTCGGGCGAGGCGGCGGTGACGGTCGCCGCGTGCTCGATGACGCGCAGCTCCTCGTCCGGCAGGTCGCGCCCGAACGCGATGCGCACGTCATCCTTGAGCACGCCCTCGGGCCGCCGCCCCCCGTGGTCTCCGACCTTCTTGTAATCCACCGAGATCTCGACGTCCTCGGGCAAGGAGGCCCTGTCTCCGAGGACCGTGACGTCAAAGGGCACCGGCCGACCGAGCCGCACGGCGGGACGGGGGACCCTGACGGACAAGGTGGGCTCGACGGCCGCGCGGTCCGTCTCTTCCGCCGCACCCATGATGGCATCCCGCAGCAGCGCCTCGACCCTCGGGTGCCAATAGAGCGCCTCGATCGCCTCGACCTCTCGCCGGCCCTCGCCCCGGATCTCATTCAGGATCGAGGCGACCGCCCGATCCGGCATCTCCCGGATCCCCCTCGCGTTGGCATCGCGCGCGGCACGGCGCGCCTCCTCGAGGCCGGGCGGGGACGGTTCCTCCGGATTCTGCAGGTAGAACGCCTCGCCCTCGATGTAGTATTTGAGCAACTCGTCGACCGTCGCCTTCCGCCAGTCTCCCGCGATGAGCGCGTTATCCAGCAGGGAGAAGAACTCCCCGTGCTCCTGGCGCGCCTCCCGCCAGGATCTCTCCCACTCGTTGATCCAGCCCTCGAAGAAGCGCCGCAGATGGATGCGCTCGTGGTCCCATGAGCCGCCGCCTTGAGCCGTCGGCCGCCAGGCATCGGGGTATTGGGCCTTGAGGTCGGCCAGGGGCACGCCCTGCAAGAATGCCGGCGGCGTGTCGTAGATCCCCTGCCAGTGGCGCCCGGGTTGCTCGGCCCGCTGGCCCATCGCCGCGAAGACCCGCGGATGCACCCGGTGGTAGAACCACATCCGCTGAAACCAGTAGCGCCAATGCTGGAAGTAATTCTCCTCCAGGGTCCGCTCCCGCGCCACGTGCCAGTCGGAGAATCTCCCCGCGTTGTGGTCCACCCGCGCCCAGGCCTGGCGGTTCGCGCTGGAGAGGAACATCGCGCGCAGCATCCGCTCCCGGTATTCGCGGGGCAGATCCCCGATCGGGACGTGCGTATCCAAAAGCGCAGATTGCTTCAATAGCCCGGTGGTCTCGGGCTGGCGGAAAAGCGGCAGCCGGCTCTCCCATCCCTGCGCCGGCACCGCGCCCCGCTCGCCGGTCAGCACCAGCGACACGACCTCGTTCTGGGTGGGCTGGCCATAGGCCCACCAGCCAAATTCGTAGATGGTCTTCTCGATGCCGTAGAGCGTGACGAGGAACCCCAGCATCGCCGCGTACGGCCCGCCCTCGGGGTGCAGCTTGAGCCCGTGCTTGGTCAGGTACATCAGCAGGGGAAAGTCGTCGCCGCCCTCGTGGGCCTTGAGGCTCTTGGCCAGCCCCCATAGCTCGTTGCCGACCGGCACGTTCCCCAGGATCATGTCGCGGATCTCCCGCCCTGCCGCGTCGCGGTCACCCTGGGCCACCGCCAGGCCGATCCTCGCGGCGGAGTCCACGGTCCCGATGTCCGCGAACCCCGCCACGAATTCCCTGCCGAACGGGCTCAGCCTCCAGCCCGCCCGGACCTCGAACAGCGAGGGCAGGGTCGTGTGGATAAACTCCTGCATCCGGCCCGCGTTGTAATTGTAGGTCTTGTAGGCCACCTGGCGCACCGCGCCGCCGGGATCGCGGATCACGTCGCCCACCGTCAGCGAGCGCACCGGATCGCCGTCGTGAAGGGAATCGAAAATGCCGCGGCCGAGGATGATGGCCACGTGGCGGTCGGTCCAGTGCGTGTCGGCGAAGGAGCGGATCGACCGTGGTCCCGCCGGGCCGCGGGGCGCGTCGTCGGCGCCGAGCAGGGCGCGCCCGTCGGACTCCGGCACGTCGAGGCGCCGCATGAGGTCGAAGAGGACCCGATTGCTCGCCTTGAGTTCCCCCGCGGTGATTTCCTCCACGCTGCCCGTCCGGCCGAGGATCGCCCGCCGCTGGGCCGCGGCGATGTCGTGGATCGCCATCACCGCGCCGCGGGCCTCTGGAGGCGCCGCTTCGACCACCGAGCGGATGAGGTCCGGCTCGTCGGCGAATACCAGCGCCACGTGCAACTCGCGCACCCGCTCCGCCAACAGCCGCTGCGCCGCGGCCGCGCCGTAGAGTTGCTTCTGCCGCGCGAAACCCTCGCGAGTGAAGACCGCCTCGAAAATTTTCGTCGCCGCGCGCGCCGCGGCCATCTGGCCGACCTGGCGCAGCTTGTCCGCGAAGCGCGCCTCGGCGAGCCGCGCCACCTCCGCCTCGAACTCCGGGCTCCCCGGGCGCGGGGACGACTCGAAGAGCGCCTCGCCCGCCGCCAGCGCGCGCCGCACCTCCTCCGCCTCCGTCGCGTAATAGTCGAGCTTCACCCGGGCCTCGTTGATGTCCCTCGGCTCGTATCGCTGCCACTGGCCCGACCAGTGCTTGGGGCGCTGTCCCGCGGGCGGCGCGCCGCGGATCACCTTGTCCAGCTCGATGCGCTGCTGCACCTCGAGTATCCGCTGGATGTCCTCGAGGCCACCGATGCCGGGCGGCAGCTTCCCGGCGAAGGACTTGAATATCTTGTTCACGAAATGCTGCCGCGCCCCATCGCGCCCCTGGAGCATCAGCAGGCGGAAATCCACCTCGAGGTTCGTGAGGTGCACGAGCGCGGTGTCCACCCAGCGGTTGCCGTACTTCGCCTGCTTGATGAGGTTCGCGACGTGTGACCCGTGGTAGATGTTCTCCATGACCGAGCCGAGCGCCCCGGTCCGGTCCACGCCAAATGGCACGTCGCGATACAACAGCGACAGATCCTTCGTCGCGCCCCCGCGGATCGTCACCCCCGGCGGCGCCTCCACCTCCCCGTAACCGGCCAGCCTCGTCTTGCCGCTGCCCTCGCCCGCCTCCTTCTGGAGCACGACGGTGGTCCCCTCGTTCTGGTAGCGGCTGTACACCTGCGTCTTGTACGCGCCCGGCTTGAAATACGCCCCCTCGGTCTTCGTGAGCGCCTCGATCGAGGCGTCCAGCTCCACGAGGAATGTCGTCCAGTGGGATTTGGACATCCGCCAGTCGCGCATCATCCCGTCGCCGCGGAAATGCATCATGTCATAGGCGTCGGCGACCGACCGGCCCGCCGGGACCTTCATCCGTTGCCGGAAGCGCCTCTCGAACTCCTCGATCAGGAACGGGTGCACCTGGTCCCGCGGGATCACGCGCCCGTCGGGCGTGACGATCTCCTCCGCGTCGCAGAACAGCGTCTGGTCCAGGTCGCTGATCGCCCCGTTCATCTTGCCCGCGTTGTTCAGCTCGACCCGGATGTCGAAATCCGCGACGATGCTCGCCCAGACCTCCAGGTTGATCCGGTTCCGGACCTGGCCGATCCGCATGTTGAGATCCCAGTATTCCGAAGTCGCCAGGATCCTCCCCAGCGCCTTCACCGCGTCGGGGTGCGACCCGTAGAGCCCAGTCACGAAGGCCTCGTCGACCCGGTCCGCCGCCAGCGCCGGACGCCCGGGCGCCGCCTCCGCGAAGTACTCCTTGCGGATCAGCGCGGCCGCCTCGTCGGTCCCCCCAGACGCGGCCGCCAACATCCCATGCGCGCACCCGAGCGCCGTCGCCAGCGCCATGGAGCGAAGCCCGCCCGACGACAGCCTCGCTAGTGCCACCTGATAGAAATTAACACGGCTTGAGCCGACAACCAAAGAGGATCTGGCCGGAAACTTCAAAGTCTAGACCCTTCAATGAGTCTCCCAAGCTATTGGAAACGGGCTGGTTGTGCGGAAACCGCCTGAAGGCGGCACTACGAACCCAAAGCCGCGGGAATGTTCGTAGTGGTGCCTTTAGGCACTCCGCCACCCACCGGAAGTTTCCACATGAATGCCGCGGCATTTCGCGCGCAGCGCTTTGGGGTGCGGGGCGTCCACGCGCCGCTTTGGCGCTACAAATTTTCAGGTCCGGCGGGTTGGCAACGTGACCGGGGGGCATTAGAATCTCGGTTCGACGCATCAATTGCGATGAATGGCATGGCGCGATCGCGGGTGGGCGAAGGGCGGCGTTGGCTAGCGGCGGCGTTGGCCCTTGGGCTGTGCGCCGCGGGGTGCTCGCGCCGGTCGCCGGGGGGCGCGGGCGCGCGCGAGGTGGTGGGGGAGGCGGTGCCCGAGGGCGTGGATTTCAACGGCGCGGTGAGGCCGCTCCTGAACGCGAATTGCACGTCGTGCCACGGGGGCGTGAAGCAGGCCGGGGGACTCTCGTTCGTCTATCGGGACCGCGCGCTGGCGGTGCAGAAGTCGGGGCGGGCGGCGATCGTGCCTGGGGATCCCGCCGATTCGGAACTGTTGGCGCGGGTCAGGTCTTCCGACCCGGAGGTGCGGATGCCGCCGCCGGATCACGGCAAGGCGCTCTCGCCGGAGCAGATCGCGCTGCTGGAGCGCTGGATCAAGACGGGTGCCACGTGGGAGGAGCATTGGGCCTTCGTGCCGCCGGCGCGGGCGGATCCGCCCGGGGTCGGCGAACCCGCGTGGTGCCGCAACGACATCGACCGCTTCGTCCTGGCTCGGCTCGATGCGATGGGGTTGAAGCCGGCGCCCGAGGCGCCGAGGGCCCGGCTGCTGCGCCGGCTCTCGCTGGACCTGACCGGGCTGCCGCCGACCCCCGAAGAGGCCTCGGCGTTCGAGAGCGACCCTTCGCCGGGCGCGTACGAGACGGTGGTGGATCGGCTGCTGGCCTCGCCGCGGTTTGGCGAGCGCTGGGCATCCATGTGGCTCGATGTCGCGCGCTATGCCGACACCGACGGCTTCGAGAAAGATTCTCACCGCGACATCTGGGCCTACCGCGATTGGGTGATCCGCGCCTTCAACGCGAACCTCCCCTACGACCAGTTCGTCACCGTCCAGCTCGCCGGCGACCTCCTGCCCAACGCCGGGCCCGATGCCTGGATCGCCACGGCCTTCCACCGCAACACCAAGACGAACGTCGAGGGCGGCACCGACGACGAGGAATACCGCGTGGCCGCCGTCATCGACCGGGTGAATACCACTTGGCAGGCGTTCATGGGCACGACCTTCGGCTGCGTCCAATGCCATGACCACCCCTACGACCCCTTCCCGCACGAGGATTACTATCGTTTCATGGCCTTCTTCAACAGCGCCGCCGACCACGATACCCGCGACCATTTCCCGGTGCGCAAGGTCGCCCTCGACGACAGGAGGCGGCTGGAGCTCTTCGGGTTGGAGAACGCAGTGGCGGAGGCCGAGCGCGAATTCATGGCGCCGTTCCAGGCGTTGGCCGCGCGCGCGGAATGGCGCGACCTCGATTATCGGGAGGCGGCCTCCACCGACAAGACGCAGCTCTCCATTCGGGACCTGGGCGGCGGGCGGCGCATGCTCGCGACCGGGCCCGACACGCCCGCGGGCAGCGTCCACACCGTCGCGGGTCACGCGCCCGTGCGCCGCGTGGACGCGGTCCGCATCGACGCCCTGATGCAGGAGGGCAAGTCGGCCGCCTCGCCGGGCGATCCCTTTGTCGTGTCCTATCTGGAATGCGCGGTCCGCGACGCCAGGGGACGCGAGACGCCGCGGCCGCTCGCGCTGGCGATCGCCGACATCGCGGGCGACCCGCTCTGGCCCATGGCCTCGCTGGACGCCAAATCCAAAGAGGGCTGGGGCTGCTACCCGAAACAGGGCCAACCGCGATGGGCCGTGTTCCTCCCCGCCGAACCCATCTCGCTGCGCCAGGGAGAGCAGCTCGTCTTCCGCATCCACCACAAGTTCAACCACGACGGCGCGCAGCAGCCCATCCTCCGGCGGTTCACGATCCGCGTGGACTCCGACCCGCGCTGGGGCGAGGCCGCCGCGCGCAACCGCGCCGCGGCACTCCTCGCAAAACGCGACGCCCTCCTCGCCGAAATCAAGAAGATCCCCGCCACGCAGGTCCCGGTGATGCGGGAACTGCCCGCCGCCCTCGCGCGCGAGACGCGCGTCTTCCGCCGCGGCAACTGGCTCGACCTCGGCGAGGCGGTCGCCCCCGGCGTGCCCGGTGTCCTGCACCCGTTCCCGGACGGCGCCCCCGCGGACCGCCTCGGCCTCGCGCGCTGGATAACCGATGCCAAGGGCGCCCTGACCGCGCGCGTCGCGGTGAATCGTTTCTGGGAACAGCTCTTCGGCCTCGGGCTCGTGGAGACCCTCGAGGACTTCGGCAGCCCCGGAACGCCGCCCAGCCACCCCGAGCTGCTGGACCACCTGGCCGCGCGTTTCGCCGGCGACATGCGCTGGGACATGAAGGCCCTGCTCCGCGAGATCGTCCTCTCGGCGACCTACCGGCAGGCCGCGGTCGCGACCCCCGAGAAGCGCGACAAGGACCCCAGGAACCGGTTCCTGAGCCGCGGGCCGCGGCAGCGGCTGACCGCGGAGATGGTGCGGGACCAGGCGCTCGCCGTCGCCGGCCTGCTCAGCGCGAAAATGCACGGGCCGCCGGTGATGCCGCCGCAGCCCGAGGGCGTCTGGCGGAGCGCCCGCAGCAACGCGAAGTGGGTCGAATCGAAGGGCGAGGACCGCCACCGCCGCGCCGTCTACACGTACTGGAAACGCCTCTCGCCGTACCCCAGTTTCGTGACCTTCGATGCGCCGTTGCGCGAGGTCTGCTCCATGCGCCGCGTCCCCACCAACACCCCCCTCCAGGCGCTGGTGACACTCAACGACCCCGTCTATATCGAGTGTGCCCAGGCCCTCGCGAAGCGCATGGCGCCCGACGACGCGCGCCCCACGAGAGACGCCATCGGCGCGGGGCTCCGCCTCGCCACCGCCGAGGCGCCCGACCCGGCCGACGTCGACACCCTGATGGCCCTCTACGAGGATAGCGCCTCGATGTATCGGAACCTCGCGGAAGATGCCCTCGCCCTCGGCGCAACCCCGGAGCGCGCCGCGCTCGTGGTCGTCGCCGCCGCGATCCTCAACCTCGACCGGGTGATGGTGCGATGAGCGACCACCTCCAGTCCCTCTCGCGCGAGCGCGTCGGGCTCGCGACGCGCCGCCACTTCCTGCGGCGCTGCGCCACCGGCCTCGGCGCCCTCTGGCTCGCGGAGGCCCTCGGCAAGGCGAGCGCCCCGGCGCCCCCGGCCGCCCGCGATCTCTCCCGCCCGATGGAGCAGATGGCGCCACACCTCGCCCCCCGCGCCAAACGCATCATCTACCTCCACATGTCAGGCGCCCCGAGCCAGCTGGACCTCTTCGACTACAAGCCGGAACTGGTCCGCCTCGATGGCAAGGCCTGCCCCAAGGAATACCTCGACGGGCAGCGCTTCGCTTTCATCACCGGCGTCCCCGCGATGCTCGGCCCCAGGCACCGCTTCGCCCCCGCCGGCGCGGCTGGCACCATGGTCTCCGATCTGCTGCCGCACTTTCGCCACGTGATCGACGACGTCTGCCTCATCAAGTCCATGCAGACCGATCAGTTCAACCACGCCCCCGCCCAGCTCCTGCTCCACACCGGCAACGCCAACCTCGGCTACGCCTCGGTCGGCTCCTGGGTCACCTATGGCCTCGGCACCGAAAACCAGAACCTCCCCGGGTTCGTGGTCCTCATCTCGGGCGGCAGCCAGCCGGACGCCGGAAAGGCCGCCTGGGGCGCCGGCTTCCTGCCCTCCGTCTACCAGGGCGTCCAGTGCCGCTCCGAGGGCGACCCCGTCCTCTACCTCTCGAACCCCAGGGGCGTCACCCACGAGGTCCGCCGCCGCGCGCTCCGGGCCATCGAGGAGATCAACCACCGCCTCCACGGGGAGATCGGCGACCCGGAGACCATGACGCGCATCGCGCAATTCGAGATGGCCCACCGCATGCAGCTCCACGCCAGCGAGGCCATGGATATCTCCCGCGAGCCCGCGCACATCCACCGCCTCTATGGCACCCAGCCCGGCAGGGAGTCCTTCGCCAACAACTGCCTCCTCGCCCGCCGCCTCGCCGAGCGCGGGGTCCGCTATATCCAATTGTTCGACTGGAACTGGGACCACCACGGCACCTCCGAGGACGGCTCGGTGGACGCCGGGCTCAAGCGCAAGTGCCTCGACGTCGACCGGGCCATGACCGCCCTCCTCATCGACCTCAGACAGCGCGGCATGCTCGGGGACACCCTCGTGGTCTGGGGCGGCGAATTCGGCCGCACCCCTATGCGCGAACTCCGCGCCGGGGTCGACAAGCCTTTCTATGGCCGCGACCACCACAAGGACGCATTCACCCTCTGGGTCGCCGGCGGCGGCGTCAAGGCCGGCACGCCCTACGGCGAGACCGATCCCGTCGGCTTCGGCGTCGCCAAGGACCCCGTCCACGTCCGCGACTTCCACGCCACCCTCCTCCACCTCCTCGGCATCGATCACGAGCGCCTCGTCGTCCCATTCCAGGGACTCAACCAGAAGCTCACCGGCGTCGTGAAGGCCTCCGTCGTCCGGGGCATCCTCGCCTGAGCCCGGTGGGTGGGCTTGGCAAAGCCCGGTGGGATGCTAGTCGTGGGGCCGATTTCGTATGACGGCGTGGGACTGGAGCGTGGCGGTGATGGCGCTGATGCTGACGGGCATCTCGAAGGTGGGATTCGGGGGCGGGGCGGGGGTTCTGGCGACGCCGCTGCTGGCGGCGGTGTTTCCGCCGCGGGATGCGGTGGGGATCTTGTTGCCGCTGCTGATCGTGTCGGACGTGATCGCGGTGTGGCACTATTGGCGCGACGTGAGGTGGCGGGTGCTGGGGTACCTGTGGCCGGGGATGGTGGTGGGGATCGGGCTGGGGGCGCTGATGTTCGCGACGGTGTCGGACGGGCAGTTGCGGGTGATGATCGGCGCGGTGTGCCTGCTGTTCTGCGCGCTGCAGTGGTGGCGGCGGGTGATCCTGCGGCTCGAGGAGGGATGGCGACCGAACTGGCCGTGGGGTTCGGCGGTGGGGCTGGCGGCGGGCTTCACCTCGACGCTGGCGCATGCCGCGGGGCCGGTGCTGGTGATGTATCTGGTGCCGCAGCATCTCGCGCCGGCAATCTACGTGGGGACGAACAGCGTGTTTTTTGCGGTGTTGAACCTGATGAAGGTGCCGCCGTATCTGCACCAGGGGCTGATCAACACCCACACGCTGTGGCTCGCGGCGCTGGGGGCGCCGGCGATCATCCTGGGGAGCTTCGTCGGGGTCTGGTTGAACCGGCGCTTCGACAGCAACCGTTTCGGCCTCGTGATCTACGCGCTGCTCTTCCTCACGGGGCTGGAGCTGCTGGGGGTCAGGAGCTTCCTGCTGGGGCTATCCGGCGATTGAGGGGGATTCCCCGGGGCTTGGCAAAGCCCGGGGTGCTGATAGGATGCGTGCATGAAAATGCGTTCCACCGCACTCGTGCTGGCGTTTGTCGCGGGACTTGGCGTCGGCCGGGGTCGGGCCGCCGACGAGCAGGTCAAACCGGTCTCCGGGCTGCAGGCGCGGGACATCGCGGCGAAGGTGATCGCGCCGGAGCACCGGGGCAATGTGATCGCGATCCTGGGGCCCCGGGTGGACACCCACCATTCTCCCCTGGACTGGTACGTCTGGTTCTACGTCCCCGGGGCGGCGCAGCAGGGGCGCCGGGTGCATGTGGTGGGGGACCAGGTGCGCAGCCTCAAGGAGGGCGTGACCGAGGTGCGGCGGGTGCGGTTCGTCCCGTACAAGCCGGCCGAGGTCATCCCCGCCAGCGAGATGGCCTTCGACACCCCGCAGATCCTCGAGACCGTGCGGGGACTGGCCCCGCTCAAGGACCTGAAGATCGCGGGCACCTCGTTCGAGTTGCGGCAGTCCCCGTCTTACGGGCAACCGGTGTGGAACGTGGACGTCCACGTCCTGCGCGGCGGCGACGTCACGAAGTTCGGGCGCGTGATCGTGGCGGCGCGAACGGGGCAGGTCCTCGCCGTCCAGAAGTCGGAGTGAGGCGGGCCGAGGGCCCGGCGCTCACTTCAGGAACTTGATCGCGGCGACGCCCGCGACGGCCATCGCGAAAAACGCCAGCGTCGCCAGCTCGAAGTTCTTTTCGAGGAAGTGCTTGACCTTGGCGCCGAAGACGCGGATCAGCGCGGCGACGAGCAGGAATCGGGCGGTGCGCCCCAGGGCGGAGGCCGCCACGAGCACGTCGAGGCCGACCTTCTCGTGGAACACCCCGGCGGCGATGGTGAAGACCTTGTAGGGGATCGGCGTGAACGCCGCGGCGAGGATGTAGAGGAAGGCGTTCCGGTCGTAGAACGTCCCCACCAGGTCGAACTTGTCCTGGTAGTGGAACGCCTCGATGATAGGGCGCCCCACCGACTCGTACAGGCCGTAGCCGATGTACCAACCGAGCACCCCGCCCGCGGTGGAGGCGGCGCCGCACCACAGCGCGTAGCGCAGCCACCGCTCGCGGCGCTGGAAGCACATCGCGATCAGCAGCACGTCCGGCGGGATGGGGAAGAACGAGGACTCGACGAAGGCGACCGCGATCAGCGCCGGCAGGGCGTAGGGCGTCTCCACCCAATGGAGGGTCCAGAAGTAGAGCTTCTTGATCGGGTTGCGCGTCAGGCGCGCCTGCTCCATGGCAGTCTGTGGGGGATCGATGTGCATGGTGGCCTCGGGTCCCGCGCCGCCTCCCGCCGCGGGTCCGGGAGGTTAAAGGCGACACCGGGGCCGACGTCAATGAGAATATAGTCGCGGCCATTTGGCGCGCCAGTCGGGGCGCGTCCGGGACGGCCTGCCATTGGCGACATTGACCCCGACCAGCCGCTGGCGGCAGCGGACGATCAGCGCCCCGTCGGCGGGGCGGGTGACGGCGAATTCGATCTCGAAGCTCGCGGGGCCGATGGCGGCGAGCCGCGATTCGATGCGGAGGCGGTCGGCGAGGCGCGCGGGGCGAAGGTAATCGATCTCGGTGCGGGCGACGACCGGCACGACGGGGCCGCTCGCCATGGCCTCGAGGGGCCAGCCGATGTGCTCGGCGAGGCGGGTCCGGGCCTCCTCGATCAGGCGCAGGTAGGCGATGTTGTGGACGACGCCGGCGGCGTCGGTGTCGTAATAATAGACGCGGGCGTCGATGGCCAGCGCGGGGTCCTCGGGCAGGGCGCTCAACCCAGCTCCTCCTCGAGGCGGCGGACGACCTCCTGCACGAAGGCGATGCGGGAGCACTTCTTGTCGTTGGAGGCGATGACGCACCAGGGCGCCCGGTCGGTCGCGGTCCGCTCGAACATGTCCTCGGCGGCGGCGTTGTGCGCGTCCCACTTCTCGCGGTTGCGCCAGTCCTCGTCGGTGATCTTCCACTGCTTGAGGGGGTCGGCCTGCCGGGAGCGGAAGCGGCGGAGCTGCTCGTCCTTGCCGATGTGCAGGTAGAATTTCATCAGCACGGTGCCGTCGTCGACGAGCATCTGCTCGAAGCGGTTGATCTCCTCGTAGGCGCGCCCCCACTCCGCCTCCGTGGCCAGGTCCTCGACGCGCTCGACCAGGACGCGCCCGTACCACGAGCGGTCGAAGATGACGGTCTCCCCCCGGGCGGGCAGGCGCCGCCAGAACCGCCACATGTAGTGCCGCGCGAATTCGTCGGGGCTGGGCTTGCCCACGCTATAGATGTGGATCTTGCGCGCGTCGAGGCGCTCGACGAGCCTGCGGATCGCGCCCCCCTTGCCGGCGGCGTCGGGGCCCTCGATGACGATGAGCACCGAGCGGCGCGATTCCGCGAGACGGCCCTGGAGGCGGACCGCCTTGGTGTGGAGGCCCAGCAGCAGCTCGTCGTAGATCTCCTTGAGCTGCTTGTCGCCCTTGAGCGGCAGGTCGTCGAGCCTCAGGCGGGCGGTCCCCGGCCTGACGACGATGAGGTCTCCGGATGTCTGCATGGGTCATCCCCTCAGGCCAGCGCGCGAAGCATCGCGCGAAAGACCCGGCTGTCCGCCTGCCCCGACAGGCGCTCCATGACCTGGTTGGCCAGCCGCAAGAAGTCGAGCAGCTCGCCCGTGCGCTTGCGGAACACCGCGACCTCGCGCCCGTCCGGCCGGAGCTTCGCCGCGTCGCGCGTGCATCGCTCCAGCGACTGGATGATCGGCTCGATCTCCCGTTTCTTGCGCTCCCGGACGATGTTGCAGAAAATCTCCCAGACCTCGTTGACGCTGACGAAATATTCCTTGCGGTCGCCGATCTCCATCTGGCGGCGCACGAGGCCCCAGGAGATGAGCTCGCGCAAGTTCATGCTGGCGTTGCCGCGGCTGATCTTGAGCTCGCGCATCACGTCGTCGGTGGAGACCGGGCGGGTGCTGATCATCAGGAGGGCGTGGATCTGGGCCATGGTGCGATTGATGCCCCAATAGGTGCCCATCTCGCCCCAGCTGCGTATGAACTCGGTCCGGAGTTCGACGAGTTGGCTCACGGCGAGGGCGGGGTGGCGGGAGCCGCGGCGGCCGCCCGCTGGTTGAGGAGGGCCAGGAGGTCCGCGGTCACGTCGAGCGGGGTGTCGGCAAACTGCACGAGGGACGAGGCGTTGCGCGTCTTGCCGCTCTTGTCGAAGATGATGTCGATGCCCTTGTCGGCGGCGTAGGTGGAGGCCGCGGCCTGGATGTCGCGGAGGACCTCCGCGGTGGCTTCGCCGTAGCGTTTCTGGTAGGCGCCCTCCTTCTCCCGTTTCACTTCCTGGAGGCGCCGGGACTCCGACTGGGCCTTGGCGAAAAGTTCCTGCGCCTCCTTGAGTTTCGCCTCGCGGATCGCGGGGTTGGCGGCCGAGTCGTTGAACTGCTTCTGCAGCAGGCGCGCCTGGTCGATCAGCAGCTTGTACCCCTCGAACTCCTTGGCCAGCTCGGCCTTGATCCGCTCCTCGTCGGCCTTCAGCGCCGCGAAATGCGCCTTGGACTTGGAGTATCCCTCGGTGATCTGGTCGAAGTCGATGACCGCGATGCGCGCGGTCTGGCCCCCCGCGGCCAGGGCCGTGAGCAGCAGCAGGGACAGGATCTGGGCAAAACGCGGCATGGGTTGGATTTTTTTCGAGTTTCGCGCAATCGCAAGCGCAAAAGGTTAAAGATTTCGAGTTTCGGCGAGGGGGGTTAGCGGTAGCAGTCCTTCAGGCGGGCGAGGGTGGAGGCGATCTGGTCGGTATCGGGGGTGTCCGCGGGGCCGGGATCGAGGCTGAGCCAGCCCCGGTAACCGGCGGCGATGAGGGCCTCGCCGAGGCGGGGGTGGGGGAGGGGGGGGCCGGCGCCCTCGCGGGCGCGGACATGGATGATGTAGGGCAGGCGCTCTTGGAGCAGGGAGGGCAGGGAGCCCCCGGCGCTGTGCCACGAGCGCAGGTCCAGGGCCAGGCGGATGCGGCTGTGCCGCACGTGGGTCAGGAGGCGGCACCCCTCGTCGAAGGAGCGGATGAAGTCCGTCTGCTCCGGGGAGGCGGGATCGACGGCAAAGCAGACCCGGCGGGATTCGCAGATCGGGATCAGGCGGCGGAACTCGTCGGCGGCCAGCCGGATGGCCACCTCCGGGCCGATCTCCAGCCCGTGGGAACGCCCTTCGGGGGAGCCCAGGGTGATGGTGTTGCCGCCGAGCTCTTGGCACAGTTTGATCTGCTCGCGGAGGAGCTGGATGGTCTGGCGCACGGTGGCCTCGCCGGCAAAAAACCCGAGCGAGCGGTGGCCATCGAGCAGGCCGTGGAAGCCGACGAACCGAAGCCCGTGCTTTTCGATGCGGGCGCGGAAGGCCTCCCTCTCCGGGCGGGTGACCGCCGCCGGATCCGGGAAGAACGCCGCCGGGTGCAGCTCGATGCCCCCGGCGCCGGCGCGGGCCAGGGACGCCAGCAGGCCGTCGAGGGCCGCATCATCGCGCCGCGCCAAGAAGACGGCGAACTTGATGGGGGGCACCGATTTTCGCATGAACCGCGATGTCGGATACCCGTGCGGCGACCCCCCGTCAACCCCGAATCCGGCGGGCTTTCCAAATCGGCGCGGATGGCTAACTTGAGAAAGATGGGAACCGCGACCCGAGATCCCGAGGCGGCGCCGGCCCGCGCCCTGCACGACAAGCAGAGCGAGGCGGACCACCGCCAGATCCCGATCAACCGGGTGGGCGTCAAGGGCGTCCGCCATCCGGTGCGGGTGCGCGACAAGGAGCACGATACCCAGGAGACCGTCGCCCAGATCGACATGTCGGTGGATCTGCCGCACCATTTCAAGGGCACCCACATGAGCCGCTTCCTCGAGGCGCTCAACGCCCACGGGCGGGAGATCCACGTCCGCAATATCCCCGAGATCCTCGAGGGGCTCCGGCGCCGGCTCGCGGCGGATTGCGCGCACCTGACGATGGAATTCCCGTATTTTTTGGAGAAGCGCGCACCGGTGAGCGGGGCGCCCGGGCTGATGGACTACGCGGTGCGGTTCGAGGCGACCTCCGAGGGCGGGAAGATGGATTTCGTGTGCACGGTCGTGGTGCCGGTGACGACGCTGTGCCCCTGCAGCAAGGCCATCAGCGCGAGGGGGGCCCACAACCAGCGGGGTTACGTCACGCTGTCGGTCCGCTTCGGGAAGCGCCCGGTCTGGATCGAGGACCTGGTGCGGATCGTGGAGGATTCGGCGAGCTGCGGGGTGTTCTCCCTGCTGAAGCGCCCCGATGAGAAGTACGTCACGGAGCGCGCGTTCGACAACCCGGTGTTCGTGGAGGACCTGGTGCGGAACGTGGCGGTGCGCCTGAACCGGCATCCCGATATCGCATGGTACCGGATCGAGGCCGAGAACCTCGAGAGCATCCACAACCATTCCGCGTTCGCCGTCGTCGAACGGGGATGACGGGAGGCCGCGATGGATCTGACACCGATGCAGGATGCGCGATGGCGTCGGCGCCCGGCGCGCCGGATGGGCGGGCTTCGGGGGGCGGTGGCCCTGGCGCTGATCGTCGGGGTGGCGCCGCTCGTCTCGGCCGTCCCTCCCGGGGGATGGGGCATGGAGGCCCGTCCGCCCTCGGGCGCCCCGGCCAGGCGCGGCGAGGGCGAGGATCTCCGGGACACCATCGCCCGAAACGCCCCCACGGTGATCAAGGGCGCGATCGTCGTGGTGGTCGTGACGCTCGTCGTGATGACGCTCATCCTCGTGCCCATCGGGTGGGCGCGGCGCTTCGTCGCCCGGCAGGAGGCGAAGTCCGGCGGCCTGGCGCTCCCCTCGCCCAAGAAGTACTATGTGAAGGTCGGGGTGCTGGGCGTGCCATCGGAATTCGAATGGGACCTGCCCGATCTGGTGGTCGGCGGCAACCGTTTTGACATGCGGCTCTCGAAGCGGGCCAAGGGAGCCGATCCCGCCTGGGATCTCCAGAGCGGCACGCGGGTCGAATTCGTGCTCAAGGAGGAGGTCGAGATGGCCCGGGCGCGCCATGCCGCGGAGGAGGCCGAAAGGCGCGCCGCGACCCAGGCGTGGCGGAAGTTCGAGAGCTCGTTTGGCGAGCCCCCGCCAGAGTGATCGGAGTTCTGTCGCCGGGACGGGGAATGTTTGCCGCACGGGCCGTTGGGTCGTGTTTTCGAGCTAGATCCCGTGCCCCGCAAGCGGGGCACCACCGGGGCGGAAAATGGTGGGCTGCGCCTTGGCGCGCGCCGCCGAATCGAACGTCCGCGCGCGCCAAGGCGCAGCCTACATCGCGACCCAATTTTCGAGTCAGCGCCTCCGGCGCGCGGCGAGCAGCAATCCCGCGCCGCAGGCGAGCAGGGCCCAGGTGGAGGGCTCGGGGATGACCAGGGCGATCTGGTTATTGCCCAGATAATTGTACTCGATCCCGTAGCCGGTGGGCAGATTCTGGACATCGAGGAAGGGATCGCCGGAGAGGGCGTCGTACTCCGCAAAGATATAGTGGTCGTTGGTCAGGGTGCCGGTGAAGACAAACTGGACGATGCCGTTGGTGATATCGAAGAAGCCGTTCACGTCCAAGAGGTCGCTTTGGCCGGCGAGGCCGGCGGCGTTGGCCAATTCGATCTGGAGGATGCCATCGAGGTCGAAGCTGTTGCTGACGGTCAGGGTGCCTATGGAATTGCCCGGCGCGACGATGCCGCTGGCCAACACCTGGATCGCCGCGTCGATGAGGCCCGTGCCGCCGAGGGTGGCCCCGGAAGCCACGGTGTAGCCTGCCCCGCCGATGTGTCGCCCGTTGACCGAGAGGAGCCCGTTGGAGACCGCGGTCGCGCCCGAGTAGGTGTTGATGCCCGCGAGATCCAGCTCGCCCGACCCGATCTTGGTGATCGCCCCGCCGCCGCCCAGCGCCCCCGAATACAGCGTGTCGGCGCCGTTGTTGCCCACCAGCAGCTGGATCGCGGAACCCGCCAGATTGGTCAGGCCGAGATTGCCCGAGCCCGCCAGGCCCCCAAAAACAAAGGCGGTCGCGTTGCTGAAGACGGCGCCGCTATTGATCTGCAGATCCACGGTCGAATGCTGCATCGCGTGGGTGTCCCCGAGGTTGATCCGCCCGCCCGCGATGGTCGTGGTGCCGCTGTGCCAGTTGGAGCGCGTGAGGTTCAGCGTGCCGTTGCCATTCTTCGTCAGGGACAACTGGCCCCCGAGGTGGCCGTCGTAGATGGTGTTGTTGGCCTGGTTGAGCGTGAGGGTGGCGGGGGCATTGGAGCTCGTGACGGTGCGCAGGCCGGCGGCGAAGGCCTGGCCCCCCGCCGCGGTGCCCGACTGGAGGCCCGCGACGGTCTGGTCGTTGCCGTTCAAATCCACCGTGCCGTTCGTGGAATAGGAGACCCCCAGGCGCAGCGCACTGTTGGTCGGCAGCGCTCCGGCCAAGTCGGTGCGGAGGGTTCCGCCCGCGGAGAGCGTGGTGCCCCATGCGTTGCCCGTGACGCTCAGGATAATGAGGCCCGTTTGGTCGGAGTAGAAAGTGCCACCGCTGCCCAAGAGCAGCGGCTTCTCGAAAAACCCGATGGTGGAGCCGCCCGCGTTGATCACGATCTGCTGGTTTACTCCGGTGACGCCCCCGACGACGCCGAGGAATCCGCCCCCGCCATCGACCGCCACCCGGGATCCGCCGACGATCGTAATCATGCCGCTGACGGTGTTGCTCCCGCCCGCGCTGCGCAGGGCGCCCTGGTAGTTCGCCAGATCGCCGCGCAGGATGAAGGACTCGGCGACCGTGATCCCGCCGCTGATCTGGACCTGGCCGCCCGAGACGATGCCCGCCACCCCGGCGAAGACCTCGGTGTGGCCGTTGGTCGAGCCGAGCGCGTCGGGGTTGGTGACCCTCAGGACGCCGCGGTTGACGGTCGTCACGCCGGTGTACGCATTCGAGCCGGCGAGGGTGACGGTGCCAGCGCCCGCCTTGACGATCCCGGAGGCGCCGCCGCCGTTGTCGCCGATGTTGCCCGTCAGGGTCAGGGTGCGCGTGGTGTCCGGCGAGGTGAGCACGAGCGAACGGTTGGCGCCGATCGTCACGTTCCCGCTGTTGGTGAGCGCCCCGGTGCCCGCATTCATCAGCCCGTTGGCCGTGAAGTCGCCATCGATGGCGCCCGCGGCACCGGTGTAGCGCAGCGTGTGGAATGACGCGCCCGCGCCGAGGGTCCCGGCCGCAGCCACGTCATAATTGGTGGCCCCGGTCGTGTCCACGACCTCCGCCGCGGTCGCCGCGGCCACGCCTCCCGCGTAGCCCGCGATGGTCCCGCCGCCGATGGTGGCGTAGCGCGTCGCGGTGCCCGTGCCGTGGCTGGCCCATGTGCCGAGGATTCCCGTCGCGTCGTTGGTCAGGTTCGCGGTGGTCGTGGCCACCGTGCCCGCGCCCTGGATGTTGAGCGTCGCCTGGCCCGAGCGAGCGAAAGCGGTCGGGCTGATGGTGAGCGTCATGCCGTTGGTGACGTTCCAGACCTGGTCGCCCTGGTTCAGGACGAGCGTGGCGTTCGTGAGCGTCAGGTCCTGCGTCGCCCGACTCATGTCGATGCCGAGCTGGCCGACCGTCAGGGTGTTGGCGCCGCCGATCGCGACCGCGCCACCGGGATTCAGGATCGAGATGCCCAGAAAGCTGAGATTCCCCCCGAGTTGCACCGCGTTCGCCCCGGCCACCGTGCTGTTCCATTGCGCCAGATCGCCGGTCCCGGGGACGGCCCCGCCGACCCAACTGGAACCCAGATTGAGGTTGTCGGTGTCGTTGTCCTTCACCCGCGTCGCCGCCGCGGCAACGAGCGGGAACAGCACCAGGACCACCCCGGCGCAGGCCGCGCGACCCCGCGAAACCCTCCGGCCACAATCTCTGCCCGAACGACGCATTATCCTCCTCCTGCCTTTTAAACGATCATCGCACGCTAGCGCCCGACCCGTCCACCGTCTTCCGTAATCTTCCAGTGGAAGATTACGAACGTCGGGCGCGATGCGGTCCTCGCCGCGACCGCCGCCACTCGGTCCAGGCAAAGCCCGCCAGCAGCGGGAGCCACATCGCGGCTTTTTCCCACGGGGGCTGGATCCACGGGCCCCCATCCTGGACGCGCTGCTGGAGCCAGAAATAGATGAAGCCGCTGGCGCCGACGAGGCGGAATCCGAGGTTCCGCGTCGCGGCGGCGAAGGGCGCGGCCCAGGTGAAATACCAGCCGTGGACCATGGGGGCGAAGGCGAGGAAGACCATGAAATACCGTTCCGCGCAGACGGCGAAGGACGAGGGGCGACGGAATACGGGCCACAGCGCGAGCAGGAGCATCGCCGCGAAGGGGGCGTTGATCCCAAAGATCGGGCCGAAGAGGCCGCGAAATATGGCGGGGATCAGCTCGGCGCTGCGGGCGACGTTCGTGAATTCCCCGGGGGGCCGCGGCCACCCGTGCGTGGTCAGGGCGAATGCCGCGATCGCAAGCGCGACGGGCATCGCGCCCCAGGCCAGCAGCGGGGCCGACACGATCTTGACCGCCGCGGCCACGCCGATCCACAGGGCCGCGGCCGTCGCGGGACCGCGCCCGCGCCAGGCCGCGCGCCACGCCAGGACCAGGGCCAGCACGAACCAGCTGTCGAAGTGCCCGCCGCCCGCGAACGAATAGATCACCAATGGGTTCCACGCCCAGGCGGCGGCGCGGCGGCGGCCCCACCAGCGCGCGAGGATCGCGCACACCGCGATATCCGCGGCCAGGTATGCCAATTTGAAGCCGCCGAAACCGAGGCCCGCCGCCTCGATGAGGCGAAAGCCCAGTTGGGTTATGGGCGGGTATATGGAGGTGATGGCCTGGTGCTGGACGTTGCGCCATACCTCGCCGCGCAGGGGGCGCAGATCGTCGGACTCGGGCGCGATCGCGTAGGGGTTGAAGCCGGCGTTCTGGACCATGCCGTCCCAGCGATAGCGCCACATGTCATCGCCCGGATCCATCGGGAAGAGGATCAGGCGCGCGCCGAGCGCCACGCCCCAGAACCAGAGGGGCGGCAGACGCCGCACGGCCCAGGATAGCAGCCAGCCCGCGCCCATGACCGCCGCGCCACGGAGGAACGCCGGGGGGTTGCCCTCCGCCAGCAGATCGCCGTGCGGCAGCATCATCCATGCCCCGCCCAGCAGCAGCAGCCCCGACAGCCAGCGCAATGCAAACTGCGCGCCGGGATGCGCCGCGGCCCGCCGCAGCCGCACCGGCGCAAAAATGTCACCCGTTTTCATCTTCACCGACGCGCTTTCTGGGCTACATTCCCCCGCCATGGGGAAAACCTGTCTCATCCTG
Source organism: uncultured Verrucomicrobiales bacterium (assembly GCA_964651705.1). Lineage (GTDB taxonomy): Bacteria > Verrucomicrobiota > Verrucomicrobiia > JADLBR01 > JADLBR01 > JADLBR01. Next base: position 65,077 of record CAZYWZ010000001.1, read on the forward strand.
TTTTCGCTGGTCGCCGCGATTCCCGCGTTCGCCGACCTCACGCTGGATTTTGACATAGAGGCCGCGGGCGAGAAATACCAGACCCGCCTGTGGGTGTCGGGAGAACGGATCCGCTTCGATGCCGCGCAGGGCTCCACCATCGTCCTGCCCGACCAGAACCGACTGCTGATGCTCTTCCACGGCACCCGGACCTTCACCTCCATCCCGCAGGACGACCCCCTCGGCGGCCTCGCCGAACTCGCCGCGGCCACCGCCGGGACACCGCCCGCGCCGCCGAAGGTCACGCGCGATGGCGAGAGGCAGCAGATCGGCGCTTTCGACTGCGAGAAGGTGCTCATCGAAGAGGCGGGCGGCGCCAGAGAAGAGCTCTGGATCAGCCCGGGGGCACCCCCGATCTCGGCGGCGGGGGGCGGGCGGCGCGGCTCGATCGACAAGCTGGGCGTGGGCTTCGCACAGAAATGGAAGCGATGGATCTCCGGCGATCCGTCGCTCGCCAACATCCCCGTGCGCTCGATCACCCTCGACCCCGCGGGTAAAGAATTGCAGCGCACCACGCTCACCGCCTTCAGCACCAACGCGATCCCCCCCGAGACCTTCGCGCCGCCCACTGGCTACAACCCGCAAGACATGCCCCTCATGGGCCTGCCCGCGGGGGAGAACGCCGAAGGCCTAGACCAGAAGATGCGCTCCCTGGACGACGCCATCCGCCGCCTGGATGGCGAACTCAAGCAGTTGGAGGGCGGCATGCCATGAGTTGCCCTCGGGGACGATCGCGCCAGCGCCTAACATCGCCAGCACGGGGTTGGTGTCGCCCATCTGGTCGCAGGTGGGTCCACGCCACCCGAGGTCCAACGATGCCGATCGCCCGCCCCGGCCTCGCGTCAGGACGAGCCTCGGCCTCGCTCCTGTGCCTCGCCCTGCTCCTGATGTGCGCCCCCATCCCGACGACCGCGACCGCCGCGGCCCGCAAGACCACCGCCACGACCACCAAGGCCAAGCCGCCCAAGGTCGTGAAGCTGGACGAATATCGCAGGCAGGTCGCCGCGGACCCCGACTTGGAGCTGGTGGACCTCGAGAAGATCATCCCCGGGATCCGGCTGGATCTGCGCTACGCGGCGCGGAATAACTTCATGGGACGGCCCCTCTATGGCGCCGCCCGCGCGCTGCTGCGCCGGCCCGTGGCGGAGCGGCTCCTCAAGGTGCAGGCCTCCCTCGCGCCCCGCGGCCTGGGCCTGCTGGTCTTCGACGCGTACCGCCCGTATTCGGTGACGGTCGAGATGTGGAGGTCCAAGAAGGCCAAGCCCATCTACCTGTCGCCGCCCTCGCTGGGCTCGCGCCACAACCGCGGCATCGCCGTCGACCTGGCGCTCGTGGATCTCAAGACAGGCAAGCCCGTCCCGATGCCCACGGATTTCGACGAGTTCTCCCCCCGCGCGGCGCACGCCTACTCGGATTTGGATCCGCGGCGCATCGAGAACCGCCGCATCCTCAAAGAGGCCATGGCCGCGCACGGATTCTTCGCCTTCGACCGAGAATGGTGGCACTACAGCCATGGCGACTGGCGCCGCTTCGATATCCTCGACGTGCCCGTCGAGGCCGTGCCGTGATCCAGCCGCGACCCATGTGGCGGCGAGCGTGAGCGAGCCGTCTGTCACATGACCCCCGCCGTCTCCGTCATCCTTCCCGCCCGCGACGCCGCGGCGACCCTCCCCTCCGCGCTCGATAGCCTGCGCGCGCAGACCCTGCGCGACATCGAGATCGTAGCCATCGACGACGGGTCCTCGGACGCGACGCCGGAGATCGCGCGCCGCGCGGCGCGCGATGACCCGAGGGTGATCGTGGTCTCGTGCGGGGGGCGCGGGATCGTCGCCGCACTGGAGCGGGGCATCGCGATGTGCCGCGCCCCGCTCGTGGCGCGCATGGACGCCGACGACGTGTCGTTGCCCGAGCGATTCGCCTTGCAGAAGGGCCTCCTCGACGCGCGCCCTGACATCGGCCTCGTCGGTTGCCGGGTCGCGTTTGGCGGGGAGCGATCGGCGAGCCGCGGCTACGCGCTGCACGTGGATTGGGTCAATGGCCTTCTGGAACCCGAGGCCATCGCCCTGCACCGCTTCATCGAATCGCCATTCGCGCACCCGAGCGTCATGTTCCGGCGGGAGTTGGTGGGGCGCCACGGTGGCTATCGGGACGGGCCGTTTCCGGAGGATTACGAGCTGTGGCTCCGCTGGCTGGACGAGGGCGTGCGCATGGCCAAGGTGACCGAGACGCTGCTGGTCTGGAATGATCCCTCCGGCCGCCTCTCGCGCGTAGACCCGCGCTATTCCAAGGAGGCCTTCTTCCGCCTGAAAGCGGAGTATCTGGCCCGTTGGCTCGCGCGGCACAACCCCCGGCATCCAGAGATCACCACCTGGGGTGCGGGACGCCTGGCCCGGCGCCGCGCCGAGATGCTCCTCCCCCACGGCATACGCATCGCGCGACACGTGGACATCGCCCCGACCCTCGTCGGGCGGAACGTGGCGGGCCGCCCCGTCGTCGGCCCGGATGCGATCCCGCCCGAGGATTTCGTCGTCGCCCTCGTCGCCACCCGCGGCGCGCGCGAACTCATCCGCGCCCGCCTCGAGGCGGCGGGACGCGTCATGGGGAAGGATTTCCTCTTGGCGGCGTGAGGCCCAGATGTAACCCATCGGGCAACAGATGGGCCGGGGCCCTTCGGCGGTGGCCCGGTCGGGCGCCGAAGCCGGAAGCGGCTTCGCTACGCGGGAGCGCGCCGGCGGTAGCGAAGGGCCTTCGCCCTTCGGCGGTGGCCAGTCAGCGCTCGACCACCCGGACGCGAACAAACTTCGGCGCCTGCGCGGCGTCCTGGGTGATCGTGACCCGCGGGTACGGGCTGCCGGTTTCCGCGGCGGACCAATCCGCGTGAACCGATTGGATGGCGCCGCCGGCCGTGCTGGTGGCGACGGTGGTCCAACCCAGCAGGTCATCGGAGCACTCCACGATCAGGTCGATGTCATCGCGCAGCGGGTCACGATCGAATTCCACCCGCAGCCCACCCGCGGGCGCCGTGCCGACGATCAAGGGCCCGCCGGCATCGGCGACGAGGGGGTTGTGGCGGAACGCGTATTCCAACAGGTTCCAGAACAGGTCGAAGTCGGGATTGGCGCCGTTGGCGCCGGGTCCGGCATTGGCCGACGAGCCAAAGTGCTCGGTGCGCCAGTCGAGGAGATTTGGTGGCGCGGGGACGGAATGCGCCGTGGCGGTGTAGTCCGAGAAGAACACGCCGTTGTGCGCACGCGCCCGATAGAAGTAGGTCACGGTCGGATCGAGGCCGCCGTCGTCATGGGATAACGCGGGGTGGTCGACGACGGCGATCTCCGCAAATGGCCCGCCGGCATTGGTCGATCGCTCGATGTGGTAGCCGGTGGCGTCGGCGACGGTCGACCAGCCCAGCGCGATGTGCCCGGCGACGGCGCCCTGGCCCGCCGTCAGCGGCGCGGGGGCAGATGGCGGGGTGACGACGCCCACGCTGTCGAAGCGCGCACAGGCCGGGACGTCGTGTCCGGTGGTGTTGTCGGAGGTGAGGACGAGGCCCACGAGGGGATTCGGGCCAATGCCGGCGATGCTCGTCGCCGTGCCGAGCGCATTCCAGGCCGAGCCGTTCGTGGACCAGTGGGATTCGAAGGCATTTCCGGTCCGGGTCACGCGCAGCCAGCAGGGGAATGCCAGCCCGCTCCGTGTCGTGGCCTCGTCGGCGGTGCCGCCCGTCGTGAGGCGGAACGTGCGCCGCGCCGTTCGGCCGGCCTCGATCACCGTCGCGAACGCGGGCACGTTTTCGGTGAGGTTCGACCGCACGAGCAGACCGGCCTTGGCGGTGCTCACCGAGGTCTGGGGGAAGGCCGCCACGCGGCAGGTGATCTGCACGTCGCCGGAAATCGGCTGGTAGATATAGCGGCAGTTATCCGAGGTGCCGCCGATATCCCCAGACCGGCAGAGCGACCCGAACTGGCCCGACACGTGCTCGGAATAGCCTGGGTTGAGGAGCGTGCCCACCGTGCCCGCGGACCACGGCGCGGGCACCGACTGCGATGTCGCGTCGGCGATGAACACGTAATTGGTCGCCAGGGTGGTTCCCGCGGCACCGCCGGTCGGGGCGCCGAGCTGGGCCCGGAAGACCTTCGTCAGCTGCGGGCCGGGCAGATTGGCCACCGGGACGAAGTTGGTGCGGTGGCCCAGTTCCCCGTGATCCCACACGAGATTGGTCGTGGAAGCGGTGTAATCGATGCCGTTGGTCGCGGTGATGTTGGCGATGGAGCAGGTGATGCCGACCTGACCCACCGAGCCATTGAGGCGGAGCGCCGTCACGGGGGCGGCGCCGACCGTCTTGTCCACGATGAGCGAATCGGGATCCATGCGGATCAGGCCCGGCGTGCCGCCCTCGGCGACGGCCATGCAATAGGGAGAGTTGGCCGCGGCGCCCAGCGCGCGGACGCGATAGTGGGCAACCTGATTTGCCGGGGACGCGTTGTCCAGGTAGCCGGTGGCGTCAACGCCGGGCGTGTCGATCGTGGACCAGTTGCCCGTGGCCGGGTCGCGGCGCTGCACCTCGTAGCCGGTCTCGTTGGTCGCGTTGTCCTCCCAGGTCAACTGACGCCCGGTGGCGCTCGTGGCGGCGACCGCCAGCCCCGTCGGCGCCGTCGGTGGGTCCAGGGCGGCATCGGCCAGGATCGTCACCGCCGCGCCCTGGCTCAGGTTGCCATACGTCCCGCTGGCGCTCGTTTCCAACCGGGCACTCTTGATCAGGTAGGTGTACGTGGTGCCGCCCACGGCGTTCGTGTCACTGAAGGCGGTGGCGGCAATCGGGGAACCGAGCGGATCCGATGCCGTCGCCGCCGATCCCGTCAGCCGCGTGAACGGTCCGGCGGTCGAGGTTGCCCGATAGACGTGATAGCCCGCCACCGGCCCACCCGCCGGCACCTGCCACGACAGGTCGACGCCGCCCGCCACGGCCCTCGCCGAAGGCCGGGCGGGCACCGGCACCGGATGCAGGCGCAAGGTCGGGTCGCCCATGAGGTTGTAGTGGACGTATCTGGCATTGCTGCCCCCTTCCCAGCCGCCAGAGGCTAGCGTCCGATTGTCGTTCTGGGTCAGGCGGTGGCCGTAGCCCACCGTTTCACCCACCGCCATGTGGTCGAAATGGAAGAAGCCTCGCCCGGACCAAGCGCAGGTCAGGCCAAGCGATCCCGAAGTCCCCGCCAGCGGCGAGCGCAGGAAGTTGTTCGCGCGATCCCAGTCCCCAAAATAACTCCCGAAGAGCATCGTGAATACCGCCTGGGAATCCCGCAGCGCGAAATCGTAGGTCGAGGTGCCCACATCCTTGGCGCTCGTGTGCGAACCGGAGCCACAACCGTACGCCAAAAGGTACTTGTTGGTCCCGAGTGTCGTGAACCAATCCAGCGCCATCACGTTGGTCGAGGCGCGCCCGAAGAACGTGAATCCGTTCCTCCATCCCGATGCCGCGAAAGCCTCGCCTCCTCCGCTGCGATACCCAAACTCGTCATCGATGAGGGCCCGGCGGGGCACCGAGGCGTAGGGCCCACGCAAGTGCCGGAAGTCGTGGTCGCGATTGAGGTATTGGCGCAGTTTGGCTTCCTCGCTCACTCCCAGCGGGACGCTGGTCATCGAGGACAGGTCCACGCGACCGACGGACAATTCGAGGGAGGATGGGATGGTGCTGTGGCTGAACTTCCCATCCCCAGGGACGTTCCAATTCCTGCGGTCCGAGGCGCCGATATTGCTCGAACCCCCGTCGCTCCAGACCCCGTCGGTGTCCCCATAGTAGCTATCGGCGGGCCATGCCCCATAATGATCCGGGATATGCCCATCGGGTACGATGTACCCCGAATAGGGCACCGGGATGCGACCCAGGAGGAACACGCTCCGGGTGCGCGCCGGGTCCGCGGCGTAGTTGGTCTGGACGACCGCGCGCGCGGCCTCGAGCTCTGCCAGGCGGGGGGCATAGTGGGCGGCATTCGTCGATGCCGGATCGATGGCCATGCGCGCCATGTTGGTGCGCACCACCTCCCAGCCGTCCCCCGCCAGATCGGATTCGAGTCGATCGATCTCCGGTCCGAGCGACAAGAGCATGGTGTTGTCCACCAGAAGGATCACCCGGCCGCGATCCTCGAGCAGCGGGATGTTGCAGCCGGCGACGATCGTCCCGTAGGCCGGGTTGAATAGATTCGAGAGGGAGCGCCTGACGAGGTACTCGTATGCCTGTCCGGAAACGGCCGAAGAATCGACGTAGGAAGTCATGTTGGGGGCCGGGTTGGCGACTGGAGGCCCCCATGACGCAGCCCCGACATCGCGCCGATACACCAGGTAGTTTGTCGTGTGCGGCGCCGAGTTCCAGTACAGCGTCACCACCGGAGAGTTCGTCTGCACGACGGCGTTCAGCTCGACCACGGCATCGCGCGTTATCGCCGCACCCACCGGAGCCGCGAGCGCGATCGCGACCAGCAGCGCGCCGGCGCATCGGCGCCGCGGGGCGTGCGGCAGGAAGCAGGACGGGGGACTCGCCATCGCGCGCATCGGAGGGAAGCGACTCTCGACAAACCGGAGGGTCCACTCAAGACGATTATTCCGGCAGGCCGCATGCGGGGAACCACCCTAGGGAAAAATGTAGCCCCTCCGGTCACGGAGGGGCCGGCGTGCTCAGCCGATGCGTCCCCGGTCTGACGACCATAGCTACACCCGGAATTCTCGAGCCTCACGCGCCCCGGACCATGTCGACGATCTTCGCGGCATCGAGTGTGCGGGCGCGGTCGGCGATCTGGGGCGCGTATTGCGCCTGGAGGCGTTTGCCCTCGCCGAGCATGTCGGCGAAGGTCTGTTTCAGGAGGGCCATGTCCATGCGTCGCCCGGAGGCATAGTAGCGCTGCGCGACGTGGCCGAGGGCGTAGGTGGAGGCGAAGGAAAACGCGGCACCCGTCGCGGCCCGTCCCAGCCCGCCGGCCATCTTGCCCGCGGCGGCGCGCAAGAGCCCGCCGACGAGCCTCCGGCCGATCTGCTCCACGTATTGGGAGGTGAGGCCGACGCCGAGGGCCGCGAGGAATTCTTTGATGTGGCCCTGGTCCAGTTGGTGCCCGTGCGCCTTGCCGATGCGATAGACCATCTTCATCTGCAGCGGGATGATGGCCATCGTCGCCAGCGATTGCGGCAGCAATTCCAGCGCGCCGTTGAGGATGGCGTAGTTCAGGATCGTCTTGTCCAGCGCATCGCCGTCGGGGCCACCCGCCGCGCCCGCGAGCACCGGCGGCTCTTTATCGACCGGTGCCTCGGCGATGGCGTCCGCTGCCTCCGCGGTCCGCGCCGCCTCGTCGGCCGCCAATCCCAGCGCCGACGCCAATCCCGCGAGAAAGGCCGCCTCGGTTTCGTCGCGGCGGCCGTCCGCGTCACAGACGCCCACCGCCAATTCGTAGGCCAGTTGCCGCAGTTCGGGTGCCCCGATCGCGGCGATCGCGTCCTCGAGCTTCACCTTGCCCAGCAGGACATCCTGATAGACCGCCGCGATGTTGATGTCGGATTCCCCGGAGAGGGATTCCGCGACGCGCCGGATCTCGGCGCGCTCGGTGTCCGCCTTCCGCCGGTCGGCGAAGGCCGCGAGGATCGCGATCGATAGGATGGCTTTCTGTTCGTCTTGGGTCATGTCATTGCTCCCGTGGCGGAAGTCTGCCCGAAAGGGGCCCGGTGGCAACCCCCGCCGCCCGTCGTTTTCGGCATAGACGGCGGCGCTTGTCCTACAGACAGGGGGCGGATGGGGCGTATCCTGGCAGCATGGATAACGCCAGCCGCCAACCGTCGTCCACCATCCCCCGCCGCAACTTCCTGAGGGCCGCCACCGGGGCGGCCGCCTTCTCCATCTTGGGAGGACGGTCGCTCGCCGACGGGCGGCGCCGTCCCGCGCCCAACGAGCGGCTGAACCTGGCGGCGATCGGGGTGGGCGGGATGGGGGAGAAGAATCTCGGAAAGTGTGAGACCGAGAACATCGTCGCGCTCTGCGACGTGGATTCGGACTATGCCGCCAAGAGTTTTGACAAATACCCGAACGCGCGGCGGCACCGGGATTTCCGCGTGATGTTCGACAAGGAGAAGGGCATCGACGCGGTCATCATCGCGACCCCGGACCACACGCACGCGGTGATCGCGATGGAGGCGATGCGGCGCGGGTTGGGCGTCTACGTGCAGAAACCCCTGGCGCACGCCGTCTGGGAGGCGCGGCGGATGACCGAGGTCGCGCGCGAGCACAAGGTCATGACGCAGATGGGCAACCAGGGGCGATCGGGCGACGGCATCCGCATGGTCAAGGAATGGATCGACGCCGATCTCATCGGCAGGGTGACCGAGGTGCACGCGTGGACCAATCGCCCCGTCTGGCCGCAGGGCATCGAGGTGGGGAGGCCCGCGGAGACGCCCGCGGTCCCCGAATCGCTGGATTGGGATCTGTGGATCGGGCCGGCGCCGATGCGCCCCTATCATCCCACCTACCATCCGAACAAGTGGCGCGCGTGGTGGGATTTTGGGACCGGCTCGCTGGGAGATCTCGGCTGCCACATCCTCGATGTCCCGTTCCTCTCGCTGAAGCTGAAATACCCGGAGCGGGTCGAGGGCTGCGTCTCCACCTACTGGGAAGAGTTCTGGAAGAAGACCGAGCCGAAGAACGAGACGTTCCCGCGGTCCACGATCGTGCGCTATCGGTTCCCCGCCCGCGAGGGCCTGCCGCCGGTGCGCCTGACATGGTGGGATGGCGGCATGATGCCGCCCAGGCCGGAGGAACTGGAACCGGGCCGGCAGATGGGCGATGCGGACGGCGGCGTGCTTTTCATCGGGGACAAGGGCAAGCTCATGTGCGGCTGCTATGGCAAGAATCCGCGGCTGATCCCCGAGTCGCGCATGAAGGACTTCCGGCCGCCGGAGCCGAGCATCCCCCGCATCCCGCACGGCCTCGATGGCCACGAGCAGGATTGGATCCGGTCCTGCAAGGATGGAAAACCTTCGTCTTCCCATTTCGATTATTCCGGCCCACTTTCAGAGATGGTGCTGATGGGCAACCTGGCGGTCCGTTATCCGGGCCGCGAGTTGGTGTGGGATGGGGAGAAGATGGAGGTCACTAATGATGCCGAGGCCAACGCATTCGTTCGAAGCCAATACCGCGAGGGCTGGGCGCTCTGAGCCGCCCGGTCGGGGCGGGTTGGGCCGCGCCCGCGGGCCGGCCATGGTGAAGGCCTGTCCGCTCGCCCTCGGCCTCCTGCTGGCCGCGGGCGCCACGGCGCCCTCCGCCGGCGACTCCTCGGCGCATCCGGATGCCACCGGTTGGCGCCAGCTCTTTGCCGAGGACCTTTCCGATGCCGTCGCGCCCCCAGGGGTCTGGTCGTGGCGCGACGGGGTGCTCGGCGCCACCGACGACCAGTGCCTCTGGACCCGCGCGGAGTACTCGGATTTCACGGTGGACCTGGAGTTCCGCAATTCGGATGGGACCAACAGCGGGGTGATCGTGTACGCGAGCGACACGAAGAATTGGATCCCGAATTCGGTGGAGATCCAGATCGCGGATGACTTCAGCCCGAAGTGGGCCAAGAGCCCGAAGAGCTGGCAGTGCGGGGCCATCTTCGGCCACAAGCCAGCCGCCAAGAGCGCCGTGCGCAAGCCGGGCGAATGGAACCGAATGACCATCACCTGCCGCGGCCCGGTCATATCGGTGGCGCTCAACGGGGAGGCTATCAACGAGATCGACTTGCGCCAATGGACGTCGGCGAAAAATAACCCCGATGGCTCCGAGATCCCCCCGTGGCTGAGCAAGCCCCTCGCGGAACTGCCCACGCGGGGGCGCATCGGCCTGCAGGGCAAGCATGCCGGCGCGCCGATCGAGTTCCGCAATATCCGGATATCGGATCAGGCGCCCCGCTGAAAGGCGCGGGGCGTCTTGCCCGTGTGCTTTCTGAAATGCGCCGTGAAGTTGCTCTGGTCGCAGAAACCGAGGCGGGCGGCGAGGTCGGCGATCCCCCCGTCGCCGCGGGCCAGCGCCTCGCTGGCGGCGCGGATCCTGCATTTCATCCAGTAGGTGCGGGGGCTCATGCCGAACCCCCCGTGGAATGTGCGCTGGAGCTGTCGGGCGGAGATGCCGCAGGCCCGCGCGAGTTCCCCTACCGGCGGGAAGGTGGACAGGTCCCCGCGCAGGCGATTGATCGCCGGCGCGATGCGCGAGGGGCCGAGTTCTGGAGGCGCGACGCCGCCGCACGCGCGCAGGGTGCCCATGACGCCGATGACGTGGCCCCCGCGGTCCTTGATCGGGAACTTGCTGATGACAAACCAGTCCGGCAGGCCCACATGATCCACCCACACCTCCACCTGGTTGAGGATCGGTTTGCCGGTCCGGTGGATGCGGCGGTCGTCGGCCAGGTACTTCCGCGCCAGGGGCCCCGGCGTCAGTTCGTGGTCGGTCTTGCCGAGCATCGCCGCCTGGTCGCGCAGCCCGTGGTGCGCCGGCAGCCCGCGGCTGAAGAACAGCGTGCGTCCCGCCCGGTCCTTTACGAAGAAGTGGATATCGGGCAACCCATCGAAGACCCGATGGAAGTGGCTGTCGGGGGCGATCCGGCGCAGGAACTCGGCCCGCGCCCTCGACCATCGGTTGGCTATGGGCGACGCTTTTGGCATATTATCCAACGCTTTCGGCACAGACGGCGCAACGACCGCGCGGTATCATAGCTCATTAATGTGATTAATGTGATGAAAACCACACGCAGAAAATTCATCCTGAAGGCCGGAGGGGGATTCGGGGCGCTTGCCGGGACGGCGCCGCTGGGCGCGGCGGCCGGGGGCGAGGGCCCTCACATCGCGGTGCCCGCGAGGCGCGTGCCGGTGCTCGCCGAGGCGGACGTCATCGTCTGCGGCGGCGGCACGGCCGGGATCGCCGCCGCGTGTTGCGCGGCGCGGCACGGGGCCAAGGTCATCCTCCTGGAGCGGTGGCCGAGCCTCGGTGGCATGGCCACCAACGCGCTCGTCAACATCTGGCACACCAGCGACCGCACCAAGCCCGTCATCCGGGGCTTCGTCCAGGAGGCGATCGAGCGCGGCGGGCGGTTCGTGCGGCAGATGGCGCATTATCCGACGCGGCCAGAAACCCACGAGTTCGACTCGACCGGTATGCGCATGGTGTTCGACCGCATGCTCCGGGACGCCGGCGTCCGGGTCTTCTGCAACCTGACGGCCGTCGAGTCGGTGGTCGAGGATGGCCGGATGCGCGCGGTGCTGGTGGACACCAAGACCGGGCGGAAAGCCGTGTTGGGCAGGGTGTTCATCGATGCCACCGGCGATGGCGACATCGCGGCCAACGCGGGCCTGCCCTTCGATTTCGGGCGTGCCGCCGATGGCCTCGTGCAGGGCATGACCATGATGTTCCGCCTCCGCGGCCTCGATCCGGCCCGCGTCAAGGCGCACCCCGAGGACGCCCAGCACGTGTTCGAGTTGATGAAGAAGCTGCGCGACGAGGGGAAGTTCCCGCCCTTTCTCGAGGCGGCCGCGCGCTCGTACCTCGCCAGCCCCCGCGACCCGATCGTCTCCTACAACATGTGCCCCGTGGCCGGCAATCCCCTCGACGAGGAGGAGCTGACCCGGCTGTCCGCGCAGGCGCGCGAGCAGGTCTACCGGTACGCCGATCTCTGGCGCGAGATGATGCCCGGCTTCGAGAACGCCGACGTGGAGCAGATGGGCTTCGCCCTGGGGATCCGCGAGTCCCGCCGCATCCGAGGCATCAAGACCCTCGATGCCCCCATGGTCGTCAACGCCGTCAAACAGCCCGACGCCATCGGCCACGGCTTCTGGATGATCGACATCCACGACCCGAAGGGCTCGGGCCACACGACGTGGGTGGACCAGAAGCAAGAGATGATGCCCCCCGTCGGCGAGAGCTACCATATCCCGCTCGGCATTTGCCTGAATGACCGCCTCCCCAATCTCGCCGTCGCCGGGCGCTGCATCTCCGCGACGCACGAGGCCCTCGCCTCCGTCCGCCTGCAGTCCCATTGCATGGTCATGGGCCAGGGCGTCGGCACGTGCGCGGCACTCGCCCTGAATGCCGGGGTGGACATGGCCAAGTTCGACGTGCGGGAGTTGCAGGCGCGGCTTCGGCAAGACGGCGCGTATCTGGAAGACGTGCCTTGAGGTCCGCGCCAAGCGGAACGGCGGTTCACTCCCCTTCCTGATTTCGTGAGTCTGGCTCGAAAATTGGGTCGCGATGTAGGCTGCGACCTTGGCGCACGCGGACGGTCGATGCGGCAGCGTGCGCCAAGGCGCAGCCTACCATTTTCCGCCCCGGTGGCGCCTGACCCTTGCGCCTTGACGGCCCGTCTAAGTATGATAGATTGCCTATCATGAGAACCGCCACCGTCGCCGACTTGCGGAACAACTTTGCCTCCGTCTCGAAATGGATTCATGAGGGAAAGACGGTCACGATCACGAAACATGGCACCCCCTTCGCGACGCTCGCCCCGGCCCGGCGGAAGAAGGCGCCGCCCCCGCCGGTGGACCGGCTCGCACGACTCCGTCGGACGTTTCCGAACGGCCCCGTTAAAGGGGACGTTCAGGACGTGATCGATTACGACCGGGGGAACACGTGACGGCATATGTTGACACCGGCCTGCTTGTAAAAAGCTACGTCATGGAATCGGATTCTCCGGAGGCAATCGCCATCATCGAAGCGGCGGGGGATCCCTTGCTTTTTTCACACGTCCACGCCGTGGAAATCCCGAATGCGATCCACTTGAAGCGATTCCGGAAGGAGATTACCCCGGCGCAAGAATCGGCGGCGATCCGGGCTTTTCGGGCCGATGTCGACGCGGGCCGGCTGGCCCGGCCCGCTTATGATCTCGCGGCAGTTTTTGTCCGGGCGGAAGGGCTTTCCGGCAAGCATTCAGGGGCGATAGGAAGCCGCAGCCTTGATGTTCTGCACGTGGCGTCGGCCCTCGAAGCCCGTTGCACCGAGTTCATTTCCTTTGATGGACGGCAACGGAAAATCGCGGCCATGGCCGGACTGCACGTCATCCCGTCGAAACTGGCAAAGAAATAGGCAGGCCCATGGGATTCGCTAACTCGCGTGCACGGCAGACGGTGAAGCCAATCGCATAACGGGCCCATGAAACCGGCATGCATCCGGACGATTGTCTGCATTTGGCTGGGAGCGTTGTTTCTTACGCATGGCCTTGGCGCGGGCGACCCGGCGGACATGCTCAATGCACCGGGCGAATCTGAAGTTTTTCGCTCCGTGGCCGCGTACTCTCTCGCGGCCATCGGGGTGCCAGACGCGATCGACGCGCTCGACAAGCTCGAAGGCCGCGACTTTGTGGACCGATCGCATCCGCCGGAGCAGCCCGAGCGCCGCGCGTGGCGGTTCATCTCGAACGGACAGGGTGGGATCCGGATCGGAATCAGCGAAACGGGCCGGCTCGTGGAACTGTGGTACGAGAGGTATCAGCGCAATTTCGCTTCGGCCGATGCGCCGGCCCTGTGGTCGCTACGGCTCGTTTCGGGCGCGACAACCAATGACCTCGATGCCTCCAAGGCGGAAAATTTTGAATGCTGCCCCCTCGATAACGATCCGCGCGGACTTCGCTTGGCCTGGAGCGGTTTTGATGCGGCCGGCGCCCCCGGCGTGAGCGTGGAGATAATCGTCCGGCTGGATCCCGACGAACCCGTGGGCCGATGGGAACTGTCCGTATTGAAGCCGCGCACTAGCGCGATAGAGGAGGTTCGGTTCCCTAGGCTGTCCGGGATCCCGACGCAGGAGGATGAGGTGCTCGCCGTGCCCGCATGGATGGGGCAGATGCTGCCGGATCCACGTGCGGCGCTGGCCGGGTCAAAGGGCCATGGGGCGCGTTATTCGTGGGAGTATCCCGGCACTCTCTCCCTCCAGTGCCTCGCCTTTTATCGGCAGAAAGGAGCGGGCCTCTATCTGGCCTGTGACGATTCGTCCGCATTTCGGAAGAGCTTCGCCGTCCGCGGCGACGGGAAGGGAGGAATCGAATTCGAGATCGCGCATCTTCCGGAGAACGGCGCGCGCGGTGTCGGGCGCTACACACCGGGGTATGGGGTTATTATCGGGACGTTCTTTGGTGACTGGATCACGGCCGCCGAGCGCTACCGCGGGTGGGCGAGGGACCAGCCGTGGGCCAAGCAGAGCCGACTTTCCCGGGGCCTGGTGCCCGATTGGGCTCGCGACACCGCGCTATGGGTCTGGAATCGAGGGCGCTCCCCCGACGCCTTGGGGCCAGCCGTGGCCCTTCAGCGCGAACTGGGCCTGCCGGTGAGCGTGCTGTGGCACTGGTGGCATGGCTGTTCCTACGACGCGGGATTCCCGGAGTATTTGCCCCCGCGCGAGGGCGCCGATGCGTTCCGCGAGGCGCTGGCCTGCGCGCACGAGGACCGCGTCCGCGCGCTCGTCTACATGAATCAGCGGCTCTGGGGCCTCACCACGAAAAGCTGGCGGGAGGAAGGGGCGGAACGATTCGCGGTCAGGGGATCGAACGGCGCGTACAAGGAGGAAATCTACAACACCTTCACCAAGCAACCCTGCGTCTCGATGTGCATGGGCACCGCCTTCTGGCGTCACAAGTACGCGGGCCTCGCGGAGCGCGCCATCAAGGAATTGGGCGTCGATGGCATCTACATGGATCAGGCGTGCAGCAGCCTCGCGTGCTTCGATCCCGCACACGGTCACCCGCAGGGTGGCGGCGCCTATTGGATGGGAGGATTTCGCCAGCTCGCGGGCGATATCCGGGACCGGTGCGCGGGCACGCGGCCCGTGGCGCTCGCCGGCGAGGGCTGTGGCGAGCCATGGTTGCCCCATCTCGACCTGATGCTCAGCCTCGAGGTCAGCCGAGAGCGGTATATGACGCCGACGGTCGGCTGGGAAACGATCCCCTTCTTCCAGGCCGTATATCATCCGAACGCGGTCCAGTTCGGGAATTACTCCTCGCTCACGATGCCGCCCTACGACGACCTCTGGCCCCAGGAGTTCGCGCCGAAGGAACCACTGAAACTCCTCGACCAAAAATACTCGAAGCAGTTCTGCCTCGAGCAAGCTCGGGCGTTCGCCTGGGGACAGCAACCCACCATCGCGAACTTCCAACCCTCCCATTTGCGGGACCGGCCCGAGGAGATCGCCTACGTGATGCGGTTGGCGCGGATCCGCCAGCGAGGGCTGAAGTACCTGCTGCATGGCGAATTTTTGCGCCCGCCGGAGCTAGAAGTGCCCGAGATCGCCGCCGACATGTCGCGGCTTTCGATCTATGCGGGACAGCGAGGTGGGTTGACCGAGTTCCGCAAGCACATTCCTTCGGTCGCCGCGGGCGCTTGGCGGGCGCAGGACGGCGACGTGGCCATCGCGCTGGCGAACATCGCGGATGAACCGCTGCACCTCGATCTAAACCTCCATGCGGCGGAACACAGCGTCTGGCGCATCGACCAGGCCGGCCGATATCGTGATCTCTATCGCATGAAAACAGCCCCACAAGCGCAGAGCGTCTGGCGCATCGATGAGTCCGGGCGCACGCCGTTGGGTCGGTGCGTGCAAGGCCAGCCTTTGAAGGTGGATCTTGCCCCCCGGGGCGCTTGCCTGATCGAACTGACCCGCGAGTGACGGGGACGGCTACGGGATGCGCCAACGGGGGCAGACAAGAATGTCTGCCTCACGCGGGTGGAGTCCTTGGTCGCGCCGCCGGCCGCGAATCGCTATTCCTTTTTCTTGGGAACGAGCTCTGGGCCGCGTTCTCCTCCAAACGTCTCGCGCAGGCGGCGATCCGAAGAGCACTCTTTGCGGCGGATGGACCGGGGCACGACTTTCCACGACTGTGCGCGGCGCAACGCCCTGGCGGCCTGCCATTCTTCCCAGGTCCAGCGGACCTTAAGCTTCTCCGAGCTCACGCCGCACCTCCTCCGCCATGCGTTCCACCTCATTGCCGACGCCGTAGTCCCGCAGCGCGGCCAGGCGCCTAATCTCATCCCAATCCACCGGCACGGCGCCGCCCACGCACACCGCCATCATCTTGCGCGCGCACGCCTCGGCCTCTGGGTTCTTGGCCGGGTAATTGGCCACAAGCACTCGCTCGACGAGGGCCATCTCCGGCTGGATCAGTTTCACTCGCCCAATCGGCGTCTCCTGCTCGCGGAATGGCGTTCGCGCCTCCGACTCAACTTCCCCGAGCAAGTCGACGAAAAGCCCGGCGACCTTCCAACTCCGCGGGCCGCCCGTGCCGCCGATCCGGCCCATCAAGTCCTGGGCCGCGCGCAGTCCTATCTCCCTCGGCCCGACGCGGCACAGGTCGATATCACCAGACATGTACGTGCCCTCGGTGTAGAATTCCACCGCGGATCCGCCGACGACGACCAGTTCGGCGCCCGCCTCCCGAAAGAGGCCGCTGACCAGCGCGGCCAGCAGTAACGCCTTCTCCACGGGATCACCCGTCGCATGCACGAGCTGCAGCTTCTGTTCGACATCAGTCATGCCGTGCTAATACTACCGCGAAAGTTGTGGCCTGGAAAGCACTGGGCGGCGCTCATGGGCGCGGCGTTCGGTCAATTGAACCGCTCGGCGAACGGAGGACCGCGGAACGCTAATCTGCGCTGATCGACGCTGATCTGAACCAAGATACCGGGCGCATCGGACCAGAAGAAGCCGGGGCAAAGAGACCATTAGCGGAGATTAGCGAGGATTAGCGTTCCCAAAGAAGAATGCGAAGGATGAGAACGAACGATCAGATCCTTTCCCCGGCCGTCCGCACGACCGGACTCGAGGAGACAGAATCACGCCCTGGAGTGAGAACTCCTTCGCCGTAGCTCCAGAGGGTCACTCACCGTTGGGAAATAGGGTCAGCGTTGGGAAATAGGGTCAGCCCTTGACACTTGACATTTCGGCGATGGTCGCCGAGGGTTGGTGACGATGCCGCGTGGACTTCGGGTGGAGTTTGAGGGGGCGGTCTATCACGTGATGGCGCGTGGCAACGAGCGGCGGGAGGTCTTCAGGGATGGGGGTGACCGGCGGCGTTTCCTGGAGACGCTTGGGGAGGCGGCGGAGCGGTTTGGGGTTCGGGTGCTGGCGTACTGTCTGATGCCGAACCATTATCATCTGGTGGTGGAGACGCCGCGGGCAAACCTGAGCCAGGCGATGGGCTGGTTGCAGACGACGTACACGGTGCGGTTCAACCGGCGGCATCGGCGGGTGGGGCATCTGTTTCAGGGACGGTTCAAGGCGCAGTTGGTGGACGCGGGGGAGTACGGGCGATGGCTGGTGCGGTACGTGCATTACAACCCCGTTCGGCCGCGGGACCGGCGGGCGCCGATCCCGGTGGAACGGAGGGAGGCATTGGAGCGGTACGAATGGAGCAGCCACCGGGATTACGCCGGACTGCGGAAGCCCGCGGCGTGGTTGGGCCTGGAGTGGCTGCGGTTCTGGGGTCGGAGCCGGGGAGAGGCGCGGCGCCGGTACCGGGAGGAGATGGCCGCGGGGTTCGGCAGGCCGGTGGAGAGTCCATGGGAGGATCTGCGGGGGAGCTTGGTCCTGGGAACGGAGGGGCTGTGGCAGAAGGCCAGGGAGCTGATCGGGCGCAAGGCGGCGCAGGAAGAGTTGCGCTGGTCGGAACGGCAGGGCGCGAGGGAGTCGCGCGAGCGGGTGAGGGCGATGGTGGCCGACGAAGGAGACGTGAGGCTCCGAATCTGGGCGCGGGTACGGCTGGGGGGCGAGCGAGGGCGCGATGTGGCCAAGGAATACGGGTATCGGGACGGGAGCGGGGTGACTCAGGTGGTGAAAAGGCTCGAGGCGGCGGCGGAATCCAACGGGCGCCTGCGGCGGCAAATGGATGCGTGGAGAAGGAGCTTGTCAAATGTCAAGGGCTGACCCCAATTTTCGTCGCCCCAATTTTCGTCGGATTGGCGCAATTTCGCACTGAGCTGCCGCATTTTGCCGGTTGGCCGCGGGGCCGCGGCGCGTGATTCTTGCCGAGGAGGAATCCATGAGCAAGAGAGCGGGAATGAAGAGGCTGGCGCGATGAACACCACCCGACGTGAGTTCGTTGTCGCCGCCGGAGGTGGTGCATTGGCGATCGCGGCCGGATGCCCTTCTGGGAAATCGCCCGCCGGGCGACGTCCGGGGCTGATCGCGAAACTGGCGCGAACCGGAGGCGTGCTGAAGATCGAGATCAACGGCGAGGTCTTCGAGCCGCTGGCCTACCGGTCGTACCGACCCACGCCCGAGCTGGTGCGGGGCTTCCATGACGCCGGCTTGCGGCTGGCCAATGTCACCCATACCGGCATGCTCTGCACGCTGGACGTGCCCTACTCCCTGTTCGGAGAGGTCTGGACGGGGCCGCGCCAATTCAACTGGGAAAACTTCGACGCGCAAATGCAGATGTTCGAGGCGAACGCGCCGGGCGCCTATTATAACATCGCGCTGCAGCTCGACACCCGCGACTGGTATTTGGCAGCCCACCCGGAGTGTTCAGACAGTTATTGGAATCTGGTTGAAATGGCGGGCCACGAGCCGTGGCGTGTGGACACGGCCGACTCGCTGCAGGAGTTCCTGCGCCAGATCGAGGCGCGCTACGGTGACCGCGTGTTCGCCTACAGCCTGCTCTGCGGCTCGTCGACGGAGTGGTACACGAACTCGCAGGGCCGCGGGCGGCCGGAGGCGCAGATCCGCCAACACCCGATCAAGACGGCGGCGTTCCGGAGGTTCACCGGCGACCCGGCGGCGACGATGCCGCCGCTCGACGTCCTGCAGCGCACCTCGCACGGCATCTTCCGCGACCCCGTCGCGGATGCGGAGGCCCTGCGCTACTGGCGGTTCCATCACGAGATCATCGGCGATGCGATCGTCTACTTCGCCGGCAAGGCGCAGGCGGTGCTGCGGCACCAGAAACTGCTCGGGCTGTTCTACGGGTATCTGACGCAGCTCAACAGCGAGCGGCTGCTGCAGGAGGGCCACCTGGGCTACGAGCGCGTCTGGCGCTCGCCGGACATCGACATGATCTACGCGCCCGCGAAGTACGGCGCGCCGCGCAGCTTCGAGGGAGCCAGCGGATACCTGCTCACCGTCGACTCGCTCGACCTGCACGACAAGCTGGTGTTTCACGAGGTCGACCACACCACCCACATCGCCCGCGACACCGTGGAGAACGGCAGGAAGATCCCCGGGGGCAACACCAAGCTGGCCGACGCGTTCGCCTCGCGGCAGGTGCTGCGTCGGGAGTTCGCCCTGACGCGCGCCAAGCGCACCGCGCTGTGGTGGTTCGATTTCCTCGGCGGCAACTACGCCAGCCCGGAGATGATGGCGATGGTCGCCGAGCTGGTCCGCGCGCAGGAGCGGCTGCGCGACGTGCCCATGCGGTCGGTGGCGGAGATCGCGGTTTTCGGCGACGTGCCCTCCATGTACCACGTCAACGCGCGCTCCAGCGTCGCGGACGACCTCTTGGTGCGCCCGCCCGATGAGCTGGCCCGCATCGGCGCGCCCTACGACATCTATAACTTCTCGGACCTCGACCACGCGGGCATCCCGTGGGAGCGCTACAGGCTGTGCGTCTTCCTCAACGCTTTCGTCATCCCGGAGGAAAAGCGGGCGTTCCTCCGCTCGAAGGTGCAGGCCAGCGGCCGCACCCTGCTGTGGATCTATGCCCCGAACTATATCCAAGAGAACGGCTTTTCGGTCGATGCGATTTCCGAGATCACGGGGATCGAGGTGGTTCGGCGTGCGGAAGAGGGGAGCCCGGTCACGGTGCGGGCCGAAGGCCCGTTCGCCCGGATCGGTGCCGCGGTGCGATACGGCTTTACGCCGGGGCAGAAGTCAGGCGCCCAGCGCGATCCGACCTTCGACACGCGAAGCAAGGGTCTGCTGGAAACCGCGCCGCTTTTCGAGATCCGGGATGAGGCGGCCCAGACGTGTGGCGTTTACGAATCCAACGGCGCGCCCGCGCTGGCGCTGAAGCAGTTCAACTCGCACACGTCCATCTACGGCGCGGTTGGCAATCTTCCCTCCGCGCTCTACCGGGAAATTGCGCGGTCGGCAGGCGTCCACATCTACTACGAGGGAAACGATCCGACCTATATCAACAGCCGCCTGTTCGGCATCCACATGCAGAAGGACTCTGCGCCGACGATCCATTTTCCATCGCGCAAGCCGACGCGTTTGGAGGAGCTCTTCGACGGCGGCGAAGTCCGCTTCGAAAACGGCGTCTGCCGCCTGCCTCACCAGCCCGGCGCGGCCAAGCTCTATCTCCTCGCCGACGCGCAAATCGCACCCGGCAATAGGCAATGAAACAAAGCAAAATCACACCATGAACCCAACCATCACCCGCATCATCGCCAGCATGCTGGCGATCGCGACTGTGACCGCAGGAACGGCGTGGGCAGTTTCGCCGGATGTCATCGTGTATGGGGGGGTTCCCTGCGGCATTGCCTCGGCTATCACCGCCGCGCGTGAAGGGGCCAACGTCTTGCTCATCGAGCCGACGAAGCATGTCGGCGGGCTCAGCACCAGCGGCATCAACACCGCCGAGAGCGAGCACATGCTGAAATGGACCATCGGCGGCTTTGCCGATGAGTTCTACCGGCGGCTGGGCAAGCATTACGAAGATACGAAGGCCCTGCAGACCTATCCCCACAAGGACAAGCGGCTGGACACGATCTACTTTTTCGAATCGAGCGTCGCGGAGAAGGTCTATCGCGGCATGCTCAAGGAAGCGGGCGTGGAGGTGCGTTACGGCGCCGGCGTGGACGCGGTGATGAAGGATGGCGCGAAGATCACCGGCATCACGTTGACCGATGGCGCAAAGTTCGCGGCGAAGGTCTTTGTGGATGCGAGTTACGAGGGCGATCTCATGGCTCGCGCCGGGGTGAAGTATGCTGTGGGGCGCGAGTCCAAGGCGGAGTTTGGCGAGGAGGCGGCGGGCATTCGGTTCGACAAGACGCCTCGCAGGGCCCGCACGGTGGATGCGCAGGGCAAGCTGCTCCCAGGCATCAGCGCCTGGGCGAAGGACCTCAAGGAAGGCGACGCCCATCCGGCCCCGATGAACTACAACTTCCGCCTCACCGTCGCGAAGGACCCAAAGCTGCAAGTGCCCATCCCCGCGCCAAAACGCTACGAGCCCTCGCGCTACTCGTTGCTCGCAGATTGGCTGCGCGACCAAACGGCGCAAAAGAAGCCGGTCAAACTCTCCGACATCATCGACCTCTACGAACGGCGGAACGGCAAGTTCGAGCTAAACAACAAGCAATCCGCGGTCTTCTCGCTGGGTCACTTCGGCGCGCAGTTTGAATGGCCGGATGCCAGCTACGAGCAACGTGCCCGCATCTACGAGGACCACATGGACTACACCCTCGGCCTGCTTCATTTTCTCGCCACGGACGCTGCCGTGCCTGTGAATGTGCAGCAGGACATGAAGGCGCTCGGCCTGCACAAGGACGAGTTCGCCGATAACGGCCATCTGCCCTACCAGCTCTACGTCCGCGAGGCCCGCCGGATGAGAGGCGAGTATGTCATGACGCAGCAAGACGTGCAGACCGACCGCCGCAAACCCGACAGCGTCGGCATGGGCAGCCATTTCATCGACTGCCACCACGTCCAGCGCGTCGCCCTGAATGGGCATGAGTTCGTCAACGAGGGCCGCATCTGGCGCATGGGCTACGCCTACCAAATACCCTACCGCGCACTCACGCCGAAGGCCGGCGAATGCAGCAATCTGCTCGTCCCCGGAGCCGCCAGCTTCACCCACGTCGCCTTTTGCACCCTGCGGCTGGAGAGCACCTGGATGATCGTCGGCCACTCCGCCGGCCTCGCCGCCGCCACGGCCGCAAAAGACGGCAGCGAGGTTCAAGAAGTAAACATCCCCGCCCTCCAGGACAAACTCCGCGCCCAACAGCAGGTCATCGATTTCCTTCCCGGCCAACCCGAGAAATGCGAGCACCTCAATGGGCCGCCGGAGTTTTGAGTGCACCCGACCGCAGCCATGAATGCTCGCCCCTCCATTCCCATGAACACCAAGATCAACCTCACTCGACGCGCGACCCTGTTCGGTGCCGCGATTTCGGCGGCGGGCACCCCGCTGGCGGGGCTATTCGGGCTTCGCCCTCCTGCGGCGCGTGCCGGCGAGCCGGATCCGGACGGCCCGAAGGTGGACGGCTGGCACGCGGAGCTGACGCGGCGCATCGCGGCGTTGGACGCCCGCGGCGGCGGGACGCTCGAGCTGGGCGACGGCGTGTATGAGATCGACAAGCCCCTGCGCTTGCCGCGCTCGGTCAGCCTCGTGATGACGCCCAATGCGGTCATCAGGGCGAAGCCGAACTTCCAGGGCGAGGCGGTCCTGGTCAAGGGCGGCGGAAAATACGCGGTGTCCTCGGCCACCGCGGGCTGGATCCGCGGCGGCGTGATCGACGGGAACCGCCAGCCGCTCACGGGCATCCTCGTCGAGGACCTGCACCGCCTGGAGATCGCGGACATCTCGGTGCTGAACGCGCTGTTCAAGGGCGTCCATCTGGTCAAGGGCGGCAACGAGTCCAACCTCACCCGGGTCCGCTGCGATGTCGACATGAAGACCCCGTGCGGGCCCGGGAGCATCGGCGTCCATGTCGAGAGGACCGACTGCAAGTTTCACCTTGTCCACGTCATTGGCTATGAGACCGGCGTGCGCAGCGACGCCGGCAGCAACTGGTTCAGCCTTGTGCATGTCTGGAATTGGGAGCCCACCCAGGGGCCGATGAAGTACTGCTTCCACTGCAATGGCGGGAACAACACCTTCAGCCAGTGCTACGCCGATTCGCCGACCGTCGCGGGCTTCTTCATCACGGCACCGCACCAGGCGGTCATGCAGTGCCGCGTCTATTTTAGCCGCTGGGCCCCGGACAACACGGGCGCGGGATTCCTCATGACCGATAAGGGGCGCCACGGCACCTACATCGGGAACGTCGTCTTTGCCGACAAGGACCACAGGCTGGCCAAGGCCTACGACGGTGATCTCGAGGGCGCGTGCATCCTCGGCGCCAGCGCCAGCAACGCGGTCGGCGGCCTCGAGAACCGCATCCCCTCCGGGGGTTCCGCCGGGCGCACCGCACTGCACCTCGCGGGCGGTGGGATCCGCCTCGCGCGCCAGACGGCTGCCCCGCAGCCCGCCGAGGGCGAGCTCGGCGAGGTGCGCTGGGTCGACGATGGGGCCGCGTCGGCGCTTTGGGTCAAGACCTCGACCGGCTGGAAGAAATCCCAGCTCTCCTGAGCGAGGGAGAGGGATCCGCGTGAGGGCCATCGATCATCGCTTTGGAATTCGGCACTGAAAGGATATCATGAACACGACCATCCCCCGCATCCTCGTGAGCGCGCTGGCGCTCGTCATCGTCCTTACCGCCCGGGCTGAACCCGTCGCCCCCGATCCCCGGGGAAGCGAGGCCCGCCTGGGGTGGTGGCGCGAGGCAAAGTTCGGCATGTTCATCCATTGGGGGCTTTACTCCCTGCCGGCCGGTGAGTGGAAAGGCCAAGCCTATTCCGGCATCGGCGAGTGGATCATGTTCAAGGCCCGCATCCCCGTGGCGGAATATGAACAGCTGGCCACGCGGTTCAACCCCGTCAAGTTCGATGCCGAGGCATGGGCGCAACTCGCGCAGGACGCGGGCATGAAATATCTGGTGATCACCGCAAAACACCATGACGGTTTCGCGATGTTCGGCTCCAAGGCGGACCCCTTCAACATCGTGGACGCGACCCCGTTCAAGCGCGACCCGATGAAGGAACTGGCGGCCGCATGCGCGAAGCGTGGCATCCGGTTCGGGTTCTACTATTCCCAGGCCCAGGACTGGACGGCTCCGGGTGGCGCCATCTGGAAGGGCCGTCACGAAGACGGCCCGGATTTTGGGGGCAGATGCTGGGACCCCCGCCAGGAGGGAGACTTCGATGCCTACTTGAATCGCAAAGCCATCCCGCAGGTGGAGGAACTTCTGCGCAACTATGGGCCGGTGTCGGTCATCTGGTTCGACACGCCGCTCGACGTCATGACCCGTGAGCGCGCCTCCCGGTTCGAGCGCGCCGTCCGCGGCCTCCATCCGGACTGCCTCATCAGCGGCCGCCTCGGCGGGGAGAGCCAGAGCGACTATCAATCCGAAGGCGACAACAAAATTCCCGACCTGGCGCGCGCGGGCGCATGGGAAACCCCGGCCACCCTCAATGACACCTGGGGCTTCAAGAAGGACGATCACAACTGGAAGAAGCCCGAGGACCTGACCTTCAAGCTCGTGGACATCGTCAGCAAGGGCGGCAACTACTTGCTGAATGTCGGGCCCGATGGCGAGGGCGTCATCCCGCAGCCCAGCCAGGACATGCTCCGCGTGGTGGGGCGCTGGTTGAAGGTCAATGGCGAGGCGGTTTACGGGGCCGGCCGCAGCCCGTTCGGCGGAGAATTCGGCACATTCAGCGAGAACAGGAAAGACAAGAAGGGGAAACCGCTGTTCACTGCGAAGGCCGATTGGCGCTGCACCACAAAGCCCGGCAGGCTTTACCTGCACCTGTTCCAATGGCCGGCCGGCGCGCTCGAGCTGGCCGCGGTCAAAGGCCGGGTCACCAAGGCCTATCTCCTCGCCGACCCGAAGCGAGGTCCGCTCGTGGTCACGCAGAACGGTGAGAACGTATCCATCGCCTTGCCTAAGAATGCGCCGGATCCCATTGCATCAGTGGTCTGCGCGGAAATAGAGGACAACGCTGCTGGGGGCGGGTAGTGGAGAGTTTCGGGACGAAGACAGAGCCGGGGGGTCGAGACAGAGCCGGGGGGTCGGCCCTTGACTATTGACAGTGGCGCCCGAATTCGAATCGTCGGAAAATCACGCCCGACGCTTTGTCAATTGTCAAGGGCTGACCCCATTTCCCCCCCCCCATTTCCCCCCATTTCCTCCATCTTTGAAGATATGAGCACCATAGCCCTATCCACCCGACGCGATTTCATCCAAGCGGCCGGATTGGCGATCGCCGGCGCGGCCATCGGGCCGAGCGCGGCCGCGGCTGATCCATCGGCGGGACCCAGGCGGCCCCGCCCCTTGAAGTTCTCGGCCGACATGCGCGAAGGGCTGAACCCGCGGCGCGTGACGAACGCCATGTGGGACTACTCGTGGCTGACGCAGCATTATCCGGGCGGCGCGTTCGCCAATTTCGACAAGGCCGCGGACGACCTGATGGAGCGGGGGTTCAATACCGTTCGGATCGACGCATTCCCGCTGGTCGTCGGCGCGCTGAAGTCCGACGACGAGACCATCACCATCGCCGGAAATCCGCTCGCCAACTGGGGCATGTCCGATGTGGACCGCCCGCACGCGATCGTCCGCGAGCTCGTGGAATTCATGCGGGCCGTCAAGGAGCGCGGGCTCTCGGTGATCCTCTCGTCGTGGGGCAAGGACTGCAAAGAGTATCCCGACCGCAAGCTGGCGCTGGCCAAGGACCGCGACGGATTCCGCAAATGCTGGGAGCGCACGCTCGACATCCTCGGCAGCCACGACCTGCTGGGCCACGTCATCTACGTGGACCTCGACCAGGAGTTCCCGTTCTTCAGCCCGTTCAAGGATGAGCTGAACGAACTGGCGAAGCAGAAATCCGCCGGCCGCTCGGTGGAGGTCGCGATGGAAGAGGTCGGGCAGTTCGAGCAGGGTCTGACGCGCCTCGCGTGGAAGCCGGCGCAGATGGAATACGTGCGGCGACTCTTCTCCGAGATGCTGCCGCACTTCCAGTCGCGCTACCCGCGGCAGCGCTTCACCTACTCGCTCACCTCATTCTTCAAGGAAGTGCGCGCGATGGGTCTGCAGTTGTTCGACGTGCTGGAGCTGCACCTGTGGATCCACTCGCCGCGCTTCGACAACCGCACGGGATTCCAGAAGCTCACCAAGGACCGGGGCGAGCATGATTACAGGGATTACGCGGACCGCGTGGCCGCCGCGCTGGATACCGTCGGGCCGATGCTCGCGAAGGAGATGGAGAACAAATGCGCCTTCGCGCAAGCGTGGTCGGAGGAGATCGCCGCGCCGGTGGTGACGACGGAGGCCTGGGGGCCCTGGTGGCACATGGACCATCCGGATCTCGATTGGGGCTGGCTGCGCGACTGGTGCGAGCAGTGCATGGGGCTGGCCGCCGAGCACAAGTTCTGGGGCGTTACCCCGTGGAACTACTCCCATCCCTATTGGAAGAATTGGTCCGACGTGGCGTGGTACCGAAAGGTCAATGAACGCTTCCTGCGGAGTTAAGAAACGGCAAACGTGTGAGAACACCCCTCGCCCGCATCCTCGCGAGCGCGCTGGCGCTCGCCGCCTACATCGGTACCTGCTGTTCCGCACATGCGGGCGGACTCGCCGCGAGTCGCCAAGTCATGGCTCTCGACGGCACCTGGCAGGTCGCGGAGGGCGGAATGGATGGCATCCCAACCGTCTTCGATCGCGACGTTCCCGTTCCCGGCTTGGTCGATTTGGCCAAACCGGCCTTTGTTGAGCCCGGCCCGCGCGTTGCCGATGGCAGCTTGAAGGCTCGAGCCCAAAACCTGAAGGATCCGCGGCGCGATGCGTTCTGGTACCGGCGCACGTTTCAGTATGACGGCCCTGTGCCGGCGGTGGCCCGGCTCAAAGTCGGCAAGGCCATGTTCGGCACGCGGGTGTTCCTCAACGGCAAACTGCTCGGCGATCACGCGCCGTGCTTCACGCCGGGTTGGTTCGATGCCAGGGAGGCGTTGAAGGTGGGAGCGAATGAATTGATCATCCGGGTTGGAGCGGATCGGGCGGCGATTGAGGGACGGGCACAGTCGGCCCACGATGGAGAGAAAATCCGTTACATCCCCGGCATCTTTGATTCGGTGGAACTGGTCCTTTCCGGCTCTCCCCACATCGTGAACGTCCAGGCGGTGCCTGACATCGAACGGCAATCGGTGACGGTGCATACGTGGGTGCGTTGCGCGCCCGCTCCCGCTTCCGCCGCGGCGAAGTTGCGCGTTACCGTCCGCGAGACGGCTTCGGGCAAGGTGGCCGGCGAGGCGGATTGCGAGATTGCGGCAGTCAGTTCGGCGGCCGACCGGACAGGAAGCGTTTCGATTTCCGTGCGGGACTGTCGTCTCTGGTCGCCCGAGGATCCGTTCCTCTACGAGCTCGAAGTGCGCAGCGCGGCCGACTCCTTCACCACCCGTTTCGGCATGCGCTCCTTCCGGCTCGATCCGGCCACCGGCCGCGCCCTGCTCAACGGCAGACCCTATTTCCTGCGCGGCTCCAACGTGACGCTCTACCGGTTCTTTGAAGACGACAAACGCGGCACCCTGCCTTGGAACGAAGCGTGGGTGCGGGACATGCACAAGAAGTTCAAGGAAATGCACTGGAACGCGCTGCGCCACTGCATCGGGTTCCCGCCGGAGTTCTGGTATCGTATCGCCGACGAGGAGGGCATTCTGCTGCAGGATGAATTCCCCATCTGGATACCCAGCTACAAGTCCGGTAACCTTTTTGCGGATCAGTTGGCCGTCGAATATCGCGAATGGATGCAGGAGCGATGGAACCACCCGAGCGTCGTGATCTGGGATTCCTGCAACGAGACCTGGGATCCCGAAACCGGCAAGGCCGTGCAACAAGTGCGTGGCCTCGAGTTCTCACGTCGGCCTTGGGACAACGGTTGGGGTGTTCCGGTGGAGGCCGGCGACTCTGACGAATGTCATCCCTACCAATTCATCTTCGGCCCGAGCCAGCCCTTCCGCCTGCGCGATCTGGCCGATGATCCTGGCACCAAGCCAGGGCTGCTCATCGCTCAACCCTACGCCGCCGAGAAGGCGCTCCGGAAGAATCCGCTGATCATCAACGAATACGGCGGCATCTGGCTCAATCGCGACGGCACGCCCACCACGCTCTCTCAGCGTGTTTACGATTACCTGCTGGGCCCTTCGGCCACCACGGCTCAGCGCCGCCAACTCTACGCCCGCACCATGGCCGCGATCACCGAATTCTTCCGCGCGCACCGCCGGGCTGCCGGCGTGCTGCATTTCTGCGCACTCGGCTACTCCCGTCCCGACGGCCAGACCAGCGATGATTGGGCCGACGTGGAAAAACTCGCGTGGGATCCCGACTTCTTCCACTACGTGCGCGACGCCTTCGCGCCGGTGGGTTTGATGCTCGATTTCTGGGCCGACGAGTTGCCCGGCGGCGAAAATCGCGTGTTGCCGGTCATCCTGATCAACGACCTTCCCGAGAACTGCCCGGGCCAGGTGCGGCTGCGCCTGTTGAGCGGCAACCAAGTCCTGTCCGAAGAAGCCCAGCCCTGTGCCGTCCCCGCCGTCGGCGAACAACGATTGAGTTTCAACTTCACCGCGCCGAACAAACCCGGCGCCTACACCCTCGAAGCCGCACTGGTGCAGAACGGTCACCCGGATGTCCGCAGCCTGCGCGACTTCGAAGTGCTGAGGTCGGACCAGCGTGAAGCGCGGCGCAACCTGGCCCTCGGCCGCCCCGTGCGAGCGTCCTGGATCCCGGCAGGCAAGAGCGACTCGAAGGCTGCCCGTCCGGAGCTGGTCGTGGATGGCGATCGCAAGACCGCGGCGACGATTCCCTACGGCGAATGGCTTGCGATTGATCTGGGTGCTGCGCAAACCGTCTCCCGTCTCGAAATGCCTGGGACTTTCGAGCGGGGCAGGACCCCGACTTCCTACGTGATCCAAGTCTCTCCGGACGGCGAATCCTGGCAGGAGGCTTTTGCCACCACTGCCGGCACCAAAACGGTGGTGACAGCTCGTTTCGAGCCCGTCTCCGCCCGTTGGGTCCGCATCATGTTCCGGCAGGTTGAAGACGCCAAGAGCTACTCGCTCAACGAAGTCAGCATCTTCCACGATAACGAAACCGACGACCAATGAAACCCTCAATCGGAACCCGCATCACCCTCGCAGTCACTCTGGCGCTTGCCGTCGCCGTCAAGCCGCCAGCGCTTGCGCAGCAGGCCGAGCCGGAACCGAGGGACCCCACACCAGCGGGAACACAGGCCGCCCCTTCTCATCCCTTCCTTTGGCGCATTGAAACCAGCGGCGCGAAGCCCAGCCACGTCTTCGGCACCATTCATCTTCCCAGCAAGCAAGTCATCAACCTGCCTTCGGTGGTGGAGCTGTTCGAGAAAGCGGAAGTCTGGGTGCTGGCAACGCAACTTATGGTCCTGGAGGAACAGATCAAAGCGCCCGGCGTGCCATTTCTGGACCTCTTGATCTATCAGAGTGCCCAAGCCGCCCGCAAAGAAGTCGGCGGCATTGAAACGGTGGCGGAACAACTTCAGGCCATGAACAGCCTCACAGAAGCGGAGCAGATCTCAATGCTTCAGGCCACGCTCGACGAACTGGACGCTGCCCGGAAACTCGGCCAAACCGCAGGCGCTCCACTCTTGGCAGCCTACCTCACCGGCAGTCTCGACGAGCTCGACTCCTGCTTCCGGAAGATGATGGTCGGCTACTCGCCTTCCCTGCGCCGGCACTTCGACGAGGAGTTGCTGGCCAAGCGTAACCGTCGGATGGCCGGACGCATCGTCGCGAAAGTCCGCGCGAACCCGGACAAGAGCCACTTGGTTGCCCTCGGGGCCATGCACTATATCGGCCAGGACAGCGTCCTCGAATTGCTGCAAAAGGAGGGTTTCAAGATCGAGCGCGTCCAGCCATGAACCCGCTCAAATGTTCATCTCCAAAGTGGCTTCGGCTTTAGGCACACCTCAACGGAAGGGAAAGTGAGCGAAAGGAAACCATGGACAAAACCAATAACCGTATCCTCGCCAGTGTGCTTGCGCTAGGCACCACGATCGCTACGGCGGCCGACTTCCACGTCGCGCCCGACGGCAACGACACGAACCCCGGCACGCTCGAGCAGCCGTTCGCCACACTGGAGCGGGCGCGGGACGCCATCCGGGCGGCCAGAAAAGATGGGGTGCTCCCCAAGGGCGGTGCCACGGTCTGGATTCGCGGCGGCGATTACGTCCTGAATCAGCCGCTTGAATTTGGCGCCGCGGACAGCGGCACTGTGGATGCGCCAGTCGTCTACCGTGCTCAGGCGGGCGAGCTTGTCCGCTTGATCGGCGGCCGGGTGGTGACCGGTTGGAAGCCGGTGACCGATCAAGCCGTGCTGGCGCGGATGGATGCGTCGGCGCGCGACAAGGTGGTGCAGGCGGATCTGCGGTCGCAGGGCATCACCCAATTCGCGCCGCTCAAGGCCGGGCCGGATTGGTCGGATTCGGAGCCGGGCATGGAACTGTTCTTTGCCGGGAAACCCGCCACCCTGGCTCGATGGCCGAACGGCGGATTCACCAAGATCGCCGATTTGCCGTCAGGCGCCACGCCGTACCGCCTATCCTGGGGCGTGGTGCCCGACAGTTCGGTCGAGGGACGCTTCGTCTACGAAGGCGACCGCCCGGCACGCTGGGCCGCGGAAAAGGACGTTTTCCTCCACGGGTTTTGGAATTTCGACTGGGCCGACCAGCGCCTGCATGTGGCCAAGATAGACGTCGCCAAACGCGAGATCACTCTGGATCCGAAGCCGGTGCACGACTACGGCTTCGTCAAAGGCAAGTCCTACTACGCCTACAACCTGCTGCCCGAGTTGGACGAGCCCGGCGAATGGTATCTCGAGCGTGACCGGGGCATCCTCTACTTTTGGCCGCCCTCCGACGTGGGCGCAGGCAAACCGACCGTCTCGGTCGTGCCGACCTTGGTCGTGCTGCGCGACGTCTCCCATCTGACGCTTCGCGGGCTGACCTTCGAGATGTGCCAGGAAACGGCCATCAAGATCAACGGCGGCTCCGACGTGACGGTCGCGGCCAGTGTGGTGCGCAACACCGGCGGGTACGCAATCGATGTGGCGAGCGGCAAGCACCATCGGGTGATCGGCTGCGATCTCTATGATCTGGGCGATGGCGGTGTGATCCTCTGCGGTGGCGACCGGGCCGAACTCATCCCGGCGGGCCATGTGGTGGAGAATTGCCACATTCATCATTACTCGCGCTGGAATCCGATCCTCAAACCCGGGGTGATTCTTGGCCGGATGGGCTTGGGTTCGGCGCGGATCCCGGACGTCGGATCCCGAGTCGCGCACTGCCTCATCGACAACGCCCCGCATCTCGGCGTCTGGGCGCTGGGCAATGACCATGTGGTGGAGTACAATGAGTTTCACAGTCTCGTCTACCAGTCCAACGACGCCGAGGCCTTCGGTTACGGTTTCGATTTTACCTATCAGAACAATGTCTTCCGCTACAACTATGTCCACGATCTCTCGGGTCTCGACGGACACGGCTGCAAGGGCGTCCGTATCGACGATCACAGCGGCGGGTTGCTCTGCTTTGGCAACATCTTCGAGCGCGTCCAGCCGGAGCCGGGTCGCGGTGCAGTCGTTCTCCATGGCGGACGTGACAGCGTGGTTGACAACAATCTCTTCGTGGATTGCGAACGAGCCGTCGCCATCACCGAATGTCCTTTGCCCGTACGTCAAATGTTTTTGGCGACCCTCAAAACAGTCCCCTACACGCAGAGCCCGTGGAAGGAGCGTTACCCGCATCTGGTGAACATACTCGAGGATGACCCCGGCCTGCCCAAGAACAACCGGATATTCCGCAACGTCGTCTGGGGCGGGGACCTTCTTCGCAGTTCCCTGGACGCCGCACCCTATACCACGGTCAAGGACAACCTGACCGGCCGCGATCCGAAGATCGTGCGTTTGCCCAACGGCGTCCCGACGCTGGCGGAAGACTCGCCCGCATGGGACATCGGGTTCAAGCCGATCCCCGCCGAGAGAATCGGTCTGTATCGCGACGAGTTGCGGGCCTCCTGGCCGGTGACGACCACCGTGCGACCCGCACCGCCCAAGCCGGCTGAGCTGACGGCGGTTCGCAAAGGCGGCGCACCGTCCATCGTCACGCCCAAAACGCAAACGCCGGTGCGGCTGGACGGCGCCCTGGCGGCGGGTGAATGGCCCGAAAAAACGCTGCCCGTGAAGGCCGTGGGCGCGGCAGATTTCAAACCCGCCGCGCTGCGCGCGAGTTACGACGACCTCAATCTCTACGTCGCCCTCACCGTGCCCCTGGCCACTGACGCACCGCCGGCGCTGGATGCCAGCTGGGGCAAGTCCGACGGCGCGGAAATCAGCCTGCGCGACCGTTCGGCCAACCTGCCTGGCCCGATCTGCATCGTGCGCGGCTTCGCCTCCGGCCGCATGTATGTCTCTCCCGACGCGGGTTTACATCCCGAAGACGTGGTCAAGGTCGAGAAGGCCTCGCGCTTTGCGGTCAGGGTCCAGGGCGGCGCGTGGACGGGCGAGTGGATGATTCCCTTCGCCTCGCTCGAAATCGTGCCGCGGCCCGGCCTCAAACTCGGCTTCAATGCCAGCGCCTGGCGCTCCGGCGACCAGAAGTGGATGTTCTGGACCCGAGCCAGCGGCCCCGCGTGGTGCGCGGGTGAACTGGTGTTGGAGTGACTCGCGAGCAGAATAGATCATGACGTCCATTCGTTCACGGAGCTGCTCTGACAAGAGAGGAGATTGCCCAATGAGTCCCACCGCATCTGTCCCCACAACGTTCATGACCATGACCGACACCACCAAAGCCCTCCGCGTCACCCGCCGCCATTTCCTGCACACCACCCTGTTCAGTGTTGTCGCGCCGAGCGTCCCCGCCGCTGAAAAGCGGCCGCCGCGCATCCTGCTGAGATCCTCGTGGCAGACGATCAACATCGGAGACATCGGTCACACGCCCGGCGTGCTGGCTTTGCTGGAGAAGCATTTGCCCGCATCCGAGGTGCGGCTCTGGCCGGGCGATGTGGGAAACGGAGTGAAGGAGATGCTGCTACGGCGCTTCCCGAAACTCGTCATTGTGCAGGGTTGGGATGCTCTCAGCACGGCGTTCAAGGAGTGCGACTTTTTGCTGCATGGCTCCGGCCCCAGCCTGGTGGCGCCCTCGGCGATCGAGCAATGGATCAAGGAAACCGGGAAACCCTACGGCGTCTATGGCATCACGCTGCCGCCGGATCGTGCGGGGGAGCAGGAGATCCGTCTGCTCAGCGGCGCGCGCTTCGTCTATTTCCGCGACAGCGTCTCATTGCAGCTCGCCAGGGACAAAGGGGTGACCTGTCCGGTGATGGAGTTCGGCCCGGACGGCGCCTTCGGCGTGGACCTGCGCGATGACGCGAAAGCCGCCGCCTTCCTGGCGCAGCACGATCTCCGGGAGGGCCAGTTCCTGTGCTGCATTCCGCGTTATCGCCATGTCCCGGAGTGGGTCATCCCCCGGAAGAACAAGGTCGTGGACCCGGTCAAGCACGAGAAGAACGAGCGATGGAAGGAGCACGATCACGCCCCGCTGCGCGAAGCCATCATCCAGGTGGTACGCGAGACGGCGATGAAGGTGCTGGTTTGTCCCGAGGACGAAACGCAGATGGTGCTCGGCAAGGAGACGATCTTCGACAAGTTGCCCGAGGACGTGAAGGCGAAGTGCGTCTGGCGGGAAAACTTCTGGCTCACCGATGAGGCGCTCAGTGTCTATGTCCGCAGCGCCGGCCTCTTCGGCAACGAGATGCACAGCCCGATCCTGTGCATCGGCAACGGCATCCCGGCCATCGTCTGCCGCTGGGCGGAACAGACGAGCAAGGGCATCATGTGGCGCGACATCGGCCTGACCGACTGGCTCTTTGACTTCGACAACGACGCGGAGGTGAAAGCGATGCCCGAGGCCGTGCTGGCGATGGCTAAGGACCCGCCCGCAGCGAAAGCCAAAGCCGCGAAGGCACGAGCGTTCGTCGAAGGGCGCCAGCAGGAGACTCTTCGTGTGCTCGCCTCAAATCTCTAACTTCAAAACAGAATCGTCCAGCCCAACCCATCGCTCATGAACACTCCGAATCGCCGCCAGTTCTTCAGCACCCTCACCGCCGCTTCCGGTTTGCTGGCCACCCGGTCCTTGCACGCGGCCGCCTTCGATTCCTCCACCGGTTTTCATGAAGCCGCCCGCGACCTGCCCGTGAATGCCGACGCTGACGTCATCGTCTGCGGTGCCGGTCCGGCGGGCGTGACCGCCGCCATCGCCGCGGCGCGCGCGGGGGCCAAGGTCCAGCTCTTCGAAGCCCACGGCGCTCTGGGCGGCGTCTGGACGAACTCGCTGCTGGGCTACTTGATCGACTTCGACAAGCCCGGTTTCAATCAGGAGCTCGTGCGGAAGCTGCGAGAGCGCGATGCCATCTGCGGTGAGGTGAAATACACGCCCAACAAGGTGATCGCCGCGCCGGTGCAGGGGCTGGGTTATCACCCGGAGGAAATGAAGCTGCTGCTGGAGGAGTTAGCCGTCACGGCTGGTGCGAAGGTGCAGTACCACACCCGTGTTGTTGCGGCTTATCGCGAAGGGCGCCGCCTCAGCACCATCATCACGGAGTCTAAATCTGGCAGGCAAGCCTGGAAGGCACCCGTATTCATCGACACCACCGGCGACGGCGATCTGGGAGCCCTCGCGGGCTGCGAGTTTGAGATCGGCGTTGAAAAAGCCTGCCCTTGCCAGCCCCTGAGCATGAACGTGCTGCTTCTCGTGAAGGATGTGGAGGCCATGAGTGGCCTGATTCACGGGGCGAAAAGCACCTCGGTCGCCGATGCTGGCAAGGCGGCGAAGGCCTTGCTCGCCGAGATCAAACGCGCCGGTGTCGATCCCAGCTACGGCAGACCGATCTTGTTTCCCGTCCGCGGCAATCTGATCAGCGCCATGTTCAATCACGAGTATGGCATCAACGCGACGGATGCAGCCGCGGTGAGTGAGGCGACCATTCGCGCCCGTGGGGAGATGAACCGCATCGTTCGCGCGCTGCGGCAGTTAGGCGGCGTGTGGGAGGGGATTCAGATCGTCGCTACGCCGGAGCAGATCGGCATTCGCGATGGGCGGCGCATTCTTGGTCGCTACTTCGTGCGGAAAGAGGACCTCATCACCGGAGCGGTGCATGCGGACAGTGTGGTGAAGTCCCACGGTGCGGTGGATGTCCATTCCCTCAAGCGCGAGGACAAGGAACGCGGTCAGGATAATCTCAATATTCAAACCCAGCCTTACGACATCCCGCTGCGAGCGCTCATCGCCCGCGACGTCGATGGCCTCCTGATGGCCGGGCGCTGCATCAGCGGCGACTTCATTGCTCACTCCAGCTACCGCGTCACCGGCAATGCCGTGCCCATGGGCGAAGCCGCCGGAGCCACCGCCGCGGTCGCCGCGAAGAACAAGACCGCGCCGCATGACGTGCCGTGGAGCGAAGTGCTGCCCGCGATCAAGAAAACTCGCGTGCGGGGATGATCGAGAAATGAGACTTCCACGATGAAAACCACCATCACCCAAATCCTTGCGAACATCTTGACGCTCGTCATGACTGCGGCTGCCGCGGAGAAGAGCGGGCCTCCGCCGGCGCAGGACATCTTCGCGCAAATTGCGAGCCAGCGTGCCACCGAACGGCAGGCGACACTCGTCGAACCGCAGCCACCGGAGTTGCCGGACATCAGGTTGCCGTGGGCGGCGGAGGCGAGGCCGTTTGCGCCCGGCGACAAGCTCGATTCGGCGGAAAAGCTGCAGGCGGAGTTGGCTCGCCAGCGAAAGCACTACGAACCGTTCCTCGCCGATCTCGCCCCCAAACTGCCGGACACGCGAATGGTTGTCCCGATCGAGAGTTTCGACTGGCGCGTGGAGTCGGAGCAGGACCGGAAGGACTTTGTCGGCACGCTGGCCGGTCAGGGCAAGTGGGAGCGGGTGCGCATTCCGCACTACGGCGCGCCGTTGGGCAAGGCGGTCACCTATTACCGCACCACGTTTCCGGTCACGCAGGCGATGCTCGACCGGGGAGCGCTGTTCGTTCGCTTCGGAGCCGTGGATTACAAGGCGCACGTCTTCGTCAACGGCAACTTCCTCGGCTCGCACGAGGGCTTCTTCGCGCCGTTTGAGTTCGAGTTCACGCCGCAGGCGCGCATCGGCGAAAACGTCCTGGTGGTCAAAGTCGAAAACGATTTCATCCACATGGGCAGCCGCACCCAGGAAGATCCGAAGCAGTTCCAAGGCGAGAAGATCTATGCCGCCAGCGGCCTGGGCTACGATGATCCGGCCGTCGGTTGGCATCATTGCCCGCCCGGCATGGGGATCTACCAGGGCGTGACCGTGGAAGCCCGCCCGCGCGTCCATCTGCACGACCTGTTTGTGCGCCCGCTGCCGGAGCAATCGCGCGCCGAGGCGTGGGTGGAGGTGTTCCAGTGCGACGTGCCGCCGGCGAACGTGGTGCTGGAGCTGGCGGTGTTCGGACAGAATTTCGCCCAGACCGTATTCACTGGGCGCCTGTTCAATGGCCGCACCACCCTCTTCGGCGGCGTTGGGGACATGCCCAAGGCTGGTGAGGACACCTCCTGCCGCGTGGCCCGCGGCGTGAACTACTTCCGCGTGCCGTTCGACCTGCCAGAGTTCCGCGCGTGGGAATTGGAGTCGCCCTGGCTGTACCAGCTCCAGGTGAAACTTAGAGACAAATCCGGCCGCGTGCTCGATGTGCAGAAGCGGCAGTTCGGGATGCGTTCGTTCCGCATGGACGCGGCGGGCGAGCCGAAAGGCCGGATGTTTTTCAACGGTCGCCCCATCCGGTTGCGCGGCGCCAACACGATGGGGTTCGAACAGCAGGACGTGCTGCACGGCCGATTCGACCAACTGCGCGATGACATCCTGCTCGCCAAGATCTGTCACATGAACTTTCTCCGGCTCACGCAACGGCCCGTGCAGCCGGAGGTCTACGACTATTGCGACCGGCTCGGACTGATGACGCAAACCGACCTGCCGCTGTTCGGCGTGCTGCGGCGCACCCAGTTCGCCGAGGCGGTGCGGCAGGCGGAGGAGATGGAGCGGCTGATCCGCAGCCACCCCTGCAACGTCATGGTCAGTTACATCAACGAGCCGTTTCCCAATGGCCGCAACGAACCGCACCGCCATCTCACCCGGCCCGAGCTGGAGGCTTTCTTCACCGCTGCCGACCGCGTCGTGCTTCTGGCCAACCCGGACCGTGTCATCAAGGCCGTGGACGGCGATTACGACCCGCCGGGGCCAGGTCTGCCGGACAACCATTGTTATCCCGGCTGGTACAACGGCCACGGCGTGGACCTCGGCAAGTTGCATCAGGGCTATTGGCAGCGTGTGAAGCCCGGCTGGCTCTACGGCTGCGGCGAATTCGGCTCCGAAGGCCTGGACCCGGTCAACGTCATGCGCCGCTATTATCCCAAGGACTGGCTGCCCGCGTCCGCCGAGGAAGAACGCACGTGGACGCCCGACCGCATTGTGAACGCGCAGTCGGGCCGCTTCCATTATATGTGGTTCGACACACAGTTCACGCTGGCCGAATGGGTGCAGGCGAGCCAGGCCCACCAGGCTTGGGTCACCCGCCTCATGACCGAGGCGTTCCGGCGCGACCGCAACATGAACACCTTCGCCATCCACCTGTTCATCGATGCCTTTCCCGCCGGCTGGATGAAGACCATCATGGACGTGGACCGCCAACCGAAGCCAGCCTACTTCGCCTACCGCGAGGCCCTGACGCCGCTGGCGGTCAATCTCCACAGCAACCGTAAAGCCTTCTTCTCCGGAGAAACCGTCCGCGTTGCCGCTTGGGTGTGCAACGATCTCAACGAAACTCCGCAGGGCGCGAAGCTGCGTTACCAGGTCGAAGCGCGAGGTCAAGTCGTTCACGCCGGAGCCGCGCCGGCCCAAGCACGGGCCTGCGACAGCGCCTTCCAAGGCTGGCTGGACTTTGCTGCGCCCGCCGCGACCAACCGCTCCAGCCTGACGGTGCGCCTCGGCCTCTTCGACGCCAAGGGACAGTTGCTTCACGACACCGCGCTCACCCTTGATCTTCTCCCGGCCGCGCCCGCGCCGGAGAAACGGAGCGTGTTGGTGATCGGCGACCCCAATGGCAAAGCCGCCAAGCTCGCCGCCGAGCTTGGGCTGGAGCCGTTGTTCACGGGCGAGCCGGTTTCCACCAGCGTCATCCTGATCGACAACCTCAAAGCCTTCGGAGCTGCCGAACCAGCGATCACGCGCGCCGTGCGCGCCGGTGCCAAAGCCGTGTTCATTGAACTGCCTCCCGGCACCCATCCGATTGCGGGCCACCGGGTCACCATCGAGCCCGCCGGCATGAGGCCCCGCCATTTTGTGTCGCGGGCCACCGGCCATCCGTTGGTCGAGGGTTTCGCGCCGGACGACTTCAAGTTCTGGTTCGACGCCGCAGCCGGTGGTGTCCGGCCCCTGCTGGCCACTGTGTTCCAAGCGCCCGGTTGGAAGCCCGTGCTGCTTTCCGGCCAAGGCGACTGGGCTGGTAACTGGGGTCCCGCCTTCGCCGCCGCCGAGAATGCCGAAGGCCACGGAAGCTGGTTCCTCTGCCAGGTGTCTCTCCAAGGCCGCCTTACGGGCAACCCGCCCGCGCACCTGTTCGCCCAGCGGTTGCTGACACCATCGCGGAAATCACAGGAGTCGCCATGAACACCACCATCACCCGAATCATCGTGACAGCCCTGGCGTTCCTGACCGCCGCCTGCATCCTGCCGCCCTGCGCTGCGGGCGCGGAGCGCGTGGCTTTCGAGTTATCGTTAGGCGTCGCCGACCAGGACTCGACAGCCTGGGACGGCGAACTGCGCTGCCCGGAAGGCCTCAGCATCGAGAGCGCGGGGATCCTCGATCTCTACCCGAAGGACCGTGGCGGTGTCGCGCTGCCTTCCGCGCGGCTGGCGCAGTGGGCCGGCGGCAGCAAGTGCGAGGTCATGCGATCCCATCGCTATGTGGGCGCCAACATCGTGCGCGATCCGAAGGGCGAGCCCTTGCGGTTCCCGCTGATGCCATACGGCATGATGATCCAGTCGGCCGGCAGCGTAGAGACGCCAGTGACCATCGCCACCAAAGAGCACGGCCAGTTCGAGTTCGCGCCCGGCGACCTGAAGTACGGGCAGCCGGCGACGTTCCTCGACGGCCGCGCGAGCGTCGCGCGGGCCGTCGCAACCGTGGCGCTCGGGACGTGCACGGGCGAGAACGGCGCCATCCGCTACAACGACTTTCCCACCGTCTGTGCCGATCCCGACGGCGGCGCCTGGATCGCTTACATTGCTTACACCGGCAGCGATTCGCCACGGCTGTCGCTGAAGGAAGAACCGAAGGAGTTCGGTCACTTTCGTCAGGCGGCATACAACGACCAACTGCTGGTGGTGCGGGAACAGGGCGGCGTGTATTCCCAGCCGGTTGCGATCACCGCGCCGGGGTTGGACCTGTTGGCACCGGCCATTGCGTGCGAACGCAGTGGGCGGACGGCGGCCTTCTGGTCCCAAGGGACGGCGGGCAACTGGGATCTCTATGTGAGCGTGCGTGGCAAGGGCGCTTGGAGCGCGCCGGTCCGCCTGACGACGGAGGCGGGCCCGGATATCTATGCCGCCGCGACGTCCGCCGGCGACGACATCTGGGTGGCGTGGCAGAGTTTCCGCGGGGGAATCTCGCGAATTTTGCTCGGCCGGTTGCGCGCCGGTGGGGCCGGGCTGGAGCCGGTGGTTGAGGTTACCGACGGCACCGCCAATTGCTGGCGACCCGCCCTTGCGGCGGACGGCCAAGGAAACCTCGCTGTGGCGTACGACACCTATGCCAAAGGCGATTATGATGTGCGGTGTGCGTTGGTTTCGCCCGAGGGCGTGGTGCAGCGGGAGATAGCCGTGGCCGCATCCCTGTGTTACGAAGCGCATGCCAGCGTCGCGTATGACCCGCTCAACCGCCTGTGGATCGCGTGGGAGGAAGCCGGAGAGAACTGGGGCAAGGACTTCAGCAACAACAAAGCGATCAAGCGGCTTCCCGGTGAACCGGTCGAAGGCCAGCGCACCTTGCGCCTCGCCTGCTGGTCGGGCGGACGCCTGCTGACGACGAAGACGCCGGTGGAAACGCTGTTGCCGTTGCAGCAGAACATACTCACAAGCTTCGAGAAGAATCCCGTCCACACCCGCGAGAGCCTGTTCCGGGACAGCCGACGCTACGCCTTTTATCCGAAGCTGGCCTGCGGCAGCGATGGACGCATCTATCTAGCCTACCGGCAGCACGATTACCTGCCGGACCGCTCGATGGCCAACCAGACCATCTGGTCCGACTCTGTCGCGGTGTACGAAGGCGATCAGTGGCTACGGCCCGTTCGCGTCGCCGGCTCCAACGGTCAGCGGCACTCGGCCCCGGCCATCTGCGCGGTGCCCGGCGGCGTTGTCTTGGCGTGCGCCGGTGATGGCCGGGCTTCCAACGGGCTGGGCGCCTGCGACCGCCTGCAGAACGTCCGCAGTGGCCGGCTGAGCATCGGGCCTGCCGGACCCGCTCCTGTGCTGGTGCCGCTGCCCACGGCTGAACCCCCGGCCATTCCACTTTCGGTGGCAGCCGAGCGTGCGGCAGTGCGACGGATGCGGGACTACCGCGTTACCGTCGCCGGTCAACCGTTGCGAATCCTGCGCGGCGACACCCACCGGCATACCGCCTTTTCCGCCGACAGCGCCATCAACGACGGCTGCATCGAGGATGCCTTTCGTTACGCGCTGGATGCCGCCGCGTTGGATTTCCTGAGCAACGGCGACCACGACAACGGCGGCAGCGAGTACGCGTGGTACCTCACCCAGAAGTTCTACGACGTCCATGATCTGCCGGCCGCATTCGTGCCGATGTTCGGCTACGAGCGCAGCCGCGGCGAAAGCGGCATCGGCGGCCATCGCAACGTGCTTGTGGCCGAGCGGGGCATCCGCGTTCTGCCGGCGTGGAAGCAGGAGCAAGCCGATGCCGCCGGCTCGGTGTTCGATACCCAGATGCTGTTCCGCTTTCTACGCCACTTCGGCGGGGTCAGCATCCCGCACACCATCGGCACGCATGCCGGTCCCAACTTCGTGGACTGCGCGCCCGACGTGGATCCCGTGGTCGAGATCTACCAGGGCGCCCGCGATGCCTACGAATATCCGGGTTGTCCCCGAGGCATCAAGACTGGCAATGATCGCGGGTTCTTCTGGAGCCTGCTGAAGGCCGGCAGGAAATACGGCGTCATTGCCAGCTCGGACCACACCTCGACGCACATGAGCTACGCCATGCTCTACGTCAGCGAGATGAGCCGCAGCGGCGTGCTCGATGCCCTGCGCCGCCGGCACTGCTACGCCGCCACCGACAACATCCTGCTCGATGTGCGCGTCGGCGACAACCACATGATGGGGGATGCCTTCACCAGCAGCGGCGTTCCGG
This sequence comes from uncultured Verrucomicrobiales bacterium, assembly GCA_964651705.1. GTDB lineage: Bacteria > Verrucomicrobiota > Verrucomicrobiia > JADLBR01 > JADLBR01 > JADLBR01. Next base: position 106,379 of record CAZYWZ010000001.1, read on the forward strand.
TGTTTCGCATCCATGCCGTCGGCACGGGCCCGATCAAGCAGATCGACATCATCCGCAACGCCGAGATCGTGACGACCCTGCCCGTCGGCCAGAGCGCCGTCCAGACGGAGTGGACCGATGACATGCCCCCGGCCGGTGAGGCCACCTACTACGTACGCGTCCTTCAGGACGACGGCGAACTCGCATGGGGATCGCCGATGTGGCTCAAGAGATGATCAAGATCATTCAACCGCTTGCCAGGTGACCGGGCAACGAAATGATCGGTGACCAAACGGTGAAACGACAGATTCCTAGACCACGCACTCATTCGCGGGATTGACGAAACTGTGAAAATGTGAAAGTGTGATGGCGTCATGAAGAACATCACCGTCAGCATCGACGACGAGCTCTATCGGGCGGCTCGCATCAAGGCGGCGGAGGAGTCCACGTCCATCTCCGGCCTGTTCAAGGCCTTCTTGATCCGCCTCACCAGCGACGAGTCAGCCGAGACCCGGTTTCAGCGGCTCGCCCGCGAGGAGCAGGAGCTTCGTGCCGAACTCCGCGCCCGCCGCATCGGCCTCAGCCCCGCCCACAACCTGACCCGCGCCGAACTCCACGACCGCGATGCGCTTCGTTGATACCAACATCCTCGTTTACTCGCTCGATCTCGGACCCTCCCAGCCCGAGAAAACGGCGATCGCCCTGGAAATCCTGAGCCAAACCGACATCGCCCTCTCCGTGCAGGTGCTTCAGGAATTCTACGTTCAGGCCACCCATCCCCGCCGCCCCGATGCCCTGCCGCACGACCTCGCGGAGCGGCTCATCCAGAAATGGCTGCGCTTCCGCATCCAGGAAAACACCGTCGCCGTCCTCCAGTCCGCCCTCAGTCTGAAGCAGCGCTTCCAAACCTCCTTCTGGGACGCCGTCATTCTCGCCGCCGCCAAAGCCGCCCGCTGCGGGCAACTCCTCACCGAAGACCTCAACCACGGCCAGGACTACGATGGCGTGGTGGTGGTGAATCCGTTTTTGTCCGCGTAGCCAACCGACTGCGCCATCCTCCGCCCGCTTTGACCGCTATCGGGGTCGCGTCAAGGGCTGACCCCCTTGGCCCCCCCGTTCGCTTGGGAGGGACGCCGGCCCCGGCGTCCGCGGGCCACCAGAATGCGGGCCACCAGAATGCGGGATGCCTCGGCCGACCCGGCCCGCGAGGCCGCGGGCCCTCCCAAACATGGCTTAACTTAGCGCCATTCAGGGCTGACCCCATGCGCCCCATGCGCGCCTGACCCCATGGGCCCAGATCGCTTGCCGGTCCGCTTGACATGCGTCCCGGTGCGAGCCAGGGGGTCAGCCCTTGACTATGTGCGAGCCAGGGGGTCAGCCCTTGACTATTGACGGTGGCGCCCGAACTCGAATCGTCGGAAAATCACTCCCGGCCTTGTGTCAATTGTCAAGGGCTGACCCGCCTGCCACTGTGAACCGCCTGCCACTGCTCAAATGGCCACCACGCTGCAGCCCGCATTGAAAGCGGTGCGCGGACGCACCGCACTCCAGGGCGCTGCGCGCGAAATCTGTCGAAGTGGTAGGGTGCATCTATCCCCACGAGTCCTCTATCGCGCCACGCGATCAGCCCGGGCGGCGGTTCGCTTTGGGCAACACGCCGTCAAGGGCTGACCCCCTTGGCCCCCCCGTTCGCTTGGGAGGGATGCCGGCCCCGGCGTCCGCGGGCCACCAGAATGCGGGCCACCAGAATGCGGGATGCCTCGGCCGACCCGGCCCGCGAGGCCGCGGGCCCTCCCAAACATGGCTTAACTTAGCGCCATTCAGGGCTGACCCCATGCGCCCCATGCGCGCCTGACCCCATGGGCCCAGATCGCTTGCCGGTCCGCTTGACATGCGTCCCGGTGTCTTACAACTTAGCCATATGAGCACGACACTGACCATTCGCCTTCCCGATGATCTGGCCCAGTCCGTGGAGGCGCAGGCGAGGTTGACGGGGCGTTCACAGGGCAGCCTGGTCAAGGAGGCCATCGAGCGGCATTTGTTGCCAGGGCGCAAGCCGTTCATGCGGCTCGCGGGGATTTTGGAGGGGCCGCCGGATCTGTCTCGGCGAAAGGGGTTTTCGCGCCCATGAGGGGGCTCGCGGACACCGGCTTCATCGTGGCGTTCCTGAATGGGAGGGATCGGCACCATGGCTGGGCGGTCGGGGTAGCGGCTGGGGTGGACGAACCCCTGTTGACCTGTGAGGCAGTGCTCGCGGAGGCGGCGTTCCACGTCGGTTCTGTCGGCCACGTTTTGGCCCTCATCGATACGGGCCTATTAAGGGTGGATTTTGATTTCGTCGGATGCCTATCGAGGATTGCGGCGCTGGCGCGTCGATATGCCGATCGTGCCCCGGACCTTGCGGACCTGTGCCTGATCTGTCTCAGCGAGCGTTTCCCGGCGCATCCGGTGGTCACGGTGGATGGCGATTTCCGGATCTATCGGCGCCACCAGCGCCAGACGATCCCCGTGGTCATGCCCGAGTGACCGGCGGCGGGATGGGCGAGGCGCGCGCCTGGCGCAGACGCCGCACGAAACGCGCTGTGGGCCGCCTGTCTGAGGCATGGGGTCAATCCTGTGACACCCCCTCAGAACTCGACCAACTGGATGATCTTAAACCGGTTGTTCCAGTCCCGGATGCGCGCGTCGGCGGTGGCGAGGGGGAGGCCTAGGACGAGGGCGGTGGCGACGATCATCCTGTCGGCGGGGTCGCCATGGAAATCCGGGAGGCGGCAGCTTTCCCGGCAAATGGCGGGGCTCAGCGGTTCCAGGACGACCGGGGGCGCGAGATTTGCGGCGAGCCACTGGTCGGGATTGGGTTTGAGGCGCAACCGTTCCTTGGATTCGAGCATCAGAACTTCCCAGACGGAAATCGCCGACAGGAACCATTGCCCCTTGAAGGCGGCCAGCGGCGCCGCGCGGTTGTGGCCAGCCGCGAGCCAAACCCACAGGTGTGTGTCGAGGACCGCGGCAACGAGATGTTCAGGACGCGGCATTCCAAGGCTCGCCGGTTTCGAGGATGTCCCCGAGGATCTCCGTGGTTTCCGCCGACCGGCCAAAAAGGGGCGGGGACGACTCAGCGGCGGGGACGGGGATCAACTCGGCGGCGGCCCGGCCATGGCGCGAGATGGTGACGCGGCACTTTTCGCGCTGGACCTTTTCGACGATTCCCAGGCACTTCGCCTTGAATTGCGTCACCGTGATATCCATGGAATGACTGTAGCCTGACCATGGTCCTTTGTCAAAAGACCTCGGGATTAGTCTCACGCCTGCGGGTTCTCCCGTGCGAAGAGATTCCGCGTCGTCTTTCGTCGCGTGACGGGGATGATGCCGGCGCCATATGGGCGAACCGGGAGGACCGCCAAAGGCCGCGAACGATTTGTGTGTCGCCCGCAAGCCCAAAGCCTCGGATGGGGAGAACGATCCTGGGCGCCGAAAATATTTGTCACATGGCGTCGCGTCGGGGGATCTATATATAAAGGATGTCTTGGACGGGCGCGCAGCGTGAGGTGGATGGTCTCTCGGTTTTGGCCGATGGGGAGCTCGTCGTGGCGTATGTCACGCGGGACGATCAGGCGGCGTTCACCGAGCTGGTGAGACGCCATTCGGGACTGGTGCTTGGGGTCGTGCACCGGCGCAACGCCGAGCGGGTGGAGCAGGTGGCCTACTAGGCGCTCCATCGGTTCACCCGGGCGCTCGACCTCACCGACGAGCAGAAGGACTCGATGTTTCAGGAACTGTCGCGGCGCGCCTGGGATGGCGTGGGCGCGCGAACGCAGCGCTGCTTCGTCCTGAATTACACGCCATCGATAAGCGACCTGCCGAAGGTGGACGAGGCCGCCGCGGCCGCTGCCGTCCTTTCGCCCGAACAGGTGGCGGCATGGCAGAAGCACCTCAAAGGGGAAGGAGAATTCACCGAGCGCATGACCAAGAAAGTCATGCCGATCTTCATGCCGGGCCTCGACCCGGGCGATCTGCCGGGGGGCCCGGAATCCAGGGGCAACATGTGAGGCCCATCACGTTCCCCGAACGAGATCTCCCGGGCCGATGCGCCGAAGCCACCGCGTGATTGAAACTGGAGGCCGCATGGGCCAACCTGCCGCATGCAAAACCGATCGACCCTCCTCGTCCCCGCGCTCCTCGTCGCCACCGCGATCTCGGCCGGGCCGCCCGCCCAGAAGGGCGAGCCGATTTTCTCCGATGATTTTGCGCGTTCGGACCTGGGCGAGTGGAAGGCCGTGATACCGACCTTCGCGATCGAGGGTGGCGCGCTCAAGGGCGCGCAGACCCGCGACGACCACGGCGCGGTCGGTCGCGTCCATCGCCCGATGAAGGACGTGATCGTGGAATTCCGCTTCAAGCTAGCGGGCTCGACGGGTTTCAACGCGGTATTCGATGACCAGCAGTTCAAGGGTTCCCACGCGGGCCACATCTGCCGCGTGGCCTTCGCGCCGAAGCAGGTCCGTCTGGGCGACGACAAGGAGGGCGTGATGCGCAACGACATCTTCGAGATGCGCAAGGATCCGGCGCGCAAGGCCGAGGCGGAGAAACTCCTCGTCGGCCGGGGTGCCACCGCGAATGTCAGCATCAGCCCCGACGCATGGCACCAGGTCGCCATCGAGATCGTGGGCGACCAGATGCGCGTCACCATCGACGGCAAGCCCGCGGGAGACTTGAAGTCCCCGGGCATCGCCCACGAGACCAAGACCAGCTTTCACTTCACCGTCAACGGGCCGGGGGTTCTCTTCGACGACGTGCGCATCTGGAAGGCGAGGTGAGCCGCCCGCGCGGTGGAGCGCAAGAGAGCCGACATGATGCGAGCGATAGGGCAGGCGACGGGGTGCCGCCACCGATTGTCCCGCCGTAGTGATGGGAAGCCATCTGGCGATCAAACCCGTTGCGCCCAAATGAGGAATGCGGCATAGGGGGATATCGATCATGCGCCGGAAGTTCTTCATGTCGTCCCTGGTGCTATTCGGTTTATTGCACCACGGCTGGGGGGAACCCCGCCGAGAGTTCGCTCGCCACCTGCCCGCCCGGGTCGCGTCATCCGCGGGCCTGCCGGTGCCGGGGAAACAGCGGGCGCCGTTCGGCTGGCAGGTCACGGCGATCACGACGGCCGACAGGCCACCGCTGGTGCTGAGATGGGATGCGCTGCCCGAAGGGGCCGCTCCCACGCATCTGCGCGTGGCTATCGGCCTCGACGAGCGAGACGAGAAACTCGCGGAGGCATTCCTTCCGGCATCGGGCCGCGTCATCGGCGCATCCGACCTGCGTTTCGTCTCGCAGTTTCAGGTTTACCAGGTGGCGCTCGGCCCGGCCGATGTGGCCGACATCCGGCGCGAGGGCATTGCCCTCCGGCTCACGCGGGGCAGCGATCTAGAGATCCTGACGGGCGGGCCGGACATCCCGGAGGCGTTGCTGCCCCACCTCCTCGTCCCTGGCGTGGCGGCGCCGATGGAGGAATTCTTCGCCCGGATGAATTCGCTGGCCTGCGTGCAGCAATTTGGCTGGATGGAGGGATGCGTCATGGATGGCCTGCTTGATCTGGCCGAACTGCCTCGCCATGCGTCGATGCGGGCCATGGCCGAGAGGCACCTGGCGCTGTTCTTCAAGGGAGGGCGCCTGGTCTACGAGAACCACGTCAGCGCGCCGAGCGACGATCGCATCTACGGCATCGAGGGGACGCTGCCATTTGCGGCGCTGGCGCGCGTGGAGCCGCAAAGCCCGCTGTTGGAGTTGGCGGTGCAGGCATGGGAAAAGAAGCGCCGCCCCAGCGGCTCGATCCAGGACGGCCCGCACATGTCGAGCGAGGGTGCCTACACCATCGCCTATCCCCTGGCGCTGATCGCGGGGGCCCGGGGTTCCGAAGCGATGATGCAGGACGCGCTGTACCAGGTGCGCATTCGGCAGGCGCGGTTCTTCGACGGGAGCGAGTTCTGGCGCACGTACGATGACGACGGCAAGCGCGGCAACCGGAACTGGGCGCGCGGCATCGCGTGGCAGATGCTCGGCCTGACGCGAACGCTCATAGCGGCCGGGGGGAGGCAGGACGCGGGCGACCTCGTCATCCTGTTGCAGCGGTTCGCGGCCTGGGCCATGGCGCATCAGCGCGAGGACGGCCTCTGGAGCGTCATCGTGGACGAGAAGGCACTCACGCCCGACACCGCGGGCAGCGCGGGCATCGCCGCGGCTCTCGCCCTGGGGGCCAGGCACGGATGGCTCGATGCGGGCGCCAGGGACGCCGCCGCGAGGACGCTGGCCGGACTGCAGGGGCACCTCGCGCCCGACGGTTTTCTTGGCGGCGTCTCGCAGTCGAACAAGGGCGGACTCGAGCTGCAGCGGAGCGATTATCGCGCCATCTACCAGATGGGCATGGGCCTGATGGCGCAACTCGTCGCCGCGCTGGAGGCCGGCGAGCCACCGTGTGAATGAAACCCGTAGAGGCCCAGGACCACGAAAGAGAGACATCATGCATGAAATCCCGTCACCCATCGCGCCCCGCGTCTCGCGGCGGGCGTTTCTGAAATCGTCGGCGGCGGGCGCGGCCGCGCTCGGCTCGCTGGCGGCCGGGGCCGGGCCCGTTTTTGCCGCGGGCTCGGATCGCATCCGCGTCGGCCTGGTGGGCTGCGGCAACCGCGGGACGGGCGCGGCGATGAACTGCGTCCTGTCGTCACCCGGCGTGGAGATCGTCGCGCTCGGCGACGTGTTCCGGGACAAGATCGACGCGGCGCTCGAGACGCTCAAGGACCCCGGCGGCAAGAAGGAGTGGAGTTGCTCGCAGCCGTGGACCCGGGCGGAGGCCGTCAAGGCGACGAGGGACACGTGCTTCGTGGGCTTCGACGCGTACCAGAAGGTGATCGATAGCGGCGTGGATCTGGTCATCCTCGCGACGCCTCCGGCGTTTCGCCCGATGCACCTCGAGGCGGCGGTGGCGGCCGGCAAGCACGTGTTCATGGAGAAGCCCGTGGCGGTGGACCCGCGGGGGGTAAAGTCCGTGCTCGCCTCCTCGGACCTGGCGAAGCAGAAGGGGTTGGCGATCGTGGCCGGGACCCAGCGGCGCCATCAGGCGCGCTACATCGAGATGATCAAGCGCGTCCACCGTGGAGACATCGGGGAACTGATGGGCGGCGAGTGCTCTTGGATCGATGTCTGCGTGCGGCGCTGGGGCTTTCTCGCGCCGCGCCAGCCCGGGTGGAGCGACCTGGAGTGGCAACTCCGCAACTGGTATTTCTTCACCTGGCTCTCCGGCGACCACATCGTCGAGCAGCACGTGCACAACATCGACGTGCTCAACTGGGCGCTCGGCACGCACCCGAAGGATGCCCTCGGCATCGGCGGCCGGCAATGGCGGACGGGGCCCGAGTTCGGGAACATCTGGGATCACTTTGCGGTGCGTTTCCGCTACCCGAGCGGGGCGACGGTCATGAGCATGTGCCGGCAGAATGACAACTGCCACCGGACCGTGACCGAGATCATCGCGGGCACCAGGGGCAAGGCGTCCGCCGAGGGCATCGAGGGGGCCGTCGCCTGGAAGTTCGAGGGCGAGGAGGGGAGCCCGTACGAGCAAGAGCACGCGGACCTCATCCGGAGCATCCGCGCGGGAGAGCCGCTGAACGAGGGGCGACAGGTGGCCGAAAGCACCATGGCGGCCATCATGGGCCGGATGAGCGCCTACACGGGACAGGTCGTGCAGTGGGACTGGGCCATGAACAGCTCGCGCCTGGATCTCTGGCCCAAGGAGGCGCTGGAGTTCGGCCCCTTCCCCGTGCCGCCGGTGGCCGTCCCGGGCGAAACGAAACTGACGTAGCGGACGAGCCGCTCGGCCTGCGGATGCGATGCGGTCTATGGGCCGGTCAAGGAAACATCGCAACGGCGGGACGAGCCGCGGGTTAGATGAAACAGTCTATGGCCAAGAGAGGTTCCAGTTCCGCGCTGTTGGCGGCATTCTGTCTGTTCCTTGGCGGCTGCCATGCCGGGTTCGGGCAGGGTCTTCCGGACGGGTTCGAGCGCATCGAGCTTCAGGTCGATGGCGCGGCGCGCACGGGGGTTTTGTACGCCCCCGCGTCCGCCGCCGAAACGCCGGCGCCCCTGGTGTTTGTCTTTCACGGCCACGGTGGCCGGGCCGAAGGGATGGCGCGCACCTTCCCGATGTACAAGCACTGGCCCGAGGCGATCTCGGTATACCTGCAGGGACTGAACACACCCGGGCGCCTGACGGATCCCGAGGGCAAGCGGCCGGGATGGCAGCACGATATCGGCGCGCAGGGCGACCGGGATCTCAAGTTTTTCGATACCGCGCTGGCGCGCGTGAAGGGGAAATTCCAGGTGGACGAGAAGCGGATCTATTGCACGGGCCACTCCAACGGGGGCGGGTTCACCTATCTGCTGTGGGCTGCGCGCGGGGACGTATTCGCCGCGGTCGCGCCGTCGGCTGCCGCCGCGGCGGGCCGCTTCGCCAAGGACTTGAAGCCAAAGCCGGCCATGCACCTTGCCGGGGCGAACGACAAATTGGTAAAATTCGCTTGGCAGAAGGCGACGATGGAGGCCGTGCGCGCGCTGAATGGTTGCGATGCCGAGGGCCAACCCTGGGCGCCGCTCGCGACGCTCTATCCCTCCAAGGGCGGCACGCCCTTTGTGGCGTTCATCCATCCCGGTGCCCATGGGATTGCGCCGGGGGCGCCGGAGCTCATCGTCCGATTCTTTAAGGAGCACCCGCGCTGAAAAGGGCGTCGGCGCCCGAATCTTGCGCTCGACGGCGGGCCGACGAGTGCCCATTACATCGGGCCATGACCCCGATGTTCGCGCGAGTTTTTTTGGGAGCGGGGGTGGCCATTGCCGCCGTCCCTTCGATGGCCACGAGCACCGCCTCCGAGCGCGCCGCCGCCGTAGTTGGGACCCCTGGGCTGGTGGCTTTCTGGGACTTCGTGAGGCGCGAACCGGGAGGGGCGCGGCGCTTTGCCGCCCACGTGCCGCCCGGGGCCACCAACGAGTATGCGCTCGATGCGGGGAATTACGTGCGGGATTACTGGGGCGTTGGGCGGGAGGCGACGTACGCGGATTTCCCGTTGCTGGGGCGGGGGCCGTTCGGGCAGGCGATCCGCATCGCCAAGGAGACCGACCCAGATTTTCGGCCGTTCCTCTTCGTGCCGCGCGGGCGGTTGCACGACACACCGTTGGATATCAAGGGCGCGGGAAAGTCCGTGACGGTCGTGGTGTGGGCGATCCGCGAGAGCGGGAATCACGCGCTGGCGGGCATCTGGCACGAGGGCACGGATCTGAAGCAGAAGGAGACCGAGGCGATTCAGAAGGTGCAGCGCGGCCAGCGGCAATACGCCCTCTTCGCGGGCCTCAACAAGGAGGGCAGCGCCTGCGGCCACGTCTCGGAAAACGGCGCGAGTTCGTTCCTGAACAAATATGCGCTGCACAAGTGCAACTCCGCCGCCCAATCACCCACCGTTTCCGCGGATTCACCCGCCGACGTGCTGGACGCCTCCTGGCAATGCTTCGCGATGACCTTTGACCACGAGAAGGACGAGCTCGCCGGCTGGCTCAACGGCGTCGCTGGCGACCGGTGGCTGGAGAACCCGAAAACCGACAAGCTGATCGGCTCCGCCTACAACGCCTACATGCAGGGGCATTACGCGAGCCTGCCGGGGGCGCAGCCCGGCGAGGATGCCACCTTCCCGAAGGATCAGTATTACAACCCGCCCGAGGGCGCGCCGCTCTCGCTCAGAGTGATCACCGAGTCCGGCGACGAGCGCACCGAGGTCCGCGAGTATCGCTACACCAAGGTGCACGTCACGCTGCGCGGCGGAAAGGAGGTCGCCCGCGATCTCGTCGCCCTGCGCCTGAACCCGTGGTGGTATCCGCACGATCTCTACGCACCCGCGAACGACGGGAGCGGCGGCCCCTTCACCATCGGGCGCGTCATCCACAGCTCCCGGAGCGTGGGGTTCACGGGCTGGATCGGCGGGGTCGCGGTGTTCGACAGGGCGCTGGGCGCGGGGGAGTTGGCGGGGCTAGCGGGTCTGAGTCGCAAGGTGAGCTTGACCCCGGTCAATCCCTGACTCGAAAATCGGCCACGGGATCGGCCTGTAGGGCGCGGATTCCCATCCGCGCCACGAGGGCCCTGCCGGTTGCCCGTGGCGCGAAAGGGATTTCGCGCCCTACATTTTCACCCCCGGTGGTGCCCTGCAGGCGGGGCATGGGATCTAGCTCGAAAATTGGGTCGCGATGTAGGCTGCGCCTTGGCGCACGCGGACGGTCGATTCGGCAGCGTGCGCCAAGGCGCAGCCTACCATTTTCCTTCCCGGCGGTGCCCCGCCGCGCGGGGCACGGGACTGACCGAAAATTCCGGGTGTAGCCACGGTCGTCAGACCGTGGATGTTCCAACGCGCGGCCCACCTGTGACCGGATGGGCTACACTTGCCCCTGCCGGAGGCCGGAGTTCCTTGCACATGTCGCACAGGCCCCGGATGCGGCATTTGGTCTTCCAGCACGCGACGGGCCCGAGCTGCGACAGGTAGATCCTCTCCAGGTGGTCGCAGCCGCGACCCTTGACCAGCGCCACGTCCCCCTCGCGCAACTCGGACTTGAGGAATTCGGCGGCCTCCTGGACCGTCTCGAAATCCCGGACGTATTCGGGGGCCATGCCGGCCGCCAGGGCGGCCTTGATGGTGTGGTGCCGAGATGCTCCGATAAAGACGGCCAACTCGGATATCTCGGCGGCCGCCGCGCCAAGCGCCCTGAGGCGTGTCCGCGTCCTCAATCCCGAATCGGAGGTGTCGCTCACGATCAAGATTCGTCGCTGCGCGGTGGCGTCGCGCAGGGCCTTCAGCGCAGGATCCACGGTGTCGGCGGAAGCGGTCCCCTCGTCGCGGATGAGCATCGCCCCGGAGGGGAGCCGGACCGGTTGCATTCTCGCCAGGAATGGCTGGACGTTGGCCACCGCCGCCACCGCATCGCGCAGGGGCATCCCGCAGCATCGCGCGGCGAGCAGCGCCGCGAGCACGGAGTTGACCCACTGCTCTCCCACGAAATTCGTGGTGACCCATTCGGACTCGGAGGCCGTGCGCGCCCGGAAGCTGAGCCGGGCCGGCCATTTCGAGGTGACCTCTTCGGCCCAGATGTCGGCCTTCGGCGATCGACCGAATGTCTTGACCTCGCATCGGCACTTCGCGGCCATTGCGATCACCCGCGGGTCCTCGGCGTTCAGTATCGCGATCCCGTCGCGCGGGAGAAAATCCAACAGGGCCGATTTCTCCGCCGCGGTATCCTCGAGGGTCTTGAAGTTGTCGGTGTGGGTCCGGGCGACCGTGAGGATGATGGCGATCGTCGGGCGGACGATCGCGGCGGATCTCTGGATCTGGCCAGGGATATCGGTGCCGATCTCGACGACCGCGTAGCGATGCTGGCGCTTCACCCGCAGGATCGTCCTCGGCACCCCGCGTGCCCCGTTCCGGTTGTAGCGCGTCATCGCGGTCTTGTGCTTCGCCGATAGGATGCCCGCGAGGCATTCCTTGGTCGTCGTCTTGCCGATGCTCCCGGTGATGGCGATGAACGTGGTGCGGCGCAGCATGAGGCGCCAGAGGTGGGCCCTGAGGCGCAAGACCGTGTGGGAGGTGCGCCACACCACCCGCGGGGACCAGCGGCTTGGAAACCAGCGTGTCATTCGCGTCGCCAGGGTCTCAGCCAGCGCGGCCATCGGATGCCGCGGGAGACCGCCGCCTCGATCGCGACGAGCCTGGCGCGCATCTCTCGCTCGCTCTTGCGGAGCCATGCGACATCGGCGAGCAGATGGCAGATCGCGTTCTGGGGAGAGGGCATCATGGCGTCGTCTGGCGGCGGCGGCGGAGTCACGCCGACGATGCGGGGGGACGCCAGCGCGGATGCCAGCGTGGCGCGGCTATGGTATTGGCCGAAATGCTCGCTGGCGAGCCGCGAGCGCTCGGCGAGCCAAGCGGGATCGATCGAGCCGAGAATCTCCCAGAGTTCCTCGGGCCTGGACCATTCGGCGGTGCCCGGCGCCCGGAGGCTGGTGTTTCCCAACCGCTCGATTGGCCCGCGGACGTAGACGATGGCCGGCGTGGCCGATGCCATCACGTCGATGATCGTCCTGGCCCCGCCGTGTGGGAAGGACGCGAGGTAGAGGTCCACCCGGTTGGCCCAGAGGGCGGCGGGAAGGTTCGGGATGCGGGAGAGGTATTCGAACCGCCCCGGTTCTACTCCGGCCTCGCGCAGGGCGGCACCGATCATTTCCCGGGCGCCTTCCGAGAGGTGCCCGATGTGCACGTGCCGTCCGGCGAATCGCCGAAGCCTTTCGGCGACGATCGCGGCATAAGGGAATCCCTTGTCGGCCTCGAATTTCTCCTCGCGCCCACAGGTGGCGGTGCGCAGTTCGCCATCGGCCATGAACGAGGGCCTTTCGCCGGGGGGAGGTTCCGAAATCAGGGGCAGGTAGATGGGGCGGATGGCCAGGTGGAGCCGCGAATAATGATAGCAGTAGGGCGTCAGCTCGACGACCGTGATGCCGGGCAAATACAGGCCGCTGCAGGGCTTGGAGTCGATGTGGTGCAGGAGGTAAATGCCGGCGCATGACGAGGCGAGCGCCGCCACGAGCACCCCCGGCCGATACGTCTCGTGGACAACGAAGAGACGGGCGCAGCCCCGGGCCGCGAGGCGTTCCGGCAACCATTCCCAGGGCCTGTCGCGCGCCCCCGCCGGGGCGATCTCCACGCACTCCGGCGGGATGCCGAGCCTGTCCGCCATCTGTTCCGCCGAGGCACCGGCCCTGCCGGGATGGATGACAAAGGCAAACTTGTTGGGCGCCGGCGACGCGCGAAGGGTGTCGCCCGCGGCGAAGCGATGGCCGCCAAAATTGGTCCAGCGCGAAAACAGGACCGCGTCGTTTTCGCCACCCCCGGTCGGGGGCGGCCGCCCCGCAGCGCGGACGATATCGGCCGCGTCGGCGATGACGCGATCGGCCTCCGGCCAGCCGATGGGCAACCGCTGGGAGCCGTCGCACCACCGCCCGATGTGGCCGTAGGCCTCCGCGACGTGGCGCAGCGCGCGGGGGACATCGCCCTCGCCGATCGCGACCCAGGCCTCCGCGAGGCAGGCGTTGCCGCGAGGGGGCTCAGTCATGTGCGAACCCTCCCGGTTTCGGGCGGCGACGGTCTTGCGGGGCACTGCGGCCTTTGGCGGGGACTCATCCAAGATGTCCAGGGGAGAGCTTGCTCGCGAATTTCCCTTCAATACACTCGCGCCGTGGTTTTTCCAGAACACAAACCGTGGACGCGCGCGGCTGGCGGGACAACCGCAGACTGAGGCGGGTGCCGGATGTGTGGCATTCTAGGGGTTCTGGGGCCGGGAGGGCGCACCGCGGTCGAGCCAGGCGCGTTCCGGGCGGCGCTTTCGACGCTGGGGCATCGGGGTCCGGATGAGGAGGGCGCGTATTTCGGTGACGGGATCGCGCTCGGCATCCGGCGCCTGAGCATCGTGGACATCGCGGGGGGCCATCAGCCGGTCTCCAGCGAAGATGGCGCGATCCAGGTGGTCCACAATGGAGAGATCTACAACCACGCCGAGCTGCGACGCGAACTGGAGGCAATCGGCCACCGGTTCCGCAGCCGGTCGGATGCGGAGGTCCTGCCACATGGCTACGAGGCATGGGGCCTGGACGGGCTCTTGGAACGGTTGCGCGGCATGTTCGCCTTTGCCATCTGGGACGGGCGAACCCGCTCCCTGTGCCTCGCCCGGGACCGCATGGGCATCAAGCCGCTCTATTACCTCGAGCGCGGCGGCCACCTGTATTTCGCCTCCGAGATCCGCGCGATCCTGAGGGTGGCCACCCCAGAGCGGCGCATCGATCTCGATGCCCTCGCCCTCTTTTTGCGACTGGGTTATACCCCCGCGCCGCGCACCCTCTACGCCGGTATCCGAAAGTTGCCCGCGGCCAATCGCGCCTTCATCCGCGGGGGACGGGCCGAGGTCCGGACCTATTGGAAGCTCTCGTACGCCCCGGCGCGGCCCACGAACGCGCGCGAGGCGGCGGAGGAATTCCGGCGGCGGATGGAGTCCGCGGTCTCGGACCACCTGATGGCCGATGTGCCGATCGGGTTGGCCCTCTCGGGGGGGATCGACTCGGCCACGATCGCATCCCTGATGCGTGCGAGGATGGGCCGTCGATTTCCGGCCGTCACCCTGGGTTTTGATGTCGAGGGCTACGACGAGACAGGACGCGCCTCGGCCTGCGCCGCGGCGCTGGGCCTCGACCTGCGGCAGGCGCGTTTCCGTGAGGAGATGATGGAAGGGTATCCGGCCGTGCTCGAATCCGTCGAGGAGCCCATCACGCGGGCCACGTTTCTGGCGGGCCACCAGATATTCCGCGCGTGCCGGGAACTCGGCCTGAAAGTGGTCATGAGCGGTGAGGGGGCGGACGAGTTGCTCGGCGGCTATGCCTGGCACTGGAATCGGCCGATCCGGTCTGGCTTCTGGAATCGATGGCCGTCCGCCCTCAGGGCGGCGTCATCGGGACGTCATCCCTGGGTCGAGCGGTTCGTCGAGGGCGCCCGGCAATGGGAGGAAGGCCGGGGCACCGACCCGAAGGCCATCGCCTATTGGTACCTCGATCGCAGCGCGGCCGGACCCAAGGCCACGACCCTGGATCTCTTGGCGCCCGACCTCCGGGAGTCGATCGCGAGGCGTCCCATGAGCGAGCTGCTGGCCCCGTGGATGCAATGGGTGGCCGAGGCCGGGAGTCGCGACCCGTTCCAGCAGATCCTGTGGCTCCAGTCGCGCACCCGCCTGCCGGATGCGATTTGCCTGTTGCTGGATAAGATGGGAATGGCCCATTCCGTCGAGGTCCGGCCGCCGTTCCTTGACCACCGACTCTGGGAGTACTGCGCGGGCCTGCCGCGGCGCCTCAAGGTGCGCGGCTACCCCCCGCACCAGTCGGAAAAATTTCTGCTGCGGGAGGCGGGGCGCGGCCTGGTGCCGGAGGTCGTTCGGATCGCGCCGAAGACCCGGCTGCGAGTGCCGTTCCGCGAGTGGTTGGCGAGGCCGCGATTGTGGGACTGGGCCGAGGAGGCCCTGTCCGACCGGGCGCTCCGCGAGGTGGGACTGTTCGACCCGTCCGCGATCGCGCGACTTCGCCGCCACGCCCAGACACCCGCGCGCGTTCCGGCCAATCTCTTGATGGGGGCGCTGGCGCTGCAGACTTGGACGCGCCAATCGGGTTTTCGGCTTTGACGCCGGTCAGGGGATATCGGCGCGCAACCGCTGGCGGATCTCCTCCGAGGCTGCGATGGCATCCTCTCGCGACGAGGCGAGAGTGACGCCCAGCATCATCGGTCC
The DNA here is from genome assembly GCA_964651705.1 of uncultured Verrucomicrobiales bacterium. Lineage (GTDB taxonomy): Bacteria > Verrucomicrobiota > Verrucomicrobiia > JADLBR01 > JADLBR01 > JADLBR01. Next base: position 121,754 of record CAZYWZ010000001.1, read on the forward strand.
GGGACCCTTCCCGGCATCGAGCGCGGGGTCGCGCGCGGAGAGCGGGAGCCAGCGGCCCGCGCGGATCTCGGATTCGAGGATGGCCCCTGCCGCCTCCCAGGGGAGTTCGCTGCGCCAGGCCTGCATGCGACCATGGCGGGTTTTCAGATCGGGGCGGAAAGCCGCCAGCCAGAGGCCGGATGTCGACGCGTTGACCCGGGGGTTGATGTCGAAGGCGCGGACCGTTCCGTCCGGCAGGACGCCCAAGTCGAGCCCGATGACCCCGCAGAAGCCGGTGTCCGCGATGCGGCGCGTCACGGCCCGGGCGGCCTGCCATGCGGCCTCGGGTGGATCCACCCCCGCGCCATACCAGCCGCCGCCATAGCGGGAACGGTCGACGATGATCTGCTCGGTCGCGCCGAGCAGTCCAACCCGCCCGTCGCGAAAGATCGCGGCGTGGAAGCAGAATGTCCGATCGAAGGGCAAATATTCCTCGATGACGACCCGCTCCGCCCCCTGGAATTCCTCGCGCGCGGCGTCCACCTCCTCTTCCGTGAGGCAGATGCGCGTGCCGCGGCCCGCCGTGGCGGCGAAGCGGCTGGACACTTTCAGGGCGCAGGGCGGGGGCGGGCGCACTCTCCCTTCGAAGAAATCAGGCCCCTCGATGGTGCGGCGGCGCGCGAGGAAGGGTTCGGGGACCATTTCCGAGATGGCGCGCTTGTCGGCGAGATAAACGTGGAGGTCCGGCGGATTGAGGGCGTGGGGCGATGCCCAGTGGTCCTCGTGAATCGGGAACTGGCTGGCGATGCGCAGGCCGCGTTCGACGGCGGAGCGCAGCATCTCGCCGTGCCCCGTCTCGTCGACGAAGCGGTCGCAATCCTCGCGGAGGGGGAGTCCGGCGAGGCGGAACCACCGGGCCACGGCGGGGGTGACGGCCGCCGCCGCCACGAGCGTTGGCGCAACGCCGGGCGCGGTGGCGAATCGGCTCGTCAGCATGTCGCCATACGAGCGGTCGCCCCGGCCCCACCCGCGGGACACGAATGACAGCCGGGGAGACAGGTAGGCGCCGGGCCCATAGATCTCCTCGAAAGGGGGGACTTGGCCCAACAGGGGGATCTCTTCTGCCATTAGGCCCTTGTGGATTGCGCGGTCGGGCCCAATAATCAAGCCCGTAAGTGCGTGCGCCCAACGCGCGGGTCGATCGGACAGACGAAGGCGTCCATGCGGATCGGAGTCCTCATCCATGTCAGGGATACTTTGTTCTCCCAAGGGGAGCGCTGGTTGCTGCAATTTATTCTCGCCGCGGTGCGCGAGCGCGGGCATTCGGTGCACGTGTTGCGGGGCGTCGGGGCCAACCCCCCGCTGGATGTGCTGATCCCGCACGTGGACCTCACCGTGAGACCCCCCCAATACGAGCGATTCCTGTCGCGCCATGGGTGCGTCCTCAATCTCCGGTTGCGCGATATCTCCAAACGGGCGCTCGGGTGCCGGGCGCTGGGACCCGGGGAGGATTTCGAGGGGCCCGTGATGCTGAAATCCGACCTGAATTTCGGGGGCAGGCCCGAACTGCGTCTCATCCCGGGGCGCAGATGGCACTCGGAGGTGATGCACCGGTTGCGGCACCTGCCCCTGTGTCGGCGCTGGGCCGAGGCGGCCTTCTGGCGCTGGACGCCCTGCCTCAGTTCGCGGGACTACCGGGTATACCCCTCGCTCCGTGAGGTGCCCCCGCAGGCCTTCCGCAATCCCCGCCTCGTGGTGCAGCCATTCGAGCCAGAGGAACAGGATGGTCTTTTCGCGCTGCGCAAATGGACCTTCCTCGGCGATGCCGGCAGTTGCACGCGCTCCCTGGGCACGGGGCCGATCGTCAAGGCCGCGAACAGGGTTCCGGGGAGTATCACGGCCGCTCCGGTGCCCGACGAGGTCCGCGAATTCCGCCGGAAGATCGGCATGGATTTTGGCAAGATCGACTTCGTGGTGCGCGAGGGCCGGGCCGTGATCCTGGATGTTAACCCGACCCCCTCGGTTTCGACCGAAGGGGGTTCCCGAGGCGCCGCCCGCCGCGCCCCGCTCCTGGCCGAGGCGCTCGAGCGCTGGGTGGCGTGCTGACTCGAAAATTGGGTCGCGATGTAGGCTGCGCCTTGGCGCACGCGGACCGTGGATTCGGCAGCGTGCGCCAAGGCGCAGCCTACCATTTTCCGCCCCGGTGGTGCCCCGCGTGCTGGGCATGGGATCTGACTCGAAAATTCCAGACGTAGCCACGGCCGTGAGGCCGTGGACCCCCCCCGCGTGGCCCATCTGTGACCAGATGGGCTACATTTTCACCCCCCGTCGTACCCGAGGGCACCAGGCATAAATTGAATTAACGCGGCCCGTTTTCCCGCTTAACTGTCACGACCCTATGTCCGACAACCACTACCGCAGTCTGGTCAAATCCATCTCCTGGCGCGTGACCGGCACCATCGACACGATGGTGATCTCGTTCCTCATCACCGGGAAGCTGAAGTGGGCGCTGAGCATCGGCGTCGTCGAGCTGTTCACCAAGATGGTCCTGTACTACGCGCACGAGAGAGTCTGGAACCGGATCTCCTTCGGGCGGGCGAGGGTGCCGGAGGATTACACGATCTGATACTCACCTGACCTCGATGGGGATGCTCTCCGAATGGCTGTTGAACTCGGGGGCGTACATGCACTGGATCGAGGCGACGCCGGTGGGATACTTCCCCCGCAACTGGACGCGGGTGGAGTACTCGAACACGTAGGTGCCCTTGGGGAGATAATCGATGAAGAAGTGGCTGGCGGTGTCGCGGGTGGACTCGTAGTAGGCGAGGCCGTCCTGGAACCGGTAGCCGGAGAGGACGTTGACCGGCTCGGTGCCGCTGCCGCGATGGTCTTTCAGGTGGACGTATTCCATGTCGCGATCGGTGCGCAGCTCGATGCGCACCACCAACTCGTCGCCGACGAGCACCGGGCCGCGCACGGGTTCCAGCGTGGGCCCCTGGGGGGTGTTGTGTTTCGTGAAGAGGGCCTTCTTCAATTTCAGCGGGGTGCCCTCGTGCGGGGTGACCTTCGACATGTCCTCGAGGTATTGCCAGTGGACGCTGCCCCAGGCGACGCCCTCGTCGACCTTCCTGACGGTGATCTCGCCCATCTGGGGTCGGATCTCGCCGGGGCCGAAGCGGCGCTCGTAGAAGCCGGTGCCCGCCTCGACGGCGGGGGCGCCGTCGGCGGGGCGCTCGGGCGTGATCGCGCCGCCGCCGAGCGACAGCTCCACCAGCTTGTCCGATGCGAGGATGTCCTTGCCGCGTAGGAGCAGGGCGTACACGGCGTCGGCAGTGGCCTTCGTGGTCTTCCAGTCCTGCGTCTGTTTCTGTTTCAGCAGCCAGACGCGGCATCCCTCGACCGCCGAGGCGTCGCCGGCGACCTCGTCGAAGGCCTCGATCATCAGCGCCTGGGTCTCGATGGGGGCGCGGTACCACCACCAGCTCAACTCCGTCTCGCGCCAGAACATGCCCAGCTCCTCGCCCGTGACGGCGCGTTCCTTCAGCGATGCCATGATGGCGCGCGCGGCCCCGCGGTTGGGGTCGCCGCCGAAGCGGTGCAGGGCGATCGCGAGATGCCCTTGGCTCTGGCGGTGGCCTACTTCGAGCCAGAGTTTCCGGCCCTGGCCCAGGAAGAAATCGACCGCCGCGCGCGCGGCATCACCGATGGGCCGATCCTTGAGGAAGAAGCTTCGCCCGTAGAGGCACAGGGCGTCGATGGAGGATAAGACGTACTTCTCTGGCTCCTTGGCCTTGAGGATCTCGCGGTGGCGTTCGGCCATCCAGAGGTCGAGTCTTTCCAGCGACTGCAGTGCGGGCCCCGCGTCCACGTCGGCGCCGAGGTGGCGCAGGCGCCCGAATCCCGTCGTGATATAGAGGGTGATGTAATCGTTGCCCCGCCCGCCGGGAAACCACGGCCACGAGCCATCGTCCAACTGCGCGTCGGCCAACTTCTGCATCGCGCGTTCGGACTCGGCGTCGAGGCGGTTCGCGTCGAAGAGGACGCCGACGTTCTTCCGTGCCTCGCCCTCGCGGTTGGCCTGCCGGAGCCACGGGGTCTCCTCGATCACGACGGCCTTGAGGTCCTGATTCTTCTCCAGTGGGCTATCGAGGGCGGCCGTCCCTTTCCATTGGTCGAAGATGCGGCGGATCTTCGGATCGGCATTCGCGATGTGGCGGGCGATGGCGTTGGCGTACAGCCGGTTGAAAACTTGCTCGCTGCATTCGTGGGGGAACTCCATCAGGTAGGGCAGCGCCATCACGGCATACCACGAGGGGTTTGACACCATCTGCACCGCGAGGTTCTGGTGCTTGAGGGAATCGGACTGTCCCGAGGCGAGGAGCTTCTCGAAGCGGAAGTCCTTCGTCGCCGGCCCGCGGATCGGCAGCGGGAGGGATTCGGTGACCAGGATGCGTCGGGGCAGGACGGGCAGGAAGCCCTCCTCGCCATCGCTGACCTTGTCCGTGGCGCCGACGGCCCTGTAGGCGAGGAAGCCGGAGCCATCGGGAACCCGGATGCGCCAGCCGTAGCTGCGGGATTCGTTGCCGGGCACGTCGAAATCGATCTCGGGCGCCGCGTTGGCCAGCGCCGCGTCGGCGGGTTCCTCGGTGCGCGCGTCGCGGAACGAGAGCCGCACCTTGCCGCGCTGCGCTTCGGTGGTGCGATTCGTCACCTTGACGGTGAACTCCACCTCGTCGCCCTCGCGAAGGAAACGCGGCGGGTTGGGTTGCACCATCAGGTCTTTCGCGGTCACCGCGTGATCCTCCAGGTAGCCGGAGCGGCACTGCCGGTCGTGCGCGAACGCCATGAGCTTCCAACGCGTTAGCGCCTCCGGCATCGTGAACGTGATCCGCGCCTCGCCATTTGTCCCCGACATCAGGTGCGGGAAGAAGAAGGCCGTCTCGTCCAAATTCTTCCGGGCCGTGACCTGATCGAGTTTTGGCCCGGGGGCGGGCGCGGCCCCCTTGTCCCCCGCCGCGGGGGCGACGTCGGCTTCCTCCTTCATGGCGTCACCCGAGGGCTCGGCCACCGGGGGCGCGGCGCCCTCCGCGAGCATCTCCGCATCGGCGTGCCCGCCCCTCCCCGGCGCCATCGCGGCGCGCGCCATCATCGGGCGCAGGAAGCGGAATCCCCAGAGATGTTGCGTCAGCGCCTCGGGGAAGTTGCGGTAGCGCCAATCCACGGATGAGCGGGGGCGGTGCCAGTTGCCGGCGACGTGGTCCAGGGTCTCGATGGAATTGGCGAAGCTCGCGGGGGCGAGCGACAGATCCCGATAGAAGACGTCAAAGCGGCCGGGCCAGGCGTGGGGGAGGAATTGGTCCAGCGATTCGTCGTATAGCGCGGCGACGAGTTCCGCGACCGCGCGCTCGCCCTCGCCGGGTTGCTCGCCCTTCCCATCCTTCCGTGGGCCGGAGACGACGAGCGTCCAGGTCTCCTTCTGTCCGGGCAAGAGCTTCGAGGTGAAGTGCTCCCAACGAAGGTTCAGCGCCTTGTTGGCCCAGGGGACATCGATGCGCCGGGATTCCAGATAGGCGCGATTCTCCCGGACCTGGGTGACGTGCAGATGGAACCCGCCGCGCAGGGATTCGGTGACCGGGTGCCGCACCAATTGCTGGGTGCGCCCGGGTTGCGTCCAATGGCGATCGATGATCTTCCCGCGATGCTCGATCTCGACGAGGGCGCGGCCCTCGTCGTACCCCGTTCCCCAGAGGGCGACGAACTCGTCGCCCGGTTGGACCGTCCATTTCTTCGCCGCCAGGAGGTGCGGGATCTTCGCCGTCAGCCGATCGGCGTCGGGCCGCAGGACGTGGAGCGGGAGTTGGGCGGTCACCTTCTTGCCGAAGGCATCCTCGCTCTCGAGGATCGCGCGGTAGAGCCCCGCTCCCAGTTCGAGTTCCAGGGTGGCCTTGCCTTTCGCGTCGGTCGAGAATGGCGATTGCGCGGCGACGTCGGCCAGTTCCCATCCGTTCGGGTCCGTGGGGTCGGGTCGCGCGCCCTCGTGGGACCAGTGCCGTTCTCGCCCGAGGGGGGCGCGCGGCACGCGCGCCGGCTCCTTGAGTCGGCGCACTGTCACGGTGCCATTGGCGGCGAGGGGCTCGTCATCCAACGAGCCCGTCGTGACCCGCAGCGCAATGGCCTCGGCCTCGGTCTGCCACGCATCCGCCTCGATGGCCGCCTTCATCGCGGCGAAGCCGACGTGGATCGCGCGGTCGGCCGATCGCGTCTCACCCGCGGGATCCGTCACGTCGGCATAGATCCGGAAGCGGAAGTGCGCCTGGTCCTTTTCGGCCACCGCCGGGTCGGGCCGCGCCGTGAATTCGATGGCGAAGGCCCCATCGGCGCCGGTCTTCGCCTCGCCGTGGGCGATCTCCTGCGCCTCGCCGCGATGCGGCGACCAGCCGCCCCAGAACCAGCGCCACCACGGGGGCCAGATCACCTCGCGCACCACGCGCCATTTCAGCGCGGCGCCATCCACCGGCGCGCCGGTATAGTTTGTCGCCTTGCCGGCGACGGCCACCGTCTCACCCAGCTTGGCCGCCGCCTTCGGCGCGTCGAGCGTCACCTCGAACTTCGGCCTCTTGTATTCCTCGACGTTGAAGGCGACGTCCCCCTCGGCCGGGCCGTCGATCCGGATGACCATCTGTCCCGCCACGCGATCCCGGGGCGCGGTGAAGTTCCCGCTGAAGGCGCCGTAGTCGTTTGTCTTGGCCCGCGCGCGCGCGACCTCCTTGCCGTTTGGATCCTCGAACACGACCGTCACGCCATGATCGGCCGCGGTCAGGTACGAATCCTTGCCTTGGTCGACCGAGAGCACGATGCCCTTGTAGTGAATGGATTGGCCCGGACGATAGAGCGCCCGATCGGTGAAGAGGATCGTGCGGAGTCGCGGGGGCGTCTCCGGCTCGCCCCCCCACCAGTGGTGCTGTCGGCCGGAAGCCAGTTGCGATACCCCGTGGCTTACGAGCATGGCGTAGGCGGTCCCGGATTTTTGCGCGAACGAACAGGCGCCGAGGTCGTCGGTCGTGAGGGGGGATTCCTCGCTCGCGCGATCTCCCCTGTCGAAGCGCCAGACCCGCACCGTCGCGCCGGGCAGGGGCTCGCCGGAGCGGGCGTCCATGACAAGACACTCCATGCGGTCCTGGCGGGCTCGGGTGACCAGCGCGATATCGCCCACCCAGATATCCGCCATCGAAACCTGATTGTCCCTCTCCCCGAAGCGCGGCTCATGGCTCGCGATGAGGATGTAATACCCGGGCTTCAGGCCCGCGGGTGCCGCCAGTTCCTCGACGCGCTCCTTGAAGTCGGGCGTCGCGGGCAGGTCGGCGGACCACTCCAACGCGGGCTTTGCCCTCATGATCCGCGCCCGGTTCTCGTCCCGGAATAGGACCCGCGCCTCTTGCGACGGGTCCCACTCCCATGGCACCGCGCGGAACCAGACCTTCGTCACGTTCTTATATCGCGCCCGGATCCCGGCGTCCGGCCCGTTCCAGACGCGCTCGGTGGTGATCTGCGATGACTTGGCCTCGATGTCGGCGATGAGATTCTGGCACATCTTGCCGCCGGCGCTGTCGGGGAACGCCTCGCGCCCGCGCGAGGCGATCTGGTGCGCCGCGACGACATCGTCCTCCGAGCGAAGTTGCGCGGCCCAGCGATGCCACGCCATCGCGGAGAGCTCGTGCCCGGCGGCCCTTGCGGCGAAGGATTCCAGCGCGGCCTTATAGCGCGCGCCCTTCGCCTCGCCGGCGGCGGCGTTGTGGCCCCAGGTCAGGCGCGCGAGATCGGCGTCGAGGAAGGCGCTCCGGTCGGTATCCTTGATGTGGAACCTCAGCAGTTCCTGGTACAGGCGGATCGCCTTCAGCGCGGGAGAATCGGCGTCGGCGGTCTGCGGTTCCCAGGCGAGGAAGGTCTCGGGCGCCTCGAAGATCGGGCTCTCGGCGGAGATCGAAAATGCCTCCTGTGGTCTCGCGGCCGCCTGCTCGCCGGAGCCATAGAAGGCCAGCGCCTGGTGCGCCACAAAGTCATAGAGGGTAGGGCGGTAGGCGTCGGGCACCGTGCCCGCCGCCAGGATATCTCCAAAATCGCCCACGGGCGTCCGCCGCAGCGCCTCTCTCCCCTCCAGCGCCGCGGCAAAATGCCGGTCGATCTCCGCGAAGACGCGGGGCAGATCCCAGGTCGAGAAATCCTCCCCCGGCGCCTCGCCGGTCCGCGTGCGCTCCATGAAGCGCCAGCGATTCTCCCGGAAGTAATGCCAGTACCACAGCGCCTCGATCGTCTGTAAGAGCGGCCTGATCTCGGGCGGGGCCTTGGCGACCTGGGCGGCGATGAGGCGGATCTTCTCCTCGGGCTTGTTGCCCTGGATGTTGCCCTCGAGGACGATCTTTCGGGCGATCGCGTGCGCCGCCTCGCCGTAGGCCCTGTCGGCCAGGGCGGCCTGGATCAGCGGGTCGATGTATTTGATGGCGGTCTGCGGCAGGCCCTGGCCCTCTGCCGCGGCCACCTGCTTCCACAATTCCGCCCGGGACATCTGCGCCTCCTCAGCCCGCGCAAGCCAGCACGCCGATAGCAGCCATGCCGTCATTCCAAGGATGTGACGCATACGAACCCCTTTCTGGCCCACCGGGATGGGACATGCCCTAATCTCCGTGCCCGCTCCAAGCGGGTCAAGCGCCCAATCCACTCCGCCTTGGCGCAACGGCCCATCCCTGAGTCAACGGCGCGGGCCCGTCCTATATTACGAAAAAATCGCGGTTCCGTCACGGCCTCCGGCGCAGGAAAAGCGGACGCCCGCCCGGCGGTGGGCATTCGAGGCACCAGCGGGGGTGAAAATTTGCGTCCCACCGGGCCCCCGCCGAAGGGCGAAGGCCCTTCGCTACCGCCGGCGCTC
>CAZYWZ010000002.1:0-128611 GCA_964651705.1 uncultured Verrucomicrobiales bacterium
GGTGGACTCTGGCTGGACCCGCCCCCGCGCGCCGGGGGCGGGGCTGACCTGAAACAAACGCCTCGAAGGCGGTCCCGCCGTTGCGGCGGGACCGCCTTCCGAAGGATCGCGTCCCGCGCAGCACAGCGTCGGGAGCCTGAGTCAGAACCTCGCGTGACGGCACCCTCAGGAGTTTCCACCTGAATGATGCGGCCCGCTCCCGGCCGCCGGCTCCCGAACCACATCGACGACCTCGGCCCGCACCCGACCGTCCGCAAGCATCGCCGTGAATCGGTCTCCCGCACGGATCTCTCCCGTCGAGCGGATGATCCTCCCCTCCGCATCCTGCAGCACGGCGAATCCCCGCGCGATCGTCCGCACCGGATTGAGCAGCTCCAGCCGACCGCCAAGTCCCCCAAGCCGCGACCTCAGCAGATCGATGGCCCGCGATGGCGAGTGCTCGCCCAGGCCCGCCGCGGCCACCGCCAACCGATGCCGTTTCCCCGCAAGACCCTGGACCCAGGCCCGCCCACATCGATCCGCCAGATCGTCCATGCGCTGCTCGAGCATCCGAACCACGCGCACCGGTTCCCGGAACGCGGGGCTGCGCGCCAGCCGACCCAGCCGCTCCCGATTCCCCTCCAGCACCCGCCGCAACTCCCTGCCGCACCTCTCCCACGCGCCTGTCACCGCCTCCGACAGATCCCGCCTGTCCGCAATCAGCAACTCCGCCGCCGCACTCGGCGTCGGCGCGCGCAGGTCCGCCACGAAATCCGCGATGGTGAAATCCACCTCGTGCCCCACCCCCGAAATCGTCGGCACCGGACTCGCCGCCAGCGCCCGCGCCACCACCTCCTCGTTGAACGCCCACAGGTCCTCGAGACTCCCCCCACCCCGCGCGACGATCACCACATCTGGGCGAAAGTCGCCAGTCCGATGCCAGTCCCCCAAAGTCTCTAACGCCCGCGCGATTTCACCCGGCGCCGACTCGCCCTGCACCCGGACGGGATAGACCCTCACCCTCACCTGCGGCGCACGACGCCCGAGCACCGCCAGCATGTCCCGCAGCGCCGCACCCGTCGGCGAGGTCACCACCGCGACCTTTTCGGGGAACGCCGGAAGCCGCCGCTTGCGCCCCGGGTCGAATAGCCCCTCCGCACCAAGCTTTCGCTTCAGCGCCTCGAACCGCGCCTGCAATGCCCCGGCCCCCTGCGGCACGACGCGCCGCACCACGATCTGGCATTTGCCCTGCGCCTCGTACACCGTGACCTCACCGAAGACCACGACCGCCATCCCGTCCCGCAGATCCGCCGGAACCCCCGCCGCGGCCCCCCGGAACAGCACGGCGGGCAACTGCGCCCGGTCATCCTTCAACGTGAAATAGCAGTGCCCCGAACCGTGCCGCCGGAAATTGGAGATCTCGCCACGCACCCACACCGCCCCGAATCGCCCCTCGAGCAGCTCACGCATCGCCCGCGCCAACGCCCCGACGCCCCACACCGAATCCCCCTCGGGAATCGATACCTCACCCCAGCGCGCACCCACCGCCACCTCCTCCCCCATCCGCCGCCCCCTCCCGCGAATCGTACCTGCCCACGACCGTGGCTACGACCATGTCCCCAGTCACGTTCACCGTCGTGCGCACCATGTCCAAGATTCGGTCCACGCCCAAGATCAGCGCAACCCCGCCGACCGGAAGTCCCACCGATTCCAAAATCATCACCAGCATCACCAGCCCCACGCTCGGCACCCCGGCCGTGCCCACCGACGACAGCAACACCATCAGCAGGATGGTGAGGTGCTCCCCCGCCCCCAGGGTCACCCCGGCCGCCTGCGCGATGAACGTCGTCGCCACAGCCTGATGGATCGCGCTCCCGTCCATGTTCACGGTCGCCCCCAACGGCACCACGAACCCCGCCACCCCCTCCGACACCCCCAGCCGCTTCTCGCAGCACCGCAAAGTCACCGGCAACGCCGCATAGCTCGAACTCGTCGAAAACGCCACCAGCTGCGCCGGCGCCGCCCCAGAGAAGAACTCCCCCGCCCGACGCCGCGCCAAAAATCGCAGCATCGGCAGGTACACCAGCGCGACATGCATTGCCAGGGCCGCCAGCACCGCCACGCAATACCGCCCCAGCGAACCCACGATCTCGACGAGTTGCCCGGGGTCATCCCCCGCCGCCACAGACACCATCGACGCCATTAGGCCAAAGACCCCGACCGGAGCCACCCGCATCACCAGCCCCACCGCCGCCAAAACCGCCTCGTTCAGCCCACCGAAAAATCCCAGCACCGGCGCCGCCTTGACACGGTCGATCTGCAGCATCACGACTCCCAGCAGAAGCGACACGATCACCACCTGCAGCATCGCCGAATTCGCCGACGCCGCCCCGAAAAAATTCTCCGGGACCATGGCCACGAGCGGCCCCAGCGGCCCCGCGGGACCCTCCGGCCTCCGCGGCGCCCCACCACCCCCATAGGCCGCCATCAGCCTATCCCTCACCTCCGCGGATAGACCCACCCCGGGTCGCGCCAGATCCGACACCAGCAGGCCGAGCGTCACCGCCACCGCCGTCGTCACCAGATACAGCACGATCGTCCGCGCCCCGAGATGCGAAAGCCGCCTCGCGTCCGAAAGCGAGGCCACCCCACACACCAACGACGTCACCACCAGCGGCACCGCCGACAGTTTCAGTAATCGCAGAAAAATCTCCCCGAAAGGCGCCACCCAAGCCTCGACAAAACCGTTCCACCCCAACGCCACCGACAGCACCCCAAAGCCCACCCCGGCCAGCATCCCCATCAGGATCCGCCAGTGCGCCCGACGGTGCCACGGACCCCCGCCGTTCCCCGCTGTCCCCTCCGTTATCACGGCACGGCGTCCCGCGCCCGACTCACTCCCGCTCCGCGTCCAAAAACCCCTGGAGCTGCCGGATCCGCGTCGGATGCCTCATCTTCCGCAGCGCCTTCGCCTCGATCTGCCGGATCCGCTCGCGCGTCACCCGGAACTGCCGCCCCACCTCCTCCAGGGTCCTGGAGTAGCCATCCACCAGCCCAAACCGCTGCTCCAGCACCGCCCGCTCCCGGTCCGTCAGAGAATCCAGCACGTCCCGGATCTTCTCCTTCAGAAGCGAGTATGCCGTCATCTCCGACGGGTTCTCCGCGGACTTGTCCTCGATGAAATCCCCGAAGGTCGTGTCGTCGCTGTCGCCCACCTGCGCCTGCATCGAGATCGGCTGCTGCGCCATCTTCAGGATCGCCCGCACCCGATCCACGGGCAGGAGGATCTCCTCGGAGATCTCCTCCGGGGTCGGCTCCCGCCCCAGCTCCTGGATCAGCTGCTTCTGCACACGCATCAGCTTGTTGATGGTCTCGATCATGTGCACCGGGATGCGGATCGTCCTGGCCTGATCCGCGATCGAGCGCGTGATCGCCTGGCGGATCCACCACGTCGCGTACGTCGAGAACTTGTACCCGCGCCGGTACTCGAATTTCTCAACCGCCTTCATCAGGCCCATGTTGCCCTCCTGGATGAGGTCCAGGAAAGACAGTCCCCGGTTGGTGTACTTCTTGGCGATCGAGATGACCAGCCGCAGGTTCGCCTCCACCATCTCGGTCTTCGCCCGGTGCGCGGCCCGGAGCTGCTTCTTCAGCTCCGCATAGTTGCCGTGGAACTCCGGGGGCGAGAGCCGCGCGTCGGCGCCGATCTCGCGCTGCCGCCGCATCTGCTCCGCGATTCGCCGCTTGGCCTCCTTGCCCCGCGAGGACTCCAGATGCTCTATCTGCGACTCGATCTCCGCAAGCTCCCGCGCCTTCAGGTCCGCGACGGCCACGAATTCTTCGCTGACCTTCTGCTTGAAATAAAATCGCCCAAACTGCTTGTCCAGGGTCTGGCAGATCCGCCGGAACTCCTTCTCGCGGCGCGAGCGGTCCGCCCGCGTCAGGTTCGTGCGGCTCAGCTCCCGATAGGCCTTGTCCGCCTTCGCGTTCTGGCCCTCGACCTGCTTGCACAGCCCGCGCAGGCCCCGCAGGTAGCGGTCCCGGCTCTCGATCTTCTTATCTTGGATCACCCGGTCGAATCGTTCCCGCGGCGGGTCCGACAGCAGCTTCTCCGCCACAGACAGGTACTCCCGCGCGATGAACCCGAAGCGGTGCAGGGCATCGAGCGCCCCCTGCTCCGCCTCCTCGATGCGCTTGGATATCTCGACCTCCTCCTCCCGCGTCAGCAGGGGCACCTGACCCATCTGCTTCAGGTACATCCGCACCGGGTCGTCCAGGATGTCCAGCTTCGCGTCCCGCTCGATCTGGTCCTCTTCCTGAGAGCCCGCCGGCTTCTTGTGATCGACATCCGAGGCGCTGATCAGATCGATGTCCAGATTCCGCAGGAAATGCAGGACCGGCTCGACATTCTCCGGGGTCCCCTGCGAGTCCGGGAACGCCTCCTGGAGGTCGTCGTAGGTGAGATATCCCTGCTCGCGCGCCAACCGCACCAATTCCCGCACGCGGTTCTGCTGATCGGCGGTGAGTTGCGGCGGAGGGACCGTCTCCTCCATCGTGCCAGCCTTGCCCTTGACCGACGCTTCCGCCTTGCGGGCCTTGCCGTGCCCCCCAATGGCCCCAGCGTCCTCGCGCTTGGTGGCGGCTCGAGGGGGGCGTGCCCGCGGGAGGCCCGATCGCGATGGCGACTTGGGCTTGCTCCGGGATTTCGTCTGCTTGGATCGCGGGGATTTGCGGGGGCGTCGGACGTCTTTAGGCATGTACGGGCTAGACCAGATTCAGGCTCGAAATAAGCCTAGTAAGATGATCCAATCTGCCCCGCAAGTCAAGTATTTCCCTGCCGAGTTCGGTCGCCTTTTCGGAGGTCACCCCCCCCTTCAAAAGCGCCCTCCGGCGCTCGAGCTCCCCCTCGATCCAGAGGCGCTCGATCTGGGACACCCCCCCGATGATCCACTTCTCCTCCTCGCACTGGACCGGCATCGGGCGGGCAAGCAGGGCGCTGAGAAAACAGCGCTCGGCATCTCCCGCGCCAGATTCGCCGGAAAGGAGGTCCGCGAGCGCGTGGTGGCTATGGGCATCGAGGACGGCGGCGAGCAGGGCACCCCCGTCGAGCCGCTCTAGCCAGATCGGGTCAAGCTGCCGCTGTATCTTCGGGATGGCATCGGGCCGCTGCAGGCCCAGATGCAAGAGGCTCTCCACCAGCTGGTGGGGTTTGACCCAAGGCTCCGCCGGCGTCGCGGCGACCTCATCGGCCCGGGGCCGGGCGGTGCGCGGCACCCGGGACTGCCGCTCGAACTCCCCGATCAGCAGCCTCGCGTCCACCTTGAGCGCCCCTGCCGCGCGGGCCAATATCTGCTGCCGGCGCGTCGCGTCACCCACGTGCGCCAACAGCTCGAAGATCTCCCTGCGAATGACCATCCGCCCGCGATCCGTCCGGGGATCCCACCTCGCGCACAGGTGCCCCAGAAAGTGGTCCCAGAAATCGACCGCGCTTTCGGCGAGCGCCCGGAATCCCTCGGCGGCGTGTGACCGCACATAGCTGTCGGGGTCGTTCTTCGACCCGTCCGATTCGTCGGGCAACCGCAGCACGCGCACCGGCAAGCCGGCCGCCGCAAGCGCCGGCACGCTGCGCGCCATCGCGGCCTGCCCCGCCTCGTCCGAGTCGAAACATAGCACCACCTCGTCCGCATACCGCCGCAGCACGCGCGCCTGATGCTCCGTGAATGCCGTGCCCTGGGGTGCCACCATGTTGCGGATCCCCGCCTGATGGCAGGTGATCAGGTCCAGCTGCCCCTCGCACACGATCGCCTGCCTCGCATCCAGTATGGCGCGCTTGTGGAGGTGCAACCCGTAAAGCACCTTGCCCTTCGTGAAGAGCGGCGTCTCCGGGGAATTGATGTACTTGGCTTCCTTCGCCGCCGGATCCAACACCCGCCCGCTGAACCCGATCACCCGCCCACTCTCCGACTGGATCGGGAACATCAGCCTGCCGCGAAACCGATCGTAGAACGCCCTCGGCCCCGCGCGCTCGCTCCGGATCACGAGCCCCGCCGCCTCCAGCGCCTCCTCGGAAAAACCCTGGCCCGCCGCCCACCGGATCACCGAATCCCAGCCATCGGGCGCATACCCCAATCGGAACTCCCGCGCCGTCTCCGACGAAATGCCCCGCCCCTTGAGGTAGGCGCGCGCCGGTTCCCCGACCGCCTCCTTGAAGAGGCATCGGCCCCACCACTGCGCCACCCGCTCCACCAGATCCAGGAGCTGCTCCTTCAAACCGGGCCCCTCGCCCGACCCGCCCCCGTGCCGTCCTTCCGGTAACTTCACCCCCCCCCGCTCCGCCAACAGCCGCACCGCAGCCGGAAAATCTAGGCTCTCGTAGACCTGGACGAATTTTATCACGTCCCCGCCCTGATTCGTGCTGAAACAGTGCCAGATCTGGCGTGCGGGATTCACGAAAAACGAGGGCGTCCTCTCCTTCTTAAAAGGCGTCAGGCACTTGTACTGCGCACCCGCGCGCTTCAGCGGCAGGTAGGAGCCGATCACGTCGACGATGTCGTTCGCCGCCTTGACCTGCTCGATGATCTCCGGGCCCCAAAAGTCCGCCATCGCGCGAATCTTCGCGCCCCACCGCCGCGACGCAAGCGTTCCCGATCCCGCATCGCCGCCGGCCCCCCAACTTTTTTCCCTCGGTTTGTCCGCGCTGGCGGCTAAACAGAACCCCATGCTCGATATCAGACGCATCCGCGAAAACGCCGCTGCCATCAAGGCCAGCCTCGCCCTCCGGGGCGCGGGCGCCAACGCCGCGGCCGATGAACTCCTCGCCGCCGACGCCGATTGGCGCGCCTCGCTCCAGCGCTACGAGTCCCTCCAGGCCGAAAAGAACCGGATCTCCAAGGAGATCGGGGCCAGGAAGAAGGCCGGCGAGTCCGCCGGGGCGCTCGTGGCCCGATCCGGGGAACTCTCCGCCGAACTCGACGCCGCCAAGAAGGACTCCGAGACACGCGAGGCGGCCGTGCGCGACCTCGCGCTCCGCACCCCAAACCCCCCCCACGAGTCGGTCCCGCCCGGCGCCTCCGCAGAGGACAACGCAGAGGTCGCCCGCTGGGGCGAGCCCCCCCGCCTCCCCTTCGCGCCCAAGGACCATGTCGCGCTCGGCTCCACCCTCGGCATCCTGGATTTCGACGCCGCCGCCAAGATCTCCGGTTCCGGGTTCGTCGTCTTCCGCGGCGCCGGCGCCCGCCTCGAGCGCGCGCTAATCAGCTTCCTCCTGGATCTCCACACCCGCGAGCACGGCTACACCGAAGTCTCCCCCCCCTACGTCATCCTCCGCGACGCCATGGTCGGCACCGGCCAATTGCCCAAGTTCGAAGAGGACATGTACCGGGTCCCCGACGAGGGCGGCGACCTCTTCCTCGCGCCCACCGCCGAGGTCCCCGTCACCAACCTCCACCGGGAGGAGATCCTCAAGGAGACCGACCTGCCAAAATTGTACGCGGCCTACACGCCCTGCTTCCGCCGCGAGGCCGGCAGTTACGGAAAGGACACCCGCGGCATGATCCGCATGCACCAGTTCGACAAGGTCGAGCTGGTCAAGATCGTCCACCCCGACCGGTCGTATCAGGAACTCGAGTCGCTGCGCCAGAACGCCGAGACCGTCCTCCAGCGCCTCGGCCTCCACTACCGCACCGTGCTGCTCTGCGCCGGCGACATGGGCTTCAGCGCCGCCAAATGCTACGATATCGAGGTCTGGGCCCCCGGACAGAACCGTTACCTCGAGGTCTCCTCGTGCTCCAATTTCGAGGACTTCCAGGCCCGCCGAATGAATCTCCGCTTCAAGGGCGCCGACGGAAAAAATCGCTTCTGCCACACCCTAAACGGCTCCGGCACCGCCCTCGCCCGCCTCGTCGTCGCACTCCTCGAGACCGGCCAGCAGCCCGACGGCACCATCCGACTCCCGGAAATCCTCGGCCCCTACTTGAACGGCGATCTCATCATTCGAAGGCCCCAGATGTAGCCACCGGCGCCAGACCGTGGACGCGTCGGCCGGCCGCCCGGACCTGAAACTTCAAACCGCGGATAACGGGCATGGTTCAGATAATAGTCTGCAAATAAGACACTTGCGAACGTTTTGGTAGCTGCCGACGTGAGGAGGCGGATTCGAGCCACTTGGTACCGCCGCCTCCTCACGTCGGCGGCTACGATGCACGCGAAGTTTCCCCCTGAATGACGCGGCGCGTCCCCGCGCCGCGGGCGGGGCTAGCCCGCAGTGTTCACAAACCGAGGGAAAGACCTGGCACGCTGGAAGCGCGCCCTCTTCGCTGGCGGCGAGTTTGTGAACGCTCCGGGTTAACTCTATTTTCGCTTCGCTCGCCGCACGGGCACCGCCAGCCGCGCACCCTGCAACCTCAACTCGAGCAGCCTGCCCCAGCCCACTGCCCCAAAGGGCGCCCTGCCCGCCCTCAGCGCCGCCGCCCCGATCCGCTCGTAGCCCAGCAGCGCCTCCGTCACGCCGCAATCCTCAAACTCTCGCAGGTCCGGTTTCAACAATCGAACCCGCTCGACCGCGACCAGCGCATCCACCGCGGAATCGCTCTCGGGCACCCTCCCGTCGCGGAAATCCGACTGCCTGGCCCTGAGGGCGGCGCGCAGCGACCCCACGATCATGGGCCGGTCCGGGTCCTCCTGCGGCATCACCTCGACCATGGACGCCAGGGTCCGAACTATCGTGAAATGTGGCGCCGCGCCGGCGCTCTCCGGATCCGCCCAGCGCCCCGCCAGCGCACCGCGCAGGATCTGCCCCGGCAGGATGCCCAGCCGCACCTTCTCCTTCGCCGAATTCAGATACCGCCAGTCGCCGCTGACATCGTACGCCCATGTCAGCAAAAAAACGCTGTGGCTGTTCTGTGCCCACCGCGGCACGACCCGTTGCCCCTGGCACCAGACCGCCGCCTCGGATCCCGTGTCGAAGTATTTCGGCTCTTTGGACTGCTCATACAGTTCGAACAGCGCCGCGCCGCACAGGCCGCTATCGACCTGCAGGAAACCATCACCCGGATCCGCAATCACCCACCCCTTTTGTACGGCGCCGTCAGTCGCCACCGCGCGCGCCATGGTAGCCGCCGCCTCGCGAAACGACCCATCACCACCGCGATAAAACGGCAGCGGGATGGGGCCGTCGCCAGCAAGCTCCTGCGTCCACATGATGTAATCGCCGGCGCCCCGCGCGAATTGCAGCATCGTCTCCCGCCCGGGCAGTCCCGCCCGGTCCGCGGCCATGCACCCCCGGATCGCCTCGGCCACCTCCCGGGGCAACCGCCCCAAACTCGTCGGATCGAGACCCACCTTCCACCATCGCCCACTTTGCATCTCCCGGAAATGCGCCTCAAACCCCCGGCGCAGCTCCTCCCCATCCAGGGCGGGAACATCGGGCACCTCTAGGAACCGATCTGCTTCCTCGGGAACCCCGCGCCTCTCTCCGAGCGCCGACGCCCAGCCCTCCGCGTGCCGCCAGACCCCGGCCTCGTCTCGGGCCTCCTGCGCGGCCGCCAGCGCCTTGACCTCGCGAGCCAGATCCCCAGACCCCAACCGCCGCCCAGACTGCTCCAGATCCCGCCCATCGAAAAACACGATCCCGATCGGCGTCAGTTCCCAGAAGAGATCCGCCTGCCGACAGAGATCATCCATCGCCCGCGAGAGCGTGGTGGATCGCTGCCCCAGCCTGACCGCCGGACCCGCCCCCCACGGGCCACGCCCGTCCCCCGCCCTCACCACGAACGACAACCCCTTGCCCTTGGAACGCCGATAGCGATCGCCCAACAGCACCAGCGCATCGCGAAAACTCCCCTCGAAAGCGATGTCCCGCAACTCCGCCACCGAGATCTCCGCCAGCCACCGCCTCAGACGTCCGGCGTCTGGCCCGAAATCCACCTCCCCCCGCCACGGCACCATCCGCGACACCGCCGGCGCCACCGCCCCGGCCGAAGGCGCACCGACGGTCACGACCGACCCCGCCTTCACGCCGGCGAACAACACGACCCACAGAGAAAAAATCCGCACGGCCCGACTCTGTCCACCGGGGCTACGGACTCAACTCGAATCCGCCCTCAGCCTCCCCGGCTGGCCTTCTCTTCCCGCGCCAATTCCTTCGCGATCTTCTGCCCCATCTCGGTCTCCCGCCCCAGCGCAAGCCCCATCCGCCACGCGTCGAGCGCCTCCCCGTGCTCCCGCTCCGCCCGAAGCGCCATCCCCGCATAGTAACAGACCGCCTGCACGACCCTGTCGCCCAATCGGGCCCGCTGCCCCGGATCCCCGACCTGCTTGAGCAGCACCTTGAAATCCGCCCGCGCATTGTCGCGCCGGCGGATGAACGCCGGAAGATTGTAGTTGTTCATCGCGCGCACGAATCGCGCCGCCACGTCATCCGGCGCCTCCTCCACGACCGCATCCAGCGTCCTCAGCCCCTCCTTTAGATACCCGAGCTTCGACGGCCCCGGAAACGCCTTACCCGCCTTGATCGTCAGCAGGCTCCCCAGATATGCCCTCGCCAATCGGTCCGAAGGATGCCCCGCCAAGAACGCCCGGATCCGCTCCTCCGCCTCAAGCACCTGCGCCTTGTCCCCATCGATCGCCGCATCGTGCAACCGCACGATCTCCGCGATGCCAGGGCCCGAAAACGCATCCCCCCCATGGGCCCCAACCCGAGGAGACAGGACCCCAAATGAGCAGACCACCAACCAGTGAATTCTAAATGCCATGCCCGCGCGACCTCGTATCTTGCCTCCCGCCGCCCATCGGCTGATTCACCCTCAGTCTGGCACCCGGAACGCCGATCGCAAACGAAAAGCGGAACGGCCACACGCCGGGTGTTGGACAATTCACTTCGGCCCCATGCACACGACGCGCCCATCGGCCAGGGAGACGAACAGCGACCCGTTCGCCGCGGCCAGCCCATCCCATGCCGGAGGCGCCTCAAGCTCGTATTCCGCGAGCTTCTCGCCCGTGCCGGCGGACGCTGCCCACAGGACGCCTCCCATCCTCCCCTCGTACGCTCTCGCCAGATCGCCCGCGGGGAACTCGACCGGCGTCCCGGCCACGAATAGGACATCCCCGGCGAGCGTCATCGCCTTCCCGGTCAACGGAATGGAACTGCTCCACACCTTGGTCGATGACACCAGGCCGGAAACCGCCTTGGCCTTCTTCCCTTTCCTGCCCCTCCTCGCCTTAGCCTGTTGGCCCCCCGCCACGACCGAGGGCTTCCCGCCCAGCGTGCCCGCGAACAGCGTGTAACCCCCGGGCCGCGGATCAAACGACTCCGTGCGCCCCGGCTGGTAACCCCGCACCTCGTAGAAGCGCGCGCCATCCTGTACGAGGATGTCGCCGTGCACCCCTCCAAATCCGGTCGGGATGTCGTACCGAAGCGCGGTGTCGATGGTCCAGAATGAGCGGTGGTGCGGGATCGACTCGAGAAAGCCGTGCGATGGGATCAGGTGCGGCTCCTGGACCTCCGCCAAACCCACCGGCGAAAGATCCCGATTGAACCCCTGGTGCCTCAGGTAAAGCCGATCTCCCGCCGCCAAGAAGATGTCCGCCTTGAACCCCTCGATGCTCATGCCGCCCACGACCTCCCGATTCTCTTTCGGAAACCCCCTCTCGTCGTACGGGCCCTCGTCGCGCCTCTCGTGCACGATCTTCCCCGTCCGAGCATCCAGGGCGTACAGGGAAATCCCGCCGTCGATGAACGAATTCCGCCCGGCCGCAAAATACGCGAGCCCATCACGCACGAGGACGCTCCCGCAGACCGGCCACGCCGACTCCGGTTGCCCGTAGGCGCAGATCATCCGCCGCTCCAGCGGCACGAAACGCCACGCCAGCGCGCCATCGGAGGCGCGCACGCAATACACCGACCCGTCGCGGGAACCGAAAAGGACCAGGCCCTCGAAGAAGGCCGGGGGCGAGTCCACCCGACCCTCGGTGACAAAACGCCACGCCGCATCCCCGTTCGCCGCATCCAGCGCGCAAACCGCGTGGCCATCGACGTCCGCTACAAACACCTTCCCGCCAGCGATCACCGGCGCGCTCGCGCGCACGCCCACCCTCGCCTCCCAGCGCTTGGCCAATGCCGCCGAAACGCTCACCTTTGTCGCGCCCGTCCTCTCGCCATCGTGACGGTACGCAGGCCAATCTCCCTCGCCGACCTCCCCCTTCGCGGATACCGCAAATTCCAAGGCCGGACCCTCCTCGAGCGTGGGCCCCTTCTCCGCCCCGACCGGCCCCACGGGCTTGCCGGGATCCCTCACCGTCGAGAGCGCGTTGAGCGCGTTGAGCATGACGCTGTTGCAGCACGCGCACGATGGCGGTCCCGCGTAGTACAACCCATTGCAGGGCAGCGGGCCGATGCCGCAAGTGCTGCGTATCCACGGGTTCGGCAACTCCGCCGCGGAAACCAGATCGAGGAAGTCGCTGCCACCGGTGACGCTGTTGATGTAATACCGTGTCGTGATGCGGTTCCGGTAGCACCGATCGTGCCCCATCGGCCCGAGCATGGTCTGCGGGATCTGCTTGACCACTTTGCCGGTCCCCGGGTCGAATCCGTTCACACCCATGTGGGGCAGTTGATCCGTCGGCTTTCCGCTGGCCGCGTCATAACCCGCCGCCCACACCAACCCGTTCGCCACAAATACGTCGGGCGCCTTGTGGTGGTTGGCCGCCGCCGCCGTCTCCCACAGATCATTGCCATCGGCCAGGCGGAACGCCCGCAGCCTCTGGGAGTCCGCCAGAAAGGCCGCTTCGCCCGATAGCACCAGAGACACCGCGATGCCCGACGGCCCCTTCAGGACGATGGGAGCGGCACGCCGCCAGACCGGCTTGCCGGTCGCGCGATCAACGCAGACGAGATCCTTCGCGGTCGAGTACACCACGCGGTCGCCGGCCACGCCAATGGAGGCCCCCTGATAACCCGCCGTCTCCTCGCCCGATTTCTTCCACAGTTGCTCACCCGACCTTGTGTCGATGACGACGATGTCGTTCTTCGGATCCTTCGCCCTCCCAATCATCGGCCCATACGCCGCCCTGTCGAACATGCTCGCGCCCAGGGCATTGCGGCCAGAGCCCACCAGGGACTCCGACACATCCGACGGATCGCCCGTGACAACGAAAAGCGTATCGCGGTCGAACACGAATTCCATGGTCCCCGCCGTACCCTCGTACTCCTTCTTGGCCTCGCCCGTCGCCCCATCAAACACCGTGATCGGCGCCGCATAGCCGGGCGTGCAGTACACATCGTCCCCCACCGCCGCCAGCCGCCGCTGGATCTGCACCGGCGTCTCCTTGTCGCGGATGCAGATCGGGTGCCAGTCCGGGAACATGACGCGCCATAGCACGATCCCGCTGTAGGCATCCCGCGCCACCAGCGCGAACTTGCCCGGCAGCGCCGGGTGCTCCGCCGACCCCAGATCCTCGATGGTGAATAGCCGCCCCTTCGCCGAAACCATGCAATTCATCGAGGGCATCGCGATGTGCGAGCGCTGCCACTCGGGCTCCCCAATCCATTGGTACCGCCTCGGGGGACCCACGACGGTATCCGTCGCAACCGCGTTGTTGTCCCCACCCCGAAAATGCTGCTGCCATTCGTCGATACCCGCAGGCCGCGGCTTGACCGTCACCTCCCATTTACCACCCCGCCGGAGCGCCACCGCCCCGTCCGGCCTCACCACCCGCATCATCTCTTCCGCCAAAACCACCCCCTCCTCCCCGCACACCACCAGCGCCGCCAGATTGTCCACGTACGGCAGCTTCTTGCCAGCCCAGCGCACCACCGAAACCGGGCCGTATGTCCCGGCCGCCCGGATCGCCGCCCGCGCCACATCGACGTCCTTCGGATCAGTCGCCAACCCCTGCACCACGCAGTTGTCCCCCAACCGCAACGCCGCCGTCAGCCGCCCGTCCCCGCACCCCACGTGCACCACCAATCCACCGCGGTAGCCCGCCAACTCGGCGATCTGCCTCGCCTCCGCCCCCGCATCCCCCCATGCGCCAACCGGCACTCCAGCCAACGCACAGAGAACGATCCCTAGCCCGCGCTGTCCGCAAACCTGCCACAAACAGGCGCGACCCGCTTTCAACGCGCGATGCGCGTCCCCCGGCCTGTGGGCAATTCGGTCTCGGCGCGAGGCCGCGGATCCCATGCATGAGGACGTGTTCTCCCGCATATCCTGCCTACGCTATCTTTCGGGGGGTGGTCATTCAACAGCATTCACGGGCCCTAGTCCTTCGAGCGGTGCGCACGGGCGGGGCTGAAGGGCCGGACGGCGAGCCGTATCATGCCGGGGGAACCTGCTGGTGGCCGCTCCGGCTAAAGCCGGTACTCCGAGCCGTGGAACCGGGCCCCTGTTCGGAGTCCCGCCTTTAGGCGGTCCGGGAAATCTGTGCGGGCCGCTGGGTGGAGCCAGAGCGGCGCTGCGGCGCACGCAGTCCAAAACAGGGGCGTCGCCGTCTCTGGCGAAGCAGGCACCCCGATAGGGTGTAAGCCAAAAATCACGCCTACGTCGGAACCTGAAGTATCTGGCCAGGAATCTGTCGGACAAAATCCCACAGATTCCTGGCGCTTCACTCCCCCTGCTCGATCGCGATCAGCTCCACCTCAAATACAAGCGTGCTGTTCGGGCCGATGTCGCTTCCCGCGCCCCGCTCGCCATAGGCGAGCTTCGAGGGGATCGTCAGTTCCCATTTGTCGCCCTCTTTCATCATCTGGAGCGCCTCGGTCCAGCCGGGTATCACCGCGTTCACCGGAAAGCTGATCGGCTCTCCCCGCTCGACCGAGCTGTCGAAAACCGTGCCGTCGATCAGCGTGCCGTGGTAGTGGGTCTTGACCACGTCGGTCAACTTCGGCGTCTTGCCGCTGCCGGACTTCAGCACCCGGTACTGCAATCCGCTCGCCGTCGTCTTCACGCCCTCCTTCTTCCCGTTGGCCGCGAGGTACTCCTCGCCCTTCCGCATATTCTCCGGCCCCGCCTTCGCATTCCTCTCCCCTTGGGCCTGTTCCTCGGCCATCATCTTCGCCTCCATCTCCTGCTGGAACGCGGTCATGACCTCCCGCATCTCCGCCTGGCTCAGCGCCGTCTTGCCCGCGATGGCATCGGCCACGCCCGTCGCCAGCGCCTTCGCGTCGATATCCACCCCCTGCCGCTGGAAGTTCCCACCGATGCTCGCGCCAATGCAGTAGCTCACGCGCTGCTTCGGCGAACTGAGGTCGGGCTGATCCTGGCCGGCGGCAAAATTCGCGACGAGACCCGCGGCCAACAGGGGAACGATGTGCTGTTTCATTTGTGCCTTTGTTCCTGCCGGCACCATGACGGCAGGGGCCGGCACGCTAACAGCAAGCCCCGACGCGTCAAGGAATCCCGGCGACCGCGGCCCGCACCCCGCTCATCGGATACCGGGTGACCGCGTCCCAGGCGATCTGCTGCAACATGCCATTGAGTTCCTCCGCCTGCGGCAGGCCTTTGAGGGTCTCGGGCACGGGAAGGCCGACCGGGCTGCGCCCGAAAATGTTGGCAAAATGGCAGTAGGTGACCAGCGCCGCCAGCGGCGGGAGCGGGTGACCAAGGTCGTCCCGGAACAGATCCGTCTGCCTCCTCAGGCCCGGCGCCTTGCCCCCGGCAATCCGCTCGCGCAACGCGAGCACCGCATCGCTCACCGGGATGATGCCCACGGCCTCGCGGCCGATCGAGGCGTTCAGCGACCGCACCTGCGCCTCCAGCCCCTTGAGCCATGTCGCCCGGTAACCCTCGCCCATCTTCCGCAGGCTTTCCTCCGTCCCCTCATCCCGCTTCCCATTCCGAAACCCGCCACCAAATTCACCGTCGCGCGCCGGCCACGATGCCTGCACGAGCACCCGCAGCCCCGGGTTCTTCTCAATCCCCAGCCTCACGAAGTGGTCGATGCCCTCGTCGGGGAGCAGCATGTGCGGCGATAGCGTGAGCACGTCCACCCTCCCCTCCCGGAGCGCCGCCTTGGCCATGTTCTCCTCGTCAGGCACATTCCAGTGCTGGATCACCCGGGACCCACCGATCATCTGCCGCCCAGCATCGCGATAGCCAATGCCCGCCGCATGCGCCATAGCGGGCAACTGCCCCGCCGTGAATATCATGAAACTGTGCGCGCAGACGAACACCCGGGGCCCAGGGGGAAGATCGGCCGCCCCGGGCAAGGGCGCCGCGGGAGGCACGACCTTCGGCTTCCTCTTGCCCCCGCGCATCTCGCCCAAGAGCGCCGCCAGTTCCGGGCGCTCGGCGACATAGCCCAGCGCCTCGGCCATCGTCAGCTTGCCGTCCTTGTCCGCGTCCGCGTCGGGATACAGTTCCAGCGCCCGGGCCAGCCGACTCTCCATCGCCGCGCCCTGCGCGGGCGAATTCCCCGTGCCGATCAGGAGCGCGACCAGTGTCCAGAGCACGCGCGTATTCATCGAAACTCTAACCTGCCAGATCCGCTAAAGTTGCCAAAAAAGACGCGCCAGCCCCGGCCGAGCCTCACCACAGCCAGGTGGACCACCCCACCTTCCTTCACCCGGTCTTCGCTCGGGAGAATCTCCACGCACCTGGCAGGCAAGCGATCCACAAGCCGATTGCATCCCACCCTCTCGAGATCAGGGACCCGCCCCTTGCGATCCGGGCGATAATAGTCGTCCAGCACGATCATTCTCGCGCCGGCGCGAAACATGCCACCCCGGAAGGCCGAGTAATCCCCCGCGATAACCTCGCGACGGTGGTCCCCATCGATGAATACGAAATCGGCGGCGACGTGCCTCCCGTGCAGGGTCTTCCTCGTATCGCCCACGATCAATTCCCATTGCACCAGCCCTGGGTCCCAGCTCCCAATATTTCGCCGCGCCTCCTCCTCAAGCGGGATGCCTTTGGTATTGAAGGCCGCCTCGTGGAATGCCGCGCCCTCGGTTTCGAAAACGTCATAACCGATGTAGCGGACACGGCCCGCGCCGCAGAGCAAGGCCCGCTCGATCATCTGCCTGGCGCGCAGCCCGCGATGCACGCCCACCTCCACGATGGTCGTCGGCTTCGCCTCGGCGATCAGCCCTTCCAATTGCTGATATCGCTCCGCCATGATCCGAGGCCTTTCAGGTGGTCCATGAATTCACCGAGCGGTCCGGCGACGAACGGGTGGCCCTGATCCTCAAAGCCCCCGCTAAGGCTATGCCCGACCAATCCTTCGGATGCCTCCAGGAATTCGCGACATCGATCAAAAACAAACCCGTCATGCCACTTGGCCAACTGAAAAACCCCGTCGTGCAGATACTGCGCCTCCTGGCAGAAAACCAGGCGCCGCGCCAATTCGCTGGTGCTATACACGATAAAGCCGCTCTCGGTCGTGCGCCGGTTCTCCTTCTTCCGCTTGGCTCGCGAGAGATAGGCGACATCCGCGCCCTGCGGGAGCAAACCTTCGATGAAACTGCGCGGAATCGGCCTCAGCGTCACGGTGTCGGCATCCATCCAGATCAGGCGGTCAAACCCTTCGGCGATCGCCCGGCGCATCGCCACCGCCTGGGCGAAAACCTTGTGCGAGAAGCGCACCGCGTCGAAACGGAAGCTATACCCATCCCTCGTCTTGCCGTGCGCCTCAGGGTGCGCCTCGCGACTATGTCGCGCCCGCCATCCCGGCAGAGCCGGATAGGCTTCGATCAGGTCGATCGATCCCTCACATTCCGGAACACCCTCGGCATAAACCCACAGCGGGATATCTCCAGGCCACATCTCCTCAAAACTGCGCACCATCCTTCGGCCATACGCGTCCCAACCTTTGCGGTTGAAGGTGGTCACGGCCGCTATTCGCATCCTGGCACCCCTCGGGCTCTATCGGAGGGTTCGCCGATCGCGATTTTTCCGAGCATCCATACCGCCCATGACACTCGAATGAACGCCGGGCGGCGCGACGGCATGGGAGGATCGTGGGATAGGAATAATCCCACGCCGGCCCGGCGGGCCAGACACCCACGCCCTTCCTTGGCGAGCCAGCCACGCCCGGACCCGTACCTCCAACTGGGTATTTTCGCTAGCGGGTCCCCGGCGGTCGAGCGGAATTGCCGGAAATCCCCCTTCCCCCTATCCCACGCGCCTTCTGAAAGACTTGCGCCGCCTCCGGGGCCGTGTACACTAGTCCCGTTCGTTTGCATCGCCTTTTCGCGCCTGTAGCTCAATTGGATAGAGCGTTGGCCTCCGGAGCCAAAGGTTGTGAGTTCGACCCTCGCCAGGCGCACCAATCTCGCCCTCCCTACCAAGGCCAGACCTCGGGGATCAGCAGGCACGCGCCGGCCCACATCATGACGTTGAGCGGCAGCCCGAATCTCACGAAATCCAGGAACCGATAGCCCCCTGGGCCGTAGACCATCATGTGGGTCTGATATCCGATCGGCGACGCGAACGCCAGCGATGCCGACATGGCGACGGCGATGATCAGCCCCCGGGGCTCCACACCCAGTTTGGCCGCGGTGCTGATGGCGATCGGGGCCATGATCAGCGCGGTCGCGTTGTTGGAGAGGATCTCGGTCATGAAAAGCGAGAGGCCGTAGATCAGGGCGAGCATGACATAGGGCAGGATGGCCTTCGGCGCGAAGACCTGAGCCCCGCCGAGCATGGTGCTGGCAACCCACTCCGCGGTGCCGGTCTTCTCCATCGCCGCCCCGACGGCCATCATCCCATAGAGCATGAAGATCACAGACCAATCCACCGCCGCGTAGGCCTCCTGCGGCTCGATGCATTTCATAAGCATCACCAGCACCGCCGCCGCCGTGGCCAGGGCCACGATGGGGATCGGCGTCAGCGTCGCCGCGAGCACGACCGCCGCCAGCGCGCCCATCGCGACGAAGGTGCGGGACCCGATCTCGCGCGGGGGCCTCTGGTCCTCCAGCAGCATCAGGTCTCCCACCGCGCGCAAATGATCGAAGGTGGATTTCGGACCGAGCATCAGGATCGTGTCGCCAAACTGGAGCGGCTCGCGGGCGAAATCCTCCGTGAGGTTCATGCCGCGCCGGTGCACGGCCAGGGCCACCATCCCATACGTTTGCCGGAATCGAGCGTCCTGGAGGCTTTTGCCGACCAACCGCGAGTGGGGGGCCACGATCCCCTCGACGATGCCGCCCTCGATTGTCGAGAGGCTCTCGACCCCGAGCTTGCGCTCGACGGAGGGATCCAGACTCGGCAACCCGGCGCCCTCCTGCTGCACCATGAGCCGGTCGGACACCGACACCAAGACCCGGTCCAGCGCCTCCACCACGACCTCGTCGAGAGATAGCGCCAGCCGGGTACCGCCGCGCCTCACCTCGATCACCTGATACGTCGAGGGCTCTTTCCCAAAGGCCGTCTCCACCAGCCGCTTTCCCACCATCCCGGAGTCGCGGTTGACGAGCACGTGGCACAGGAAGTGCCGCCGCTGGTCCTCTCCCAGGATCGAGGTCACCGTCAGCCGATCCGGCAGCAGCCGCGGGCCCAGTAGCACCACGTAACCGCACCCGAGCACGGCGAGAGGCAGGCCCACCCGGGTCAGCTCGAACATCCCCAGCGGCGCGAGACCCTTCTGGTCGATGACGCCGCTGACCACCAGATTTGTCGATGTCCCGATGAGCGTGCAGCAGCCCCCCAGCACCGCCGCATACGAGAGCGGGATCAGCATCTTCGACGGCGCGATGCCGTGCCTCCGGCAAATCCCCATCACCACCGGAAGAAAGATGGCCACCACCGGCGTATTGTTGACGAATGCCGAGGCCGCCGCGACCACCGCCATCATCAGCGCCACCGAAAGCCAGGCCGGCATCCGCCCCGCCCCCCCAAAGATATTGCCCAGGAACTCGATGGCCCCGGTCCTCTCGAGCGCCCCGGTCAGGACGAACAGGGCCGCGATGGTGATCGGGGCATCCGAGCTGAAAACTTGAAAGGCGTCGTCCACCGGCAGCAACCCGAGGGCCATGACCGCCACGAACGCGCTCATCGCCACCAGCTCCGGCGCGACCCACTCCCGCACGAAAGCCACCATGGCCAGGGCCAGGATCCCCAGCATCAGCGCGATACGGACCCCCTCGGGAGTGAATTCCATCCCCGATAACATGGCGCAACACCCTCCGCGCCCGCAATCCGGAAAGCGAGCCCGCGCTTGCGCCCCCGGCACATCCCCCCATTGTTCCCGCCATGCCAGACGATGCCCCGGCCACCACCGCCCCAGAGACCATACCCTCCCGCGCCCAGGTCCCGACCGACCACACCTGGGACCTCACCCCCCTCTACCCAGACGACGCGGCATGGGAAATCGCCTTCCGCGAATTCGAGGCGGCATACCCCGCCTTCGTCCGGTTCAAGGGCGCCTTCACTGCCTCCGCCCAGACCCTGCTCGAATGCCTCGAGGCCCAACGCGACCTGAACCTCCTATCCGAACGCCTCGGCCACTACGCGTACCTGCGCGTGGCCGAGGATGGCGGCCATGATCCCGCCCAGGCGCGAAAGGCCCGCCTCGAGCAGGCCCGCACCCGCGCCGCCGAAACCGCCGCCTTCTTCGAGCCGGAACTCCTCGCCCTGCCCGACGAGCGCTATGAGGCCCTCGCCGCGGACCACGCCCTCGCCCCATGGCGCAACGCCCTCCGCAAGATCCGCCGCTTCAAGCCCCACATCCTCACCGAGCGCGAGGAGCGCCTTCTCGCGCTCTGCCGCGATCCCATCGCGGGCCACCACCGCGCCTTTTCCCAGCTCACCAACGTCGACATGACCTTCGGTTCCCTGCGCGACGAGAAGGGACGCACCAGGGAGCTCTCCCAATCCTCGTTCGCCTCCTTCCTCATGAGCCGCGACCCCGCGGTCCGCCGCGACGCCTTCCATCAATTCTACCGCGAGTTCGCCGATCACGACCACACCCTCGCCGCCATGCTGTCCTCCTCCATCAAGGCCGATGTCTTCGAGGCCCGCGCCCGCAATCATCCCTCGGCCATCGCTGCCGCACTATTCGCCGACGACGTGCCCGTGACGGTCTACGAAAACCTCATCGCCACCGTGCGCCGCCACCTCGATCCCCTGTTCGAATACCTCGAGATCCGGCGCCACACCCTCGGCCTCGACGCCATACATCACTATGACACCTACGTCCCCCTCGTCGCCGACATCGCGACCGACCACCCCTTCGAGCAGGCCGCCGAACTCGTCCTGGAATCCCTCGACCCCCTCGGATCGGATTATGTCAGCGCCCTTCGAGAGGGCATCGCCTCGCGCTGGATCGATCGCCACGAGAACAGGGGCAAGCGCTCCGGGGCCTTCTCGTCGGGCTCGTATGGCAACCCGCCCTTCATCCTCATGAATTACAAGCGCGACGTCTTCGCCGAGGTCTACACCCTCGCCCACGAGGCCGGCCACTCCATGCACACCTGGCTCAGCCAGAGACGCCAGCCGTTCCAAGATTACGATTACCCCATCTTCTTGGCCGAGGTCGCCTCCACCTTCAACGAGGAACTCCTCACCCACCACCTCCTGGAGCGAACCGCGGACCGCCGCATGCGCGCCTACATCATCAATCGCCAGATCGACGATATCCGCGGGACCCTCTACCGCCAGACGATGTTTGCCGAGTTCGAGAAGATCACCCACGCCATGGAGGAGTCCGGCGAACCCCTCACCCTCGACGCCTTCCGCGCCACCTACCGCCGCCTCCTCGATGACTACTTCGGGCCACGCTTCGCCATCGACCCCGAACTCGAGCTCGAGTGCCTCAGGATCCCACACTTCTATTCCGCGTTCTACGTCTACAAATACGCCACCGGAATCTCCGCCGCCATGGCCCTCGCCTCCAGGGTCCTCAACGATCCCACCCCAGCCTCCCGCGATGCCTACCTGCGCTTCCTCGCCTCCGGGGGCTCCCTCATGCCCCTCGACGCCCTCCGCGCCGCGGGTGTCGACATGGCATCCCCAGACCCCGTCGAAAATGCCCTCGGGCTCTTTGCCCGCCGCGTCGAGGAACTCGCGCGGTTGCTTTAACTCGAAAATCTGACGCAACGAGCTACCACATGCAACCGTGGCTACAGCAGTTTGAACTCGCGGGCAATTCACCCGCCCGGATCATCGCATTCGCCGTGACCCTCCTCGTCGCCCTCCTCGGCGGGCGCATCCTGCGGTACGGCTTGGACGCCTGGGGCCGCCGCGTGTCTGCCGACACCCGGCCCATGGTGCGCGCCGCCCTCGCCGCCCTCGCCGAGGCCGGCCCTTCGCTCATCGGCGCCCTCGGTTTCGCCATCGCCCTGCAGTGGCTCAATCTCGACGCCGGCATCCGCGGACTCGCCGACGCCGTAGCCCAGATCCTGATCACCCTCGCGATGGCCCATGTCGCCTATCGGCTCGTCGATGTGCCAAATGCCTGGTTCACACACCACGCCCGCGCCTCGGGCAATCATCTGGATGACATGCTCATCCCCGTCGCCAAAAGGACCCTCCAGATCACCGTCATCGTCCTCGCCATCGTCCAGATCTCCACGATCCTCAGCGGCAAATCCGCATCCTCGCTCCTCGCCGGCCTCGGCATCGGCGGACTGGCCATCGCACTCGGCGCGCAGGAGACGTTGAAGAATTTCTTCGGCTCCCTATCCATCCTGCTGGACAAGCCTTTCGCGCTCGGGGAGCGCATCGTGGTTGATGGGCACGACGGCCCCGTCGAGAGCGTCGGCTTCCGGTCCACGAAGATCCGCACACTGGATGGCCACCTCGTCGCCATCCCCAACGGCGAACTCGCCAACCGGACGATCCATAATATCGGAAAGCGCCCACACATCCGCCGCCTCATGCGCATCGGCATCACCTACGGCACCGCCCCGACCAAGATCGAACAGGCCCGCATCATCCTCGTCCGCCTCCTCGAAAATCACGAGGGCATCCACCCCGACTTCCCGCCGCGCGTCCACTTCAGCGAATTCCAGGAGTCCTGCCTCGAGTTCCTCGTCATCTACTGGTACCACCCGCCCGACTACTGGAAATTCATGGCATTCTCCGAGCGCCTCAACCTCGACATCCTCCGCGAATTCAGCCGCGCCGGGATCGAATTCGCTTTCCCGACACGCACGATCCACATCGCCGACGCCGCCAGCCCACTCCCGCCGCCGCGCCCATAGGCTGGAGATTCTGCGAGGGGTCGACCGCCCCTTTTTTCCGGTGCTGCCCCGCACGCGGGCAGTATGCCCGACATGAAACTTCGCCCCCGGCGGCGGCTCACAGAGACGCCATTGTAGGCCGCCTGTGTCAGGCGGCACCGGGAATGAAGTTTCCCCCTAACAGCCTGTCGGAATTGGAAATGATGCGGTGCGCCATGCCACCCTTCAGCCGGGCCGCGCGTGGAACCGCCGCCCTCATGGCGTGATCGGACCGCCGACGAAGAAGGCGGCATTCGTCACGATGAGCGCCCCCGGCCTCGGCATAGGATTCACCGCCCCCCAGTCCACATAGGGATACAGAGAACCGGATGACGAACTCGGCCGCATCACCATGCTCGCGCCCGCCAGGCTCAGGGAACCGTCCATCGCGCCGCCATAGCTCCCGGCCCCGCCGCCGTTGAAGATGATCACCCCGCCACCGCCCCCGGGGCTGCCCGTTCCGCCCTCGGGCGCATAGGTGTAGTGGGTCATGCTGCTCACCCATGACCCGCTGCCGCCCTCCTCGGCGACCGCGACCCTCGGAGAACGGATCACCATCTCGCCCATGCGCTCGGCAAACTCCCTCCGCCGCGGCCGGAACATCTCCCCGATCCCCTCGAACGGATTCTTGCCCCGGAAGATATTTCCCACCTCGAACGGCACCGTGACGCGCACCCCGCCGATCCAGTTGCCGCCCATGATTTCCGCGTCATCGACATACTCGACATCGAGGGTCACGGCCGGGGGCAACCGCAATTCCGCGCGTGCCTTGAAGCCCTCGTAGGACGGCTGCCACGCGGGATCGTCGCTGGCCGCCTCGTAGCTGTAATAGCCGCCGAAGAACCGCAGTTCCGCCCATCGATCAAGGCCCGGCACCAGGAAGCCGATCTCCCCATAATATCCTTCCAGCGCGGCCTCCCTGTGCCACCACCAGGAATCCCGGTACCGGGTCTCGGTCACCAGATAATCCCCCTCCCGCGCGGGATCCGAGGTGCCCAGTTCCTCCGTGGCCCAGTCGCCGGCAGTCCGCACGCCCTCCTCGGGAAGATAGTAATTGAATCGCGCGTCGACCCATCGGGTCAGCACCTCCGCGCCGACCCCCAACTGCTCGTATTCGAAGCCCCGCGGACTCTCCAGATGATCCCAATAGGCGCTCGCCCCCAAGATCACCTCGGGGCCGGGCAGCAGCCATCGCCATCCGCCGCCCAGGCTGTATCGCTCCCGCGAGTCATCCGTCGCAAGCACCTTTGGGTTCAGGAAGAGCGAGTGCCCCCCGGGACGCCACACCGGCACATGGATGTCAACGAAGCCATCGGTCAGATCCTCGCTGACGTGGCCCCCGAGGGTGATCGACCCGCTCCACTCGGGCGGCACCCGCACGTCGCTGGGTTCATCCAGCACCGACCCCAGACCGCCACCCCCCTCCGCGCGGAGACACCCGCACATTCCAGAAAATACAAATAACCCGACGTACCCGACACGTGTCGCACGCATGCGCCTTTCCCCTTTCTACTGAATTATCCCAAACTCAGGCCCGAGCGTGCCCGTCCCGCCCCCCCACGTCAATACGAATTACTCCCGCCGGGTCACGCCAAGAGCATCAGCCCCCGGTGTCGTTTTTGCTTGAGGCGACACGACCCGCGTCTCTCAGACCCGCGGCGGATCCCCGTGCTCCGCCGGCGCCCCTTTATCCCCGCCGCGCAAGATCACATCCAGGGACAGCCCGGTCGTCCGCTCGGTGCCCTTCAGGACGTACCAGAGCGCCAGGACCGTCACCACGAGGCAGGGCAGGCTGATGACCGGCAGGCTCAGTGCCGTCATCTTGCCCAGCTCCTGATTGAACTGCGGCGTCCCAGGGTCGCTGCGCAACACCCAGATCGCCAGGCAGAAATTCAGGCAAGCGCTCAGCAGGAACGAGGCCGCCACCATCCACGAGCCGCGCACCAGCAACGCATCGAACTCGCCCCGGCTGCCCCTCTCCTCCAGCGCCCGATCCACCGCCGCGGTGTCGATGACCGAGGGATTGAGCAGGAGCATCCGCACCAGCGGCCGCCGCGACCCGATCGTGCCGACCACCGCCGCGCCAAATACCAGCGGGATCGCCGTCTCCTTGATCGCGATCCAGATCCGGTCCAGGCGCAGCAGGCCGATGCCCCCCGTCAGCAGGATGCTCGCCAGCCCGACCGCGGAAAATAGGTTCCACTGCCGCCGCCTCACGCGGTCCCAGATCCCGTAGCCCAGAGGAAAGACCAGCGCCGCCACCAGCGCCCACGTCGGCCCCAGACGCTCCGCGTCGCTGAGCTTGTTCAATATCGCCACCGGGACCACGATGTTCAGCAGCAGGCTCAGCCACGGGTTTTCCCGCGGCACCCCGGCCGCCGCCCCCACACCCGCCGGGGATTGCCCCCGCTCGCCGCCCATCGCACTCATCCCGCGATCAGAAATCGTCCGGCCGGAATGGCGTCACGTCCAGCATGTTCGTCCCGATCGCCACCGTCGTGATCGGCAGCCCCCCGCGCGGGATCATGGCGGCCGGCGATGTCTCGACCAGCGGCACCTCGACGGCCTCCGCCTCCCGGTTCATCACGATCATCATCCCCGGCTCGTATTGCACGCCCTCGTTGAGCAGCGACTGATAGTCCAGTATGCCCATCTTGATGTGCTCGGCCATCTTCAGCTGAAAATCCGGATTCGAGATCAGCTTCGCGTCCTCCGGGTTGGAGACGAATCCCCCCTCCACCAGGATCGCGGGCCGCTTGTTCTGGTAGAGCACCACGAACCGCGCCCGCTTCACCCCGCGGTCAAATCGCTCCTGCCCCCACATCTGGCTCATCCGCCGGTGCACCGACGCCGCCAACAGGATGTTATTCCCGTCATTCGCGTTGCCGCTGAACGACTGGTAGTCCGATATCCTCAGCCGCTCCGAGGCCGTCGACGGCGAACCCGCCGGCGCCAAGGCGTATGTCTCCACACCCCGCGCCGCGGAACTCCCCGCGTTGAAATGGATGCTCACGAAAATGCTGTTCTCGTAGTTATCCGCCACCGCCGCGCGATCGGGCAGCGACCGTTGCTCGTCCCGGGTGCGCGTCATGACCACCCTGAAGCCCGCCGCCTCCAGCAAGGGCCGCAGCCTCTTGGCCACCGCCAGCGTCAGGTCCTTCTCCGACGGGCAATATCGGCTCCGCGCGCCATTGTCGCTCCCGCCGTGACCCGCGTCGATCACCACCGTCTTGAAGGCCTTCCCATACGCGATCCGCTCCGGCCGCATCAGCGGCTCCAGCACCTTCACCAGATCCTTCCGCGACAGCATCGGCTTCCCGTTGCGCTCCGCCACCGGAAAGCACAGCGAAAATCGCACCCCGTTTACCATCGCCTCCCGCCGCGACACCTTCAGGTCGATCCCCCTGTCCCCGGAACCAATCGTCACCGAATCCCCATTCCGCGCCGGCTGCGGCAACCGGTAGAATTCCGCCACCTGCTCGATCGAGACGTAGTCCCTCCCCTCCAGCTCGAAGAGATCCCAGTTCCACGTGCCCGAGGTCGCCGCCGCGCCAAGGTACACCCCCGCCGCCGCCGTCTGCAACGCGGTCAACCACATAACTACCTGATCATGGCAGCGATCCCCCAACCGTCAAGCGGTATGCCCCCGCTACGCCGGGGGGACGGGTCGCTCACGCTCCCCGCTACGCCCGTCAAAGCCACCCCTCTCAACCCAGCGCGGCCTCGGCCCGCTGGAGCAATTCGGGCCCGCTGAGCTCTTCGGTGACGATCTCGGGGATCTCGAGGCGCCCGATCTCCTGTTTCTGGCGCAGGGTCAGCAGGCGGCTCACGACCAGCACCCGCTGCTTCGGCAGGCGCTGCCGCATCACGCGCAACATCCCCGGGCCCGACGGCCCGGGACGGTTGATCTCGACCACCGCGAGATCGAAATCCCCCTCGTGGATCTTCTCCATCACCCCGCTGCCGGGTTCCGCGGTGGATACCTGGAAACCGGCGTCCCGAAACACGCCGGCCAGCCGCGGGTTGACCTGGCCCGCATCGCGCGCGAGCAGCACGCGCCGCGCCGGGGCCCCGCCCGCTGAGGGCATCGGCGTG
This sequence comes from uncultured Verrucomicrobiales bacterium, assembly GCA_964651705.1. GTDB lineage: Bacteria > Verrucomicrobiota > Verrucomicrobiia > JADLBR01 > JADLBR01 > JADLBR01. The sequence continues at coordinate 27,230 of CAZYWZ010000002.1, forward strand.
GTCAGCAATCTCGCCGAGAGCGATGGCCCCTGCGCCCGCACCAAGATCTCGGCGACCTGCTCGGAAAAGACCATCGCCCAGAGCATCCGCCCGCCCGCGACGCCCCGCACGGGCAAGACCTCCACCTTCAATCGGCGGTTTCCCCCGCCCTCTTTCGGTTCCTCGCGATGGAAGAGCGCGGGCTCCCGCGAATCCCAGTCGAACTCGGCATCCGACGCCGAGAACCACAGCGGGTTCCCCGTCATCTCGGATCGCTTGCGCCCCGTGAGCCGCTCCGTGCCGGGGTTGGCGTAGACAACGGTCGGCTCCTTCCCCGGGGCGGCGCGCTCCAGCAGGATCACGCCCTCGGCCAATGCCGTCCCGATCGCCTCCAGCAGCCGCACCGGCAACCGCTGCGCCTCGTCAAACTCCACCCGCAGGGCCCTCAGCTCGCTGCGCGCCTTGTCCAGCGCCTCCGCGACCGCCCCATCCGCCGGCGCGCGCGCCACCGACGCCTGGTGCTTCTCCTTGAGATCGGCCAACACCCCGCGCAGATCGTCCAGCTCCTTCTCCAGCAGCGCCGCGCGCGCCGCTCCCTCCGTCAGGCCCGCCGCCCGTTTGGTCTCCGCCGCCAGATCGCCCAATGCCTTTTCGAGCTTGCCTCGCGCCTCATCGAGGGCCTTTTCCACCTCCGACAGGCGCGCCGCCTGCCGCGCGGCGTCCCCGGACACCCGCCGCAATTCATCGGCCAGCCTGTCGCGTTCCCGGCCCGCCTCCGCGGCAACCTCTTTCTCCTCTTGGGCCGCGCGCCGCGCCGACTCGAGTTCCGCCTTGGCGCGGGCCGCCTCGCCCTTAGCCTGTTCGAGTTGCCCGCGCGCCCCTCCCTCCGCACCGAGCATCGCGAGCCGCGCGACGAGATCCGCCCTTGCGATCGGCGAGGCCAGCACCTCCGCCGCACCCGCCTTCACCCACTCCCAAGCGTCCGAGCCCTCGCCCCCCAGTACCGCGATCACGCGCGTCGTGCCGAGCCGATGCCTCGCCCGCAACCAACCCACGAATTGCGTCAGCGCCCCCGGCGAGGCGGCGCGCATGACGATCACCTCCGGCTGCCAGCGGTTGGAGACGAGCCGCTCCTCGCCGGGCCCGCAGGACGTCACGTCGTGTCCGCCCTCCCGCAGCCACTGCCCGGCCATCCCCGCAGAGGCCGCATCGAGGCCCGCCAGCAAGATCTTCATCGCACTCCTTCCAAATGGATCGCCCGCGTTTCCCGGATCACTGGGGCGGCGCCTCCGCCTCGCGGACCGTGCCCGTCTGGATCACCGCCGGGGCCTCGGGCGCGGGATCGTTCGGCGCCGGGGGTGTCTGGGCCTCGGGCGGGATGGTGACCACCGGGATGGCCCTCGGTGCCTCCGGCATCTCGGCGGGACTCGCCGCGCCTCCCGCGGGTGCCAACGTCTCCGCCACGGGCGCCGCGGGCGCGGTCGCCACCACCGTCCGAGTCGGCGCGAACACGATCTCGACGCGCCGGTTGGCCTTGGACGCCGCGGCATCTGCCCCGCCGCGCACCGGGAATGCCTCGCCCTGCGAGATGAGGGACATCTTTGCGGCGGGAACCCCCGCATCGGCGAGCACCTGCGCCACGTCCAGGGCCCGCATCGCCCCGGCGTGCAGATTCGAGCCCTGCCCCGCCACCGTCGGGCCCGGGCTCGAGTCGGTGTGCCCCTCGACCTGAAGCCGATAGGGACCCCCGTAGGCCTTCGCGACGACCGCCACCTTCTTCATCGCCTCGATGATCGCTTCCGCCGGCTTGTTGGAACCCTCCGCGTACAGCGGCGCCTTGGGCCGCACGAAAACGTACGGGCCATCCTCGCCCACCTCGCATGCCTCGCCCACCGCCTCCCGCAACAAGCCCACCAGCCGCCCCTGCTCGCCGCGCAACGCCACCAGATCCCCCACCTGCGCCGACGCGCCCTCGCCCTGCGCCTTCGCCTGCTTCAGCCCCTCGATCTCCTCCTTAAGCGGACCGATCATCGCATGCGCCGCCGCCAGGGCCTTCTCCCGCTCCTTGCCCTGCTGCTCGAGCACGGCATTGGCCCGCTCGATCTCCGCCACCCGAGCCCGCGCCTCCTGCAATTGCTTCTCCAACTCGGAATGCCGCGCCTCGGCATCCGCCGTCGCCGAAATCAGCCGCTTCTCGGTCTCCTCCCGCGCCTGGCGCAGCGTCTCTTCCCCGCCCAGCCGCCAACCCAGATACGTGCCCATCCCCCCGACCACAGCGGCAAGCAAAACCGCCATCAGGATGCTCACCGGATCCTTCAGCGCCTCGAAAAATACCGGCCCCCGCACGTCCGGCACCGCCACGCTCTTCGGCGGCCTCGGAAAACCCCCCGCCTCGCCCCAGGCCACCGGCGACGGCGGGACCGGCGACGGCAACGCCGGCGCCGGAGGTAGACCCGGAGGCGCGGGAGGCACCGCCACACGATCGCCCTCTCCCAGGAGCGCGCCAGGCGCCGGTGCCGCCGGCATCGGCAGCATCGGCGGAGGTTGCTGGACAGGTGCTACTGGCAGGGGCGAAATGGGCGACATCTCGGGTGGAGGCATCGGCGCCAGCGGCGCCAAGCTCGGGGGCTCGGGGATCGGCGGCAACGGGGCCGGCGCCTCGGCCGCCCCCATCGCCTCCGGCCAGTAGTCCTCACCCACGCGCCGCACGGCGCCGGGCAGATCCGCGTTCTCCTTCAGCCGAAAAGGCAGACCCGGCCCGCGACCCTCGGTTGCGGGAACAACCGCGCCCTCGCCCCTCCTCATGTCGCCGGCTTGCGCCCCGGCCTCGCTGCTCGGTTCCATCGGCTGGCCGCGCCCGCGGCCAAGACCATCAAACCATCAATTCGCGCTCCATTCAAGCATGCGTTCGATGGGCACCAGCGCCCTGGCCCGCTGCGCCTCCGGGAGCACGATCTCCGGCGCCCCGCGCCGCAGCGCGTCGCGCACCTTCTCGAGCGTGTTCATCTTCATGTACTTGCACTCCGCGCACGCACACTTGTCGGTCGGTCCCGCGATGAATTCCTTGCCGGGGATCTCCTTCCGCAACCGGTGCAGCATCCCGCTCTCCGTGGCGATGATAAACGCCCGCGCCGGATGGTCGCGGCAGAAGGATACCATCTTCTCGGTGCTGCAGATCTCGTCGGCCAGCATCCGCACCGCGCGCGTGCATTCCGGGTGCGCCACCAGCGGCGCGCCCGGGTGCGCCTCCCGCGCCGCGAGGATGCTCTGGTGGGTGAACTCCACGTGCACGTAGCAGTCGCCCTCCCAGAGTCGCATCGGCCGCCCCGTCTGCGACTGCACCCACTCGCCCAGGTTGCGGTCCGGCACGAACAGTATCTCCCGGCCCGCCGGCACCCGGCCCACGATCTTCACCGCGTTGCCCGAGGTGCAGATCACGTCGCTCAGCGCCTTCACCCCGGCGCTGCAATTGATGTACGCCACCACGTAGTAGTCTTTCTCCCGGTGCCGCCCGAGGAAGGCGTCCAGCGCCTCCGCCGGGCAGCTCTCCGACAGGGAACAGCCCGCCTCCATGTCCGGGATGAGGACCTTGCGGGCCGGGTTGACTATCTTCGCGGTCTCGGCCATGAAGTGCACGCCGCAGAACAGGATCACGTCCGCGCTCGCCTCCCTCGCGCGATAGGAGAGCCCCAGCGAATCTCCCACGAAATCTGCGATGTCCTGGATCTCAGCCACCTGGTAGTTGTGCGCCAGGATCACCGCGTTCTTCTGGCGCTTGAGCTCCAGCACCTCTTCCTGCAGCGGGGTCATCTTTCTTCTTGTCTCCACGTCTTCCCTCGGACCATAACACCAACACCAGCCCCACACAAATGCCGCTGTCCGCCACGTTGAAGGTCGGATAGTGCCAGTCCCAAGCCGCCACGAAAAAATCGATGAAATCCACGACGTGCCCGAGCCGCGCGCGGTCGCAGAGGTTGCCCGCCGCGCCGGCGAGCACCATCCCGGCGCCGAACTCCGCCCGCCAATCGCGCCAGTGCAACGACCGCCCGAGCCAGATCATCCAGAACAAGATCACCACCGTCAGCACCGGCAGCGCGGGGGAGTTGCGCAGCATCCCGAACGCCGCCCCCGTGTTCGTGCTGAAAATCAGTTGCAGGTAGTCGGGCACCAGCACCACCGGCGGCGCGTCCTTGAGCCACGTCGCCGCCGCCCACTTGGTCGCCTGGTCGAGCGCGAACCAGCAGGCCACCGTCCACCAGAAGCGCGCCCCCGGAGCGCCGGACTTCTTCGGGCCCCCGCCAGCGTCGGCCGCCGTCATGCGCCCACCCCCGCACCCGCGCAGAGGGCCGTCAGCCGCGCGTGGAGCCCCTCCAGCTCCGGCATCGCCACCCCGGCCCCGCGCCCGCGCCGCAGCGCCTCGCCCCAGATGGCCTCCACCTCGACCTCACGCCCCGCCTCGTAATCCAGCAAACTCGACGGCCGATACGGCCCCATCGTCCGGCTGCGCGCCAGCATCTCCTCCGCGAATGCCGGATCGATCGGGTGGCCCAGCGCGCCCGCCGCACGCAGGATCTCCCCCATCAGCGCCCGCGCCCGCGCCAGCAGCCGCGGGTCGGCCAGCACATCGGCGACGGTGGCCCCGCCCTCGGCGATGGCCAACCCATTGAACGGCACATTCCACACCAGCTTCTTCCAGCGCGTCAGCGCGAGGTCGTCGGTCATCTCACAGGGCACCCCGGCGCCCCGGAACGCCTCCGCCAGCGCCCGCGTTCGCTCGCCCGCCGGGCCGGAGAATTCCCCCAGCGCCACCAGCCCGTGGTCGTAGTGCGCCACCCGCGCCGGCCCCACCCGATTCAGGCAGACGAAACATGCGCCCCCCATCACCCGCCACGCCCCGAAATGCCCCGCCAGCCATTCCTCGTTCCCGAGGCCATTCTGCAGGGTCAGGATCGCCGTCCCCTCCCCCACCAGCGGCCCCACCAGCCCCGGCACCGCCGCGTTCGCCGTCGCCTTCGCCGCCACGATCACCAGATCGCATGACCCGATCGCCGCCGCATCCCGATGGCACCGCGCCGGAAAGATCTCGAAATTCCCCCCCGGGCTCTCGACCGCGATGCCGTGCGCCACCGCCTGCGCGTAGTCCCGCCGCATCAGGAAATGCACCTCGATCCCGCTGCGCGCCAGGTTGCCCCCGTAATACAACCCCACCGCCCCAGCGCCCACCACCGCGATCCGTCCCCGGAACGCGCCCGCCGCCCTGTCCTCGCCCGTAACCATGCGATCACAGCCCGCTCGGCGCATCCAGAAACACCCACGGCACCCCGAACCGCCGCGAGAGTCGCCCCGACAGCGCCTTCACGCCGAAGGTCTCCGTAGCGTAATGCCCGCCATACAGCAGATTGACCCCGAGTTCCACCGCTAGCCCGTGGGTCCAGTGCGCGCCCTCCCCCGTGATGAACGTGTCCACCCCCTCCGCCGCCACACGCGCCACCGAATCCCCCGCCCCGCCGCTCACCACCCCGATCCTCCGGCACACCGCCGGCCCAGCCCCCGCCACCAACACCCGGCCCCCCAGCACTCGCTCCAGCCGCTTCACCAACGCCGCCCGCCCCACCCGCCCCGACACCAGCCGCCCGATCTTCGATCCCTTCTCCTCGAAAAATGCACGCCCCGACCCGAGCCCCAGCGCGCGGCACAGCAATGCGTTGTTCCCGATCCCCGCATGCATGTCCAACGGCAGATGCGACGCGTACACCGCCAGCCCGCCGCCCATCGCCAGCGAGAGCTTCCGGTAGCTCGGCCCCACCAGCGGCACCACCTCCGACCAGAACAGCCCGTGATGCACCACCAGCAGATCCACCCCGGCCGCCAACGCCATCCGGATCACCCCCTCGTGCGCGTCCACCGCCGCGCCGATCCGCCCCACCCGCCCCCCATTCTCCAACTGCAACCCGTTCCGCGCCCCGGGCCAATCCCCCACCACCCCGTGCCCCAACAGCCGGTCCGCATACGCCACCACTCTCGAAAGCCTCGCGCTCATCTTCGCCTCGCCGCAAACTATCCCCCCCACCCAACCCCAGTCAACGCCAGCCAGTCGGCCTCGCCATTGCCCTATCGCGGATGCACTTCCTCATCGCGACTGCCGCCCATGCCCGCAGCAACGGGATGGCCATCGCCACCCGCGACTTCGAATTTGCCGACGCGCGCGACTAACCAGCAAGTTGCCATCCTGCAGTTCGGCCGTGTGCGCTTCCGCCCCGCGTGACGCTTCTGCTAAATCTGCCCGAGGCGGGACTCGAACCCGCACGCCAGTTTCCCGGCAAGGGATTTTAAGTCCCTTGTGTCTGCCATTCCACCACTCGGGCTATTCTCGGCATCTTCCCCCTCCATGCTCCCACGGTGTCCCACCACCCGCAACTGCGGAATCGGTCAGGCTCAGGCTCGGATTCCTCAGATGCATACTGGCGGTCGCACCATCACGACTTTCCCAGCCCTTCCCGGAAGAAGACCCTGCGGCTGTCGTTGGTCACGCTGACCGACAGGAAGCCGCCGGGATCGCAGGGGACGTTGGTCCCAGCCGATCCCCACCTTGTCGCGGTCTCCGTGCGGGTGCCGAGGGCGGTGGTCGCGGTCATCCCTTTCGCGCGCCATTGGGGGTACAACCTGGGGATACAGATCCGCCAAAAGATCCGCCATATTTCACTAAAACAACATTGTATTCATTCATAACACATTTCCCTCCTGCGCATTATAATTCGTTGCCATCCGCCAAAAGATCCGCCAATTTGGCGGCATGACGCCACCCGAGGCATGCCCCTTTGCGCCCATCGTGCCGGAGGACGACGACGGGGCGTTGGAGGAGTTGGCCACGGCGCTCATCGCGGAGTCCAGCCGGCTGGGCGGGTGGCTGAGGCCGGCGCTGCGCGCGCCGGTGGTGGAACTGGTCCGGTCCATGAACGGCTACTACTCCAACCTGATTGAGGGCCACCGGACGCTCCCCCAGGACATCGACCGGGCGCTTAGCGGGCGATTCCGCCGGGACGCCTCCCGCCGGCTAAACCAGGAACTGCACCGCGCGCACGTCGAGGCGCAGGCGGCCCTGGAGGCCAGCCCGCCCGCGCTCGCCGAGGTCCCCTCGGCCGGATGGATCCGCAAGATACACGAGGAGATCTTTCGCCGGCTGTCGCCCGCGGCGCGCGTCGCCGACATCGGGAGCGGCCCCCAGACGGACGTGCCGCCCGGGCAGCTGCGCCGCGACCGGGTGAGCGTCGGGCGACACGACGCGCCCGATCCCGATGCGTTGGATCGCCTGCTGGAGATGTTCGAGGCGGCGTACGCGCCGCTGGTTCGACCGACCCCACGGGGGCTTATCGCCGCCATGGCGGCACATCACCGGCTGGCCTGGATCCACCCGTTCGCCGACGGCAACGGCCGGGTGGCGCGCCTCTTCACGCAGTCTTGGCTCAGGGCCTGCGGCCAGGATGCCGGTGGGCTCTGGGCCCTCTCCCGCGGACTGGCCCGCGCGCGTGGCGCCTACTGGCGCTGGCTCTCGGAGGCCGACACGCCGGCACCCGGAGCCTCGGGCCTCTCGGCACAGGCGCTTCACGCCCTCTGCCGCAACATGCTGGAGACATGCGTGGACCAGGTGCGATTCATGGGCGAGTTGCTGGGACTGGATCGTCTCCGCGGGCGGCTGGAGGCCGTCGCGAGGATGGAGGAGGCAAAGGGCACGCTGCCCTCCCGCGCGGCCGAACTGGTCGGCCACCTCGCGGAAATCGACGCCCTGCGGCGCGGCGCGGTCGGCGGACTACTGCGGATCCCCGAGCGCACCGCCCAGCGGATGATCCGGGCGGTCGTGGGCGAGGGCTTCGCTTTCTCCGACACCCCGAAAGGGCCCCTGCGGCTCCGCTGGCCGGCCGCGGCGCACCCATTCCTGTTCCCGGGACTCTTCCCCGCGGGCGGCGAAACCGACGAAGACTGAGCCGCGGGGGCGACGCCGGGCGCCGCCCCCGCCTCACTCGATGCGGGCGCTCTTGGCCAGGTTGTGCCGGGCGGATCTTCTCGTAGATGAGCGTCGTGCCACCGCCCTCGAGCCGATCTCGATACGGCGCGTTGGGCCTGACCGACATGAGGACCCCGCTTTAAGGATCGCGCGCCTCAGATTTCACGCCGTTTCACCACGGAATTGCGTGCAAGTCGATGTGCAAGATGACTACCGCCACCCCCGCCACCGGTCGAGCCATTCACCACCGCGACTGCGGCCGCCTCGCCCACGATCCCCCCCGGGTGCTTACAAAATCGACGCTGATGTGTCCGCACTCGCTACAACAGACTCACCACCAGAGTGTTGCGTTATGCGACGACCTTCACGACAATATTTGTCAAAATATTCCATTTTTGCGCTTGCGCGCGCCCGGATGCGTGCAAAAATCCATCGTTCCATATGGCAGTTCGCCCAACCAGAGCCGCGGTGGGTATCCTGAATCCGAGCGAGGTGGTGGTGTGCATCCGTGGGACGGGCCAAGGGTTTCACGGGCAGATGTTCGCGTTGCCGCAGGAGGGCGGGAAGGTGGGGCGCATGCCGGACTGTGACGTGCTGATCAACCATCCCACGATTTCGCGGTACCACTGTCAGATCGAGGTGACCTCGGATGGCGTGCGGGTGCGGGATCTGGGGTCAATCAACGGCACGTGGGTGAACGGCGTGATGGGGATGGAGGCGTGGGTGCATCAGGGCGATGTGCTGCGGATCGGCGAGGTCAATTTTGTGGTGGAGGTCCGGCCGAGGACCGATTTCGACCCGGCTGGCGCGTTGCTGGCGCCACCGGTTGTGGACACGACAACGACCCGGCTCTTCGCCTCACAGAATGGGAAGGTCCAGCCGATCAAGTATGAGGACATCCGCCGCGAGCGGACAACGCAGAAGACCCGCCTGACGGACCTGTTTCGCGGGCGCAGAGGTTAGCGGGCGCCCGATGCTGGGCGGTGGCAGGGCGTAGCGGCCACACCGCTTTGGATCCGGCGGAATCACGACGCGCGCCCCGGGGCGGTGGCGGCGACATTTCAGAATTGCACTGAGCGCGGTGGGCGCAAAGATTTTCCCCATGACTGACTTCGAGAAGCTGGGGGTGTTTTATCTTGGCCGGGAATTCGACGCGGCATCGGGAAAACCGACGGAGGTCCCGCTCCTCTACGACGCCAAGGATCTGACGACCCACGCGCTCTGCGTGGGCATGACGGGGAGCGGCAAGACCGGCCTCTGCGTCTCGCTGCTCGAGGAGGCGGCCATCGATGCCATCCCCGCCATCGTCATCGACCCCAAGGGCGACCTCGCCAACATGATGCTCGCCTTTCCCGATCTGCGCGCAGAGGACTTTGCCCCGTGGGTGGACCCGGCCGAGGCAGGCCGGCAAGGCATTGCGCCCGAGGCGCTAGCCGCCAAGACGGCGCAGGCCTGGCGCGAGGGGCTCGCCGCATGGGGCCAGAGCCCGGAACGCATCGCCCGCTTCCGCGACGCCGCCGATGCCGCCATCTACACCCCGGGCTCGCAGGCGGGGCTACCGGTGTCGGTCCTCAAGTCTTTCGCCGCCCCCCCGCCGAAGCTGCGCGAGGATCCGGAGGTTCTCCGGGAGCGCATCACCGGGGCGACCTCGGGACTCCTCGCGCTGCTGGGCATCGACGCCGACCCGCTCCAGAGCCGCGAGCACATGCTCCTCGCCAACATCCTCGAGGCGGAATGGCGCGGGGGGCGCGACGCCTCGATCGCCGACCTGATCCGCCTCATCCAGGCTCCGCCATTTGATCGCCTCGGCGTCCTCGATCTGGAGTCCTTTTACCCCGGCAAGGACCGCACGGCCCTCGCCATGCGCCTCAACGGCCTCCTGGCCTCGCCCGGCTTCGCCATCTGGACCCAGGGCGAGCCGCTCGACATCCAGAGGATCTTGTACACCCCGGAGGGAAAACCCCGCATCTCGATCTTCTCCATCGCGCACCTCTCCGATCCAGAGCGCATGTTCTTCGTGACCCTGCTGTTGAACGAGACGATCGCCTGGATGCGCAACCAGCCGGGCACATCGAGCCTCCGCGCGATCCTCTACATGGATGAGATCTTCGGATTCTTCCCGCCGACGGCAAACCCGCCCTCCAAAGGCCCGATGCTCACCCTGCTGAAGCAGGCGCGCGCCTTCGGCGTGGGCTGCGTCCTTGCGACCCAAAACCCCGTCGACCTCGACTACAAGGGGCTCGCCAACTGCGGCACCTGGTTCCTCGGGCGACTCCAGACCGAGCGCGACAAGGCCCGAATTCTCGACGGCCTCGAGGGCGCCACCCAGGGCGCCGGACGCGCCTTCGACCGGCCGACCATCGACAAGATGCTCTCTGGCCTTGGAAAGCGCGTCTTCCTCATGAACAACGTCCACGACAATGCCCCCGCCCTATTCCAAACCCGCTGGGCATTGTCCTACCTCGGCGGGCCCATGACCCGCGCCCAGATCGAAAAAATCATGGCCCCGCGCAAGGCTGCCATGCCCGAGTCCCAAGCCGCGCCCGTTGCCGAAGCGGCGCCTGCCGGTGCCGCGGCCACCCCTCCCCCGGTCCCGTCCGACATCCCCCAGGCGTACCTCCTATCGGACAGGTCCGCCGCCGATGTCGAACTGCGGCCCTCCCTGCTCGCGGAGGCGAAACTGCATTTCGTCAGCGCCGCCGCCAAGATCGATGAATGGGCCACTTACCACGCGATGCTCGACGTCCCCGACCGCACGGAAGACGCCGATTGGGACCAGGGCGATTTGCGCGAAGGCCCGGCCCCTGAGGGTCATCCGGCCCCGCCCACCGGCGCCCGATTTGCCGACCTGCCCGCCTGCGCCCTCCAATCCAAGAGCTACGCGGCCTGGGCCAAGTCCCTGAGCCAATATCTGTACCAGCAGAGAAAGTTCACCCTCCTCCGTTGCCCTGCCCTCAAGCTCACCTCGCACCCCGGAGAATCCGCGGGCGACTTCCGCATCCGGATTCGCGAGGCCCTTCGCGGCGAACGCGACAAGGCCGTCGAGGAGCTCCGCAAAAGGCACGCCGCCAAGTTGGCGCCCCTGGAGTCGAAGATCCGCACGGCGGAAGGACGGGTGGCGAAGGAAGCCTCCGAATATCAGGAGGCCAAGATGCAGTCGATGCTCAGCACGGGGGCTTCGGTCCTGGGCGCGCTGCTGGGGACACGCCGGCTGACGGTCACCAAGATCCGCAGTGTCGGCACCGCCATGGGCCGCATGTCACGCGCCGGCAAACAGCGCGACGACATCGGCCGCGCCAAGGAATCCCTCGATGCCCTCCGCCAACAGCGAGAGGAACTCGATGCCGAGTTCGCGGAAGAATTGGCGCAGCTGCAAGCCGCCCCCGACGAGAACGATGTCCTCATCGAGGAGATCTCCCTTCCGCCGCGCAAATCGGACATCTCCGTCGAGGCCATCCGCCTGGCCTGGGTGCCCACCAACCAATAGCGGCGAGGGACCAAAGGCTGTGGCGGCGAGCGTGAGCGAGCCGATCCACCGCTCGCTCACGCTCGCGGACAGCGATTTCCCCGACCGTGACCCCGACCCGAATGGCGAAAAATTGAGCCGTGTTTGGGAGGGCCCGCGGCCTCGCGGACCGGGTCGGCCGGGGCATCCCGCATGCGGGTGGCACGCGGACGCCGGGCCGGCGTCCCTCCCAATTGAAGGCATACCGGCACAGCTCTGGCCAAACGTCCCACCCCCCTTTGCTTAGCGCCATTCGGCCCCGCGCCCCTTGGAGGAATGGGACATCGGGCGTATATTGGAAAGTGATATGGTGGGCATCGTTTCTCAGGCAACCCGTGTGGGGCTCTTCTCCGGTGGCGTCTTGCTCGCTTCCGCCCTGGGGTGCGCCCCGAGCGGGGCCGACGATCCCGCCGAGGTGCGCCGCTTGATGGTGGAACAGCAGATCATTGCGCGGGGCGTCCAGGACCCTCGGGTCCTCGACGCGATGCGCGCGGTACCGAGGCACTTTTTCGTTCCCGTGGGCCTGATCGACGAGGCGTACGGCGATTACCCCCTCCCCATCGGACACGGCCAGACCATCAGCCAACCCTACATCGTGGCGCTCATGACCGAATTGCTCCGACTGCAGCCCGGGCAAAAGGTCCTCGAGATCGGCACGGGCAGCGGATACCAGGCCGCCATCCTCGCGCATATCACCACCAACGTCTTTACCATCGAGATCGTCAAAGCCCTCGCCGACGAGGCCCGCGAGCGCCTCGCCCAGTTCGCCATTCCCGCCGGGCGCGTCATCTGCGGCGACGGATACCTTGGACTGCCCGACGAGGCCCCCTTCGATGGCATCATGGTCACCGCCGCCCCAGACCACGTCCCCAAACCCCTCCTGGATCAGTTGAGACCCGGCGGCGGACGCCTCGTCATCCCGGTTGGCGAGACCTTCGGGCACCAGGAACTCAAGGTGATCGAGAAACGCGAAGACGGCACCCTCTCCGAATCCAACATCATCCCCGTCCGGTTCGTCCCCCTCACCGGCGACGCCGTCGAGCGGCACGGGAGGCGCTGACTCGAAAATTCCAGACGTGGCCACGGCCGTGAGGCCGTGGACCCGCTCCGTGTGTCAGGACGGTCGTTTCGGCAGCGTGCGCCAAGGCGCAGCCTACCACTTTCCGCCCCGGTGGTGCCCCGCGCGCGGGGCACGGGATCCGGTTCGAGAATTGGGTCGCGTGTAGCCGCGCCTTGGCGCACGCGGAACACGCGCCCAAAACGCGCCGTAAGGCGATCCCCTCGACTGGGCGACGCCCGATCACCTGTATAGGACGCTTCGATGGGTCCCCGCTCGCTCGCGCTCGCGGCTACGCCGAAATGTCGCTCGTTAAACGCAGCAGCGGCGTAGCGGGGAGCGTGAGCGACCCGTGCGACGGCCCTGTTGCGGCGCGTTCTGGGACGCGTCTTGGGAGTTGTTGTCCCTCGCGCCGTAACTATTATCTCCGGATGCGACTCTATCGACACATTGGGCCAAGCGGCACCCCGGAGTATGCCGCGGAAATGCGGGACGGCACCTTCCGCCGCATCGAGGGCTCCCCGCCAGGAGATTTCCAACTTACAGACGAACCCATCCGGCCGGGCAAGTTGCTCGCACCGATCGTGCCCCCAAACATCCTGTGCATCGGGCTGAATTATCGCCGCCACGCCGAGGAGACCAAGGCCCCCCTCCCCGAGCATCCGGTGCTCTTCATGAAATCGACCGCCGCGCTCCAGAACCCGGCCGATCCCATCCTCATCCCGAGCCACCTCGCGAGCGAGCGGGTGGACTACGAATGCGAGATGGCCGTGGTCATCGCTCGCCACTGCAAGAACGTCTCGCGCGACCGCGCCCTGGAATATGTCCTGGGATATACCTGCGCCAACGACGTGAGCGCCCGCGATTGGCAGATCAAGTGGGGAGGTTCACAGTGGTGCCGGGGGAAGAGCTTTGACACCTTCTGCCCCCTCGGCCCGTGCATCGTCACCCGGGACGACATCCCGGACCCTTCAGGACTGCGTATACGGACCACGGTGAATGGCGAGATCCTTCAGGATGGCGATACCGGCGACATGATCTTCGATGTCCCGGCGCTCGTGGCGTTCCTCAGCGGCAGCACGACGCTGCTGCCGGGCACCGTGATCCTCACCGGCACGCCCCACGGCGTCGGCATGGCCCGGGAACCCAAGCGCTGGCTCCAGCCCGGCGATACCGTGATCGTCGAGATCGAAAAGATCGGTTCCCTCGTCAATCCCGTCGGCGTCGAACCCTCCTAGCACCATGCTCCGCGTCATCCGAGACGGTCCAGGCGAACCCGCCTGGAACATGGCCGCCGACGAGGCGCTGCTTCGCCACCGTGCCGGTCCCGTCCTGCGGCTCTACGGATGGACGGTCCCCGCCGTCTCGATCGGATATTTTCAGACCCTCTCGGTCGTCCCCGCCGGCCGGCTTTTTGTCCGGCGGTTCACGGGGGGTGGCGTGGTGGACCATGCCGCAGACATCACCTATACCGTCGTCTTGCCACCCGATCACCCGCTCGCCGTCGCGGGCACCGGCGCCAGCTATCGGCTCCTGCACGAGGCGGTCGCCCGGGCGCTCCGGATTTCCGGCGTCACCTGCACCCTGTCCCATGGCTGCGCATCCGTCGATTCCGCCTCCTGCTTCCAGAAACCTGTCCGCTTCGATGTGATCGGCGCGAGCGGAGAGAAGCTTGCCGGGGCCGCCCAACGCCGTTCGCGCGACGGCGTCCTCCACCAAGGCAGCATCCTAGCCCCGAACCTGTCCCCGGCCTTCCCCGACGCCCTGTGTCGCGAGATCGCTACCCTGTTCGGCGGACAGGCGCCCCCGGATACCCTCTCTTCCGAAGAGCGCGCCACAGCCGCCGACCTCGCCACCTCCCGCTACGGCACCGACGCCTGGAACCGGCGCCGCTGACTCGAAAATTGGGTCGCGACGTAGGCTGCGCCTTGGCGCACGCGGACGGTCGACTCGGCAGCGTGCGCCAAGGCGCAGCCTACCATTTTCCACCCCGGTGGTGGCCCGCGTGCGGGGCTTGGGATCTCCGTCACCCGAAACACGCCTTGCCTCCAGCCGCATCCCCGCTTTCATTGGGGTTTCTGAATATGGACTGGATCGCACTGGGCATATCGCTGGCGAAATCTGCGTGCGTCATCGGCGCCGCCATGGGGGTTGTCGCCTATACCGTCTTGGCCGAGCGCAAGGTCAGCGCCCTGATCCAGGAGCGCGTCGGCCCGAACCGCGTGGGCCTCCCGATCATCGGCCTCGGGAAATCCCTGGCGCTGGGCCAACCGGTGGCGGATGCCTTCAAGCTCATCCTCAAAGAGCAGTTCACCCCGGCGCACGTCAAGCGCCTCTATTTTTGGATCGCCCCCGCCCTCGCCGTCGTGCCCCCGCTGCTGGTCCTTGGCTTGGTTCCCTTCGGCAGCGTGCTCGACCTCCGGGCGCTCGGCATCGACCTCTCCATCGCCTGCGTGGTGGCCGACATCGACGTGGGCCTCCTCCTGGCCTTCGCGGTGGCCTCGCTCAGCGTCTACGGCATCGTCTTGGCCGGATGGGCCTCGAACTCAAAGTACCCGTTCCTCGGCGGCCTGCGCTGCAGCGCCCAGCTCATCTCCTACGAACTCTCCCTCGGGCTATCCGTCGTACCCGTGCTCCTCGCCTCTGGCTCCCTCAACCTCCCCGACATCGTCGAATACCAGAAGGCCTGTGGTTGGTTTGCAGTCCCCATCATCGCCGATGGCTGGTCTGTGGCCTCGATCGCCCTCTGGGTGCCCATGGGAATCTCCTTCATCATCTTCTTAGTCTCCACCTTCGCCGAGACCAACCGCCTTCCCTTCGATCTGCCCGAGTCCGAGACCGAGCTCGTCGGTGGCTATCACACGGAATATTCCGGCATCCGTTTCGCCATGTTCTTCCTCGGCGAGTACGTGGCACTGGTCGCGGCATCGGCCCTCGCCGTCACGCTCTTCTTCGGCGGATGGAGCCTCCCCGGGCTCGGGTTCCCCCTACTCCCGTCCGGCGAGGGCAATCTCACCGCCGGCCTATGCAACATCCTGGTCTTCGCGGCCAAGACCGTGGCCTTCATCTTCTTCTTCATCGCGATCCGCTGGACCCTGCCCCGTTTCCGCTATGATCAGCTCATGCGACTCGGATGGAAAGTCTTCCTCCCGCTGGCCATCGGCAACGTCATCCTGACCGCCGTCATCCTCGCTTTCGCCGAGAGGGTCTGACTCGAAAATTGGGGCGCGATGTAGGCTGCGCCTTGGCGCACGCGGACGTTCGATTCGGCAGCGTGCGCCAAGGCGCAGCCTACCATTTTCCGCGCCGGTGGTGCCGCCCTCACCGCACCCGGATCGCGCCGAACACGTTATCGGCATTCGCGCCGCCGTAGCCATACCACCGGATGGCGTCCATCCCTCCGGTGATGCGCGCGGTTACCGCATGGCCCCCGGTCTCCACCACGACGGTTCCCGCTCCGCAATCGACCGTCACCGCCACCGACATGGCACCCTTCCTGGAGAACTTTATCGGTTCCTCGACTCGTTCGACACCCCTCCCGGAGATGACCACGCTGCTTCTCCCACCATAATAGAGCTGGCACTCGGTCCAATCCTCCGCCTTATCGCTCGGTCCAAAGACGAAGAAGGCATTGCCGTGCCGTTTTTCGCCGGACTTCCCCTCGGCGCGTCGCACCGTGAATTCAAACCTCGCCTTCCCCAGCGGCGGCTCTGCCTGCCTCACCGCATATCCCGCCTTGTCGCTCGCGGTCCGGAAGAGGATTCCGCCATCCGCAGGCTCGACCGTCGCATTCCGTGCCTGGAATGGCGAGACGTCCAACGGCGCGGCCGCCTTCGCCCCCTCGCCGGGCGCCCCACCCTCGTCACCGCGGTCGGCGTCCTCGCCGCCGGACAGTCCCGATTCGGCCTGGTTCGCCCATGACGCCAGCACCGATGCCGGTCGGTGTCCCTCGATCTCCGGCATGTGGTGCAGGGCCACGGAGGCAAACATCGGGTAATTGCACACGCAGCCGTGGCCCAGCATCGGCGCCGCCAAGACCCCGCCGGCGGGAATGAAGCTGGTCGTGCAACCCGACCTCATGGAATTGAGTCCTATCATGCGGTTGCCATCGATGTCGTACAATTCGGTGGCCGCGTCGCGATAGACCATGAGGTGGTTGTTGCCTATCACCCGGGCACAGGTCCGGGGCCGGGGAATGGCCGTGTTCTGCCCCACCTCCTTGCCCGTCGCGATGTCAAAGAGGTAACCATACGCCCCCTTGTACTCCGACAGCAGGATATAGTCCTCGGTCACCACCGGCGCGTACACGCGCCGCGGATCCTGCTGGGTCACCCGTGGTCCGGACCACGCCAATCCCCCGTCCGCACCCCGGAAAACCTGCAACTCGTTCCGGTTGGCGGCCAGCACGATGAGGCCGTGCTTGGCGTTATGCGCCAAGACCGGCTGGATCGGCTCATGCCACACCCGGTCGAGTTCCGCACGCACGCCATCATTGCGGGATGCCCCATACCCGACGGCCTTCTCCCAACGGATTGATCCATCGCGCGGATCCATGGCAAAGAGCTTTCCTTCCATCTCCTTGCCCGCCGAGCCCCGGGCCGCCAGATCGTAATCCAGGCCATAGAGCAGATCTTCGCCGATGGCGCAGGTCGTGGACTCGCGGGTGCTCTGCCGGGTCCATCGCAAATCCCCGGTGTGCCGGTCTACCGCGGCGAGGTGACGCCCCAGCAGCGCGATCAGCAAGTCGCCAGAGAGCCGGACCTCCGTCCATTCCGGGACCCCCTGCACCTCGCCGGATTGCCCCTGGGCGCGGATCTTCTGCGTCCCGTGGATGGGACCGTGTGCCTGACCCCTGAGGGGCTCGGGAATATCGATGACCCGCGTCTCTTTCCCGGTCGCGACGTCAAAGGCATGCACCTTGTCGCCGCCAACCACGTAGATCCAATCCTCTGCCACCACGCAATTGCGGTCTGTCGGACGGCCGTACTGGCGGCTGTCGAAGAATCGTGTCTTCACGTATGGGGTGAGCGGCATCTCGGCCCGCCAGAGGTAGTTGCCGGTATAGATATCGACACAGTGGATCTTCTCGCCAGTGATGATGAACATGCGTCCATCGATCACGAGGGGGTACGGGTTGCGCTCGTGCTGGAAATGCGTTGCTGGCGTGAAATAGCGATCGATGTCACCCGAATACCACAGGACTCCCAGCGGCCACTTGACCAGCCGGTCCGCGCTGGCGAAGCCATTGCCCGCGTCGCCCGCCTCGTGAGTCCATTCCGCGGCGCCATCCGGCGGCGCCTCCCGCCGGACGACCAGGTCGCCCCCTTTTACGTTGACGGAATATCCGCCTCGAGACGCCAACAGCGGTCTGACCCGATCGGAGCGGCCGGCACCGTTGCACAGCCGCATCTCCCCGGTGTGTGGTCGTAGCGCATCCAGAACGGCGGCCATGCCACCCTCGCCAAGTGCCAAGAACTCGCCCGCATCGCCCACGACCCGATTCGCCCAATATGGCGTCAGGCCGACCAATCCGGGCCCGCCCATGAGGACTTGGACCCTCCGCCCGTGCCACCCCCTCCCCGCGAGTTCCCGACGGGCCGCGTCGGCCTTTGCCCCGTCAGGTTCCAGTACGACGACCCGACAATGCTCCTTCCCCGCAAGCGCCTCGGCCCGAGTGCCATCGCCCCACCCCAGAACCAGGCCAAAGCCGCCCGCCGGTGAACCGTGGGCCACATCACCGTCCGGTCGCGCCTCCCCGACCACCCGCTCGCCCTTCCCTCCCGCCCCAAAGCAAGCGACCCGACCGCTGTGCGTCACAACCACCAATTTCTGGTCTGCAACGAGCGCGTGCACCGGCGTTCCATTCGCCCGCGCCTGCCATGCCACCCGGGCTTTCTCCCCGGTTTCCGGAATCGCGATGGACGCCACCACGTTGCTGCCCCCGGCGAATAGCTGGGACCCGGCTTTCGCAAGGACGCGCAACGGCGATTCCATCTCCCAGATCACCGGAAACTCCAACCTCGGGATCGTCACCGCCTTCCTGCCGGCCCCCAGATGCATCTGCCGCGCGCTGGCCCACCTCGGGTTCCGGAGATCCCGGGCGACTATCTTGTCGTAGGCGGGAAAGCTCACCCGCGTGTGCCCGCGCGGCACCAGGTACTTGGATTCCGATGCAAACTCGGACTGATAGATCGCGTCCCGCGTCAACACAGGCTCCGTGTACCAGTTCTCGTTGTGAAGCCGCATCGTGTCCGCATTCAAGAACGGGCGATTCCTGATGACGTACAGCTCATTCTCCGGAGTCTCACTCGACCAGAAGAGGGCGGACCTCGCCTCCCGCAGCCCCGGATCCATCTCGGGCGCGGCGTCCGGACGCGTCCCGAACCAGTTGCCCCCCTGGACGCAATAACGATCTATCCCGGTCACCCACCACGTGCCGCGCGGGGGGTTTGTCTTCACGTAGAAACAGGTGTACGGCTCCATCGCACCGATCGCCGGATCGAACCACGCGGCCAAGGATCGGCCACTCGGCACCGCGAGTTTTCCGTCGATAATGGCCAGATACCCCTGCGGCGGAAGGCTGATGTCGTACGCGCGCCCGTGATCGCTCATCCCCTGCCTCACGTAAGACAGGCTATCCTTCCGCCAAACCACCTCACCCGTCTCCGCCCTGACGGCGCACACGTACACGCCCTCCTCGGGCCAGATCCCCGCGCCGAAGAAGATCACCCCGCCGCGCTCCACCGGCGCGCCCCGCACGGGCCAGCGCGAGCACATCCGCCCGTTGACCAGCATCCGCCGATCCGGCAAACCCTCCGGGGCGCCGCGCGCCTTCCACAGCAACCTCCCGCCGTCCGCCGAAACGCAGTACAGATACCCGTCGTCCGAACCGAAACACACCCGGCCATCCACCCATACCGGAGCCACCCGCACCGGACCCTCCGCAAGAAAGCGCCACCGCATCTCCCCGGTCTCCAACGCCAGCGCCATCACCTCGTCCGAGACATTCGATGGCAGGAATAGCGTGCCCCCGGCGGCGACGGGCGCGTAAGACGCGTCCGCGCACATCCGATACTGGTGGTCATAGGCCGGATCGGGAAAGGGCAGAGCCCGCTCCCACAGCAAGGCCGGACCCCCGGGTCCCGGATCCTCCGTCGCGCCCGAACGGTTGGCGTCATGACGCCATTGCGGCCAATCCCCGGCAGCCCAAGCGCCCCCCGCGCCACAACTCGCCAAAAACCCAAACGCAAAAAACCGCAAACATGCCGCCATCGGCACCGCCTTATCCCGGGTGATCATGCCCCTTTCTGACGCACGATCCCACCCGCGTCAAAAGAGAACCGGACTGCCCAACCCGTATAAAAGTGAAGTTTCACGTCAGATCCCGTGCCCCGAGTGCGGGGCACCACCGGGGCGGAAAATTGTAGCGAAGCCGCTTCCGGCTTCGGCCTATCCCCCGGCGAAGGGCGAAGGCCCTTCGCTACTAGAGAGTTACGGCGTATTTTCGAGTCAGCTCCGCCGCTGCCGCCTGACACGGGCGGCCTACAAAATTTGTAGGGCGTCTCTGCGAGATGCCACCGGGGGGAAGCTTCCGGTCAGTCCTGCTTCGCCCCGGCATCCGCCTTGGGGGCACTCTCCGAGCCCGCCATCGGCTCACCCGCCCCCGACTCGCCCTTCTTGTCCTCTTCCTTCTTCTCTTCCTTCTTCTTGAGGATATCGGCCCTCTCCTTCAGGAAGAACGAGACGCGGCTCTCGTCCAGCTTGTATACCCATGCGGCCATCGCCTTCGCCGCATCCAGCTTCTTCTGGAGATCCTCCCGCTTCTTCTTGAACTCCTCGTCGAGCCGCTTCGTATCCTCTTCCTTCTCGTCCTTGCCGGGTTCGCGCTTCTCCGGCATCTTCGCGCTGACGCCAATCTTCGCGAAGTAACGGTTTTCGGCATCCTTCGATCCGATCTTCAGCGTATACGTGAAATCGTCGAAGGTCTTGATCTCGGCCACCCGGGCCTTGTCCAAGCCGCTGTCGGCGGGCTTGGTATCGGGCGCGACGAGGTCCGCGAAGGTCGCGTAGGACACCGGGCTCTTGGCGGTGTAGCCATGCGTCGCGTCGTCGAACTCCTCCCCCTCCGCGGGCTTGACCAACTTCATCTCCTCGGTGTCCTTCTCGCGGGTCAGCGCCCAGATCACCTTCCCGTCAGGCCCCTTTACGACCAGCGACTTCGCCGCTCCAATCTCCGGCAGGTCACGTTTCATCCAATCCAAGGGGTCCCCCGAGACCCGATAAAAACTCTCGGAGACGAGCCAGATGTTCTCCGACGCCCTCGACTTCACGAAACGCCCGTTGCCATTCTCGGGGCGCTTGCCAAGCAGCAGGCCGAGGGGCTCCTTCGCGCCATCCTTCCAGAACTCGATCAGGGTCCCTTTGCCCTCCCCCTCGCCCGGCGCCTCCAACTCGAGCCGGCCCAGCTGCGACGCGCCGGCGAGCACCTTCTGGACGGACTTCAGGTCCCACACCGCGCGGAGCATCTCGCTCACCCGCTCGAAATCCGCCGGATATCCCCAGCGTTCCGACACACCCCATTTGCCATCCTTCCTCTCGAGCGTGACCCGATTGGTGGATGCCGCCACCACGACCTTCGAGATATCGTTGACCGGGAAATCGGGCATTACCTTTCCGCCCGCGACGGCGTCGGGGCTTTCCAGCGCCCCGGAACGCGCGCGCTTCGCCACCAGCGCGATGGCCACGAGCGCCACCGCGATGCCAAGGATGAGTAAAAGCTGCTTCTGCCTCATGCCGCCTTCTCCCGCCTGCGGGCGGCCAGCGCCAAGACCACTCCCACGACGGCCACGAGCGCCGGCATGCCCGCTATGTTAATCCATTTGATCGTCGTCTCCAGCGACTCCACGTCCTGCCGGAATTCCTTGCGGACCTGCTTGAGTTCCATCCGGACCTCCGCGCGCCGCTTGTGGAAACGCTCGACCTCCGCCTGCTGCTCGGGCGTCAGGATCATCGCCTGGGTGGCATCCTGCTTGCCACGCTGCAGCTCGCTGAGCCGCTGCTCGGTCTCCTCGAGGTCCCGCTCCAGCGAGTTGATCTTCTCCTGATAGCGCGCCTGCGCCTCCGCCTCCATCTTCTGGATCAGCGTGAACGGCCTCCGCTGCGAGCCCCGGCTCCGCACGCCGATCAACCGGGTGTCGCCCGCCAGCTGATCCACCATGTTCTGCACCAGCGCCAGGTTGCCGTTGGCGGGCATCACGATCCTCTGGCCAAAGAGGTTCCCCGCGCGCACGGCGAACTGATCCGATAGGAAGTCCGCATCCGCCACGACGATGACCGCGGTCTCCTCCTTGCTCTCTTTCAGCCCCGCCACCTCTTTCTTGGCGCCAGCCTTCTTGTCCCCGTCCTGCGCGGCCTTGTCGTCGCCCTTCTTATCCGCGTCCTTCTTCGCATCGCCCTTGTCCCCCTCCTCCTTCTTCTCCCCGGGCTTGCCATCGGGGAACGCCGTCTTGAATTTCCCGCGCAAACGGACGGCCATCGCATACTCGGTATTGGCCGGGGCGAAGTCCTTCAGGATCTGCTTCTCCGAGAACCGCGCCGTCATCGCGTCCGCGAGTTGGGATTGTTTCGAGCTCTTGATCAGCGTCTCCATCGTCAATCCCTCGGCGGGCTTCCCGGACAGGGAGCCGACGAATGGGAACATCAGGTCGTCGATGCCGCTGGTGATCACATCCTTCGGATCCAGCGCGCCGGCCGTGAGGCGGAGGACGACCGGCACCACGGAGGGCCCGCCGTCACGGTTGAAGATGCTGCGGAACTCCATGTCGGCGACGACCTTGCCGGGCTCCAGGGTCACGCCCCACGCCTCGAACAACTTCTTGAGGGTGGAGCTATCCTGCGGGCCGCCCATCATCATCTGTTGCGGGTTGCCTCCCCCCGCGGCCAGGCACAGCGGGTCCACGAACACCATCAGCCTCCCGCCGCGCATCAGGAACTGGTCGATGGCGTACTCCACCTCCTCCGAGAGATCGGTCGGGTGGATGACGACCAGGAGCGTGATGTCCTCGTCGATCTCGGTCACCGAGGTCTGCACCTCGCGCACGTCATAATCGCCCTGCAGGTCGCTCAGGAACACCCATGGCTCGCTGCCCCGCTGCCCCATCTGCATCATCATCGGGTTGGGCATGTTCCCAAAGACCGGCAGCGAGCTCATCACGCCGATCACGTTCTTCTTCGGGCGCGAGACCTGCGCGATCAGGCGCGCCACGTCGTATTCCAAAAGATCCTCGCGGCTCGGCGACAGGAACGGCAGCGCCGCCACCTGGTCCAGGCAACTCGCGGCCACGCCGAGGTAGATCGAGCGGTCGAGATCCACCGCCTGGGCCGTCACCCCATCCAGGTTCGCCGAATCCTCTGCGTCCGAGTCCGGTTTCGGGTCGAATTTTTGAAGGACGATCTTCCCGCCCGATGCGCCCTTCACCTCGAGAAGGAAATCCTCCACCTGCCGGGCGTAGGACTTCATGAAGACAGGCATCGACTCGTCCCCTGTGGCGTAGAACCTCAGCGACACCGGCGTATCCAGGCTCTTGACCAACTCGCGCGTCCCCGCCGACAGCGTGAACAGGCGGCTCTCGGTCAGGTCGATCCGCGCGCGAACCATCCCCGCGATCCAATTTGCCAGCACGACGATGACAAAGAGCCCCGCGACGCCGGCAGCGGAATAAAGCCACGTCTCTAACTGTTTCTTTTTCTCGGACATAAGGCGCAGACACCTCCTATGAGATTCGGGAACCGCTCAGCCAGACCGCTGGGCCCGCAAGATCACGGACGTCGTGAATAGGCTGAAGGCGATCAGGCTCAGGAAAAACAGCACATCCCGCAGGTCGAGGACGCCCTTCTGGAAGGCGTAGAAATGGGTCATCACGCTGAAGGCGGCGATGAAATCCACGAGCCCCGAACCGCCGCGCAGCAGCTTCTGGATGATGTCGGTCACCACCGGGAAGCCCGCCAGGATGAGGAAGAGCAGCACGACCACCGCGACGATGAAGCTGATGACCTGGTTGCGCGTCATGGCCGAGGTCATGCAGGTCACCGAAAGGTATCCCCCGGCCAGCAGCAGGCTGCCCAGATAGCCACAGAGTATGGCGCCCCCGTCCGGATCGCCAAGGAAGGCCACGCTAAACACGATCGGGAAGGTCAGCACCAGCGCCAGCGCCAGCACGGCCCACGAGGCGAGGAATTTGCCGACGATGGCCTGCCAGAGGGTGATCGGCATGGTCAGCAGCAGCTCCATGGTGCCCAGGCGGTGCTCCTCGGCCCACAGCCGCATCCCGACCGCAGGAACCAGGAACAGGTACAGCCACGGGTGCCACGAGAAGAACGGCCAGTTCAGCGAGGCCTCCCCGCGCTCAAAGAATCCCCCGGCCATGAAAGTGAAAAAGCCGGTCAGCGCCAGAAAGATCACCACGAACACGTAGGCGACCGGCGACAGGAAATAGCCATACAATTCGCGCTTGGCGACGGTCGCCACGTTGCGCCATGCGGTGCAGCAGTTCGCGTTCATCGTATCGGTTCCCTCACTTCACAGTATCCGGGCGGGTGATGGCCCGGAAGACCTCATCCAGGCGGCCCTCCTCGATGCGCAGCTCGCGCACCGCCCAGCCGCCCTTCTTCGCAACATCGAAAACCTCTCCCGCCAGCGCCTCGGGATCCCCTCCCGTCCGCGGCCCGATGCGCGCCAGGACCGCGCCATCCTCCGACTGCACCTTGACCGGCCCGGCGCCCTTCAGCGCCCCTTCGACCGCCTCGGCCGCCACGCCCGAGACCCGCAGCACCACCGCGCCCGATTGCGGGGCCCTGCGCTTCAACTCCTCCGGGGTGCCGTTCGCGACGATCTGGCCCCGGTCGATGATGATCGCCCGGGTGCAGGCCGCCTCCACCTCCTCCAGGATGTGGGTCGAGAAAATGATCGTCTTCTCGGCCCCCATGCGGCGGATCAGGGTGCGCACCTCCTGCTTCTGATTCGGGTCCAGGCCGTCGGTGGGCTCGTCCATGATCAGCACCGGCGGATCGTGCAGGATCGCCTGCGCCAGGCACGTCCGGTGCCGGTACCCCTTGGAGAGCGTCTCGATCTGCTGGTGGACCACCCGTTGCAAGGAGCACGTCTCGATGGCCCGGTCCACCGCCCCCTTCTTCGCCTGCCCGTCGAGGCCGCGAAGCTCCGCGACAAATTCCAAGAATGCCCGAACCGTCATGTCCGTATACAGCGGCGCATTCTCTGGCAGATAGCCGATCAGCCGGCGGGCCGGCAGAGGCTCCTCCCAGGCGTCATGCCCGCCCACCGTGACCTTGCCATCCGACGGCGGCACATAACCCGTGATCATCCGCATCGTCGTCGACTTTCCCGCGCCGTTCGGCCCGAGAAAACCCAGGATTTCACCCTTCCCCACCGAGAAGGATATCCCCTGCACCGCCCGGATGGACCCGAAGGATTTCGATAGACCCTTAACTTCGATCATGGCTTGAAAATTCCTTTTCGGAACAAAGACCTGACTTTAGACAAACCGCGAAAATTTCAACAAAAAACTCTCCGCGAAAATTTCTCCGCGAGGGATTTTTTGGCGCTGCCGGACACGGAGGGCGAAGGCCCTTCGCTACTAGAGAGGCACGTCGTATTTTCGAGCTAGATCCCGCGCCCCGCACGCGGGGCGCCACCGGGGCGGAAAATGGTAGGCTGCGCCTTGGCGCACGCTGCCGAATCGAGCGCCCGCGCGCGCCAAGGCGCAGCCTACATCGCGACCCAGTTTTCGAGCTATCCCATGCCCAGCGTGCGGGGCACCACCGGGGCGGAGAATTGTAGCGAAGCCGCTTCCGGCTTCGGCCTATCCCCC
Organism: uncultured Verrucomicrobiales bacterium; assembly: GCA_964651705.1. GTDB lineage: Bacteria > Verrucomicrobiota > Verrucomicrobiia > JADLBR01 > JADLBR01 > JADLBR01. Next base: position 52,660 of record CAZYWZ010000002.1, read on the forward strand.
GGCGAAGGGCGAAGGCCCCTCGCTACTAGTGAGTTACGGCGTATTTTCGAGTCAGCGCCGGCGGCGGCCAAACACCCCTAGGCCGAATCCTCCGCCAAGCAGCAGGAGGACCAGCGCCGATGGCTCGGGCACGGTGACCAGGGCCAGGTCGTTAAAGAAGCCCCCGCCCGCGTCGTACTGGTAGGTGAGCCAATAGCCCGAGCCATCGCCGAAATCGTACACCTGGATCAGCTCCGTCAGGCCGTCGAATGCGCCGACGATGGCATCGCTGCCCGCGTTGTCGATCAGCACGATGTCGCCGAGCTGGAGGGCGTTCGTGATCCCCGCGGCCGCGAAATTGAAATTCGTGTCGAGCACCCCGGCCAGGGTGACGGTCCCCACCACATCGATGGAGCTGACGCCCGCGGCGTCCATGGTGAACCGCAGCGTCTCCGCCGCCGCCTGCGTGTAGTCCCGGCCCACGGAGACCGAGCCGCCGGCCCCCACCACCTCGAAGGTGCCGGTGCCCGCGTTGAACAGCAGATCCCGGCCGATGCTCAGCGCGGCATTGCTGACCGTGACCGACGACATGCCCGTCCGATAGTTCATGTCCTGCCCGACGTTGAAGGCGCCATCGAGCAGCGACACCGTCACCGCGTTCGAGAAGGCGTTGTCGTGGAGGTTCACGCTCCGCGCGACGTTCACCGTGCCACCGTTCTGCGTGAAGCTGCCGATCCCGCTGTTGAAATTGATATCGCTGGCGAACGACTGCGCCCCATTCGTGTCATAACCGATGTTCAGGGTGCCGCCGTTGACCGTCACGCTGCCCACCGAGCCGGCGGCCTGCCCCACGACCATGTTCTGCTTCACCTGATAGTAATTCCCGCTATTGAGCACCATCGAGCCAGAGCCCCCGCTGCCCACCTCGATATTCCCGGTGGTCGTGTTGGTGGAATCCGCGCCGACCCGCATCAACGGGCTGGAAGAACCGTCGCCGATGATCAGCGTCCCGCTCCCGCCGCCGGTGTTGGCGACGCGCACGCCGCCCGAGACCTCGACGTAGCCGCCGATCACCTCCATCTCCGCGGTCGCCGCGGCGTTGTTCTCGTTGCCGATATAGATGAAATTGGGCGCGGGGTTCGTGCCCACCAGCAGCGTCCCGCCCGTCATCCGATAGGTCCCGAAACCCGCCAGGGCGTTGCCGCTGGCGATCTCCAAGTATTGCCCGACCGTCACCGACCCCCCGGCCTGATCCACGCGGCCCGTGCCGGAGATGCCCACCTGCAGCGCCCCACCCACGTTGAGGGCGCCGTTGCTTATGGTCATGAAACCCTGGGAATCCTGCAGGCTGCCCACCAGGACATTCCGGTTGGCGTTGACCTCCCCGCCCAGCATCTCGAATCGCGCCACCGAGCCCGCGAAGGTCTCGTTGCCCAAGATGATGTCCCCCGCGTTCGTCCCGACATTCAGCGTCCCGCCGCGGATCCTGTACAGGCTGTCGGAGAAATCCGTGTTGCGGTTGTTCATGTCGAATGTGCCGCCCACGTTGATCGTGCCGCCCACGTGCTCGACGATGCCGGTGCCGCCATTCGCGATCCGGAAGCCGCCCGCGGCATTCAGGACGCCGTTGCTCATGATGAACAGGCCCCAAGATTCCGCGTTCTGGCCGACGATGAAGTTGTTGTTCAATTGGTTGAAGGTGCCGCTGCGCATCACGAAAGTGCCGTTGCCCGAGTCGCCGATGTGCGTGTTGCCCCCGCCGACTTCCATCGTCGGGCTCGAGACGCCGTCGCCGAGATAGGCCGCGGCGATGCTGCCCGTCGAGTTGCCGACATCCAGCCCGCCGGCGATCACCACGTTCCCGCCGACGTAGCTGGCGACGGCGTTCGTGCTCCAGTCCCCGATCCGGACCCCGTTGTTATTCGTCATCGTGCCGCCATGCATCTCGAAGCGGCCCGACGCCCCCTGGGCGCTGGCGACGATGAAGGTGCCGAGGGTCGTGACCGTCCCGTTGCTCAGGATCATCGTCCCATCCGAGCCATTGTTCCTGCCCATGAAGAACGCGTTGGCGGCGGGCCCTTGGTTGAGGATGCCGCTGTTGACGACGAGGGTGCCCATGCCGTTTTCGCCGGTGTCAAACGCCCCGGCGATCGTAAAGGTCGGGGTCGTGCTCTGGTCGGCGGTGCCCATGAAGACCATGCCGGTGCCGCCCGCGTTCAGCCCGATGTCGAAGCCGGCCAGCGCCGTGACGTCGCCGTCCACCAGGTTCATGGTGCCGATCCCATTCAGCCCCACACGGAAATCGGCGCTGTTCGTCATCGTTCCGCCATGGATGTCCAGCACGCCGACGCCCGCGACGGCCTCTCCGATGACGGTGTCGTTGACCGCGACGAGGCCGTTGCTGACGGTGACCGCGCCGTTGCCCGAGGAGCCCACCGCGAACGTCCCCGAGGTCCGCAGCACCTTGTTGCTCTCGAGCACGAAGGCGCCCGTGGTCCCCGCGTTCTGACCGACCGCGAAACGCTGGACGTCGATGTCGCCCACCACCGAGAGCGTGCCGCCATCCACGTGCATCTGGGCATTGTTCACGGTCGAATCCACCGTCCCGCTCGCATCGCCCTCGACGATGTTATTGCTCACGACCAGCGTTCCCCCAAAGAGCTGGTACGTGCCCCCCAGGGTGCCCGCGCCCTGCCCGAAAACCAGATTGGAGGAGATGACAACCGCCCCGCCATACTGGTCCACCTGGCCCTGGGCGGCGGTGCCCCCCAAGATCATGTTGACATCACTGGCTCCGGCCAGGGCGAGGGTAGCCCCGTTGCTGATCACCAGCCCCGCCGCGTGCGAGCCCACCCCCGCCGCGTTCTGGATGTTCAGGTCGTTGGTCCGGGACACCGCCGAGCCACCGCCCGCCAGGATCGCCTTCACCGGCCCGAAGTTCGTGGCCGAGTTCTGCCGGACGATGTCCACCCGGCCGTTGGCGCCGGTCGTCACCGAGACGTTCCAATCGGGCGAATTGCTGATCGCCAACCCGTTGTCGGTCAGTCCCCCCGCCCCGGCCTGAATGATCGTTATGGCGTCGCCGATGCCGATATTCCATTCCCCGGGGTTACGGCCATTCGACCACTCATTGGTCGCATCGGACCAGATGGCGGCCCCATCGGTCCAGAGACTCGCCATGTCGTCGGCCGCAGAGGATGTGCCCACGCCCGACTCGGAGACCTGGACGAATCCGCTGACGGTCACCGAAGACGCCTCGATGGCGTTGACCCCCTGGTGGTTCAAGACCGCGGTCAAGGTCCCATCCCCGCCCTGGGTATAGCCCGCGATCTGGTTGCCGGTGTCCAGGAGCGCGCTGATGCCCTGGATCTGCAATATCCCCCCCGTCCCGCCATTGCCGACCGTCAGGGTGCTGCCGGTCGCGTCGGCATTGCCGTCCCGGATCCCGCGCCGGACCTCCAGGATGCCGTTGTCCACATTGTAGGCGCCCGTCCCGGCCCCCGAACTCAGCGATAGGGTGTCCACCCGGTTGCTCGCCACCGCCACGTCACCGGCGCCCGAGGCGGTAGCCACCTGATTCAGCACGGCGTTGCCGGTCGTCCCCACGTTGAAATTCTCGGCCTCCATGAAGCCGGCGCCCCCATTGACGCTCACCTGCGCGCCATTGTAATTGATGGTGCTCTCCCCGCCGCGGTCGTCGATGTTACCCGTCAGCGTCAGCGTCCCCCCGTTGAGGTTCAGGGTCGAGGGGCCATTGGCGCTGGATTGGTTGATCGCCCGGGCGCTGGCCGATCCCCCGTTGATCGTGAACGTGCCCGCGCCGGCGTTCAGGTTGATATCGCCGGTAACGACCTCCAGCGCCCCGGTGTGCAGCGTGTAGGTGCCCGCACTGCCGTCGTACTGCCCGATGACCAGATTGGCGCTCACGATGCGGTTGGTGCCGCTGTAGTGATTCACCGTTCCCGCGCCCTCCCGGCCCACCTCGAAATTGTTGGTGGTGATGAATAGCGGGTTGCCGCCCGTCGCCCCGAGGTTGAGGGTCGCCACCGTCCCGGTCGCGCCGCCCGCCCCCACCCCCGCGAGATAGGTCGTGCGCGACACGATGCTCCCCTCGGTGAAATCCACCGTGCCCGTGCTGGAATCGCGCGCCCCAACGTAGAAATTGTTCGCGGTGATGGCGCTGCCCGCGTTGCTCACCACCAGCGCGCCGCTGCCATTGTTCCCGACGTAAAAATCGCCGCTGTTGCTGATGCTCTGCCCCGCCCGCAGCGCATAGGACCCGAACGTCCCCGCGGCATTGCCAAGCCGGAAACTCGTCGCGGAGATATTGCCCCCGACCGAGAGTGCGCCCCCATCGATGTAGATCTGCGCGTTGCCGCCAGACGGCAGGACGATCTGATTCTCCACGGTCAGCGAACCGCCAGAATTCAGCACCAGGGTGCCGGTCCGGTTGTTCACGCCGATCTCCAACTGCCCGCCGGTGCCGGTCCCCCCGGCGCTATTCGTCACGAACAGCGCGCCTCCGTCACCGATGGTCAGCGCCCCATTCCCGCCAAGACCAAGGCCCGGATTGACCCCGATCCGCAGGGAGTTCAACGCAAAGATCCCGTTGGTCAGCAGCACCTCCTTCCCTGCCGCGCCGCTCGTGAATGCGATATTCGCCCGATCCAATGTGGTCGGGAGCACGTCGTTCAGGGGACTCCCCAGAGTGTTATTGACCCGCCAGTTCGTCGCGGAACCATACAGGAAGTCGGGCGACGGGTTGTTGTCGTCGATCCCGTCCCCGGAGTTGTAGTCCGTCGAACCGTTGTCCCAGACCACGTCCGCCGCACGCGCCCCGGACAAAGTCCAAACCCATGCCACCGCCAGGGCCACGAGCGCCACGAAAACGCCCCTATTCTGCCTAAACTTGCTTCCTGCCCGCATGGCCACTCCCTCCATCGCGACACCCCGGAATCCTTCCGATGCCGACTGAATCGCGTGCCGATTCTATCCCTGACGAGAACCCCATTTCAATCAAAACACCCTTCGCGCACCTCAAAACCCGCACCGAATCACCGCTTATATGGCTCATATCGATGAGCCCAACTCCCAAGCCCGGATCGAACACAAACTTTGTGATCGATTCGCCCGAATGGCCGACAGCGCGACCCACGCTCAGCTAGCCCCTCCGATCACGGAGGGGCCGCGCGGCGAGGGTCCACGGTCTCACGGCCATGGCTGCGTCTGGAATCTTCGAGCCAGATCCCGCGCCCCGCACGCGGCGCACCACCGGGGCGGAAAATGGTAGGCTGCGCCTTGGCGCACGCTGCCGAATCCACCGTCCGCGTGCGCCAAGGCGCAGCCTACATCGCGACCCAATTTTCGAGTCAGCGTCGCCGGCGGCGCGGGAACGCGCCGCGTCATTCAGCGGGAACCTTCATTCCCGCTGCCGCCTGGCACAGGCGGCCTACAAAATCTTGTAGGGCGTCTCTGTGAAACGCCACCGGGGGGAAGTTCCAGATCAGAGGAGTTACGTCGTATTTTCGAGCCAGCCAGCGCCGCCTCAGGCGGCGGCCTTCTGCGGGGCGGCGGCCTCGACGATCTTGGCGAACGTGGCGGGGTCGCTGACGGCGATATCGGCGAGGACCTTGCGGTCCAGTTCGATGCTCGCCTTCTTGAGCGCCTCGAACAGGCGGCTGTAGGTGACGCCGACCTCGCGACACGCCGCGTTGATCCGGGTGATCCAGAGGGACCGGAACTCCCGCTTGCGGTTCTTTCGGTCGCGGTAGGCCCAGGTCTTGGCCTTCATCTGGGCGTCCTTGGCATAGCGGAATAGCTTGCTCCGCCTGCCGCGGTATCCCTTGGAAGCCTTGATGACCTTCTTGCGCCTCGCCCTAGAGGCCGGTGAATTCGTCGCGCGTGCCATGTCTCAGATCCTCCGTGTGCCGATCAATGCGAGAAGGGCAGCAGCTGCACGATGTGCCCCTCCAGCCCAGATTCCACCACCGCGGGCCGGGACAGGCTCCGCTTGCGCTTGCGGCTCTTGCACGAAAGCAGGTGCCGTCGCCCCGTCTTGCGGCGCATGATCTTGCCCGTGCCGGTCACCTTGAATCTCTTGGCGACCGCCTTGTTCGTCTTCGCCCTCGCTACCTTCTTGCGCATCCTAAAATCCTCCGCTCGCCGACCTCACTTCTCCGACTCGTCGAAGTCTTCCGCCTCTTCCGGTTCCTCGACGGCCTCCTCGTGTGGCAGGCTATATTTTCGCACCCGCTTCTGCTGGGGCAGGGGCGCGATCATCGCCACGATCGTCCGGGCGCCCATCCTTTTTGGGTCGCCCTCGACCTGGCCCACGTGGCTCAACGCCCCGCAGACGCCCCGGACCATCTCCGGCCCAGAGTCGATCTGAACCATCTCCCGGCCGCGAAACATGAGAGTCAACTTCACCTTCATGCCTTTGTCAAGAAAGACCTCGGCATTCCGCAATTTCGTCAGCCGGTCGTGCGGGGCGATGTTCGGCCGGAACTTGATCTCCTTGACCTTGCCCCCGTGCTGATGCTTCCGCGACTCCCGCTGCATCTTCGCCTGCTGGAACTTGTACTTTCCAAAATCGATGATCTTGCAGACCGGGGGGTCGGCATTCGGGGCGACCTCGACCAGATCTAGCCCGACCGCCTTGGCCCGGCTCAGGGCCTCCTCGGTCCGCACGATGCCAATCTTCTGGCCCGCCTCATCGATGACCAAGACCTCCCGCGCCCGGATCCGGTGATTGGCACGGACGCGAACGGCGCCGTCGAAACGATTGAACCTACTCGGATAGATAAGGAACCCCTTTGGTTGGATTTGACGGCTGTGGGATGGCGTCAGACGCCATTACGACCCCGGAACAAGGCCTTCCGCCGCGCTTGGGCGCGGGATCTGCTTGCGTAGCTCTGCGACACTTCGATCAAACCAAAAACTATCCTCTGTTACCCTCAAGCGCCCCCGGGCGCAAGCCGAAATTGCACCCGCTTCAGTCGAGCCTCCCCCGGAACCATTCGATCGTCCGCCTCATGCCGTCCTCCAGCCCAACCCGGGGCTCCCACCCCAGGATGGCCTTGGCCCGCCCGATGTCAGGCCGGCGCTGCTTGGGATCGTCGACCGGCAGCGGCCGATGGACGATGCGGCTGCCGGTCCCGGTCATCTCGATGATCTTCTCGGCGAAGGCCCTGACGGTGAGTTCGGCCGGGTTGCCGATGTTGACCGGTTCGCGAAAATCCGACTGGGAGAGGCGGTATATGCCCTCGATGAGGTCCTCGACGAAGCAGAAACTGCGGGTCTGGGAGCCATCGCCGAAGACCGTCAGGTCCTCGCCGCGGAGGGCCTGGCCGACGAAGGCGGGCACGACGCGTCCGTCGCGGAGGCGCATGCGGGGGCCATAGGTATTGAAAATGCGGACGATGTGCGTCCGGACGCCGTGGGAGCGGTGGTAGGCCATGGTCATGGCCTCGGCGAATCGCTTGGCCTCGTCATAGACGCCGCGCGGGCCGATGGGGTTGACGTTGCCCCAATAGTCCTCCTGCTGTGGGTGGACGAGCGGGTCGCCGTACACCTCGGAGGTCGAAGCCAGCAGGAAACTGGCGCCCTTGGCCCTGGCCAAACCGAGGGCCTTATGGGTGCCGAGCGCGCCAACCTTCAATGTCGGGATGGGCAACTCCAGATAATCGATCGGGCTGGCTGGCGAGGCGAAATGGAATACGAAATCCACCGCACCCGGCAGGTAGATGTATTCCGTGACATCCTGCTTGATGAACTTGAAATTTTCGTTGCCGGCCAGGTGCTCGATATTGGCGACGTTGCCGGTCAGGAGATTATCGATACCGATGACCCGGTGGCCCTCGGCCACCAGGCGGTCGGTCAGATGGGAGCCAAGAAATCCCGCGGCCCCGGTCACAACAGATACGGGCATGTGTCCGCTTTAGGTTCGGACGGCGAAAGCTCAAACGAAAAAGCGCGCAAACCGGAAACCCCCGAGGGGATCGCCCCGGGCGAGTCCCTTTCCAAAACCCGCGACCGCGAACTGCCGTCCCATGCCCTCGGGGTGGGCGATGGCCCGAAAGGCGGCCGCCAGCCCCGCGGTCGCGCCCGAGCCCTCGAGCCGGCGGAGGTCCCCCTCGAGCAGGCCGACGGCGAAATGGTGCTGGTCGGCGATGCCAAGGCACTCGAGCGCCGCGTCGGGTGCGGCGGCGACCAGTTCGGTCCAATTGACGTGCGCGGTGATGTCCTGCTCTCCGGGATCTGCCAGCACATCGTTGGAGAGGCGGTGCCGGCGGTACGCCCGGATCGTGCCATCGCGCCGCGCCGGGTCGTAGTACGCCTCCTCCGGGAACCCATAATCGAACGCGAATACGGCACCCTGCGCCAGCGCGCCCGAAGCCTCGCGCAACCACCGTCGGAGCCCGTCGTGAATCTCGGTGTTGTAGCCCGCGATCGGGGGCAGGGGCAACCGGGCGACCATCGCGGCCAGCTCGCCCGAGACCGCAGGCCCCACCACCCACTCGAATCGCTCCCCGCGCCAGCCCGCGCGCATCTCCCGCCACGCGCCGCCGTCGAAATGCACACGGGGCACCGGAAAGGCATCCAGCAACTCGTTGCAGAAAACCACCCCCGCCATGGGTGCCGCGGCCAAGTCTCGAAGCGACGCGAAATGTTCCAATTTGTCCCCAAAGCCCGCCGCCCCGAGGGCGCCCCTCTGCCGCGCCCGCCAAAGAGCGAAGGGTTCCACGACCCGATATCGCGACGCCCGAAACAGCCCCGGCGCGAAATCCCGGCACCAGCCAAGAACGTCGAGCGCCAGCCTCCCGCCGTGCGCCCCCTGCTCGATCAGCGCAAAAGGCTCCGGCCGTCCCAGCCTAACCCAAACCTCCAAAATCTGCTGCGCCAGCATGTGCCCAAACAGCCGGGAGACGGTCACGCTGGTAAGGAAGTGCCCCTCCCTGCCCACCGCCGCACCGGGCCCCGCGTAGAAACCGTCCCCACTGTCATAGAGGCACATCTCCATGAAACGCCGAAACGGCACGCCCGTCTCCCCCGCCTCGGCCCGGATCCGGTCGATGAGGCCGCGCCTCTCCCCCGACCCGCTCACGCGGCCCCCGGCAAGATCTCCTTGAGCGCCCGACAATACTCCCGGGGCCGCTCCGCCGTCAGTATCCCGGAGACCACCACCACGCCCCGGGCCCCCGCCGCCACCACGTCGCGCAAGTTCTCCAACTTCACCCCGCCGATGCAAAACACGGGCACCCCGGCCCCCGACACCACGGTCGCGACATCGGCAAGCCCGATGGCCGGATAATCTGGCTTGGTCGGCGTCGGAAACAGCGGGCCAAAGCCGATGTAATCCGCCCCCTCCTCCGCCGCCGCAAACGCCTGCCTCACCGAGTGCGTCGACTTCCCCACGATCGGCGCCCGACCGCCCCCGCCAGACGCCCCCGCCCGCGCCTCGGCCACCGACATGTCCCCTTGGCCCACATGCACTCCATCCGCACCGAGCGCCGTTGCCACCCCCGGAAGATCATTGATGATCAGCGGCACGCCCGCATCCCGCAGGATAGGCAGCACGTCGCGCCCCATCCGCAGCACCTGTTCCTCCACCGCCCCCTTCGCCCGCAACTGCACCACATCCGCACCGCCCGCCACGACCTCCCGCGCGTAGAACTCCACGCTGCGGCCCCCGAGATAGCCCGTGTCGATGATCGCGTAGAGCCGCGCGCGCGCTAATGGCGAGGCCATTAGCGTCCCCCCACCAAGCCCAGGTGCCACCGGGGTGGAAAATGGTCGCGAAGCCGCTTCCGGCTTCGGCCGATTCCCCCCGCCGAAGGGCGAAGGCCCTTCGCCACTAGACAGTCGCGCCGTATCTTCGGGTCATCCCTCACCGCGGGAAAAAGAACTCCTGCACCGTCGCCTCGCTGCTCAGCCGCGATGGCGGCCCACCGTTCTCGCTCAACATCAGCGCCGACGCCGGTCGCGCCTTGATGTAGATTCGTTCCCCCTCGCAATTGATCCTCTGCCGCGCCCCAACGATCCCGTCAAAAAGTGGCTCCTCGTCATTCCCGTTCACCACGACTTTCACGAAGGCCTCCTCCTCGGCCACCAGCTCCAGCCGCATCGCTTGCCGCACCGGCTCCGCCCGCGGCACGCTCTCGACCATCGGCTCCGGAACCACCGGCACCGCCGTCGGCGGCACCACCGGCACCGCCGCCGGGATGCTCGGTGTCTCCACCGGCGGCGGGGCCGCCGGCTCCGACGCCACCGCGGCAGGCGCCGGTCCCGCGACCGCCGCCGCCGGCGCTGGCACGGCCGGCGTCGTTGCCGGCCCGGCCGGCGCCTGCTGCGCCACCTCCGCTTTCGGCGGCGGCGCCGGCTCTTCCTCTTCCGTCCCCCAGACCCGCCAAACCACCCACCCGCCGATGAAGAGCAGGATCACCGCCACCGATCCCATCAGGTTCCCGCCCACCGAACGCGCCACCGGTTCCTTCACCTTGCGGACCACCGGCGTCGGCAGCTTCTCGATCGCCTCCAGCGGCCGCACCGCCGGAACGAACTCGCTGATCCGCCCATCGAGCCGCTCGACCATTCGACGCTCGTCCAGGCCCAGCGCCTTCGCGTAGATCCTCACGAAACCGCGCACGCACGCCACGCTCGGAAAATGCGCGTAGTTGTCGGCCTCCAGATCCAGGATCTGGTCCGCACGGATCTTCGTGACCTTGGCCGCCGCCTCCACCGTCCAGCCCCGCAGCTCGCGGAACCTCCGGAACTCTCCGCCCAAGGGCGAACCGTCACTGCCGTTTTCTCCCGCCATGGCTATACCATCGCCCTAGCAGAACGCCGGACTTTGCCAAGCCCGCCGCCGGGGCCCAAATCCTCGCGTAAGGCACTACCCGGAGGCGCAACACTTGGGAATGTAGGGCGCGAAATCCCTTTCGCGCCACGGGCAACCGGCAGGACCGTGCGTGGCGCGGATAGGAATCCGCGCCCTACAAAACTCGGCAAAGTGACGTGCCTGTGTCCTATACGGTTCGGTGAGGGCACGTCACTCGGGGAGCGATCCTTACGCGAGGATTTGGGCGGGGCGCCCCAGGACGCGCCGTCGCGGGGCCGTCGCACGGGTCGCTCACGCTCCCCGCCACCCCGCTGTCGCGTTTCAACAGCGAGATTTCCCGTGTAGCCGCGAGTGTGAGCGAGCGGGGACCCATCGAAGCGTTCTATGCAGGTCGTCGACGGTCTCATTCGCCCTCGGGGCCGAAGAGCACCTCGCGGGGCTTCGCGCCGTTCTCCGGACCCACGATGCCGCGCCGCTCCAACAGATCCATGATCCGGGCGGCACGGGTGTAGCCCAGCCGGAGACGCCGTTGCAACAGCGACGTCGATGCCTTCCCCTCCTGCCTCACCACCTCGATGCATTGCGCCACCAGATCCTCGTCCTCCTCGTCTTCCGCCGACTCCGCCGTGGCCCCCCGCATCTTCTTGTGCACCGCCTCCTCGTACGCCGCGGGACACTGCTTCCGGATGTGCTCCACCACCCGGTGCACCTCGTCATCAGACACGAATGCCCCCTGCGCCCGGATCAGCTTCGGCGAGCCCGGAGGAAAGAACAGCATGTCTCCCTTGCCGAGAAGGTTCTCCGCGCCCCCGTCATCCAAGATCACCCGCGAGTCGATCGCCGAGGGCACCTTGAAGGCCACCCGGCAGGGGATGTTCGTCTTGATCACCCCGGTCACGACCTGCGCCCGCGGCGTCTGCGTCGCGAGGACCAGATGGATCCCCGCCGCGCGCGCCTTCGCCGAGAGCCGCGCGATGGCCATCTCCACGTCCTTCGGCGCGGTCTGCATCAGATCGGCCAACTCGTCGATGACCACCACGATGTAGGGGAAACGGTCGGGGACCTCCGCCGGCTCCCCGCCGGCAACGGCCGCGCCAGAAACCTCCTCATCCTCCTCGGGCTTGGCCAATTTCTCCGGCAGGTCGAGCTCCTCGATCACGGGATCGGCCTTCGGGCGACGGTTGAACGCCGTGATGTTCCTCACGCCCACCTTCGCCATCAGGTCATAGCGCTTTTCCATCTCGTTGATGACCCAGCGGAGCGCCACCAGCACCTTCTTCGGTTCCGTCACCACCGGCACGATCAGGTGCGGCAGCCCATTGTACACCTGCAACTCCACCACCTTGGGATCCACCAACAGAATCCTCAGGTCCGCCGGGCTGAACCGCATCAGCAGGCTCAGGAGCATGCAGTTGATGCAAACCGACTTGCCCGATCCCGTGCTGCCCCCGATCAGAACGTGCGGCATCTCCGACATGTCCGGTACCAGGGGCGACCCGTACACGTCCTTGCCCAGCGCCAGCGGGATCCGCGCCTCGCTGTTGGCCCAGGCTCCCGTTTCCAGCAAGTCGCGCAGGCTGATCGCCACCTTGTTGGCGTTCGGGAGATCCACCGCCACGCTGTCCTTGCCGGGCACCGGCGCCAAGATGTTGATGCTCTCCGCCTTCATCGCCCGCGCGATGTCCCGGTCCAGGCTCAGGATGCGATCCACGCGCACCCCCGGCGCGGGATACAGCTCGTATCGGGTGATCGTCGCGCCCCGCGTGATGTCGCCCTTCTCCACCGAGATCCCGAACTGGTGCAGCGTCTGGACCAGCACGTCCTGTTTGGCCGCCAACTCCTCGGTGGTCGCCACCACGCGCTTCGAGGGATCCGACCGCTCCAGCAGCGACAGTGGCGGGACCCGATAATTCTCGAAGGAGGGGGCCGGTGGCGCCGGGGCCGACGGCCCGGCCTCCGCCGCCTTCGCTTTGGCCACCGGAGCCTTTTTCCGCTCCGCCCCCGTCGTGCCAGAGGACCCCGTCCCCGCGCCGCTGGCCACCGCAGGCTCGTCCGCGGGAACCCCCGCCGCATCGATGATCTTCGGTTCCGGGCGCGGCACCCGCCGGATCGGCGGCCCCTCCGAAGCCTCCGCCTCCGCCTTCCCTCGCACCCCCTCCCCGATTTCCGCCACCCCTACGCCACCACCCGCCTTCTTGATCTGTTTCTCCAACTGCCGCTTCTCGCGCTCCAATTGCTTCCGCTGCAACTCCAGCTTCTTCTGCGCGTCGGCGCGCGCCATCTGCCACCGGTAAATCATCTCGAGGATCCACGGCCCCGCATCGCGGATCATCTTCAACGGCCGGATCCTCAGCAGCAGGATCAGCGCGGTGAAATATATCGTCACCAGCACCAGCGGCGCCCCGACCGGTCCCAGGAATCGCCCCAGCAGCATCCGGTTCAGCGCCTCGCCCACCACGCCGCCCGGGCTCTCCAGCTCCTTGGCCGCCGCCCAGCCCCCCAGCATTCCCTCCGCCCAGTCCGCCAGACCCGCCGCCGCGAGAACCATCACCAGACCCAAAATCAAAAATCGGATCAGCCCAAAACCCCGCGTCCAAAATGCCAGCGCGCCACCGACCGCCGCCAGCAGCGGCAGCAGATAGGCCGCCGCCCCGCATCCCATGAACGCCACCCAAGCCGCGTGCAGCCCCACGGGACCCACCCAATTCGTCGTCGGGTTCGGCGGCTCCTTGATAAACGACACCTCCCAAGGCGAATAGGAGAATTGGCTCAGGAGCAGCAGCGCCGCCAGGGCAAAGAGCACCAGCCCCGCCACCTCGGTGGCGGGCGTCTCCTTCGACCTGACGGCACGGCTCCCCATCAAACGTTCAGTCTATGGCACTTTCGCCCGCGGTTCAATCGCGCCCTGCGGGCCATTTGGCAAATTCTCGGCCCCGCGCCATAATGCCCCATGGCCACGCCAACTATCGTCCAGAGAGCCCCGTTCGTCATCCAGGAGACCGCCGGCACCAAATGGTGGTGCGCCTGCGGGATGTCGCAGACCCAGCCCTACTGCGACGGCGCCCACAAGGGCTCCGGCATCACCCCCCTCAAGGTCGAGGTCGCCCAGCCGGGCACCGTCGCCTGGTGCGGCTGCAAGCACTCGAAAAACGGCGCCTTCTGCGACGGTTCACACCGGACCGTCTGACCTGAAACTTCCCCCCCGGCGGCGTCTGACAGAGACGCCCTACAATTCTGTAGGCCGCCTGTGCCAGGCGGCAGCCGGAACGAAGTCTGTGGCAGGGCGGCGCCCGGTTTGCGCCCGCCGCCAGATGCTCCCGCGCGGCCCCTCCGTAGCGAAGCCGCTTCCGGCTTCGGCCTTTCCCCTCGGCCGAAGGGCGCAGGCCCTTCGCTACCCCGCCGACAGATTCCTCTTTTCGCTTTCGCCCGGCGCGGCAGCCGATAGACTGGCGCACCCAAATGCAAGACATTGACATGCCCCCGGTGAACGCGTGGCTCCGCGCGCTCCACCCCTATGAGACCGGCAAGCCGATCGACGAGACGGCGCGGGAACTCGGGCTCGACCCCGCCCGCATCGTCAAGCTCGCCTCGAACGAAAACCCCATCGGCCCCTCCCCACTGGCGCTCGCCGCGATGCGCGAGCAGGCCGCCCAGGCCCACCTCTACCCCGACGGCGGCGGCTACCACCTCCGCAAGGCGATCGCCGCCGCCAATGACGTGGCCATGGAAAACGTCGTGCTCGGCAACGGCTCCAACGAGATCATCGAGCTGCTCGGCCACTGCTTTCTCAGCCCAGGCGCCGAAACGGTCGCCGCCGAACACGCCTTCGTCGTCTACCGGCTGATGTCGGAGCTGTTTGGCGCCCGCTGCGTCGAGGTGCCCGATCCCGGGCTGCGCCACGACCTCCGCGCCATGCTCCGCGCCATCACCCCAGCCACCCGCCTCGTCTTCGTCGCCAATCCCAACAACCCCACCGGCACCCGGCTCGCGCAGGAGGAACTCGACGACTTCATGGATCGCCTCCCCAACCATGCGGTGGCCGTCTTCGACGAGGCGTACCACGAGTTCATGGGGGATCCGCCCGATTGCCTCGCCTACGTCCGCGAGGGCCGCAACGCCGTCGTCATGCGCACCTTCTCCAAAAGCCAGGGCCTCGCCGGCCTGCGCATCGGCTACGGCATGATGCCCGAGCGCATCGCCCAGTGGCTCGGGCGTGCGCGCCAGCCGTTCAACGCCAACGCGATGGCCCAGGCCGCCGCCCTGGCCGCCATCGCCGACACCGAACACCAGCGCCGCACCCGCGAGATCGTCGACCAGGGCCGCCAGCGCCTCGAGGCCACCCTCGCCGCCGCCGGCATCGAGTTCATCCCCTCATCGGCCAATTTTGTCCTGATGCGCGTCGGCCGGGGCAGGCAGGTCTTTGACGCCCTCCTACGCCAAGGCGTCATCGTCCGCCCCATGGACAGCTATAAATTGCCCGACTGGATCCGCGTGTCCATCGGCACCCCGCCCCAGATGGATCGCTTCCTCGAGGCGCTGGCCCATGTGCTCAACCGACCGGGGCTAGCTCCGACGGTGTCAGCCGCACAGGGCGCCTGACCGTGAAGCCGGGAGCGCCAGCCGATACCGTGGCGGTCGTGGGCCCCGGCCTGATCGGCGGCTCTCTTGCGATGGCCCTCGCCCCGAACGCCCGCAGCCTCCGCGTCTGGGCGCGCCGGCCCGAGGTCCTGGACGAACTCCGGCAACGTTGCCCCAGCGCCCACCCCTCGGCTGATCTCGCGGAAACCGTCGCCGGCGCCGACCTCGTCATCCTGTGCACCCCAATCGGCACCATGCCCGACCTCGCCGGGCGCCTCCTCCCCCACCTCAAGGCGGGCGCCATCGTCACTGACGTCGGCAGCGTCAAGGCCCCCCTGGTTTCAAGGCTCGAACCCATCATCTGCCCCGTCGCCCATTTCGTGGGCAGCCACCCCATGGCGGGCGGCGACCAGACCGGAATCCGCCATTCCAGGGCAAACCTCTTCCAGGACGCCGCCTGCATCATCACCCCGACGCCCCGCACACACCCCACCGCCCTCGCCCGCGTCTCCGCCCTCTGGGAATCCCTAGGTTGCCGCCTCTTCTACCTCCCCCCCGACGCCCACGACCACGCGGTCGCCCTCATCAGCCATCTCCCACACCTCGTCGCCGCCACCCTCGTCCAGACCGTCGCGCGCACCAACCCCGCCGCGCTCGACCTCGCCGGCCCAGGCTTCCGCGACTCCACACGCATCGCCATGGGCGCCGCCCCCATGTGGGACGAGATCCTCCGCGAAAATGCCGCCGCCGTCGACGATGCCATACGGGCCTTGCTGTCGGAACTGGATGCTGTACAAACCGCCCTCTCCCAAGGGGAGGGTCTCACCGCGTTCCTCGAGGACGCGCGGGCCGCCCGCCTCGGGCTAGCCGGTCGCCATAACCCAGACCGCCCGCCGATCGGCTAGGAATCTGTCGGGCTTGGTAAAGTCCGACAGGCTGCTAGGGAACAGAAACGTAAGGAGGAGCCAGCGACATGAGCGAGATCCGCGTCAGGCGCATCCGGAGGATCGCCGCCCGCATCCGCGTGCCGGGCGACACGAGCATGTCGCACCGGGCCGTGATCCTTGCGGGCCTCGCCAGGGGCGCCTCCCGAATCACCGGATTCCCCGGCGGCGATGACTGCACCCGCACCGTCCGCGCCATGCAGGCCCTCGGCGCAGAGATTGAAACCGACGACGGCGCCTCCCTCGATATCACCGGCACCGGGGGCGATTGCCGCCAGGTGCTCGAGACGCTCGATTGCGGCAACTCGGACACCGCCATGCGCCTGCTCGCGGGCGTCCTCGCCGGCCAACCCTTCGCCTCAAGGCTCTCGGGCGACGTCTCCCTCACCTCCCGCCCCATGGATCGCATCATCAAGCCGCTCGGCGAAATGGGCGCACTCGTCAAGAGCGAGAATGGCAACGATCGGGCACCACTCCTCATCCAGGCCAGCCGCCTCAAGCCCATGCAATACCGCTCCCCCGTCGCGAGCGCCCAGGTGAAATCCTGCATCCTGCTCGCCGGCATGTTCGCCGAGGGGGCCACCTCGGTCACCGAGCCTCACCAGTCCCGCGACCACACCGAACGCATGATGCGGCACTTCATGCTGCCGGTCCGCACCCAGGGCCTCACCACCCACATCCAGGGCCTCAGCGCCCCCACCGGGCGAGACTTCCACGTGCCGGGCGATTTCTCGTCCGCCGCCTTCTGGATCGCCGCCGCCGCCGCCCTCCCCGGCTCCCGCCTCATCGTCGAGAATATCGGCCTCAATCCCACACGCACAGGGCTCATGGCCGTCCTCCTCCGCATGGGCGCCAGGCTCCGCGAGACCATCGAATCCGCCGATGCCATCGAACCCTACGGCACCATCGAGGTACGCGGCGCACCCCTGCACGGCACCGTCATCGATGGCGCCCTCGTCGCCAACGTCATCGACGAGATCCCCCTAATCGCCATCCTCGGCGCCATCGCCGGAGGCACCACCGTCATCAAGGATGCCGCCGAACTCCGCCTCAAGGAAACCGACCGCATCGCCGCCATCGCCACGAACCTCGCCGCATTCGGCGTGCCCATCGACGAGACCCACGACGGGCTCGTCATCCAGGGCGGCTCCCCCCTCCACGGCACCACGGTCGATAGCTTTGGCGACCACCGCATCGCCATGGCCTTCGCCATCCTTGGCCTCCTTTGCGCCGGCGAGACCCGCGTCACCAACACCGACTGCATCCGCACCTCCTATCCCGATTTTCAAGGGCAGCTGGCCCACCTCTCCAAAAGACTCCACCAGAAAGGTCGCCTCACGTGAATCCCGTGATCGCCATCGATGGCCCCTCCGCCTCCGGCAAAAGCACCGTGGCCCGCCGCGTCGCCGCCCGCCTCGGGTTCACCTACGTGGATACCGGGGCCATGTACCGCGCCGTGACATGGCGCATCCTCCACGAGGGCATCGACCCGGCCGACGCCGACGCCGTGGCCGACTTTGCGCGCCGCATGGACTTCCGCACCATCATCCACGAGGGGGCCACCCGCCTCGAGTGCAATGGACCCGTCAGCCCGGATGACCTGCGCTCCCCGGAGGTCTCTTCCACCGTCGCCCTCGTCGCGCGCATCCCCGCGGTCCGAGAACGGCTCGTCGCCGAACAGCGCGGCCTCGGGCCCCGCGCCCCGCTCGTCATGGAGGGCCGCGACATCGGCTCGGTCGTCTTCCCCGACACCCCGCACAAGTTCTACCTCGACGCCTCCCCCGAGGTCCGCGCCTCCCGCCGCCAGCTCCAGGGCGAGCGCGACGCCATCGATCGCCGCGACAACATCGACCGCAGCCGTACGGTCGCCCCCCTGCGCATCGCCAACGACGCCCGCGTCATCGACTCCTCGTCCCTCGCGATCGACGAGGTGGTCGATCGCGTGATCGCCCTCGCCTCCGCCGCCGGACTCGGACCCTTCCCCCCATCCCCATGAGCCACGACGACGCCGGCCGCGATGCGGCACACCGCTTCTCCCCCCTCTGGTATGCCTTCGGCCACGCCGCGTTCGGGCTGATCTACCGCACCGCCTTCCGCCTCAAGGTCCACGGCCAAGAAAATGTCCCGCCCGGCGCCGGCTTCCTCATCGCCTCCAACCACGAGAGCTACCTCGATCCCCCCCTCATCGGTGTCGCGTTTCCCTACCCCATCCATTACTTCGCCCGGAGCACCCTCTTCGATAACCGCATCCTCGGATTCCTCCTGCCCAGGGTGAACGTCCTCCCCATCGTCCAAGACAGGCCCGATGTCCGCGGCATCCGCGCCGCCATCCGCACCATCCAGGCCGGCAGGCCCCTCGTCGTCTTTCCCGAGGGCGCCCGCAGCCTCGACGGCAACCTCCAGCCCGGCCAGCCCGGCGTCGGGCTCTTCGTCGCCAAGGCCAACGCCCCCGTCCTGCCAGTCCGGATCCGCGGCGCACACGCCGCCTGGCCGCGCGGTTCCTCCCGCATCCGCCCACTCCCCGTCAGCCTCACCATCGGACGCCTCCTCGAACCGCCAAAACCCGCCCCCGGCCTCCGCGGCCAGGATGCCTACCAATCCATCTCGGACCAGATCATGGCGGCGATCGCCGCGCTTTGACCCATCCGATGTTGCCATGCGCCCCAGCCTCTGGTAATCTGAACCGGGCTGGGCGACAGCAAGTTGCAAGGCAGACTGCCACCCGAGCCCCACAACAATGCAGGTGGTGCCCCGCATGGAACCCTCGCCGATGGACTCCCAGCTATACCTCTCCCAGATCGACCTGATGATGGAGGGCCTCGACGAGGCCAAGAAGCTCGTCCTCAAAGGCGACATCGCCGCCGCCACCGATTGGCTAGGCGCACACCTCCGCGGCCGTCTCCGCACCTTCCGCCCCATGGCATGGCGCCACATCGACCCGGAAGATTCCCTCAAGCGGGCCGCCCTCCTCCTCGAGGGTAAGGTCGCCCTGCTCAACGCCCCCCCCGCAGAGATCGGCCGGCCCGTCAACTGGCTCGCCCGCGCCGACTCCGACCCCGAGTGGACCCAGCGCCTCGCCTCCCAGGAATGGCTCGCCCCCCTCGTCCACGCCTTCGAGCAAACCGGCGATGACCGATACGCCTCCCGCTGGCTCGAGATCGTCGAGGATTTCCTAGACCACCACGACTACGGCTGCGATGCCATCGAGTTTGTCCCCGCCCGGCCCATGGTCTTCGCCGACTCGATGCCAGAACCCAACGGTGAGGGATTCTACAGGCTGCCCGACGGCCGCCGTTCCACCCGAGGCCCCTGGGTCGCCCCCGTCTGCGCCAGGCGCGCCAGAAGCTGGCTCCTCGGCCTCTCCCGCATCGGCGGTTCCACCCTCATCGGTACCCCCAAGCTCTTCCGCGTGCTCTCCTCCCTCGTCGGTGAGCACGCCCAGGTCCTCGTCAATAACCCCCGCGAAGAGTCGCCCTCCGATTTCGCCATCGGCGCCGCCGCCCTGCTCGAGATCGCCGTCCTCCTGCCGGAGTTCGCCTCATCGAACGCCGCCTTCGCCGTCGCCATCGAGCGCCTCGGCCACGCCACCCGTCGCCACATGTTCCCCGACGGCAGCGACGTCGAGCAATCTTTCGCCGACAACGCCGGGCTCGTCTCCCTCATCAAAGGCATCCTCGAGATCTTCGGCGATGCCCCCCGCTCCCGCCGCACCCCGCTCCAGGACGCCGCCCGGCGACGCATCCGCTTCCTCGCCTACGCCTCCACCCCGATGCGCCACATGGCCCGCATCGGACACACCTGGCACGTCGACCTCGAATCCCTCCTGCGAGAATGGACGGACTTTTTCGAACTCGAGGACGTCCGGTTCATCGCCACCTCGGGCAAAGAGGGCGCCGAACCCCCCTCCAGCTCCGCCGCCATGCCCTTCGGCGGGTATTTCGCCATGCGCAGCGACTGGGAGAAAGACGCCCACTTCCTGCTCCTCAAGACCAGCGACTTCGGCGCCGGCCACATGCACGAGGATTGCCTCAGCCTGACCGTCACCGCGGGCGGCCGCGACCTCCTCGTCGATTCGGGTCACTATAGCCTCAACGAGACCAATGAGCGCGACCGCCTCATGAACGGCTACGCCGTCTCCAGCCACGCCCATAACACGCTCATCATCGACGGCCTCGGACAATGCCGCGCCGGCATGCGCGAGGCCGGCCAGGCGCCCGACCTCCGCGCCGCGGAGGCCACCCCGCTCCAGAACCGCTACCTCCGCGGGCAGTTCTTCGAATTCGCCGAGGGCGAATACAGCGACGGCTACGGCGCCGGCGGCAACGTCCAGGCCCGCCACCGGCGCCGCGTCCTCTGGCTCCGCGGCCGCGGCTGGATCGTCTTCGACACCCTCCGCATCAAGGGGGAGCACGACTATTCCCTCCTGTGGCATCTCGGGCCCGATTTCCTCGAAAAGGACGTCGTCGCCAGCGAGGAGTTCATGTCCGTCTGGACCGAGTCCCCGGGACAGAACCTCGCACTCCATTTCCTCGGCGGCGCACCCGTCCGCATCGACCTCTTCCGCGGTCAGGAATCCCCGCCGCGCGGCTGGTGCTTCCGCGCCTATGGCGAGCGCGTCCCGAAGACCGATGTCCACGTCGGTTGGCGCGGCGAGGACAACCAGATCATCGCCACCTTCATCCAGCCCTACAGCCCCGAGAGCCGCCTGGCCGGACCCGTGCACGCATCGGTCGGCCCCGAGGGCGACACCCTCGGATTCCAGATCGATTTCGAGGATGGCATCACCTTTGAGGGGATCGCCGCGATCGGCCCCACCTCCCTTTCCGTCGCCGGACTTTCCGGGACGGCGGAACTCGTCATCACCGCCCGCCTCAAGGACGAACCCACCTGCGCCGGCATCATCGGCGCCGAGGGATTCCCCCTGGGCAAGCGCGTCGCCAACGGGGATGTCGAGGCAAGGCACAAGGCGGGTGGCGATTGGGAATCTCGCGAGTTCGACGCCATGTTCGCCCTGGGCGGGGGACCCTCCTCCCCCGTGGAGTCCCTCAGGGCCCGGTGAAGACGATGTCCAGCCGCATCGGCAGGGTCCCCTCCCGGTGCGCCAGCTCCACCACCGACTTCTGCCAGTCCGCGTAAGCCCGGAGTTCATTGCTCCTCGCGAAGGCCAGATCCCGCTGCAGCTGCGCCACCACGAAAGTCGTCGATGCGCCCGCGTTGAGTTTCTCCTGCTCCGCCATCAGCGACTCGTACGCGAACTGCCGCGCCTCGCGCGCCGCATCCACCTTCTTCTGGTTGGCGAGCACCGCCTGCGCGGCATTGTCCACCTCCACGATGATATCCTGCTCCAGCTGCTTGACCGCCAATACGGCCCGCTCTTCCTCCAGTTCCGCCCGCCGCTTCTTGCCGCGCTCCTCGCTCATGCCCAGCGGGATCGTGACGGCCACCCCGACCGACCAGACCCGATCGTATGCGTCCACCGTCGTCTCATAGGACTCGTCCAGTGAGTTCTCCAACCCCAGCAGCGAATAGCCGCCGAACGCATTCACGTAGGGCAACAGCGCGTTCTTTGCCCTGCGCAGGCGGATGCCCGACTGCTCCAGCCGCTTCCGTCTCTCCGTCAGGTCGGGACGATACTCCAGCGCGTGCACCACATTCAGTACGGGATCCGCGAACGAGGGCACCGGCGGCAGCTCGCTCGGCAGCAGTCGGGTCTGGAGGTACGGCCCCATGTCCCGGAACATCAGCCGCTTCAGGTCGTTCTCGGCCTCGCGATGGGCCCGCTCCGCCTCGATCACGTTCTGCGTCTGATTCGCCACCTCGGTCCTCGCCTGCGAGACGTCCAGGGGCGACATCACGCCGATCTGCAGCCGATCCTCGTTGTCTTTGAGCAGCTGCGCGGCCAGGTCCAGCGCCTCCTGCCTCGCCTTCAGGTTGTCCTTGCGGAACATCAGCTCCACGTAGGCGTTCAGCACGTCCGCCACCGTCCGGCTCACCTGATACTGAAACTCCGCGTCGGCCGCCTCCACCCCTTTGCGCGCGATCCGGATGTCCGCCATCTGCACCCCGAACCCCGCGTCCCGCAACAGCGGCTGGGTCAGCGTGATCCCAAAGTCGGTGCTCCATCGGCTCTGGAAGTTCGCCGCAATACCCTCCCGGTTGTTCGCCCCAGAAAAAATGTTGTACGACAGGCCTGTGGGCAGCACCCCGTCCAGGGAACCCTCGTATCGCGTGTACTCGTTCTCGTCCGAGCGCCGGCCGCTGGGTATCCGGTCCGCCGGGAAAATCGGCGAGGTCGCATCCTCCCATTCGGCCGACATGTCCCACGACGGCTCGAAACGCCCACGGGCCGTCATCCAATCGGCCCGCTCCAGCTGGGGGGCGATCCGGTCGACGGTGAGTTCCAGATTCTGTTCCAGCGCCCGGGCGATGCAGTCCTTCGGGCCGACCGTCATCACCGGCGTCCCCCACCCCGCCACATTGGGCTGCCCGAGCAGGGTCGCGCCCGCCGCCAGGGCCACCACGATCACGGCTCTGAAGAGGACGCGCGCCATCGAGCCTCCCTGTCTAAACGCCCCGCCCAAAATTGCCAGCCAGTTCCCGCATCCATCCCGCCAGCGCGACCTTGAGCTCCGCGATCCCCTCCCGGCACTCCGCCGATATCGGGATCACCCGGCAGCGATGCCGGCGGCGGAACGCCTTCAGCCGCGCGCCGGCCTCCGGGAGATCCATCTTGTTCGCCACCACGAGAAAGGCCTTCTCCGCCATTCCCCGCCCATGCTGCTTGAGCTCCTGCCGCAATAGCCGGAAATCCTCGCCAGGATCGCGCCCCTCCGAACCCGCCATGTCCAAAACAAACAGCAGCACGCGGCAGCGCTCGATGTGCCGGAGAAACTCGTGCCCGAGGCCGACGCCCCGGAACGCCCCCTCCACCAGCCCCGGCACGTCCGCCACGGTATACCGCTGCCACGTCTCCGCCATCTGCACGATCCCCAGATGCGGCTCCAGCGTCGTGAAAGGATACGCCGCCACCCGCGGCCGCGCCGCGGAAATCGCCCGCAGCAACGTCGACTTCCCCGCGTTCGGAAAACCCACCAACCCGAAATCCGCGATCGTCTTCAGCTCCAGAAAAAACCGCCCCGACTGACCCTCCTCGCCCGGTTCGCACTCCGTGGGCGCCCGATTCGTCGCCGACTTGAATTGGGCGTTGCCCCGCCCGCCACGCCCACCCCGGCAAAGCACGAAACGCGCCCCGTCCTCCACCAGATCCTGTACCACCGGAAGCCCATCGCGCTCCGGATCCGGGCGGCCGCCACCCGCCACCGCACCCTCCCCCTCAACCGGGCCGGGCAACCGATATACCACCGTGCCGGGCGGCACCTTCACCACCACCGCCACCGCGCTCCGCCCGTGCTTCCCGCTCCCCTGCCCGTTCGCCCCCCGCTTGCCCTTCACCAGCGGCGCGTACTTCAGGCTCGCGAGATCCGACACGTTCCGGTCCGCCTGCAAGATGATGTCCCCCCCACGGCCCCCGTCCCCCCCATCCGGCCCACCCCGCGGCTCAAACGTCTCCCTCCGGAAACTCCGGCACCCGTTCCCGCCGTCCCCGGCCATCGCGGTTATCGTCACGCAATCGACAAACACCAGCCTCGCTCCTCATTGCCGCCCCACGACGACCGTTGACCTGCCGCCGCAGGGCTCCACATTCCTATTGCCGTGTTCAACGCGCTGCAAAACGTCTTGATTCCCGACGCCTGGCAGATGGAGGCCATCTCGGCACTCCGCAACGGCTCCGATGTCATCATCGATGCCCCGACCGGCGCGGGCAAGACCTTCGTTTTCGAAAAATTCGTCGAGGGCGGGGCCTGCGGCCGCAAGGCCTACTACACCGTCCCCACCCGCGCGCTGGCCAATGACAAATTCGCCGAGTGGCGCTCCCGGGACTGGAGGGTCGGCATCATGACGGGCGACGTCTCCTACGCCACCGACTCCCCCGTCGTCGTGGCCACCCTGGAGGCCGCGCAGGGTGCCCTCCGCGATGGCGGTGACGCCAGGACCGTCGTGATCGATGAATACCAGTGGATCGCCGACCCCGCCCGTGGCAACCACTACGAGGGCGCCATCATCTCGTTGCCGAAGAGTGTCCAGCTCCTGCTCCTCAGCGGCTGCGTCTCCAACCCCGACGAGATCGGCGCATGGCTCCGCCAACTGGGGCGCGAGGCACGCGTCGTGCGACACGCGGAACGTCCCGTCCCCATCGAGGAGGTCGATCTCGACGACCTCGCCCGGCGTCCGCCCTCTGGCATCACGGGCTATTGGCCCACCCGCATCGCGGCGGCACTCCGCGACGACCTCGGCCCCATCCTCGTCTTCGCGCCCCACCGGCAGGATGCGGAAAGACTCGCCCGCCAACTCGCCCGCGCCCTCCCCACCCCCGATCCGCTCCCGCTCAACGATGCCCAAAGGGCCCTCCTCGGCACCGGCCTCGAGCGCCTCATCGCCTCCCGGATCGCGTATCATCACAGCGGACTCAGCTACGACCAGCGCGCCGGCCTCATCGAACCCCTCGCCAAAGCCGGCCAACTCAGGGTCGTCGTCGCTACCCTCGGCCTCAGCGCCGGCATCAATTTCTCGCTCCGGTCGGTCCTCATCACCCGCGACCGCTTCTCCGCGGAAGGCATCGAAAACGAGATCGCCCCGCACGAGCTTCTCCAGATGATCGGGCGCGCCGGTCGCCGCGGTCTCGACGAAACCGGATACCTCCTCGCATGCCACGACTCGCCCCGGCTTGGCCAGGCGCGCCCCCTTCGCCTCCGCCGCGCCCACGCCCTCCCCTGGGCATCCCTGCTGCGCCTCGCCGCCAATGGCGAGGACCTCCGCCTCGCCGCACCCCGATTCGCCAAGAGCCTTCTCACCCGAGAACCCCCGCGGATGGGCGTCGAGCACACCGCCGCCATCGCCGCCGAAGACCTCCCCTGCCACCTCGCCACCGACACCGCCCGCGCGCGCCTGGTCCGCCGCACCCGCCGCCCCTTCCGCGCCTGCGCCACCTGCCCACGCAGACAGGAATGCCTCTCCCTGGGCCCGGAACCCACCCTCCTCTGGCAGTGGACCCGCATCGGCCTCCTCGACCGCGACCTCCGCCTCACCGGACGCGGACGCATCGCCTCCGGTTTCCTCGGCCCCGAGGGGCTCGCCATCGCCGCCGCCGTCGAAGATCCCCATTACCCCAAGGAAGAACTGCTCCTCGATCTCGCCAACCTCTTCGCCGGCGAGCGATTCTGCGCCGACGAACCCCGCTGGTCCGGTCGCCTCGCCATCGCCTGCCTCAAGGCCTACGGACGATTTTCCATCGAGGGCTACCTCACCTTCGGCATCCCCCCCCAATACGGCGCCGGCGGCGGCGCCGTCCTCCGCGAATTGCTCGAGGGCGACCGGCGCCGCGGGCAACTCACCACCGACCATTCCGGCGTCGGCGACATCGATCGCCTCCTCACCGACTGGCGCAGCCTCATCCGCCAGATCGCCGCCGCCCCGGGATCCGATAACCCCGAGTGGAATAGCCTCCAGGCACTCGCCGCGCAACGCCTCGGCCCGACCGATCGCGCCGAACCCCCCATCACCAGATTGCCCGCCCTCACCCCAGAACAGCGCCGCCCCGCCTCCCACCGCCTCCGGTGGACGCGATAGCCCGCACGGCTATCCGGAAACAAACTCCTCGGCCGAAAGCACGCGCATGTCGTGCCGGAGCAATGAACCAAAGTGCCTCCTGTTCTCCGTCACGATCACCCCCGCCTTCATGTGGATCGCCACCTCGCCTATGTGCTCGTCATAGATGCGCCCGCCAACGACCTTGTCCCTCGCCGCCCTGCGCAGAAACTCCCGCCCCCGAGAGCCAGGCAACCCCCCGATCTCAAATCGCGGGAATACCCCCTCCTCCAGCAGCGCCATCGCGTCGCCCGGACTCAGCCGATACTCCTCCGGCAACCTCGTCCCCACCGAGTAAAATTCGAGACAGCAATGCCACGCCGTGCACGCCTGGGCCACCCGCCCACCCGCCACAGCACCCATCGCCGTAAACGCATGCCGCGATGCGGGACCAAAATCCACGAGACCCGCAAGAAGCACGCTCGTGTCAAAAAACACCCTCCTCACCATGGCCATCGATCGCGCTCCGCCTCCACCACACCCGCGATGTCGATCTCTCGCACACCCGCCGCCCGGGGTCTCGCCACCAGTCGGCCCCCGACCCTCACCAGCTCCGGCCCCGGCACGTCTCGCACCAGCCGCACCTCCCCCCCCTCAAGCCGCACCTCAAGCGCCGTCCCGGGCCCAAAGCCCGCCGCCTCGCGTATCGCCGCAGGAATCACCACCCGGCCTGCCTTGTCAATGGTAGTCTGCATGCCATTATAATGGCATATCTGAGCCTCGCCGTCAAAGGTCTCCCGATGGCCCGCGGGGCAGACATTCTTATCTGCCCTCAAATTCTGTAGCAGGCCGCCTATGCCAGGCGGTTGCGCGAGCCGGGGATGCGACATCCTAGCAGCCTGCGGGACGACGGAAAGCCTCCCGGTGGATGACGCGGGCTACCGCTGCCTGACCTCGTACGAGACCACCCGCCCGCCACGGAAACTGACCGTGGCCCGCGTGTAATCCTCCCGCCATGTCACGTCGTAGGGGACGAAAGCGTACGGCACGTAACCGTATCTGCCCCGGCACCCCCCCGCCCAAAACCCGCCGCCCAGCCCAACCGTCGTCGTGTGCCGCTGCCGATAGCCCCGGTATACCCACGTCTCCGACGGACCGTTCGCGTCTTCCCGCCGCACGACATCGTCCGGGTCTCCCCAGGCGATCTGCACCATCGGCTTGGTGAATCCCCTCGCGATCTCCCCGGCCTCGATCTTCCGCTTCGCGTCTGCCGGAAACGTGTCGAATACCTCCTGGTTCCTCGCGATGCGCGAATCCAAAGTCGCGCAACCCCCGAGCGCAACCACCGCCGCCAACCCAACAACAAAACGCCTCATGCGGGGAATATAGCACGCCCCCCGCCACCCGCGCCAGTCACAGCCCCGCGATCAGATCCTCCAGGCGCGAGGTCTCATAGAACCGTCGCAGCAGATCCCTCGCCCCGGCGCTGGTCGTCAATCGCCCCTCGAGGATCGCCGCCCGCACCTCGGGCAGGGCCTCCCTGACCGCCGCATTGGAATAGAAACTGTCGTAGAGGTGCTGCTCGATCATCTCGACCATCCAATTCGCCCGCTGCCTCTGCCGCCGGTCCGCGAATGCCCCCGTCCGCGTCATCTGCTCCCTGAAGCGCCCGATCATGTCCCAGATCTCCGGTATCCCGTGCCCCTCGATCGCCGAACACGTCACCACCTCCGCCCTCCAGCCCTTCGACGCTGGCCCCAGATAATGCAACGCCCGGGCGTACTCCAGCTTCGCCGCCTCCGCCGCAAGCCTGTTCTGCCCGTCGGCCTTGTTGATCGCCAGCCCGTCGGCCAGCTCGATGATCCCCTTCTTCATCCCCTGCAGCTCATCGCCCGCGCCCGCCAGCAACAGCACGAGAAAGAAATCGACCATCGCGCGCACCGCCGTCTCGCTCTGGCCGACGCCCACCGTCTCCACCACCACGGTGTCAAAACCAAAGGCCTCGCAGAGGACCATCGTCTCCCGGCTCTTCCGGGTCACCCCGCCCAGATTCCCGGCCGCCGGCGACGGACGAATGAACGCCCCCGGATGCCGCGACAGCCGCTCCATCCGGGTCTTGTCCCCAAGGATGCTACCCCCCGTCACCGAACTGCTCGGATCCACCGCCAGCACCGCAACCTTGTGGCCCTTCTCGCAGAGATGGAACCCGAAGGCCTCGATGAACGTGCTCTTTCCCACGCCCGGAACCCCCGTGATGCCGACACGTATGGAATTCCCCGCGTGCGGCAGTAGCGCCGTCACCACCCCCTGCGCCACGTCCGCGTGCGCCGAAGAATTGCTCTCCACCAGCGTGATCGCCCGGGCCAGGATCGCCCGGTCCCCGGCCAAGATCCCATTCACGTAATCCTCGACCCCGAGCTTCCGGCGCGCCTGCGGCCGCGCTATCCCGCCAGCGGCCTGCACCCCGCCCTCCCCTCGGGTCACCTCTGGCGTCTGGGCGTCTTCATTCATCCGGTGGGCGGCGATGCCGCCAAAGACCTTGCCCGTCCCCGGCGCCCATGTCGAGGCGCGTCATGTCACCCGCGGCGCGTCGCTCCAGAGTTCCTCCAGACCGTAGTGCAGCCTCAGCGCATGCTGAAAGATGTGGACGACCACATCCCCGTAATCGAGCACCACCCAGTTGCCGCCGCGCAACCCGTCGATCCCCCGCGCCCGCCGCCCCCTCCCCTCCCTCAGCTTCTTCTCGATCGCTTCGGTCATCGCCCGCAACTGCGGCTGCACGTCGCCCGAGCAGATCACGAAATAGTCCGTCACCGACGACAGCCCCCGCACGTCGAGGATCACCGCATCGCGCGCCTTCTTGTCCTCGGCCCCCTCCCGGCAAAGCCGCGCCACATCGAGCGCGTCATCCGCAGCCTCCCGCTCTCCCCTCGCCCGTCTCATTTTCGTTTCGCCTCCATAAATGCCACGAGCGCCTCGAGCCCTCGACGGATCTCGCCATCGCCCCCCAGCTCGATCGCCCGCCCGTAGGTCTCCTTGGCGCGATCCAGCATCCCCCTCTGCCAGTAGTGCTGCGCCAGGCACCCCAGGATCCGCCAGTTCCGCGGGTCGGCCTTGATCGCCGCCTGATAGAGCATGAATGCCTCCGGATATCGCCGCAGCACGTCGCAGGTCAACGCCTGCTTCACCAGCGTCGTCACCTCCCAGGGATTATTGCGCCGCGCCAAACTGTAGTACGAGATCGCGCGGCCCCCCAGCCGCGCGCGCTCCGCCGGATCCCCCGCCTTCGCCGCCGCCACCCGGAGGTAGTCCCCCGCCAGCTCGGGCGCGGTGTCATGCCCGGGATCCCACGCCAACGCCCGATCCGCAAGCGCCAGCGCCCCCTCGACCCCTATCTCCCCCTCGAGCTGGTGCGCCCTCAGCCAATACGCGTTGCCCACCGCAGTCCTCACCGTCGTCACCCAGTACCAGCCCAGCACGCAACCGAACGCCGCCACGATCGACCACCGCGCCGCCGCGCCAAAGGCACCGCGGGACTCGCGCTCCTCGGCAAACCGCAGCGGCAGCGCCACCAGGGCGAAGAAGGTGGCCGCGTTAGACGGTATGTGCATGTTAAAATCGACCGCGGAGTGCGCGAGGATCGCCGCCGCCGCCGTGACAGACCCCGCCCACAGGGCGATGTCATTGCGCCGCTCGATCCGCGCCCTGGCCCTCGCCAGCGCCACGCCCAAAAATGCCAGAAAGCCCCCGACGAGCACCACGCCCACCAGCCCATAATCGCACGCCAGGTTCAGATAATCGCAGTGTGTGAATCGCGCCCGCGTCTCGCCGCACTCGGGGCCCTGGAATCGCGGATGCACGTACCCGAACGTCGCCGGACCCGTCCCAAACCATGGTGCCTCCGGGATCATCTTGAGCGCATCCCGGTACAGCGACGTGCGCACGTCGATGGTCGCCCCCCCCATCTGGCTCAACCGCCCCCGCGCCATGGGCGAGACCGCAAGCCAAACCCCGACCGCGGCAACGAATCCCACCAGGAGCAGCGCCGGCCGAAACCACCCCATCGCCGTGCCGCGGGCCGCCAGCAGCGCCAATACGAGCAGCGCAACGCCCGTAGAAATCCAGCCGCCGCGTGACACCGATAACAGTATCCCCACCACGATCACCCCGGCCGCGAAGAAAAGCGCCGCCTTCGCCCACCGCGGGAACTTTGAAAAAAGCGCAAACGCCAGCACGACCGCCAGCCCCATCTCCAGATATCCCGCAAAATGGTTCGGGCAGTTGAATGTCCCCCCCGCCCGCATGCCGTACCCCGGCGCGCGCGGGACGCCAAACGCGATATATGGACTCCCCTTCAGCCACTGCACGATCGCATACGAAGCCTCGCAAAACGCGATCGCGCCAACGATCAACGCCACCGCCCGCGCGTGCTTCGCCCCGGGCAGATGCCTCCACGCCGCATAGAACACGATCGCGTACAGGACGATCAGCAGCACCTCCCGCCTCGCCACCACCTCCGACGGCGCCAGCGCGTAATGCGCGCCCGCGTACGCCACGAACAACCAGACGGCCACATCCGGCCCGCCGATGCGACCCCGCCCACGCCAGTCCAAAACCAACCGCCAAAGAACCGCGAGCCCCAGAAATCCGCCCAGCACCTGCATGGCCGACTGCGACCACGGCCGCGTCGCGCCAAAAAGCAGCGGCCCCGCCACCAGCGTGGCCAACAGCAACAGAAATACCGCCAGCCCCCCGGTCGAGCCACCCGCCACCCCCGCGCCAGGCAATACACCGCCCCGGCCCAGCATCCGCACGCCGCCCACATGCGCGATCACGGCCATTCCCCCAAAAACACTAGCCCCCGCCCACCACGCGCCAACCCAGGCATACCGAGAATCTCGCCCCCGCTAGAATATGCTGCGCTTCACCTCGACCGTGTCGCCCGGCTTCAGCTGCAGATCCTCAGTTGGTTCCTTCAGCGCCCTCCCCGCGTGCACCTCAACCACCTCGTTGCCACGGTGCACCCGCACCGCACGCTTGTTCGCGTAGTCCGTGAAACCCCCCGCCGCGGCCACCGCCTTGAGCATCGTCAGGTCGCTCGTGTACAGCACCCGCTGCGGCATCCGCACCTCCCCCATCACATTGATGTACCGGCCGCCCACCAGAACCGACACCTTAGGGTCCGTGAAAATCCGCTGCGCCTTGTACATCTCCTCGATCTCGCGCTCCAGCACCCCAGTCGACTTGCCCAGGGCCCGGATCGGCGGCAGATGCGGCATCGCTATGGTCCCCTGCTCATTCAGCGAAAAATCCAGAGACGCCTCCTCCGGCGCCGGCACCCCCTTGAGCTGCACCTGCACGTAGTCGCCCACCCGCAGCACGCTGGTGCCACCCCCCGCCCCAGACCCCGCCGACTCGCTGAACCTCGCCGGAGGCCTGCCCCCACTGACCGCCCCCTCCCGAGACCGCGCCGCCGGTGTTGCCGGCTCCCCAACCCCACCCCCGGCGGCGCCAGGCGAGTAATAGATCGTCCCGTCCCGGTCCACCTCCGCGTTCGCAAAATGCGGCGCCCTCGGTTGATCCGCCAGCGCGCCCCCGCCCCAGGCCTCGTCCAACTCAGACCCCGACCGCGCCGACTGGCAACCCCCGAGGCCGCACAACGCCACCGCCACCAAACCCAACGCCCACGGATTAATAGTTCTCCGCCCCCCCGTCGCCGCCGACCCCGCGCACCTGCGCCGCCGGCCGCCGCGCGTCGCGCCGCGGCTGCGCCTTGCCATCTCCGTTCTCGGGACGTTGCGAGTAGTAGTAGTTGTAGCCACTGTAGTAACTGTAGGTGTCATCCCGCCGCATGTCCACACGGTTGAGGACCACCCCGACGACCCGCCCCCCGACCTGCTCCACCGTCGTCCTTACCCGATGGCAGACCGATACCGGATACCGGCGATACTGCACCACGATCACTGTCAGGTCCACCCCACGAGCCAGCACCGACGCGTCGCTCACCCCCAATATCGGTGGCGCATCCAGCAGCACCCAGTCGTAGTACGACTTCATGTCCGCCACGATTTCCGCCATCCGGTCCGAATTCAGCAGCCCGATCGCAGTGTCCGAATGCACGCCGCTAGGCATGAAATGCAGCGTCTCCAGCGGCGTCCCGACGACCACCTCATCCAGTCGTGATCCGGCCGTCAGCAGCGTCGATAGCCCCACCTGATTCTGCACCCCGAAAATCTGGTGCAGCGTCGGCCGCCGGAGGTCCGCGTCCACCAGCAGCACGCGCGACCCGCCCTGCGCCAGCGTCCAACCCAGATTAAATAACGTCGTCGATTTGCCCTCCCCAGGACCGCCGCTCACCATCGTCAGCGAGTTCGCCGATGCGTCCCCCCGGACCGCGTCCAGCCGCGCCCGGAGAATCCTGTAGGCCTCCCCCGCCGCAGACGCCGAGGCCATCACGTTCAACGGTTCCGCCCCTTCCGGGACCACCGCCAGCACCGGCGCCCCCACCGTCTTCTCCACATCGTCGATCGTCTTCACGCTGGTGTCCAGATACTCGATGAAAAATGCCGTGCCGATCCCAAGGATCCCCCCCACCACCACCGCGAGCGCCATGTTCAACCACCAGTTCGGCTTCACCGGCCGCGGGAAGGACTCCGCCTCGCTGCGGATGATGATCGGCGTCCGCGGGATCTCCGACTCCACCATCGCCTGCTGGAAACGCGCCTGCATCGCCTCGTACATCTGCTGCTGGAATTCGTAATTGCGGTGCGCCTCCCGGAACGGCACGAACCGGTCGCTCTTCTCCGAGATGGTCTTCTGCCGGAACTCCTCCAGCTGCCGCTTCATCTCCTCGTAGCGCGCCCGCGCCGAGGCCACCTGCACCTCCAGCCCCTTGCGCAACCCGTTGAGATTGCTCTCCAGCTGCTGCCTCAGCCGGGTCTGCATCGCCTCCAGCGCGATCACCTTCGGGTGGTTGATGCCGTAGCCCTCCTTCCTCAGCGAGGCGAGTTGCCCCTCGACCGTGATCAGCTGGCTCCGGATCAACTGGATGTTCTCGTCCCGGATGTTCAGCGTCGCCAGCGCATTCTCGAATTCCGTGTTGGTCAACCCCTGCACCCTCTGGTAGCGCTCCTCCGTCGCGAGCAGCTCCGTCTGCGCGTCGTTCACCTCGGATTCCTTGCGCTGCAGGATCATGTCGTTCATCGGCATCGCCTCCGAACTGCGCATCAGCCCGCTGCCGGGGATCTCCGAGATCCCCAGATCCTTCCGCAATCGCTCGACCTCCGCCTTTGCCGTGTTCCGCGCGTCGTCCTGCTTTTTGAGCTCCTCCTCGAGCCGCTCCAGCCCGCGACCGGACTGCCCCTTGGCCTGCTGCAGCCGGTTGTTCTGATAGGAGCGGGCGATCGCGTTGGCGATCTCCACCGCCTCCGCCGGACTCCGGCTGTCCACCCTTATCTCCAGCAGCGAGCTGTTCCTCCGCTGCACCACGTCCAGGCCGCCCTGCAACAGCATGTACGCGTAATCCTTCGGGTACCCCCCGGACTCGTAGCCATCCCGCTTGCCCCACCGTGCCCCGAGATCCAGCTGCTCGATCACCGGATATAGCACGTCTTTCTGCCGGATGTTCTCGAACTGCGTCTGCAGAAAGTAGGGGTCGTAGATCCCCCGGCGCCCATCCTTCTCAAAGACGTCGATGTCCTTGCCCTCCAGCACGACCTCGATCGTCGTCCAGGCCCGATAGGTCTTCGGGAGAAATGCCGTCGTCACCGCCGCCGCGGCAACCACCACCACGAAGATCGAAAGCACCAGCGCCTTGCGGCTCCAGACAACTCGCCAGTAGTCCAGGAAATGCAGCCCAGCGTCACCCGATCCCGTGATCATTATATCCTGCCAATTCGGGCGCGCGGGCGGGCGGCGCCGCCGTCGCCGCGATCAATACGTGCCGCGCAACCCGATGTAGTACCGGTTGCGATCATAGTCCCGGCCGGGCAAGTCGCTATCCATGTGGGAGAAAATATACCCCAGCTCCGCCGAGATGTGCCGGGTGATGCTGTAGCTGAGCGCGGCGTCGAGATACATCGAGAACTCGCTGAAGTCGATCGCCTCCGCCTGCCCCAGCTCCTGGTCGATCGTGTGGTCCGCGTCGTAATCGCCCCAGGTGAACGCCGAGGCCAGCCTCAGCCCGAAATCCGGCGTCAGCGCGTGATAGACGTTGAGGCCCAGCGTGTCCGCCGTCTGCGCGGTGTACAGCCCCACGTCCGTCAGGCTCAGCGAATGGCTGTAGAACAGGCTCGCCGAGCTGTTCGGCGCATAGCTGTAGGACGTGCTGAGCGAAAAATACGGCGCCAGCGCGTCGTCCCCCTCGTCGAAATTGCGCATCTCCGCGCCGCCGCGGGCCGACACGACCCACGCGTCCGACATCTTGTGGTCCACCCCGCCCATCAGGAAATGCGACTGCGAGGACTTCGGCAGCTGGTCGTACTCCACGAGGTTGAAGCGGTAGGCCAGCACCGCCACCGAGGTCGGCAGCACCTGCCAGCGGTTCTCCAGATTGAAGGTGTGCTCCATCCGGTCCTCGAACGTCGAGATCTCGCCCGAATCGTAATCGATGATCCGGTTGTTGTACTCCAGCGTGTTGCCAAATCGCGGCAGCCACTGGAACCGCGCGAACGCGCTGAAATCATTGATGATGTAGTTCCCGTCAACGAAGCGCGTCGTGCTCGGGCTGCGCAGGTCGGGCTCGTACGCGTACACGAACCGATCCCGGATATCGATGTCGAATCGCTCGGTGAAGGTGTGCGCCACGCGGCCCACAAACTCGTGGGAGTAATCGATGTCGTCCCCCGGACGATCCCAGAAATACGACAGGCCGAAGGTGTATCTCGCGCTGACCAGCGTCCGGTCGAACGGCATGTTGAAGATGAACGTCGGGATGATCTGCGATTTCCAAGACTCCTGCTTGTCCACCGACTGCGTATAGACGTTGTCGTCGTATTCCTGCCTCACGTGCGCGGATATCGTGAACGGCTTTCCCCGCTCCTCGACGGGCAGAGGCGCCTCGTATTGCGCCAGCGCGGGCAAGCCGCATGAGACCAACGGTACGACCAATAGCAAACGACCGATACTCATCGTTTTTGAGCATAGGCCCCCCGCGCCCCTCCTGTCAACCCCAAGTCTCACATTTTCAAAGGATCCCAACAAATATTCCCCCGCCAAAAAACGACCGCCCCCAAGCAAAACAAACCCCTCCCGAGACCCCTGGAGGCAAGGGGATTCGAACCCCTGACCTTCTCATTGCGAACGAGACGCTCTACCAACTGAGCTATGCCCCCGGTCGGAAGGGGGAGAATGTATCCGAGACCCGCCCTCCCCGCAAGCAAAAGGTGGAACGCGAACCCCCACGCGCCCGGCACGCGGGGCGGAACATGGTAGGCTGCGCCTTGGCGCACGCTGCCGAATCCACCGTCCGCGTGCGCCAAGGCGCAGCCTACCTCGCGACCCAATTTTCGGGCTATCCCGCCGGGCCGTGCCCGCCGGTTCCCCGCGGGAACAGCGGCGCCTCAAGCAGCGGCATCCGCGGATGCCGGAATCGCCCCAGTTCCTCCGGGGTGGCCTGCCGGGTGACCACCTTGAGCAACGGCCGCGCACCGCGGGGATCCCGCAGCGCGCGAATGACGAGGCCCGGCGGCACCCGATCCCAGACCAGCGCCCCATCATCGTCGGAGCGCTCGGCAAATCGCTCCGCCGGCACGTCCAAGAGAACACCGCCTTGCCGCCGCCACCATCCCAAGATCTCCGCCCGCGCAAAGCCGGCCCAAGGGAGGCACACCTCCCCCTCGACCGAGATGGCGCGCACCTCGTCCCCCGGTTTGTGGACCACCCCGCCAGCCTCGAAACGCGCGCACATCGGAAATCAGAATCTGGCATCGAATCGGCGGGATGCCACCCCCCCGCCCCCCCCTGAACGCGCCGTAACAGGGCCAACGCACGGGTCGCTCACGCTCCCCGCTACGTCGCTGTCGCGTTTCGCGAGCGAGATTCCGGGGTAGCCGCGAGCGTGAGCGAGCGGGGACCTATCGAAGCGTTCTATTACAGGTCATCGAGCGTCCCTCAGTCTAAGGGATTGCCTTAAGGTTCGTTTTGGGCCCCCGCAGCGAAGCCGCTCACCCACCCGCCGAAGGGCGAAGGCCCTTCGCTACAAGACAGTCGCCCCTCATCCATGGAGTCACGCCCCAGGCAGCACCGCCAGACCCGCGACGCCGATCACCGCGACCGCCGCGCCAAATATCCCCCGCTTCGTCGGCCGGTCCCTCTCCATGAACCACGACAGCGGCATCACGGCGATGGGCGTGGCCGCGACGATCGCCAGGACCACGCCGCTCGGCGTCGTGGCCAATGCCCACTGGTAGCAAGCGACCCCAAACACCGCCCCGGAGAGCGCGTTGCCCAACGCCCATCCCACCGCCACCGGAATCCGCTCCCGCGGCAGGTCGCGCAGCCGGCTCTTGGAAAAAGGCCGGCGGAATACCCGGATCAACACGAAGACCACCAGGGCCACCCCCAAGCCGGGCCAGATCCTCTGATAGGTCGCGGTCAACCCATCGAGATGAAAGCCCGCATCCGCGCAAACGGCAAAGCCCTTCCGGCTCAACACCGCGCCGGCCGCCTGCCCCACCGCGGCGATGCCGCCCAGCCCCACCCCCAGCCATAGCGGCCCCTTCCCGGGACGTTCCCCGCGCCCCGGAGCCAGCGCCAGCGCCACCCCCAAAAGCACCATCGCCCCCAGCGCGAATTGCGCCGGGCGAATCCCCGTGCCCATCCAGAACCACTCGACGCACGCCGCCATCGGCGCCGCCAGGCACTGGCACAGGAGAATCGACAGCCGCGACCCGATCCGGTCGTAGGCCTCGTACAGCGCCATGTCGCCCATCCCAAACCCAATCAGCCCGCCCACCAGGAACCACCCCAGCGCCGGTCCGCCAAGCCCCTGCCCCAGCGTGTGCGCGTACGCCGCGAGCACCAGCGACGCCACCACAAGCCGCACGAAATTCGCGTTCGCCGGGCCGATCAGCGATGCCGAGCGCGTCCCCATCGCCGCAGAACCGGCAAAAAATAGCGTCGTGAGCACCGCGGCCAACATGGTGCCCCCGATTCAACGCCGCCCGCCCGAAGGGCGCAAGCCCTTCGCTACCCGCCCGCCCACCCGCCGCCAAATTTTCACTTCCCAATCCGCGAAACCGGCGCTTGATTTCGGGGTTTGGGAGCTGATGGGAACATGAGAAATTGGCGCCAGCTTGCTAGATGGCTATCCGCCGCGGCCTTCGCGTGCGGCCTGGCGCCCTCCTGGTCACAGCAGCCCGAACGCACCGTCTGGGAGGCCGCATCCGCCTCCGCCTCCCCCGCCGCTCCATGGCTGCTTGTCCCAGGCGATCCCGGCTCGATCGTCCAGCCCAACCTGGTCCAGTTCGGCGTCGTGCCCCCCGCCGATCCCCCGGCACTCGCCGTCACGATCCTCTTCTCCGAAAGTCGCGGCTCCGCCCTCCGCGTCACATGGACCACCGCCAAAGGCGTCAGCACCACCCTCGCCAATGACCTTTTCGAGGGCATCGGGATCGCCAACCGCCGCACCCTCCTGATCCCCGCCCCCCTGCTCGATGCCCCCGGCGCCCTGACCCTCGAGGACCCCGGGGGCCAGGTCCACCTCATCGCCGCAATCTTTGAGTGGGTCCCCACCCGCCACCTCTGGGTCGCCCCCGGGGCCGAGGATGCCGCCTTTGTCACCGCCGAAAATGCGGTGCTGGATATCCAGGACGTCACCGGCGGCCTCGCCGCACCCCCCGCCGACCGCTGGTCCGGCCAGATCCTCCGCGGCGCTCTCTATGACCAGCCGGTCCAACTGCCGCCCAACACCGCCTTCGAGTTCGAGCTGGAACGCGCCCCCTCCCGGCTCCGCCTCGAGGCCCTCGTCGCCGGCCTCCCTCCCGACGCCATCGCCCGAGTCTACCTCAACGGTGCCTACGCCGGCCCCCTCCAGATCGAAATCCCCACCCTCGCCGACCCCGGCTACCACGGCGATGCCTTCATCGGCTGGCGAAAGGCCGCCGCCCTCCCCGCCCCGCACCTCCTCGCCCCTGGCCTCAACCGCATCTGGTTCGACTGGGATACCGCCGGCTCCGCCAAACCCCCCTTCCTCGGCATCAAGGACCCCATTCTCGAAATCGAATAC
Source organism: uncultured Verrucomicrobiales bacterium (assembly GCA_964651705.1). Taxonomy (GTDB): domain Bacteria; phylum Verrucomicrobiota; class Verrucomicrobiia; order JADLBR01; family JADLBR01; genus JADLBR01. The sequence goes on from CAZYWZ010000002.1 coordinate 90,869, forward strand.
CCGCCGACCCATTCGCCCTGAACCCGCAGACACCCGCAAGCGTCAGAACTCATATAACGGCCATGAAATACCTAGCCCCAAAATGCGCAACGCGCGGCTTCACCCTCATCGAGATGATCCTCGTCATTGGCATCATGGCCGTCATCGCAGGCGGTGTCGCCTACTCCCTCGCACGCACCGGCGGCACCTTCAAGCTCGCCCAGGCCGAGAATGACATCAAGACCATCGAAAACGCCCTCAGCCTCTACGAGATCAATGCCCAGCGCCTCCCCACCACCGAACAGGGACTCGAGGCCCTCGTCATTCGCCCCTCCGCCCCGCCACAGCCCAGGCGATGGGCCCAAGTCCTCGAAAAAGTTCCCCTCGACCCCTGGAAACGACCCTACCAATATCGGAACCCCGGCCGCTTCAACCCCCAGGGCTATGACATCTTCTCCCTCGGCGACGACGCCGTCGAAAGCGACGACGACATCGGCAATTGGGCCACCGGCGACGAGGCAAAATAATCGCCCCCACCCCGCCCGGCCCGCGTCCCACCAGGGGTCCCTTGGACTCTGACCCGCCAACCCCGATGACACCCCAAAGCGGTGCGGGGACGCACCGCACTCCAAAGCGCTTCGCGCCAGATGCGGTGAATATGCCGGATGTTGGCGCCCCCAATGCGTCCCGCGCCATTTCGGCCAAAGGTCTGTGGAGTGCGGTGCGTCCCCGCACCGCTTTGGCCTCACCAGGCGCGCCCACCCCACCACCCCCCCGCCTCCGCGCCTCCGCCGGCTTCACCATGCTCGAGATGATCCTCGTCATGACCATGGTCGCCATCCTCGCCACCTCCGCCGCGCTCTCGATCTCCACCCTCGCCAAAGATGACGTCCTCCGCCAGGCCGCCCAGCGCCTCCGCGTCTTCGCCAAGACCGCCCAGCGCGAGGCCTTCATCGAGCGCCGCGCCCACCTCATCGTCATGACAGAGACCAACTTCTTCCTCATCCCCTCCGAGGACCCCGACGATATCAAGGCGGAATATTTCCTCCCGCCAGGGGTCGCCTTCCGCCTCCGCTTCCGCGTCGATCCCGACTGGCGCCGCCCCGCCGAGGAGATCTGGACCTTCCAGCCCGCCGGCCTCTGCGAGCCCCTCACGGTCCAGTTCACCCGCGATGACGCATGGATCGAACTCGAGTTCGACCCCCTCACCGGCGCCGCCACCCGAGAGGAATTTCACCTCCCATGACACCCCGGCACACCCACGCCCGCGCCTTCGTGCTCTTCGAGGCCATCATCGCCATCATGGCCTTCGGCATCGTCGCCGTCGGCATGGTCTCCCTCCTCAAACAGATCACCCGCGTCTCCGCCGTCGCCCAGCGCGACACCATCCTCCGCCAAAAGCTCGACGCCCAACTCGCCTGGGAACGAGTCAACGGCTTCGAGGAACGCGAGGAGGTCACCGACCCCGACGAAGACGGCGTCGTCTTCGAGATCAAGATCCTCCCCCTGGAACTGGAAAATTTCGACGGCGAGGTCCTGGGCAACCTGTTCGATGTCGCCATCCGGGCCACCTGGACCGAATCCCACCCGCCCCAGGACCTCCTCCTCCAGCAATATGTCTACCAGCCCTAGCCCGAGGATGCGGCACGCCTCTCTGGTAGCGAAGGGCCTTCGCCCTTCGGCCGAGGCAATGGGCCGAAGCCGGAAGCGGCCTCGCTACGGGCGCGCTAGTAGCGAAGGGCCTTCGCCCTTCGGCCGGGGCGCGGCCGGGCACGGCAGTTCCCCACACCCCTGGTGCCCCGCCACGCGGGGCACCCGATCGGTTATCCTGCCGGGCGTGGCCCGGCGGCATACCCGATCGGGCATGACCCTCCTCGAGGTCGTCCTCGCGCTCTCCGTCCTCGCCATGCTCGCCGCCACGATCTTCCTCATGGTCGAGACCACCATGCGCGCCACCGTCATTATCCAGGAGAGCTGGACCCGCCAACAGCAGATCGACCGCCTCACCTACCTCTGCCGCCACACCCTCCGCAACCTGCCCCGATCCGCCACCATCGCCGGCGGCTACGAGGACGTCGACGGCCGGGAGATGCCCGTCCTCACCTTCAAGAACCTCCCCGGCCTCGAGGTCTTCGGCAGCACCGGCCAGGCCGACGAGGAACTCTCCCTCATGGGCATCCCGCGGCTCGGCGGCGGCTACCACCTCGCCGTCCGGATCGTCACGCCTCCGCCAGAGGGTGGCCTCGACGAGCCCATCGAAGATTTCATCACCCTCGTCCAAGACCTCGCCGTCCTCGAATGGCGCTTCTTCCAGACCGGCGACGAAGAGTGGCGCTACGAGTGGACCGACGAGCAGAATCGCCCCTCCCTCATACAGCTCGTCCTCATGGCCATCGAGGAGACCCGCACCAACCACGCCACCTTCTGGATCCCCATCCGCACCGCCGTCTTCCAGGACTCCTCCGGCTCGGTCCCGTCCGGCGGAGGCTCAGCCCCCGGCGGCGGCTCAGCCCCCGCCGCGCCAGGGCAGCCCACCCCAGGAACCCAGACGCCGGGCCAGGGCGGCGCAAGACCCGGAGGGTCCCGATGATGAGAATTCCGGCCACGGCCGCAGGCGCCAAACGCTTGGCCCGCCCCGACAGCGCCCGCGCGCCAATCGCCAGGGGGCGACCGGTTACGCGCCCACTCCCGCCCGGTCGTAGCCACGGTCGTGAGACCGTGGACATGCTGCCCCTGCACCCGGTCCCATCTGTCAACCGATGGGCTACCTCGTCACGCCCGATGGCGCCGCCCCACCCACGCCGCGGCTCCGCCCTCTTCATGGTCCTCTGGGTCATCGCCCTCATCTCCTTCCTCACCCTCGGCCTCATCGAATTGATGCGGCTCGATATCGACATGGAGGTCGTTCGCGCCAAGGACTTCCGGGCCCGCCAGCTCGCCGAATCCGGCCTCGCCATCGCCCAGCACCCCTCCATCGAGCGCTATGACCCACTCCTCTTCATGGAATTCGAGGAGGGGGAATCCTACGAGGTCCGCATCGAGAGCGAGGACGCCAGGCTCAACATCAACCGCCTGCTCGCCTCCGGTGACACCGACCTCCTCCGCCGACTGTTCACGCACTGGGACCTCACCTCCACCGAGATCGACGACGTCCTCGGCGCCCTCGAGGACTGGTACGACGCCGACGACCTGCCACGCCTCAACGGCGCCGAATTCGAGCAGTACATCGAGGCCGGCAGGCACCGCGGCCCCGGCAACGCCCCCTTCCGCACCATCGACGAGCTCCGCGAGGTCCTCGGCCTCGACCCCCTCTTCGAGAAAAAACCCGACTGGATCGACTTCTTCAGCGTCTATTCCAGCGGGAAAATTGATCTGAATGACGCGCCGATCGACTTGATCCAGGTCATCTGTGGCGTCACCCTTACCCGCGCGGAGTCGCTGGTGCGCCTCCGCACTGGGCCGGACCGAGAGGAGCACACCGAAGACGACGTCATTTTCGAGGACCCGCAGGACGCCGCGGCGGCGCTGGGCATGAGCATCGAGGAGTACCGCACCTTCGACGACATGCTGACCTTGCGCAGCTCCACGCTCCGGCTGATCAGCACCGGGCGCGTGGACGAGCACGAGCGGAAGATCTCCCTGATCCTCCGCCAGTCCGCCCAGAACCCGAATGCGGAATGGATCGCCTGGGAAGAGGAATGAAGGCATGAGCCATAGAGAGAAGAAGATCGCCGAGGCGTGCCTGGCGCTGCCCTTCGACGGGCGCTGGGAACTGTGGGCTCTGCCCCAGGGCGGCGCCCCCCGCCTCCGCCAGCCCGAGGGCGACCCCGCCACTTTTCCCCTCACCGCCAACGCCACCCTCGCGCTCCCCACCACCGCGCTGAACTGCATTCCCCTCTGGCTCCTCACCCAAGACCCCGACCAGATCCCCGAGATGGTCCATCTCCAGCTGGAGCAGCGCGGCCTCATCGGCCCCGAGGGCCAGGAACCCGTCCACGCTTTCCGCGTCGTCCCCCAGAGCCTCTTCCCCGACCGAAGCCTAGTCCTGCTCACCCTGCTCCGCGACGATATCCCTGCACCCCTGTGCCGCGCCGACTTCCAGCACTTCGAGGCAGCCCCGCGCTGCCTCGACCTGCCCCAGAACCAATACATCCTCTGGCGCGAGCTCGACCGGCTGGTGCTCGCCCTCACCCGGGGACGCGAGCCCGTCTTCTTCCAGCCCCTCTGCGCCTCCGACCCCGGCCCGGACCTCTGCACCGAGATCCGCTGCATCCACATGGCTCTCGCCGCCCAGAAGATCGCGCCCGAGAATCCCGGCCTCACCCTCTGGGCCGGCCTCGAGCCCGCCGCCCTCGAATTCCTCGGGCGCGAACTCGGCCTCCCCGTCGCCGTCGCGCGCCGCCCGCCCCCTAGGCTGCCGGCCCCCGCCTGGGACCTCAAGCCGCGCGCCGCCAGGGCCGAGCAGGAGCGCCGCGCCCGCGCCAAGCGCACCTCCGCCATCGTCGCCATCGCCGCCGCCGTCTACCTCGCCGCCGTCGGCGCCTTCGCCGCCCACGTCGCCCTCCTCAAGCGCTCCGTCGAGGCCAACCGCGCCGAGCTGGTCGCCAACCAGCCCGCCGTCGATCGCGTCCGCGACGCCGCCAGCCGATGGAACGCCATGGAACTCGTCCTCGACCCGCACCTCAACCCGCTCGAGTTCCTCCTCCAGGCCACCGAAGCCATGGCCCCCGAGGGCGTCCGCATGACCCACTTCCAGATCGCCGGTTACAAGCTCCGCATCGAGGGCGAGGCCCGCCCGCCCACCGCCTTCGTCGCCTACCGCGAGCAACTCGAACACCACGCGTTCTTCGATGGCTTCCGCTGGGAGCGCGCCGAGCCCGTCATCGAGGCCAACAACATCGCCAAATTCTCCATCCAAGGCACCCACCCCTATGCGCCCGCTGACAACAAGTGAAACGCGCCTGATGCTCGTGCTCGGCCTCCTGCTCTTCGCGGTCGCCAACCTCGTCATCTGGAACATCCTCTCCGGCCGCCGAGCCGAATGGCTCGCCGAGCAAGACCGCCAGCGCTCCGCCCAGATGGAGCACCGCACCTGGCTCGGGCAGCGCGACCTCTGGACCCAGCGCATCGCATGGCTCGAGGAAAAACAGCCTCCCGCCACCAGCCCCAGCGCCCTCCTCGAGAGCGTCCAGCAGGCCGCCCAGAAACACGCGATCGAATTCAAGGACCCGAAGCTCGTCAGCCCCAACCCACAACCCTTCTACACCGAGATCGCCGTCGGCCTCTCGCTCATCGGCCCCATCGACAAGCTCGCCGCCTGGGTCGCGGAAATCCAGCAGCCCGCACACTTCCGCCTCCTCAAACAGCTCGTCATCAAACCCGCCGACGACAAGGGCAACCTCCGCGCCGACGTCGTCGTCGCCCAGTGGTGCAAACCCGCCACGCCCGCGAGCCCCTAGCCAGAAACTTCAAACCGCGGATAACGGGCATGGTTCAGATAATAATCTGCAAATAAGACACTTGCGACCGCTTTGGTAGCCGCCGACGTGAGGAGGCGGATTCAAGCCACTTGGTACCACCGCCTCCTCACGTCGGCGGCTACGACGCACGCGAAGTTCCCCCACGAATGACGCGGCGCGTTCCGGAAACCCTCTTGACCCGCCGATGATCCTCGCCAATCGCCTCCGCTGCGCTGGTTCCTTCTGGTCCCGATTGTCCGAATCAGCGTCGATCAGCGCAGATCAGCGTTCCCGAGCCCTCCGTTGTCCAAGCCTCCCGATTGACCGAACAAGTGTCCGTCATCGAATCTCGGTCATTGAGTGTCGGTTATTGAATGTTGCCATTGCCCCCGCCCCTCCGATTTGCCTTTGCCTGCCCATCCGTGCGGCTACAGTTCGCGTTCGCGGTTTTCGGGGCCAGATTTGCCCCGTAACGATTTTCGGCATCGCGGGTTTGCACTTGGACATGGCGAGACAATTCACGAGAATCTGGCCGGGGGTGGCAATCCTCGCGGCCTCGCTCTGCTCCGCCCCGCACGCACCCGCCCAGGAGGAATCCTCCGGCGTCCGCGTCCTTCCCTCCCGCCGCTTCTATCCCCCACCCTCCGGGTCGGAGGACGCCGCCGCGCCCCAGGGCCCCGTCGGTATCACCGCAAGGCGCAAGGGAGAAAACGGGACGGCCCCCGCCGCAACGCCAACCGCCACCAACACCCCGATCACCGACGCCCCAGAACCGGCGCCTGCGCCCGCGCAACCGGATGCGCCCGATACCCCCGCGGCAGACGCGCCCCCCGCGCCCGAAATGTCGCCGCCCCAAGAGGGTGAGCCCGCCGCCCCCGCCGATGCCGGCGAGCCAGAGCCCAAACCTGCCGACCCCGCCCAAGAACCCGTCATCCCCGAACCCTCGCCGCTCGAGCGCTTCAAGCCCCTCTGGCTCAGCTCCCCCTTCTCCCGCAACATCCTCCCAGAAAACAAACCCGCCACCGAGGCCGCGGAATACACGCTCCTCGGCATCGGCGGCCTCGGCGAGAAGTGGTGCGCGCTTGTCCTCGACAAGAAATCCCAGCCCCAGCGGCGACTGCTCCTCTTCGATGACGTCGGCGATGGCCAGGACCGCCTCGTGCGTGTGACCGAATCCACCAGCCTCGATCAGGTCGCCGCCGAGGTGGTCATCAATGGCGCCCCCTTCGTCGTCCGATACGATATCGCCTCGCTCAAGGCACAGGTGGCCGCGCCCAGCCCCGGCCAGCCCCATGTCCCCGCCCCCGCCATCAAACCCGCCCCGGGCCAACCCGCACCCGCCATCAAGCCCCCCACGCCACCGCCTTCCCCCGTCCGCGTCCTGCCCCGCCGCCGCTATTACCCCGCACCCAACTCGCGATGATACACCAACGCAAGACCCCGGGCGCCCCGCGCAACATGGCACAACATCCCAGCATGTGGCATCATTTCGGCCGGAGGCCTGTGGAGTGCGGTGCGTCCCCGCACCGCTTTCTCCGATCCACCAGCCTCCCACCCCGCATTTGACCAAACCCACCGCCCCACGCTAACCTACCCATTCCCATGACACCTCGCCCCCGGATCGCCCAACGCCCATGGCTCGCCCTCGCCGCCGCCATCGCCTTCCTCGCGGCCAGCGCCACCACCGCCCAAGAGGGCCCGGCACCCGCACCGGCCGACGCCCCGGCCCAAGCCCCCGCGATCCCGCCGCCGCCCCCAGTCCAGACCCCTCCGCCCCCACCCCCCCCGACTGCCCCGGCCCCAACCCCAGCCCAGATCACAAAACCCGCGCCCACCCCGGCCGCTCTCCCACCCGCCGTCCCGCCCTCCCTCCCCGCCGCCCCGCCGGCCGCGATGCCCGTCCCCCCAGAACCAGAGACACCCGCCCCACAGGCCGACGCCGATAGCGACCTCCAGACCCTCCAGTTCCTCGACGTCGATGCCACCGAGATCCTCGCGGTCTACGAGCAACTCACCGGCAAGATCCTCATCCGCGACCAGGGCCTCGCCGGGGTCAAGCTCTACGTCGATTCCCGCCGCCGCATCTCCAGGGAGGAACGCATCCACCTCATCGAGGCCACCCTCTTCCTCAACGGCTTCTCCCTCATCCCAGACAAAAACAACATGGTCCGCGTCATCGGCCCCGCGAAAGCCCCCAGCGTCGCCAACCAGGCCATCCGCCTCCTCTCCGACGCCGGCCAGGTGCCCGATTCTGATGACATCGTCAGCTACTTCATGCAGCTGGAATACCTCGACCCCATCTCCACCCAGCAGCTGTTCTCGCAACTCCTCAATCCACCCAACCCCTTCGGCAAGGTCGTCGCCGCGCCCAACACCTCCGCGCTCATCATCACCGACAAGGGCAGCATCGTCCTCGAGCTCATCAAACTCCGCGAGCTCATCGATGTCCCACCCTCCCGCCTCGCCACCAAGTTTGTCCAGCTCGAGCGCGCCGATGCCGAGCGCGTCGCCATGATCCTCAACGAGGTCATCGAATCCCGCAACAGCATGACCCAGGCCGCCAGCCGCTCCGGCGGAGGCGCCCCCCAGCCCCCACAGCCGCCACCGCAAAACGCCCCCGACGCCCTCATCCAGGCCCTCCAGCGCGCCCGCGGCGGCGGCGACCAGGGCGCCCATCCCGGCCCCGGCGGAGGCGCCCAGGACTTCAACGTCCTCTCCCGCGATACCACCCTCGTCGCCGACCCCCGCACCAATCGCATCCTCGTCATCACCCACCCCGCCAATTTCGAGTACATCAAGGAACTCATCATGGAGTTCGACATCGTCGTCGACCTCACCAAGCCCTTCGTCCGCCCACTGCGCTATATCCTGGCCTCGGAAGTCATGCCCATCCTCTCCGAGGTCCTCCAGGAAGAGGTCGATGCCGTCATCCGCACCTCCGAGGGCGGCGGCGTCGTCCCAGGCGCCGGCGGCGGCACCGGCACCTCCCGCTCCGGCCTCACCGGCTCGCGCACCGGCACCACCGGCGGCTCCTCCCGCACCACCTCCTCCCGCTCCTCCACCAGCGCACGCTCCCGCTCCACCGGCGGCGCCACCTCCTCCCGCGGCGGCCTCACCTCCGGCCGCTCCGGCGGCGCCGGCGGCCTCATCTCCGAGGGCGGCCCCACCTCCATCTCCATCGGCAAAATCCGCCTCATCGGCGACGACCGCTCCAACACCATCATGGTCATGGGTCCCCCCGAATCCATCACCAAGGTCCAGACCATCGTCGACGAACTCGACCAGCGCCCCAAGCAGGTCTTCCTCGCCGTCGTCATCGGACGCCTGGCCGTCGGCGAAAACCTCGACTACGCCGTCGATGTCTATCGGAAGTATTACCCCGCCGCCGATTCCGGCGGCGCCGCCGGCACCCTGATCGGTCGACCCGCGGCGAGCCCAGTCCCGGTACCCCAGACCCTCACCACCATACCGGACTTCCCCGCCAAGGCCCTCATCCCGGGATTCACCCTCTACGGCGGACTCACCGAATCCATCGACTTCTTCCTCGAGGCCCTCGAATCCACCGACCGCTTCGAGATCATCTCCCGCCCCTCGATCTACACCGCCAACAACCGCTCCGCCTCCATCATCAACGGCGAGCGCATCGCCGTCCCCGCCTCCACCATCCAGAGCGACACCGGCGACAATTTCCGCACGAACATCGAATACGAGGAGATCGTCCTCCAGATCGAGGTCACGCCCCTCATCAATTCCAACAACGAGATCACCCTACAGATCTACCAGCTCAACGAGACCCAGAGCGGCACCACCATCATCGACGGCAACCCCATCCCGGATATCGCCACCCAGGAACTCTCCACCGAAATTACCGTCGCCAACCGCTCCACCGTCCTCCTCGGCGGCCTCATCACCACCGACGTACAGGACTCCTCCACCGGCTTCCCCCTGCTCCACCGCATCCCCGTCCTCGGCGCCCTCTTCGGCGGCAAGAGCAGCGCCGGCAACCGCACCGAGCTCGTCATCCTCATCCAACCCATCGTCCTCGATACCGACGCCGATACCTTCCGAAATACCGTCGTCGAAATGGACCAGACGCAGCTGGGATATAAGTGGCTCGAGGCCAACGGCATGACAAACGCCGCCCCAGGCCCCTCCACCCTCATCGAAACCCGAGACCACGAACTCGAAGAGGCCGAACGCCTTCTCCTCCAGCAGCAGGCCCAGCAGCCCCGCGTCCTACCCTCCCACTACCCCGAAGCCCTGCCCCCGGTACCCCAGCTCAACCCCGCACCCCCCCAGGCCCAACCCCAGCCCCCACCCGCCAAAACCACCAAAACCCAAAACGGCCCCCGCGGCTCCTACTCCCCCATCTCCACCAAACACCGCTGAGGCCCCCCGTAGCGAAGCCCCCTCCCCCGTAGCGAAGCCCCTTCGGGCTTCGGCGCCCCCGCCGAAGGGCGCAAGCCCTTCGCCACCAGCCCCCTCCCCCCCGTAGCGAAGCCGCTTCCGGCTTCGGTCGCCCCCGCCGAAGGGCGCAAGCCCTTCGCCACCAGCCCCCTCCCCTCGTAGCGAAGCCCCTTCGGGCTTCGGTCGCCCCATGACAAATTCTTCATAGTTCTCTGTTTGACACCCATGGCCCACAGGGCTTATTCTCTCTCTTGAGGATTGCCCCCATGCCGTGCATGGACCATCCCAAAGCAGGAGGCCACGCCATGAGACATCGGATCGCCATACCAGCCGCAGCCCTGCTCTTCGCCGCACCCCTCGCCGCAGAGACCAACGTCGTCGCCACAGACCCCGTCGGATATATCACCGTGCCCATCGCGGGAACCGGGGGCACCAATTCACCTGCCTACACGTTTCTCGGGCTGAGCATGATCCGCGATTTCTCCTATCAGGGCGTTCTCACCTCCGTCGGCGCCAACTCCCTCACCGATACCAATGCCAACTGGGCCGAAGACCAGTTCAACGGCACCAACGGCAGCTTCACTGTCGAGATTGCATCGGGCAACAATGAAGGCGTCCAAACCACGATCCTGGACACCCTCGCGTCCAGCGACACTCTTCAAACCGCCGATGACATTTCGCCTAGCGCCGCCGTTGGCGACTCGTACAAGATCTACAAGAATTGGACCATCGGCTCAGTTTTCGGTGTATCAAACTCCGCAGGACTGGCCGGGGGAAATGTTTCAACGGCCGATTTGCTGATGATCTGGAACGGTGTCGGAACGGACAAGTTTTACTACAAAACCAGTGGCGTCGGCGGCACCGGTTGGCGCAATGCCACGAACATCGTGCAAGATGCGTCCACCGCCCCACTTTTGCTTGAACAAGGGATCATGATTCGCCGCCAGGCCGGCACCTCGACGAACATCACGATCGTCGGAGCTGTCAAAGTCACGGATTCCGCCATTCTTGTCGAGGGCACCAATTACACCTTCGCCGCGAATCCTTATCCCGTCGACATGACGCTCGCCTCCAGCGACCTGTACACCGGCAACGTCAGCACCGGCGTCAAAGGCGGAAACGTTTCCACTGCGGACCTGATCCAGTTCTGGGCGGGCAACAAGGCGGACACGTTTTATTACAAGACTAGCGGGGTGGGCGGCACGGGATGGCGGAATGCTACGAATGTTGTTCAGGATGCTTCGGGCAAGGTAATCCCCGGCGGCTCGTTCTTCATCGTCAAACGGAAGGACAGCCTGCCCTTCATGTGGACACCGCCAGTCCACCCCATACCCGCACCCTGAACGACCGATTTCCAAGATCTCGAATATAGAACCCGTCGGAGGAAGAAGAATGAACACAGTCAGAATTGCAGTCATCGCAGGATTGTTGGTCGCGGCAACGCCGCCATCACTCAATGCCGCTGACGCCAGTATCGCGTGGCAGGCTGCTGATAACGGCATCGGCCTCGCCGATGGCACACCATTGAAACAGGGATGGTTGCTCCGAGTCGGCAGTTTCACCAACCTCACCGATGCCCAGATCACCGCCAGCGCGGGCAACATCGGGTTCCTCGATGACTACTTTGTAGAATTCGGCCAGTCGAGCATTGGTGAAGGTGTTGGTGGGCTTGATGGGTACTTCGCTGATACGGACTCGGCGAATGCCACATCGCTTGGGCTCGTCGGGGATCAAATTTTCCTTTGGGCCTTCTCGACGAACGCGGGCAACTACCTCGCCGCCCAGCAGCACGGCATCTACTACATGCCGATCGCCAACGACGCCGATTGGGACTTCCCCGGCGATGTGGATCCTCCGTCCAACGAGACGCAGATCAGCCTGAGCGATCTGGCGGCAGTGGATTTTCAAAGTCTGGCCAGCGGCGCCATGATCCTTTGGGGAGGTTTTGGAACTGGCACGCTGGACGGCAATCCTCTGTTCAACCTCGAAGTCATCCCCGAGCCCTCCACCTACGCCCTGATCGCGATGGGGCTGGGGCTCATCGGCCTCCGTTTCCGCCGCCGGAAGTAGGGCAAAGAACCGGTTGCATCGCCGCCCCTCCGGGCTCCCAGCACAGGCCCCCCGTGCACGCGCCGCGCGAGCGGCAATCCGCCTCGGGTCTTCGGTGCGTCAAACAGACATCAGCGCCGATTAGCGGAGATCAGCGTTCCCCCTACCGATGCCGCGCCCCCTGCACGCGACCGCCAGGCTAGGCTTGCGGCGCGTTCGAGACCGCAGCCCGTCCGATTGACGCGCCCGCCCGATAACGATAGATTGGGTTCGATGCCACGCGTCGCGCCACGGCCGCTCACGGTCCACGACTACCGGCTCCTCCCGGAGTCGGGGCCGCGTTACCAGCTCATTGAGGGAGATCTTTTCATGGCCCCGGCACCCAATCGATACCACCAGGACATTTCACGCAACCTGGAGTTCATCTTTCTGAAGCACCTCGAAAAGCACCCTATCGGGCGCGTGTATCACGCACCCTTCGATGTCGTGCTGACGGACCTCAACGTCTTCCAGCCCGACATCCTCTTCATCGCCGATAAGCATGCGGCGATCCTCACCACCCAGGGCGCCGAGGGAGCGCCCGACCTCGTCGTCGAGATCCTTTCCCCCAGGACCGCCGAGCAAGACGTTGGGCCCAAGCGGGCCATCTACGCGCGCACCGGTGTCGAGGAACTCTGGATCATCGATCCGGCCAACCGCCGTGTCCAAGTGTACCGCCTGCAGGAAAATGCCGACGCGCCCGCCGCGACCTACGGCGACCAAGGCACGATCGAGACCCCCCTGATGCCGGGCCTGGAAGTCCACACCGCCGAGGTGTTCCGGCAGTGATCACAGGGCCGTCAGGCCGAATCGACCAGGGGATTCCTGCATTTCAACTCTGGAAAGCGGCTGAAGTCACGGTCTGCGGTCCAAAGGCACCGCACGCCATTCTCGACGCAGATCGCCGCGATTCGCGCATCGTGAATTCGCCCCCCGACGACGGCACCTTTAAGGATCAACCTCCGGAGCAGCGACCAGTGCCCGGGTCCCTCGCCGAGCAGGCGGACAGACGGTGATTCCAGCAGTGCCTCCACCGCGTCGGCGGCCCCCGCCACCGGGGTCGGCCTCTTGAAGATGCGCGGATTCGTCACGATCGCGATGAACTCGTGGACGCAGGGCCACGGGATCGCCCAAGATTCGGCGCCTTCCGCCAGGCGGGTCACCGATTCGACCGCCTTCGGATGGGCCAGATACTCGGTGCGCAGGAACGCGACCAGGATGTTCGTGTCAACCGCGATCATGTGCCCCGTCCGCCATAGATCTCATCCCGGATCCGGTCCCAGCCAGCGTCCTCAAACCCCGGCTGGAATCCCCCGCCCCCGAACCGCACGGCCCTAAGTTTGAAGCGCTTCTGTCGGCCACGTTCCTCCAGGACGCGCTCCAACCCCTTCTCGACCAGGCTTCTGAAGGTCACGTGTTGCTCCCGCGCGAGCCGCTTGCAGCGCGCCATCAGCGCTGGAGCAATATCAATGGTTGTCTTTATATTGCTGACAATACTGTGTAGCGCCCCAGCGTCAAGGCTGAGCCCAAATCCTCGCGTAAGACACTACCCGGAGGCGCAACACTTGGGAATGTAGGGCGCGAAATCCCTTTCGCGCCACGGGCAACCGGCAGGACCGTGCGTGGCGCGGATAGGAATCCGCGCCCTACAAAACTTGGCACGGTGACGTGCCTGTGTCCTATACGGTTCGTTGAGGGCACGTCACTCGGGGAGCGATCCTTACGCGAGGATTTGGACTGAGCAAAGCCATTTTTGGGATAGCCCGTGGCCTCGCGGGCCGGGTCGGCCGAGGCACCCCGCATCCTGGTGGCGCGCGAACGCCCGGGCCGGCGTCCCTCCCAATGGAAGGCGCGCGGGCGCGCCTTGAAACTTGACCCTTGAAACTCGGCCCCCACCCTCCTCCCATGTCCCAAGCCCAACCCAAGACCCCGCCCCCCCTCTTCCCCTGCATCATGGCCGGTGGCTCGGGCGAGCGTTTCTGGCCCCTGAGCCGCACGACGACACCCAAGCACCTGTTGAAACTTTTCTCCGACCATACCCTCCTCGAAGAAGCCGTCGCCCGCCTCGAGGGCCTCGCCCCAGCGGATCACACCTTTGTCCTGACGAATGCCGCCCAGGTCGAAGCGACGCGCCGCGCGCTGCCCTCCCTGCCGCCGGGGCAGATCGTCGCCGAGCCCGCCAAGCGCGACACCGCGCCCGCCGCGGCGCTCGCCACGGCGCTCGCCTTCCGCGAGGACCCTGCCGCCATTGTCATCCTCCTGCCCGCGGACCACGTCATCGCCGAAGCCGAGACCTTCCGCCGCAACCTCCGCGATGCCGCCCGCGCCGCCTCGGACACCGGCGCCATCATCACCCTCGCCATCGGTCCCTCCTGGGCCTGCTCCGGCTTCGGCTACCTCGAACTCGGCGACGAATTGCCCCCCGGCCCCGAGGGCACCCCGCTCCGCCGAGTCCGCCGCTTCGTCGAAAAACCCGACGAGGCCACCGCCGCCGCGTACCTCGCCTCCGGCAACTATGCCTGGAACGCCGGCATGTTCCTCTGGCGCGCCGACGCCTTCCTCGCCGAGGCCGAACGCTCCCAGCCCGATCTGGCCGCATTCATCCGCGACTTCCCCCGCGGCGATTTCACCCCCTACCTCGCCGACCGCTTCCCCTCCCTCACAAAAATCTCCGTGGACTACGCCATCATGGAAAAAGCCCGGCAGGTCATCGCCGCGCGCGCCCAGTTCCCCTGGGATGACGTCGGCTCGTGGAACGCCGTCCGCGCCCACATCCCCGCCGACGCCTGCGGCAACGCCGTCCGCGGCCCCGCCATCGCACTCGATGCCGCCGACAACATCGCCTTCTCCTCCGGGCGCCCCATCGCCCTGTGCGGCGTCAGGGACCTCATCGTCGTCGACTCCGGCGACGCCATCCTCGTCTGCCATCGCGACCGCGACCAGGACGTAAAAAAACTCCTCGCCAAATTGCCCGAAGCGCTCAAGTAACGCCGCCTCGGCACCCCAAAAAGCGGTGCGGGGACGCACCGCACTCCAGAGCGCTGCACGCGAAATGTGGCTACACCTACGCCATGGCATCATTTCGGCCGCAGGCCTGTGGAGTGCGGTGCGTCCCCGCACCGCTGTGTCCGCGCGATTCATGCTGGCGTCGACTCACGCCCCCCGCTACCCTACCCTTGTGCTTAAGGGATGGGCTCACGCGCCCGCGCACGTCTTCGTGCCAAGGGGAACGTACTTGCTGACCGCGGCAACTCGTGACCGGGCTCCCCTTTTTGACACGGCACCGAAGCTGGACCTGTTTCAAGACACGCTCCTGACCTTGGCCCATGACTACAGAATCGCCGTGCAGGCTTGGGCCTTCCTCCCAAACCACTACCACGCCATCCTCGGTTTTGCCGACGTCGCCCCGGCCATTACGGTAGGGAAATGGGTCCGCCATGCCCATCGCGCCATCGGCGTCGCACTCAACGCGATGGACCATACCCCCGGACGCCGCGTCATGTACCAGTACTGGGACACTTGCCTGACCCATTCTCGTGCGTGGTTGGCCAGGCTCCACTATGTGAACCAGAACCCCGTCAAGCACGCCCTGGTGAGAAATTCCCGGGAATATCGCTGGTGCTCCGCCGCCTGGTTTGAGACAAATGCCCGTCCGGCGTTCGTGAAGACCGTCGCATCATTCAAAATCGACAGGGTCCATGTCACAGATGACTTTTGAACCAGAGAAAGCGGTGCGGGGACGCACCGCACTCCAGAGCGCTGCGCGCGAAATGTGGCTACACCTAACGCCATGGCATCATTTCGGCCGCAGGCCTGTGGAGTGCGGTGCGTCCCCGCACCGCTTTGTCCCCCCCCACTCGAAAAAACGATGAACCGCAACCCCACCCACCCCATCCAAACAACCGATGCCTAATACAATGCAATCTCCCCGTTCAGAGAAACTTTTGACCCTCCTGCTCGCCCTCGCCCTCCTACCTTCCTGCTCGCGCGAACCAGGCCCCCCGACCTCCGGGCCGCAGGTCATCACCGCGGCGCTGGCCGACGCCCCCACCTCACCGACCACCCCCTCCTCCCCGCAAGCCGATCCCGCGCCTCCCGCACCGGCCCCGATCGAAAAGGGCGTCCGCCTGATCCTCGCCACCGAGAAACCCGAACCCACCACTACCTTCGAATTGCGCTTCGACTCGCCGGTCGCCTCCCCCGACCAAGTGGGCGAGCCCACCGCCGAATCCCCGCTCCGCATCGAGCCTCCCCTCAAGGGCACGTGGACCTGGCTCAGCACCCGCAGCGGCGTCTACGTGCCGGAGGAACCTCTCCGCATGGCGTGGCGCTATACCCTGTCCCTGGGCCCTCTCCAATCGCCCGATGGCGCGCCGGTCGCCGCCCGCCTGACCCGCCAGATCCAGACCCCGGGGCTCGAGGTCCTGACCCGCCCCTCGCAGGCCGAGACCAACGCCACCGCGCGCCCCCAGTTCGTCATCCATTTCAATGCCGATGTCGATCCCGCCGCCATCGCCCCCTTCGTCGCCTTCGCCGATGCCGATGGGCGCACCGCGACCGCCGCCCTCGCCCCCTTCACCTCGTACTATTCCCTCGCGGGCTACTACGCCGATTCCCCCGCGTTCGCGCCATGGCACCTGCGCTTCCCGGGCGCGCAAGGCCCCGCCGCCGAACCCACCTTTTCCCCGGATGGCCGGATCCCGGTGCCCAGCGCCATCCGCATCGAATCCCATTCCCCCCTGCCCCCGGGCAAGGGATGGCGCCTGCTGCTGAAGCGCGGCCTCCCCGCCGCCGACGGCGCGGCCACCCTCGCCCACGATGCCATCTTCCCCATCGGCGACATCCAGCCCCTGCGCGTCACTTCGGTCGAGGCCTCCAGCGTCATCGGCCCCCGCCGATCCATACATGTCCAATTCAACAAACCCATCGGTTACGCCAGAAAGGACGACTTGGCCAAGGTCGTCGCGCTCGATCCCGCCCCGCAAGACCTGACCCTCTCGTCGGATTACGCCTCGATCGCCATCGGGGGCAATTTCACGCCCGGCACCGAATACGCCATCAGGATCGCCGCCGGCCTCTGCGCCTCCGATGGCACCCCGCTCGAGGCCGGGCACGCCGCGCGCGTCCGCTTTAGCCCCGTGCCCCCGCGCCTCTATTTCCCCGACGTCCACTCCTGGCAGCAGGCCCACGGCCTCCGCCGCATCGACTTCCTCTCCGTCAACATCCCCCGCGTCCAGGCCCGCGCCCACAAAGTCGCCCCACCCGCCGCCGCCGAGGCCTTCGCCCATTTTGGCAAGGCCTACGTCCGGTCCTATGACGAGCCCGACTGGAGCGACCTCGAACCCTATCGCCCCGCCGATATCACCACCGGCGCTTTCGCCGCCATGCGCAAGGCCGGCACCCTCACCACCCTCTGGGAAAAGGAACTCGATACCTCCGCCCCCGCCGACGAGACGAAACGCACCTCCCTCGATTGGGACGAGATCCTCGGCAAGGGCAAGCCCGGCCTCGTCCTCCTCGAACTCAAGGCCCAGGCCAATGGTAAGACCCTCGGGGCACAGACCCTGGTCCAGATCTCCGACATCGGCGTGGTCCTCAAACGCGCCGGTGGCGCATGGCATGCCTGGACATTCTCCCACCACGGCGGCACGCCACTCGCAGGCGCCACCGTCGCCGCCGCCAACCATTCTGCCAAGACCGCAAAAGACGGCACCGCCCAGCTTCCCGCCGCCGATCCCGCGGCGCCGCTGCGCATCACCTCCGGGGCCGATGCCGCCGCCTTCGAGGCCTTCCGCGGCGACGGTGACCTGCCCCCGTGGGGCTTCGATATCCCCGTCGACTACGGCGCCGCCGAGCGACCCAATACCCCCCTGCGCATCTTCGCCTTTGGCGACCGCCTCGTCTATCAGCCCGGTGAAACCCTCCACCTCAAGATCATCGCCCGCGCCCTCGACGAAAAGGGCCTCTCGATGCCAGGCGCGGGCAAGGCCCACATCCGCATCCTCGATAAACATGGCCGCGCCTTCTTCGACGACGATGCGCCCATCGGCAAGGCCGGTTCCGCCTCGGTGTCGGTCCCCATCCCAAGCGATGTCCTCGGCCATTGCAACGCCCACGTCGAGATCGGCGACTCCTCCGAATGGCACTACTTCCAGGTCGCCCATTACCAACCCGACGCCTTCGAGGTCAAAATCGCCGGGGTCGCCGACTTCGGGCCCTCCGACGCGATCTCCCTCCCCCTGACTTGCCGGTACTATTTCGGGAAGCCGCTCTCCGGTGCTAGGGTCAAATGGAATGCCAGCGGCAACGACACCTATTTCGCCCCGGAGGGATTCGACCACTTCAGTTTTCTCGATGCCGCCTGCGCCTATGATCTCCAGCCGGATTCACAGACATCGACCGAAGAGGGCGAACTGACCCTCGGACCCGATGGCACGGTCCCCCTGCGCCTCGATGCGCCGCTCAACGCCTCCCGCCCCGTCCCCCGCGATTTCCGCGCGCTGGTCGAGGTCACCGACATCAATCAGCAGACGGTCTCCGACGCAATGTCCTTCACCCGCCACAGCTCCGAGTTCTACCTCGGCCTGAACGACCCCGACCGCGCCGCCCGCGCGGGCACCCCCGTCCCCATCGAGATGATCGCCGTCAACGCCGACGCCACACCGCGCCCACAACCCGTGACCGCCACCGCGCGCTTCTCGCGCATCGAATGGGTCACCCGCAACGTCGAGACCGCGGGACATGCCCGCACCTACGACCGAGAACCCAAGATCACCCGCCTCGCCGAATCCCAGGTCACCTCCGGCAAGGTGCGGCGCTCCGGCGGCTCATGGCGCTGGGTGCCAGACCCCGGCCCCAAGGCCACCGTCACCCCAGATAGGCCAGGCACCTACCTCATCGAGGTCGAAACCACCGACCCCGCCGGCCGCGCCGTCCGCACCGCCCGCACCTTCAACGCCTTTGGCGAAGGCGAGGCCGACTGGGACTACCGCGATGCCGCCCGTATCGATCTCGAGCCCGACCAAGAGGCATATCGGCCCGGCGACACCGCCAGCGTCCTGGTGAAAACCCCCATCGCCGGGATCGCCCTCGTCTCCGTCGAGCGCGAAAAGGTCATGCGCACCTTTGTCGCCGAGATCTCCCGCTCGCAGAGTTCCATCCGGGTGCCGCTCCTTCCCGGCGACGCACCCAATGTCTTCGTCAGCGTCATCTTGATCCGCGGCGCCGAACACAGCCCCCGAGAGACCCCAGCTCCAGAGCACCGGTTCGGCTACTGTCAGCTCAAGGTAGGCAATCCCCAGACCCACCTCCAGGTCGCCGTCCGGCCCGCCTCGGAGACCTACATCCCCGGCGCAGAGATCACCCTGGAGGGCACGGTCTCCGACGCGTCCGCCAAGCCCGTCCCGGGCGCCGAGGTCACGCTCTACGCGGTCGACGAGGGCGTCCTCGCCCTCATGGGTTACGCGACCCCCGACCCGCACGGATTCTTCTATTCCCCGCGCCCCCTCGGGGTCGAGAGCTGGCTCTCGCTCCGCACCCTCCTCCCCGAGGACCCCGCCAAGCGCTCCTATATCAACAAGGGCTTCATCGTCGGCGACGGCGGCGATTTCGAGGACACCCTGCGCCGCAAAATGCTCGCCTGCGCGTTCTGGAACGCCGCGATCGTCACCGACAAGCGCGGCCAAATCACCGCAAAGTTCCCCGCCCCCGATAGCCTGACACGATATCGCGTGATCGCCGTGGCCGCCGCGGACTCCGGCCGCTTCGGTTCCGCGGAGTCCGCCTTCCGCATCCGAAAGCCCCTCATGCTCCAGCCCTCGGCACCCGCATTCGCGCGGACGGGTGACCGCCTCAAGGTCCGCGCCGTCATCCAGAACGAGACCGGCGCCGACGGCGAATTCGAGGTCTCGCTTGAACCCGAAGCCAAGGCTATCGCGGATGCCCCCGCCGGCGCCCTGCGACAGACGGTCGCGGTCCCCGCGGGAGGAACAGCCGGAGTCGATTTTGCCGTGCGTTTCTCGGGCGAGGGAACATCCCGCTGGGCCTGGCGGGCCAAGGCCCTGCATGCCGATGCCACGGATGCCGTCGAGACCACCATCGAGGTCAAGCGGCCCATCGAGCCCATCCGCCTGGTCCAGGGCACGCGCCTCACCGGCGGTGCCGCCAATCTCTTGGCCGGCATCGATCCGGTCGCGATCGAGGGCCGAGGCACCCTCCGCGTCACCATCGCCAACTCCCCGCTCGCCGAACTCGCCGGCGCCACCGACCACCTCATCCATTATCCCTACGGCTGCGCGGAACAGACCGCCTCCGCGCTGCTGCCCCTCGTGGCCCTCCTCGATTCCACGGAGATGATCCCCGGCCTCAAGGGACGCCAGGCCGAACTCGAGCGCATGGCCCGCGCGGGCATCACCCGCTTGCTCAATTTGCAGACGCCATCGGGTGGACTCTCGTACTGGCCCGGCGCCCGCGACCCCAACCCATGGGCCAGCGCCTATGGCGCCGCGATCCTCGCCGTCGCCAGACGCTCGGGCCAAGACGTCCCACAGGAGGCCCTCGCCCGCCTCCACGAGTTCATCCGTTCCAGCATGGCCAACACCGCCCGGCTCAGCGGCGATGCCTCGCTCGGCCCACGCTGCCTCGCCGCATGGGCCCTCGCCATCGGCGGTGCCGCCGAGCCCTCGTACCACCAGATCCTCTTCGAGAAACGCGCCGAACTCTCCCCAGAGAATCGCGCCCTCCTCGCCATGGCCATCGTCGAGGCCAACGGCCCCGAGGCCATGGCCCGAGAATTGGCCACCTCCGCCGCCACCGGTGAACGCATCGCCTCGCTCTGGTTCGATGACCCCGCGCGCGATACCGCCATGCGCCTGCTCGCCTGCACCCTGACCGGCGCGCCCGCCGCCACCACCACCCCGCTCTTGGAGAAACTCCTCGACCTCCAGCAGAATGGCGACTGGCGCACCACCCAGGGCAACGCCTGGGCCATCTTCTCGCTGGCCGAATTCACCCGCCTCTCCGGCCTCGGCAATCCCGCCGCTTCCGGCTCCCTCTCCCGCGCCGGCACCACCACGCTCAATTTCCACCTCCCCGCCTCCGGCGGTTTCACCGAGTCCTCCCTCGACCTGCCCTGGTCCGGCCCACTCGAACTCACCCTCGCCGCCCGCGACCACGCCAGCGTCTTCGCCCGCGTCACCATCGAATCCCAACCCGAAAAAGCCTCCCCCGCGCGCCAGGATCGCGGCTTCAGCATCTCGCGCGCGTACCAGAAGGTCCACGACGACGGCTCCCTCGCCCCCGCCGATGACCTCCGCCTCGGCGACCGTATCCTCGTCACCCTCGAGATCCAATCGCCGCGCTCTGCCGCCTACGCCGCCATCGAGGATCCCCTCCCCTGCGTCCTCGAGGCCGTCAACCCCGACTTCAAAAGCCGCGAGACCGCCGGGCCCACCCAGGCCCACGCCAATTTCTGGGCCGACTATCGAGAGATGCGCGGCGATAAGATCGTCTGGTTCCGCGACCAACTTCGCCCAGGGACTTGGAGGATCGCCTACCTTGCGCGCGCCCGGGCCGTCGGCACCGCCACTGCCCCGCCCGCCCGCATCGCCGAAATGTACCGCCCCGAGCGCCTCGGCACCTCCGACGCACAGACCCTCACCGTCGCCCCGGGCCCATGAACACGTCCCCCGAAAGCGGCGCGGAGAAGCACCGCACCAAACCACCTTGGACTGCGGTGGCAGAGCCCCGCCAGGGGCGGCGACACCGCTTTGGAACCGCGCGGAGCGCGGCGCCGGCCGTGCCTGATCCCGGCTCTGCCGGACCAGAAAGCGGCGTCGGCGCTGCGCTCTGCCGCCGCACTCCAAAGGCCCGCGGCCGAGATGACGCGGCATCCTCGCCCGGTGCACCCTTTCGCGCGAAGTGCTGTGGAGTGCGGTGCGTCCCCGCACCGCTGTTCCGCGCGACCCGCCTCGCCGCCCAAGCCATCGCCGCCGCCACCGTTCTCCTCGCCGCCGCCATCGCCCTCGCCCCGCTCCCGCACCCCCTCCTCGAACCCCCACCCCAATCCCTCGAGCTCACCGACCGTCACGGCACCCTCCTCCGGGAGATCCTCGACGACGGACGCTACGCCAAACCCATCGCGCTCGAGGTCATCTCCCCTCACCTCATCCGCGCCACCCTCGCCGCAGAAGACAAGCGCTTCTACCGCCACCCCGGCGTCGATCCCCTCGCGATCGCCCGCGCCGCGTGGGACGGCATCCGCCACGGGCGCGTCGTCTCCGGCGGCTCCACCATCACGCAACAATTGATCAAAATCACCTCTGGGGCCCGCGGCCGCCGCACCCCACGGAAGAAGCTCGTCGAGACGATCACCGCCATCAAGCTCGATGCGATCTGGTCAAAGGACCGCATCCTCGAGGCCTACCTCAATCGCGTGGATTATGGGAATTCGCGCCTCGGGTGCGCCGCCGCCGCACGGTTCTATTTCGATAAGCCCGCCGCAGACCTGTCTGTCGCCGAGGGCGCCCAGCTCGCCGCCCTCCCCCGCTCGCCCGCCCACCTCAACCCGCTACGCCACCCCTCCGCCGCCCGCGACGCCCAGCAACTCGTCCTCGGCCGAATGCTGCGCAACCGCTGGATCTCCTTCGGCGACTACCTCGCCGCACTGGATGAGCATGTCGATCCCGGTGCCCGCCGCGTCGTCTTTCGCGCGCCGCACTTCGCCGACCTCGCCCTCGCCCGGGCCGACGCGCGCACCGGCCTCGCCGCCACCGCCCTCGACCTCGACCTCAACGCCCTTATCGAAGAAAGGCTCCGCTCCCGCCTCGCGGCGCTCGCCGATTGCCGCGTCTCGAATGGCGCCGCCGTCGTCATCGACAACCGGACCGGCGAACTCCTCGCCCTAGTCGGTTCGGAAAACTACTTCCGCCCGGGATGCGGCCAGGTCAACGCCGCCACCGCCCCGCGCTCCGCGGGCTCCACGCTCAAGCCTTTCACCTACCTCCTCGCCATCGAGCGCGGTCACACCCCGGCCACCATCCTGGCCGACATCCCGTCCGAATTCCCGACCCCGACCGGCATGTTCCGCCCCGTCAACTTCGACCAGTCCTTCCGCGGCCCGGTCCGCCTCCGCACCGCCCTCGCCAACTCCCTCAACGTGCCCGCCGTCCGTCTCCTCGCCAGCCTCGGGGGCCCCGGCACCCTCGCCGAGGCCCTCCGCGCCTCCGGCCTCACCTCGCTGCACCACCCCGCGGATCACTACGGTCTCGGCCTGACGATCGGCAATGCCGAGGTCTGCCTCCTCGAACTCGCCAACGCCTACGCCTGCCTCGCCCGCCTCGGCCTGTACCGACCGCTGCGCCTCTTCGCCGACGGACCCGCCCCGGACGCCCCAGTCGAGCGCCGGCTATTCGACCCCGATGCCGCATGGCTCATCGCCGATATCCTCAACGATGACTTCGCCCGGGCCCCCGCCTTCGGTCCGCGCTCCGGCCTCTCCATCGGCTTCCCCGTCGCGTGCAAGACCGGCACCAGCTCCGATTTCCGCGACAACTGGGCCTTCGGTTTCACGCCCGAATTCACCGTCGGCGTCTGGGTCGGCAACTTCGACGGCTCTCCCATGCGCGGCGTCTCGGGCGTCACCGGCGCCGCGCCGCTGCTCCGCGATATCTTCCGCCACCTCCGACAGACCCGCGGCACCACCTGGTACCCCAAACCCCATCGCATCGTCGAAGCCAAGATCCATCCCATCAGCGGCAAGCGAACCCGACCCGGCCAGCCCGGCATCACCGAACGCTTCGTCGCGCCCAACCTGCCACCCCTAGATTCCCCCGCCGATTACGATGCCCACGGCAGGCCCCGCCTCGGCGAGGAATTCGCCGCTTGGCTCGCCGCCGCCAAGCCCGCCCACCTCGCCTCCGCTTCGCCCGACTCCCCCACGATCCTCTCGCCCCGCGACGGCGCCACCTATTTCCTCGATCCCGATCTCCCCGGCTCCCACACCCTCCCCCTGCGCGCCAATGTCCCAACGCCCCTGGCATGGCACAGCGATACCCTCGCCATCGAGGATCGCCCCGACGGCCCCCTCGCACGGCTCACCATCGGTCGCCACCACATCTTCGCCCAAGACCCGCAGACCGGCCGCCAGACCCGCTCCTCCATCGAGGTCCGCGGGATGTGATTGCCGCCGCGAAGATCCGTGGCCCATCGGGCAACAGATGGGCCGCGCGCACTGGAACTCCCGAGGTCTCGCGACCGTGGCGACAGCCGGAACTTTCGGGCTATCCCGTGCCCCGCACGCGGGGCACCACCGGGGCGGAAACTCGTAGGCTGCGCCTTGGCGCACGCCGCCGAATCAAATGTCCGCGTGCGCCAAGGGGCAGCCTACATCGCGACCCAATTTTCGAGTCAGCCTGTCGGACCTGGCAAGCTCCGACAGCCTCCTAGGGCGACATCGGCGCCACCTCGACATCATCCACAAAGAACTCCGCCGCCCCGGTCGCCGTCGAGCTGAACCCCACCCAGCGTAGCCGTTCAAAGCCCGCGTCGCAGCCCAACCTCTCGAAACGCTTGGCCTTGCGCCCCGCCGGCCGGATCTCGAGATCCCATTCCCCACCGGGCTTCTCCCCCTTGCGCCATAGGATCACGAATTCGACCCACGCCCGAGCCGGGATCTCGGTCTTCGGCCCATTGCGAATCTGCACCCCCCCCTTCGCATCGATCGATATCGAGGGCCCCACCTTGTACGGGCTGCCATCCGTCCGCCACTCGTAGTAGAGGACGGCGCCGGGCTCATGGAACAGCGACCACCGGCCCCGATGCGCCACCGCGTCGATCGCGGGCCTCCAATACGCGTGCGGCGCCCACGAGGGATTCACACCCGCCGCGTCGGCAAAGATCAGGCTCCTCTTCCCGGTCGCAGCGCGCTTGTCCGTCACGCGCACCGTCCCCTTGTCCCCATCTTCCTTCACGGACGCCATGTCCGGCACGCTCCCCACCGGGGTCTCCTCGAATCCATCCGCGATCGGCTGCGGCGCCGGCGCGGGCGGATAGCAGCGCGGCCAGCGCGCCGGATCCATGTCGGCCGCCTCCCGGTGGCCCTCGATCCGTCCCGCGCCCGAGACATCAAATGGCTCGAAACCCAGCGCCAGCGCCGGTGAATCCTTCGCCAGAGTGAAATCCCCCTCCCCGGGGGCGCAAAACTTCGGATCCGCGACCACGGATCCCCTGTCAAATCCCTGCGCCTGCCAGCCCGCCAGATCCTTGTCCAAGAACGTCGGGGCCTTCCCTCCATTCCAATAGAGATTCTTTTCCAATTGGAAGAAATCGCTCCCGGCCCGATCCTTGAACGGACCCCAGTTGCGCTCGACTACCGATGTCCCCTCCCACCCAAACACGATGTTCTTCTCGAAACGGAACGCATGCCGATCCTGCAGGGTCGGGGCGGTCTTTGGCTTGTTCAGCTTCGCCGCGTAGAAGGCCCCGGCGCCCGCGTTCGCGATGATGTTGTTCCGGAAGATGTTCGCCTCCCCGTAGTGCTGGTGGAAGCCGCCG
The DNA here is from genome assembly GCA_964651705.1 of uncultured Verrucomicrobiales bacterium. GTDB lineage: Bacteria > Verrucomicrobiota > Verrucomicrobiia > JADLBR01 > JADLBR01 > JADLBR01. The sequence continues at coordinate 116,353 of CAZYWZ010000002.1, forward strand.
TCCTGCGTGCGATAGACGAGATTCTTCTCCATGAGCATATCCGATGTGCCCTCGTCAGGATATAGGCCCCAGCCGCCATAGCTGTATCGGCTCACGTCGTGGATGCGGTTGAACCGGAGCACCGTGCCGGGGGACAGCCCGAGGGTGTAGATGCCGCCCATGTCGCTGAGCACCGTCTGGCCGATGTCGTGGATGTGGTTCCACTCGATGCGGTTGTCGTGCGCCCCGCTCGGGCCGTATCCCCATGACCATCCCACGGAGATCCCCGTGTAATACAGGTCGTAGATGTGATTGTGCTCGACCACGGAGTGCGCGGCGTGGCCAACCCACACGCCCACGGCACCCGCGTGCAATCGCCCGCCGTGCGCGATCAGGTTGTCCCGGACGACATTCCGCAGCGCATTCTCCTCCTCCTTCCCGGGCCGCCGCTCCGTCCCGATCTTCACCCCGCCAGCGCCCAGATCCTCAAAACGGCATCCCTCGATCACGTTGTCGGCACACCGCGCGCCAAACTCCGCGCCATATGTCCCCAGCTGCCGGAAGACGCACCCCCGCAGCGCGCAGTGCGACGCGCCCTCCGCCCATAGCGCGCCGGGGATCCGCGTGGCCGCCTGCACCATGCTGCTGCCCTCGGGCGGAATCACCGTATTGCTATGTGAAAAGACCAGCCCCCGGAACTCGATGTGGCTCGCGCCCTCCAGCGCCACCAACCGCTCCAGCCGCGGAGCGATCACCTCGCTGGCCTCCGGTGCCTCCCCCGCTTTCGGGATGTATGTCAACATCCCCTTCCCCCGATCCAGATACCACTGCCCCGGCTCCGTAAGCGCCTCGGCCACGTTGTCCACCAGATACCGCATCCCCCCAGACAGTTGGCCAAAATACATCGCCGAGCGCGTCGGGCCCGTGAACCGCACCACGTTGTCCTCGATCGCTCGGATCCGCAGGATCGAGGTGAACCACGGATGGAACGCCATCACCTCGACATCGCCGAGGTTGCGCCAATCCTCGCGGATGTCCCCGGCGCGAAAGCGAAACGCGTCGTCCGCCTGCTCTTTGCCATCTTTCCCCATCGGTCGCGGCACCCTCCCCCGAATGAAATAGAATCCCTCCTTCGGTAGCCTCGGACGAAATCGCCGCTCCCCGCCCACGAATAGCTGCGCGAACGCCCACTTCCCGATCGCCACTTCCGGAAGCGCGGCCTGCCACTTCCCGCCCACCACCTTCCAATCCGTGATCCGAGAACCACCGCTGAGCACCGGCACCTCCCCCGGATACGCCATGTATACCACCGGGCCCTTCACCGTCCCAGAATCCTCGGCCCCGAATGCCAGCGTCTCCCCAAGAAAATAGGTCCCCCCGCGCAAAACCACGGTCGCCGGTTGGTCCGCCGCCGCTTTCCTCCGATCCCGAACCGCATCCCGCGCCCTCCCCAGAGTCGCAAATGGCCCGTCCGTCCTCGCCTCATTCGGTGCCGCAAGCCGCCCCGTCCATCGATCATCCCCCATCGGCGAAACGAAAAAGTCCACCGGGGGCAACTCCACCACCGCCGGCACCGCCGCGGCGGGAACCCCCGCCCGCTTCGGTGCCGCCCGCTCAGACCCCGCCTTGTCCTCAGGCGAAGCCGGGGTCTTCGGCGCCGATTCTTCCTGGGGCGCAACCTGCGGCGCCGGAGCCGGCTTTCGCCCCTCGTCTTCCCGCCTCCCCACCTCCGGAAATTCCCCGCAACCCACCAGCACCCCCGCCATTACCAAAAGCCACGCGCCGAGAGATGAGAACCTCATCCCCCCTTGATACCCAAGGCGCTCGCACACTGTCGAACGGATTCGCCCGGGAGCCTGTCTCGATCGAGTGCGCGCCGCATCATTCCTGTGGAAACTTCCCAAGACGTGTCGGCATCCTTGTGCTGCATGCAGACCCAATGGGCGCCGTGGGCGGAACGCGAACCTTGGACTGCGGTGGCAGAGCCCCGCCAGGGGCGGCGACACCGCTTTAGCCCCGCGTGGAACGCGGCGTGGGCCTCGGCGGCCGCTCCCGGCTCCGCCGGACGACAAAGCGGCGTCGTTGCCGCCGCACTCCAAAAGTCCGCGCTCCCCCGCCTTGGACTGCGGCAGTCTGACTGCCGCCTTCGATGCGTTCCGGGCGAGAGGTGCGATTCGCTGTCCAGCGCTCGTCCAGGGCCGCCTTGGAAGGCGCAAGTGCTTTATTTTCAGATTATTATTTGAACAAGTCCCGTCCAAAAGAATATCCGCGGCATCCGCGATATCCGTGGTTCCAAGTTTCAGGCCTGGGGCGCAAAATGGGTTTCGCGCCCCACACACCCACCAGATCCCTCACCCAACCTCCAACAATCGCCCCACCTCCTCCGGAGCCATCTGTCGGGCCACCAATCCCCGCACCCGATGGCACGCCGCGGCCACATCCGCGGAACCGATCAATCGGCGCAGCGCGTCCCCCACGGCTTCGGCCCGGAACCGCCGAGGCCGCAGCTGCGCCGCCACCCCCAGCCGCTCCAGGCGCCACGCGTTGTCCGGCTGATCGTGCGCCATCGGCATCAGTAGTTGCGGCACCCCGGCAGACAACCCCTGCGAGCACGTGCCTATCCCCCCATGATGCACCACGGCCGCACATCGGCCAAACACTTGCCCGAACGGCGCGTACTCGAAATGCGCCGATCCCGCGGGTAACCGCGCCGGCACCTGTCCCGCGTGCCCCGTCACCAGCAGCGCCCGCCTCCCGATCCGGCGGCACCCCGCGACTGCCTCGGCAAGAAACTCTCGCGCATGCACGTTGGCCGATCCCGGCGTGACCAGCACCGGCGGCTCTCCCGCCCCGAGAAATGCCTCCAGTTCTTTGCCCACCGGCCTAGCGTCACCAAGATCGTACAGCGGGAATCGGGTCAGCACCGTCTGCGCGGGCCAATCGCCGTGCAGCGGCGCAAACCACTCGGGGAACATCGCCAGCACCCGATCCGGCGACATCCACCAATCCCACATCACGCCCCGGATCGGTTTCTGCAAACCAAATGATCGGCGCATCGCATTCACAGGCCCCGCCATCAGCTGATCCACCCTCCAGTGCACCAGCCCAAAAAATACCCGGCGCATCCAGAGCGGCGCCCGCTTCAACCACCCCAGCCCCGAGCGCAGGATCGGTGCGTCGTCGACGCCCATGAATACCGATGGCTGAAGCTGCACCGTCACCAGCGGCACCCGATCCGCCTCCGCCACGATCCGGGCCCCGAACGCCAAGCCGCCCGCCACCAGCACCGTCCTTCCGGGCACGACCTCATCCCGTATCGCCGGAACCATCACCCTCGCCCAGAGCGGCAATTGGCCCGCCAGCAATTCAAACGCCCGGTCCGGATGCCACAGGTCCGGATTCTGAATCACCCGCTCCGCGTCCTCCGCCACACCGACCCCCACCGTCCGAAACCCCGCCATCTTCGGCAGATCCTCCACCCCCGCATGGGTGATGCATACCACCTCATGACCCGCGCCGCGCGCCAGCCCCGCCAGCCAGAGCAGCGGGTTCACGTCACCCGCACTCCCCAACGGCACAAATATGTAACGCCTCGCCTCTGCCATCGCATGCTCGCCGTTGCCCACCATCATGCGCCACCAACCCACCGCGCGCAACTGCCTCGACACGTCACCGAAGCGCCCGCCATGGCGGGTAGACTCCGGCCCTTCCCTGCGAATCTATTTGCCAGATGCCCCCGTCCCAATCCGTGTGAATCCGTGTCCATCCGTGGTTCATCTCCGCCATCAATGCCAAACCGTTCGCGGCCCTTTGGCTTTCCAGCAGCCCGTCGGACTTGCCAAAGTCCCACAGGATGCTACCGCGCCACAGAACCATGAGGCCCCCGCCGCACTCCCGCGCCCGCATCCCGACCCTCACGTTATTCCTGTGCGGCCTCCTCTCCTGCGCCCCATCCCACGCCCAGCTTGCCTGGGATACCACCCAGGTCGAGATGACCCCAGCCCCCGGTCAGACCAATATCTCCGCCACTTTTCACTTCCAGAACGTCGGCCAGCGGCCCGTCACGCTCTTCGGCCTCAAGGATGGCTGCGGTTGCTCCACATCCAACCTCACCCGGCGATCCTACGCGCCGGGCGAAACGGGTGACTTCACCCTGGCTTTCGCCGCGGATGGCAAACCCGGCCATGTCGTCAAGCACGCCACCCTTCAGACCGATGACCCCTATCGGCCCAACGTCTACCTCGCCCTCGTCGCGAGCGTCCCGGAGATCCTCACCGCCCGACCCACCTCTGTCCAATGGCGCGTCGGCGATCCCTCCACCGAGCGCATCGTCGAACTCACCCTCTCCGACGCCCCGGGCATCGCCATCGATTCAATCTCCAGCTCCGATCCCCAACTCCTCTCCCTCCGCTGCGAGGGCGAGGGCAGAACACGCCGCCTCATCATCGCGCCAAAGCGCACCGACCGGCCCGCGCGCGCCACCATACAGATCGATACCCGCTTCGCGCGCGGCATGCATCACCCCTACCGCGTCCACGCCGCGATCGTCCCCTGAGCCAATTGGCGCTAAGTTTTCCGCCAATCGCGGACACCGGCGCTCCCGTACCTCCCACGCCCAAGGATTTCGCCTTGCATCCCAATATCCTCACCCGATCCTTAGCACATCGGCATGCCACCCAAGCTGTCACCCGTCGCGCTCACCGCGCTGTCCCTCACCATTGCCGGCATGCCCCCGCACCCCACCGCGGCCCAACCCCCGACGCCCGACGAGACTCGCGCCGTCGATAGGGCGCACCAGGAGATCTGGCGCCGCTTCATTTCCCCGCACGGGACGTTCCACGACTACTCCGGCCTTGACGGGACCGTGCTCCTGCCCACGGCCGAGGAATGCGCGGCGTCGAAACCCAATGCACTCGGATGGTGGACGCCGATCGAGAATGGCCCCTTCTTCGGCGGCCTCTATATCGATGCCCTGTGCCGGCGGTGGCGCCTGACCCAGGACCCCGGCGCGGCGAAAAGGGCCCGCGCCATCGCCGCCGGGCTCCTGAGACTGGCCGAGGCCGGCACCACGCCCGGATTCATCTCCCGCGGTTTTGCTGATGGCGGATCCGGCCACTTCGTGGCCAGCTCTAGCGATCAGACCTACCCCTGGTTCTATGGCCTGTGGCGGTACGCCACCAGCGGCCTGCCCGACAGCGCCGAGCGCCAACGCGTCGCCGCCGCAATGGAGCGCGTCGCCCGGGCACTTCGGGCCAACGATTGGAAGATGCCTTGCGACCGAGAGGACTTTGGCCACTTCGGCCATTGGTCGGGCGGTTTTGCCGGGACGCGGGGTACCCTGTCGGGTGCCGAACCCCAGTTCGATGCCGCCGCGCGGCTCCTCTTCGTCTTGCGCGCCCTCCATTCTCTCACCGGTGACCCCCGATGGCTCGACCTCTACCACGCCACGCTCTCTGAAGCTCCCCACGGTACCGACCGCACCCGATTGCAGATCTGCTCTCAGGGCGTCCAATACGTCGCCCCCGGACAGCCCCCTCGCTATCCCGAGAGCCCGCCCATCTGGACCTCGGCCAGCTCGCAGGCCGCCCTGCGCGCACTCGCCGAGATGGAGAAGGACGATGGCATCCGCGCCCAGTTCCAGCGCGGCCTCGATGCCAACGCTACCAGCGCCGCCCCATTCATCCCCCGATTCCGAGATTACGACAACGAGAATACTCTCCCATTTGTCATCGACTGGCGCCCCCTGAACGACCTGTGGAAACCCCAGGCCGAGATCGGCGAGGCGGTCCACCTCGCCACGCTCCAGTACTCGGCCTGGAACAGGCAATCGCCACGACGCGTCGCCGAGGCCGACGCCATGCGCGACCCGCTCTTCGCCGCGTGGATCGTCGCCCTTTCCCGCAACGGCCACATCATTGCCGCCGCACGCGATGACATCGCCGCCGCATTGACCCACTACCAATGGGAAAAGCTCCACACCTGCCTCTTCTTCATGGCCGAATGCGTCTATTGGCAACTTCGGGAGGGCGTCCGCCCGTCCGCGCCATGAGACGCCGAGACCTCTTCCTCGGCGCCGCAGGCGCACTCGGCTCCGCACTTACCGCCGCGTCATGCGCCAGAAAATCCGCCGATTGCGATGAGATCCCATGGGCCCGCCGCATCCCGGTCCGCTACGAAACCGATGTCGCCGTGATCGGCGGCGGGATCGCCGGCGTCTCCGCGGCCTGCGCCGCCTCGCGCTCCGGCGCCAGGGTCCTTCTGGTCGAGCGATTCGGCGTCACCGGCGGCAACATGACGACGGGCGGCGTCGCTTCCTTCTGCGGCGAGACCGAGGGCCAGGGCGAGGTCTTCGAGGAGATCGTCGCGGACCTGTCCAAATTCCGCGCCATCGAACCGTACCGCCCCTACGAGGAAAAGGAGGCCCGCGTCTTCGATCACCACGTCCTCGCGATCGTCCTCCAAGAACTCCTCCTCCGGCGCGGGGTCAAGCTCCTCCTCCACACGCGATTCGTGGACGCCCGCCTCAAGGGCGGCCGCATCACCGAATGCATCATCTGCGGGAAATCTGGCCCCGAGGCGCTCCGGGCCAAGGTGTTCATCGACTGCACCGGCGATGCCGACGTCGCCCGCGCGGCCGGCTTCTCCGTCATGAAAGGGCGACCCGAGGACGGCCTGCAACTTCCGATGTCCATGATGTTCTTCGTCAGGAAACTCGAGAAAGCCTCGGTCGAGCCGCAGTTGCCCGAGGGTTGGTTTCAGCCCGTCAAGGGCCCGGGGGACTTGCCCATGACCAGCGTGTGGCCCAACGGCCCCGGCGGCCATGCGCTCAAGGTCAAGATCCCCATGTTCGATTCCACCGACACCGAATCGCTGACCGCCGCCGAGATCCGCGCCCGGCGCCGCATCTGGGAGGTCCTCGATTACTATCAGCGCGCCAAACGCCAGCCCTGGCACTACGACGGCGCCTCGCCTCAGATCGGCCTCCGCGAGGGCGCCCGCATCGCTGGCGATTACGTGCTCAAAGTCGATGACCTCCGTGCGGGAAAGCGTTTTGATGACGCGATCGCGCGCGGCGTCTTCTATCTCGATGGCCACAAGCCCGACGACGACAAGCGGACCTACATCCTGCCCAGCAGCGAACTGAGGGTGCCCCCCTATCAGATACCATTCCGCTCTCTCGTCGCAAAGGATGGCCAAAACCTCCTCATGGCAGGGCGCTGCTTCTCCGCCGACCAGCTGGCACTCAGCTCGGCCCGCGTCAGCACCACATGCTCGATGATGGGTCAGGCCGCCGGGATAGCGGCCGCCCTGTGCGCCGCCCGGACATGCGGCCCGCGCGAGATCGATGCCTCCCAAGTCCGCGCCGAGGTCGAGGCCCGCGGCGGCGTCCTCGCCACACCTGAAATTTCAGGCCGGGGATAGCCGACCAGGCGAGGGGGCCACCCCATTTTGGACTGCGGCGTTGCAGCGCCGCTTTGGATTGCCCCGAACGGCCCGGTGTGCCCCCACCGCCAAACTCTCCGACAGGGCCCGACGCTCCCATCCAAAGCGACGCTTCAACGCCGCACTCCACATCGTCCCTCCGATTGCTCCGAAGCTTCCCCATGAATGATGTGGCGCATCCGCGCGCCGTCGGCGGATGAACGAACCGCCGCATCGCTGGCTCAACCCCTCGGCCCGTCCCCCAGAGCGGGTTCCTCCCCAGACCCCGATTCGCCCTCGTCCCCCGCTCCGGGCTCATCCCCGCCGTCGATGCTGCCCTCGACCGCGTTCCCGGCACCCGTGGCTGGCGCCTCCGGCGCCTCGACCGCCCCCGTGACAACCGCCTCCGTCCCCGCCGCACCCATCGGTTCCTGCTTCTCCTCGCCTGGCGGTGCAGCACTTTCGCGCGCCTTGGCCGATTTCTTCTTGGGGGGAGGCGGCACCTTCGGCTTCCTCGCGAGCTGTAATCCCCGCCCCGCGAAATCGATCACGTGCCCCTCGTGCAACAGCCAAAGCAAATCCCCCGTCACCGCCGCATCCCGCTCTTTCTCGCTCCCGCCCTCGGGTATCGGGCGCAGGGCAACGATCGCCTTCCATTGCGCGGCGCGAGGCGTCGAGGGATGCTTTTCCAGATAGGCCAGGATCGCGCTCACGCCGTCGGCCACTGGCGTCGCCTCGCGATCCAGATGCCGCGGCCGCGCGATCGACACGTAGGTCGTGTTCTCGTGCGCCTTGAAGATGTGCAACCCCTTGGCGGTCAGTTGCCGCGCCAGGACGTGGGCCAGCAACAGAGGAAATCGCCTCAGCTCCTCCAGCGCTCGGCGCACCAGCGCCCGCACCGCGGGAGACGATGCCGACAGCGCCACCGTGCCGGGCGCCAGCGCGCGCTCCCGGATCTCCATCACCGCGGCGCCGGCGTGCCGCCGCCGGAAGTCCTGCTCCACCTCCGCCATCGATTCCAGTTTCCGCTCCTCCTCCCCCTCGCCGGTCTCCAGCGGATAAAATACGTCGCGAGAACTCTGCTCCTCTTTCCATTTCTGGACCGAGGCCTCGTCCCGGTCGATCCGGATCCGGCTCTTGTACACCTCGAAGGGCACGCCAGAAAATCGCTCCGCGTGCAGCCGCCGCACCTTCGACGGGTAGTCGTGGTAATTCGGCGGCCCCAGCATGACGCCGCTCATCCCGCACACCGCCACGAAGGGGAACTGCCCCTTGGGCGGATCCACCGCAACGCGCTCGCGCCGATAGAACTTCTCCAACTTGCCGGCCAGCAGATGTCCCATGGCCTCGTTCTCGCTCAGCCACAGGCTGCCATCCTCACGCACCTGAAATAACCCCGGCGAATCCGCCGAGATCTTCCGGAACTCGACCCGGTATCGCTCCGCCTTATCCAGCACAAGCCACGCCAGATCAAACAGCCGGAAGGCCTGCGCGTTGGCACGGATGCACTTCGCCACGCCATCCACCCCGCGAGGGTCGGCCTTGAAACGCACCTCCCAACCCGCCAGCACCGGCTCCGGCTTAGGTTCCGGACGCGCCCGACGATCATCGCGCCCGCCCGGTCCCCGCCGGTCATCCCGTCCCCCACCCCGCCGCCCCGGCCGCGCCCCAGGCCGCGGACCGCCAAATTCCCTTGGACCCGGACGATCTCCCCGCGGTCCCCCGGGCCCCCGTCCCCTGCCTTTCCCCCGCCGCTCCCCGCGGTCCCCACGCCCCCCGCGCTCCCCCTCCCCATAGTGCTCCGCCATCCGGAAGATCCGCTCGGACTCCTCCGACTCCTTGGCCCAGCGTGGCACAAAACTCCGCGCCAGATCCTCCTTGATGCTCGTCAAGTCCAGCGGCGTTTCTAATGGCGTCTCCAACTCTTCACTCATGGCGCACCGACCTCCAAACCCATGGCATTCCCCCTCCTTGCCCCCAACCCCCCGTTTTGTCGAACCAAACTTCCGCCCCCACCTCCCGCATCCGTCGCTACGACTTGCACCGAGGCCCTTGACGGCTACATCTGAAGCTAAGTTCATGAGCGAAGAGTGTGTCTTATACGGCATCGGCTCCCGCTACGTCTTCGACGTGGTGGAAAGCCTGCGCCGCCTCGGCTGGCGCATGCGCGGGGCGGTCCACAATCAGCCCCTCCCACCGGCCGCCCCGCCACTGGAGCCCACGGTCCCTCATACCGCGATTCCCCGCGACTGGCTTCCCTTGCCCGTCATCCTCCCGCTCCTTACCCCAGGCTTCCGGTGGCGCATCGAGACCGAGGCCCGCGGGCTCGGCTTCTCCCGCTTCGCCTCGCTGATCGATCCTACTTCGGTCATCGCGGCTTCCTTCACCTTCGGCGAGGCGGCACTGGTCAACGCCGCGTGCGTCACCGGCGCCAATGGCCGCACCGGTCGCTTCTGCGTCCTGAACCGCGGCGCCTCCCTCGGCCATGATCTCGTCGCCGAAGATTTTGTCACCTTCGGCCCCTCCTGCGTGGTGTCCGGCAGTTGCACGGTCAGGCGAGGCGCCTTCCTCGGCTCGGGCGCCATCCTTGTGCCCGGCGTCACCGTCGGGGCCAACGCCGTGGTCGGCGCCGGCGCGGTCGTGACCACCGATGTCCCCGATCGGGCCGTGGTCGCCGGCAACCCCGCCCGGGTCATCCGGATCGCCGACTCGGGCTATAATGGGGCATCCGTGCCATGAGCGGACCGTCGCCCAACCCAGGCATCCCGACCGCGATCGACCCCGCCGAGGTCGTCATCTGCACCATCCATGGCAACGGCCCCGGCTACCGCGGCAGCTTCGCCCGAAAATACCCCTGGCCAGAGTTGCAGCTCCGCCAGCTCCGGCGATTCACCCCGGCCGGATTCCGCGTCTTTGCCTTTGGCAATGACTCGATCCCCGAACACGAGGGATTTTTACGCGCTCAACCCGATGTCACCTTCTTCAGCTCCAACGAAGTCCAAAACAGCCGATTCGCCCGAGTCTGGCCCCTGAGAAACTGGCTCACCCGCCGCGCCATCGACCGCTTCCGATGGATCATCCACCTCGATTCGGATGCCTTTCCCATCGCGCCCGACTGGCTGCCCAGATACATCGGCCACCTGACACCGAACTGCCCGATGGTGTCGATCCTGCGGATGGAGGACCTCAACCCCGCCGCCGACCGTTGCTTCACCCTCTTCTCACGCGAGGGGTTCCGGGAGCACCAATTCGATTTTTCCCCCGTCGGTTACCTCGAGTCCGGCGGCGGACTCTCCGCCGAGCTTGAGGCCAAGGGGCTCCGATGGCACGCCCTGACACGGTCCAACCGCCACGACTACCACCCCAACCTCGCCGGCATCTTCGACGATCGCATCTACCACCACGCCGCCGGTTCCCGCGTCGCCTTCTTGCGCACCAACCGAGGATGCCGCAAGGACCTCCGCGCCATGGCCCTCGAGGACGCCGCCCGAAAGGTCCTCATGAAAAGGCTCTTTGCAGACCCGGAAGCATTCATCGCCGAATTGCGCGGCGGGCGCCCGCCCGCCGATCTCGACCGGGCCATCCGCCGCGAGGCCGGCTGGGATGCTTCCCCCATCAAACGATGGCTCTTCGCCCGCGAATTCCGCGCCAACAAGCGCCGCCGCGATTGGAAAAATCGCCGGCGACCCGCCGCCGACGACGCGCCGCGGGACTGACGCCATTCACGGTCACTCCAAAATATCGACGGGCACCCCCTCGCGAACCGCCCCGAGAAGCTTCTGCGCGTTCCAGTTGGCGAGCCGGAAGCATCCGGAACTGCCCGTCCGGGAAATGTCGGTGGGCTCCGGTGTGCCGTGGATGCCGTAGCCCGGCAACGAAAGCCCGATCCACGCGACGCCAACGGGGTTGTTCGGCCCGGGTGGCAACATCATCTTGCGCGTGATGCCCTCTTGCTGGGCGATGCTCGTGAGCACGTCGGGGCTAAAGGTGTAATCGGGATTCGGGACGAGGATGCTCACGACGAGCCGACCGGCCGGACGCTTGTTCTTGTCGCGCGCGATCGAGCAGGGAAAACATGCGGTGAGGCGCCCGGCGACGTCGTATACCAGCAGCGTGGTCTGCGAGAGAATGATCTCGATGCGCCCGGCCAATGGAAGCGGCGCCGAGGGCGAGAGGTTCGGCACGATGAGCGTCGTCCCCGCCGAGATGGCCTGGACCCCGGGGTTGATCCGCTCGAGGAACGCCGGCGTGGAATGGACCTTCTCGGCCAGCATCTCCCACGGCGTGTCGTAACCCAGGAAGGTCGCCCGCGACTTGTCCCTCCACAATTTTGGCGTCGGCTGCACCAGCGCCATATCCGCCTCCGTCACGGTGTAATTCCCAAACGGCCATTCCGGCTCGCCGAGCCATATCCGGGTCGCCTCATCCAGTCGCCCCGTCTGGGCCAGGCCCATCACCCGCTGAAAATGGCCCACCGACTTCTGGCTTCGCGAACCCCATGTCCCATCGATGGTCCCACAGCTAAAATGCAGTCGCTCCAACTGGATCTGCCAGATCGCCCGCGACAGGTCGTTCGTCGGCGCCGCCGGCGCCAGCGGCATCGCCCTGGGGATCATCCCGCGCCCCCACGCGCCCCCGGCAACCGCCTCGTCGCGCGCCGGTGCCGCCGACAGCCCAGGCCCCACCCCAATCGCCATGGCGAAGCCCACGCCAAAACACGGCGCCAACCTGAGGACATATCGAAAACCGCTCACGGGACAGAAAATATGCGCCAGCCCGTTCGGGGCCGTCAAGATGCCGCAACTGCCCCAAATCCTCGCGTAAGGCACTACCCGGAGGCGCAACACTTGGGAATGTA
>CAZYWZ010000003.1:0-115153 GCA_964651705.1 uncultured Verrucomicrobiales bacterium
TGGCCGTCGCCGGCGAGGATCTGCAACCCCGGCGCCGCGCCGTTCCAGTAGTCCAATGGGTCGGTTCCCGCGTCGTGCTCCGACCCGTTGGACCGCCCGTCCCCGTCGAGGTCGTCGTCGGGCAGCACGTCCCAGATCGAGATCAGAGCGTCATCCGGGCAAGCGGCCACCAACACGCGTTCCCAACCGTCCTGCAACCCGTCGAGATCGGCGTCGGCCGCATCGCGCAGCTCCGCGATGTCGCCCGGCGATAGGGCGCGATTGTAGATCCGCACGTCATCGAGCCGACCGTGAAACTGCCAGAATAGGGTACCCCATCCCAAGTCAGGAGCGGCGCCATATTGCACGTCGGTAACATCGCGAATGTCGTAACCCGCGAAACTCCAATCAAGTCCTTGGATCACTCCGGCGTAGGTTTCGTCGCCCATAAATGGATCGTCTTTCTCGATGGCCCTCTGCACGCCGTCAACGAATACCCGGACCACGTCAGATTCTTGGTCCACGACGCAGGCGACATGATGCCACAGGCCGTCGTCAAACCGATCTATGGTGTATAGCCCGATAGCGAGCATCGGGCCGCCGTGGTTCGGAAGTGCGCCCCAGGCGCCTCCCACGTTGAAGCCGATTCGCCCGGGGCCCCCGAAAAGGCCGACGTTCAAGTGATACCCCCCCATCTCCCAGAAATATCCTTTCTCCACGATCGGACCCCCGGATGTCGTCTGGAACCAACACGCGATCGTGAAGCTCGATGCCCCGAATCCAGTTGGATCCGGCTCCCCAGAGTGAATCGCGCCCCGGAAGAACTCTGGGTCCTCGCCGTTACCAATACCGATGCTGCGGCCCACGGGACCCGGTCCGCTGTGCCCGTCGATCAGCCAGCCGGGCGTCGGCGTGGTGCTCAGCGGGCTGTTGAAACCGGAACTATCCTCCACAACGGAACCCATCTGCTCGTCCATCTTCCAGTGCGCCACCAACCCCTCATCGACGCTGAGGGCGAATGCCTCCTCAGCCGACTCCGACTGCCCGAAGCTTGCAGTGGCCAGGATCAGGTTGCTCGAACCCGGCGGCGAAGCGAGTTTCACCCGGACGCTCGCGACTCCGTCCGAGCCCGCGATGGCGGAGAATGTGCCGGATTCCGGACCGGAACTACCCGCCGGAGCAAACACACCGCCACCCTCCGCAAACTCGAACTCAACCGTTGCGTTCGGAAGAATCCCTCCATTGGTGGTCACCAACACGGCAAGATCCAGCGGCAGGTATGCGTTCGTGTGCTGGAGCTGACTGCCTCCTTCGAGGATTTCGACATCAAGAGCCACGGGGTTGAGCGATGCCGAGAATTGAATTGATGTCGAACTCGTCTGCGATGCAGCCGTGGCTTGGACGCGATTCGTAGGTTCCGTCCCGGTTCCATACTTCAGGTAAACCCTGGCCTCACCCCCCGCATCGGTGCGAAGCAGGAGTTCCTGGCAGAGCGGAGCATCGGATGAATTCGTGGCAATTGACCCAGTGCCTTCGGCGACGGCGAACGAGACCGGAGCCTGCGCCAGGGCGGCCCCGCCGGTAGACACTCTCACGACGAAGGGTTGATTCAGAAATGTCTCTGCGAATCCTGTCTGCCCGTCACCACTGACTAAGGTCAGGACAGGAATCGCCATGTTGTAGAAATTCGTGGGACTCCAACCCTGCACGAACTCCGCGAGGTTTCCGACACCGTCGCCATCCCAATCGTCTCCGTCGCCTTCAGAAAGGTTGCCGAGACCAAAGTGCGCCTCCTCCCACGCGTCGGGCAGGTGGTCGTCATCGGAATTCCACAGGGTGAGGTCGAAAGCGAAAACGCGCTTGATCTGACCGACGTTGGCCAGCGCGAAATCGTTTTCGTTGCTCCCGCCGGCCCACGGGTGGCCGTTGCTCAAGCCCGCGGTCCAGGGAAAGTCGTTGGTGAGGATTCCGAGCGCGGCGAAGCGATCATAGAATGGTTTCGCGGTGGCCTTGAGCTGCCCGACGTTGGCCGCGGCGTAGTCGCTGGTGCCGGGGGCGCCGGTCCACCCGGCCACCATGTCCAAAATGCCGGTTCCCGCCCCGCCGGGCAGCCGCGCCTCCAGCTCCGCCGCGGCCATCGCCGCGGCGTGCTTGACCTGGCCGACGTTGGCCGGCGCGAAATCATTGGTGCCCGCCGGGGCGTTGGTCAGCACCAGGCCGCGCTCCGACCACCACTCCGGGTAGTCGGCTCGCAGGGCCAGGGCCCCGGCGGCGGCCAACAGCGCCGCCACCCGCCAGGGCGCCACGCGCGCCGCGCCCCGCGATCCCCCCTGCGGCGGCCCCGGTTCCATCACCGCAAGCTCCCTCTGGTGGCGCGCGCTTCGGTCTCCATGACGCTCGCTCCCCCCGCCCTACTGCGCCGGGCCATTGGTGTAGGCCCCCATGGCGAGGTCGCCGCCCGGCGGCACGCGGCTCAGCGTCGCGGTGCCGTGGACCGTCAGATTACCGTGCACGACCAGGTCCCCGTTGGTGACCACCAGGTCCCCGAGGGCCTCCAGTGTCCCCCCGACCGTCAGGTTGGTGCCCAGCACCAGCGGGCCGCCGATGAGGGCGTCGCCGGCGACCTCCAGGCCGTGGGCCGGGCTGGCGGTCCCGATCCCGAAATTCCCCCCCGAGTAGTACGCGGCCCCGCCCGCGCCGAACTGGACCGGCCCCAGGGCGACGACGTCGCCCGCGCCCCCCAGCATCGTGCCGTCGGCCAGCCGCAGCCCGGATCCGGCCGAGAGGTAGCCGTCCACCGCCAGCGTCGTCTCCCAGGGGCAGTTCTGGACGATCGAGGGCGGCGGCCCGTTGTAGGCGAGGGTGAAGGCCTCCGCGGTGGAGATCAGGTCCACCAACGTCCCGGCGCCGGTGGCGATGGTCTCGTTCAGGGCCACCGTCCCGCTGATCCCCTGGAACCGCACGTGCTGGTTCCCGTTGACCAGATGCAGATTCCCGGATCTGTCAAGGGCCAGCCGGCAGGAGGTGGAGGGCGGGTCCCAGATCGTCTGGCCGGTCCCGTTGGTGCCCAGCAGCACCAGCCGCTGGTAGCTGTAATCGTAGCTCTCGTAGTATTCGTAGTCGCAGATCCAGCCGTAATATGACGCGACGCACACCGCGTGGCCGGCCCCGTCGCCCACCACATCGCCCAGCGTCCGCTCCTCCCATCCGTAGCCGTACTCGTCGTCCCACTCATGGTGGTAGCCCCCGTAGGCCCACTGCTCCTCCCCGGTGCCCGCCGCCCTCTGGACGATCTGGCCGAGGCCGTTGGTCCCGTCGCCGTACTCGATGACCGCCCCCTCGGGCCCGGGCAAGAGTTTGCGGAAGCCGGAGTCCGCCGCGCACCACCACGGCGCCCCCCCGAGCCGGCGGACCGACCGGGCCGAGCCGGCCTCCCAGGCCACCGCAACGTCGTTGCTCGCGGGGCAGACCCGGCTCACCGAGCTGGCCACGTCGGCCGCGTTGGTGTCCCCGGGGTTGCCAGCCAGCGTCCAGTTGGTGATGGTGTTGCCGTCGGAGGCCTTTATCCGGCGCACCATCCCGTCGGTGTCCGATCCGCCCGACTTTGCCCAGGTGCCCCCGACCCAGAGGTTGGTCCCGCCCGGCGCCAGCGCCAGGTCCGAGACCCCGTCGGCCGCCGTGCCCCCGCCGCTCCACTGCCAAAACCACAGCCGGCTCCCGTCGGGCTTGAGGCACACCGCGAAGGCGTCGCCGGCACCCTGGGGAGTCTGGTCCGTGCCGGCGAACATCGCCCTCGCCCGGAAGGTGCCGCCCAGGACCAGGTTGCCGGATCCATCGACCTTGCCCGACGCGATCTCCACCAGCATCTCGTTCTGCTGGCCGTTGGCCGAATGGTTGACCAGGGGGAAGGCCTGCGCCCAGAGCAGGTAGCCGAGCGGGTCGAGCTTCAGCACGAAGCCGGCCCGGTCGTTCTGCGTGGTCGCCGAGGAGAGCGCCGTCCCGCCGCCGAAGTCCATGGTGCCGGCGAAGGCCCCGTAGGCGTACCGGTTGCCGGAGGCGTCCTCGACCATGCCCCTGATCGAGGCGTACCCGCTGGCCGAGAGGGTCCGGGCCTCACCGCCGAGCTGCAGGCCCGAGTCCAGCGCGCCCCACCGGGCCGCTGTCAGCGAGACCCCGCCGGTCCCCAGATTGATCTGCCCGGAGCCGGAGGAGATCGAGCCGCTCACCCGCGCGTCGCCGGAGACATCCAGCCGCGCGGAGGGATCGGCGGTGCCCAGGCCCAGGTTGCCGGCGTACCAGTAGGAGCCGCTCGCCGAGCCGGGCAGCCACGCACCGGCGGCGGCGAGGTCGCCGGCGGAGGCGATCACGGTGCCGTCGGCCAGCCGCAGGCCCCGGGAGGCGTCCAGGATCCCGTCGGCGCCCAGGGTCGTCGCCCCAGCGTCGGAGTGGATGTAGGCCGGCGGCGGCCCCGAGAAGGCCAGCGCCCGGCAATCACCCCAGGCGTCGTAGCCCACCAGCGTCCCGGCCGAGGATGGCGCCGCAGAGAGTTCGACCGCGTTGCTGGTGACGCCCTCGAAGCGCAGGTCGAACCGGCCGGAGCCCCCGAGCGATCCGGCCGCACCGAAATCTACCGCCCCGGAGTGGGTCCCGTGGACGCGGAGCGCGCCGCCGGGGTCCACCGCCACTCGCGAGACATCTGCGGCGGCGGGCATCTCGATGGTCCAGTACACCCCGCCGGTGGGGCCGACGCGCTCGATATACTCCCGGGTGTACTCGTCCCAGTTGCCCCCGTTCTCGACCCACCACTTCTCCCACCAGGCCAGCATCGCGCCACCGTCCGGCGCCCCGGCCCCCGCCAGCAGCCGCCGGGTCTCGGTGAACGACTCGCTGCCGATGTTCGGATCCTCGGCGAAGGATCCAGCCCGCGACCAGACCACCGACCCCGCGGGGGTGATCCTCTTGGCCGTCGCGTCATAGCGCACCTCGTAGGTGTTCCAGTAGTGGTCCCAGTCGAACTCCCCCGAGGCCAAGAGCAGCATGTCGCCCCCCGCCAGGCGCCGGATGTCCATGGCCGGCCCCGCCGCCAGCGACCACTGCGCCGATCCACCGAGCTTGCGCACCACCCGACCGGCCCCGCCCCAGGAGGCCACCGCGCCATCGGGCGCGGCGAAGACCCGCCCGACCCCGGTGGACCAGTAGAAGTCGCCGCCCTCCTCGCTGTACTCGTGCCCGGAACCCCAGGTGCCCGAGTCGTCCGGCCGGCCCCCGAGGGACCACGACGACACCGTCGCCCCGGAGCCGCTGAGCCTGGCGACGTACCCGTTGGCGTCGTCGTAGCTCTCCGTGACCCAGTTGTACTCCCAGTCGTAGTAACCGTAGGTCGCGTGGCCCCAGTCGGTGCCGCCGGCCACGATGTTGGTCCCGGCCGGGTCCACGTCGATGTCGGCGATCGAGTCGGCGTTGGCGTGCGATCCCCCGAACTGCCAGAACCAGCGGAAGGCACCCGCTGGCGAGAGCGAGGCGACGAACCCGTCGCCCCCGCCCGACGGCGTGCGGGTGGCGCCCCCGAAGGTGGCCGGAGCCCGGAGGGTGCCGCCCAGGTACAGGTTGCCGGCCGCGTCGGTCTCCGCGGCGGCGATCTCCACCAGCGACTGGCCCGGGGTGCCGTCGTCCGCGTGGTTGGTGGCGGGGAAGGCCATCGCCCACAGGGGCGAGCCGTCGGCGCCGAACTTGGCCACGAAGCCGGCCAGGTCCGGGTCCCCGGCGCCCGTGCCGGAATGGATCGTGGCGGGACCCACCGACAGGGTGCCGGCGAAACCGCCGTAGACGAAATGGTTGCCGTTGGTGTCGGCCGCCATGCCCCGCGCCACGCCCCCGAGGTTGCCCGCCAGCCCCCGGGACCAGGTGGCCCCCTCGGCGAAGGCGGAGTCGACGGTCTGCCACCGGCCCGCCGAGAGGCCCACCCCCCCGGTGCCCAGCAGGACCGACTCCGGCAGCGCCACCGCGCCGTAGAAATCCGCCGGCCCGCCGACCACCAGCCGGCCCCCGGAGGCCGAGAGCAGCACGTTGGTGCCGTCCGCGATCGCCGCCGCGGTCATGTTGGAGCGCGCGTCGAGCAGCGTGCCGTCCGGCAGCCACAGCCCGGCCCCGCTGAGCCCCAGCGAGCCGGCCCGCACCGTGCCACGCGCCCCGGTGGCGCACGACCACAGGTTGGTGCCGGAGGGCGAGCCCTCGGACCAGTCCTCCGCGCAGCCCTCCTGGCCGTAGAGGAAGTTGGCGAAGCGCGAGCCGGCCGGCTGCAGGAACCACGCGTAATTCGAGCCCCCGTCGGCCCACACCCCCCAGAGGAAGTTGGTCGCCGCGCCCATCTCGACCAGGAGCGCCGCGTACGGGCCCGATGCCGGCGGCGCCGGGAACGCGAAATCCGCGGCGTACTCGGCGCCCCCGCCCTCGGCCAGCACCCGGCCGGCGAAGAGCGCGTTGCTCTCCCCGGGACCCCCGATCCGCGCCACCCGGATCCAGCGATCCGCCGCGGTCGCCCCCAGGGACAGGAGCCGGGTCCCGGCGACCCGGGCCGCGGGGCCCGCCGCCTCGAGGCCCACCCCGCCGGACGCGTTGCTCACCACCAGGGAACCACCCACCACCTGGTTGCTGCCCACCGACTGGTCGCCGGCCACCGCATGGTCGCCCTCCACGGTGATGGTGCCGGCGCGCGCGCCGGCCGAGAGCGCGCAGGCCGCGGCCAGCAGGCAGGGGAGCATGGGGAACTCGGGTCTCTTCATGGTTCGGTCCTCAGGGTTGGATCCTCACGTTGCCGATCGGCCGCAGCGCGACCGCGTTGGTGCCGGGGCCAAGGGACCCCTGCGCGTAGGCGTTGGTCGAGCCGCGGATCGAGATGGTCACCTCCGGCAGGCCGGCGGCGGCCCCCAGCCCCGCCCCGATGCTGCGCTTCGGGCCGCCGGACGCGCCCGGGTGGGAGGCCAGGCCGTTGAAATTGTCGTCCCCGAGGGCGCCGTCCACGTACAGGAGCGCCGGCCCGTTGGTAGCGGCCGGGCAGCTGCCGGGGTCGTCGGGCGCGGTGCCCATGGCGTACTCCCCGAAATTCCCCGCCCCGTCCCCGTCGGCGTCCCCGTCCCGGTCGTCGGCGTACGGGTCCAGCCCGCGGGAGACCTCGAAATCGTCCGGCATCCCGTCGCGGTCGGAGTCGGGGAAGAGCGGGTTGTCCGGCGAGAGCGAGTAGAGGTCCAGCCACGCGGGGGACGATTCGCCGGCCTCGAAGCAGAAGAGCGCCGGCGCGGGCTGCGCGTTGGTCTCGTCGGGGCCGGCCGCCGCCGCGTAGAGGACCCCGTCGAACCACGCGTCGTATTGCGGCGACCCGAAATCCCTCCGCACCGTCACCCGCACCCAGTTGCTCGCGGCCCCGCCCGCCCCGGCCGGGAAGGTGAAGCCGGTGTCCCCGATCGCCCCGCCCCCCTGCCCGTCGCCGTCGAAGACGAAAGCCCGGCCCGAGGCCCCGTCGAGCACGAAGCCGATCCGGGCCCCGTCCAGGTCGATGCGGGTGGCCGCGTTGGTCAACGGCTCGGCCGCGGGCCTGACCCAGAAATCCCCGAAGGCCACCGACGCGGTCCCCCCGAGCCAGGGGCCCCGCTCGGACTCCAGCACCGCGCGCGTCACCCGTCCCGCGACATTGGTCGGGTCCAGCCGCAGCGCCCCGGCGGCGCCCAGCGGGTCGAGGTCCGCCGGCAGGCTCGCGTAGCCGGCAGGCTCCTCGGCCCAGCCGACCATGTTGGTGACCGCCACCCCATTGGTGAAATCCTGCACCGGCACCTGCGCCAACCCCGCCGACGCGACCGCGAGCCAGCAGGCCACCGCCGCCCACCGCCTCTCGCCGCCATCGTCCCAAGCCATCCGCCGGTCTCCTCTCTCTCTTCGCTCAGTGCCTCACGGCCCGACCGCGGCCCGCGCCGCCTCCTCCCGCTCCGCCTTGACCACCGCCGCCCTCTCCTCCGCCCCCTCTTTCTCCAGCTGGGCGACCTGCTCGGCCCTGGGGGCGCTCTGCCGCTCCCACGTTTCCAGCGCCGCCTCCCGCTCCGCCGGGGTGGCGTTGGCCAGGTCCCGCTTGAGCCGGATCCTCTCCAGCAACAGCGCCCACCGCGCGTTCCAGGCCGCCCGCTCCTTGGCGGTGAATGTCTCAGGCGCCGGGGGCACCACCCCCGGAGGCCGCGGCTTCGTCGTCTGCGGCCGAACCACCTCGGCGGCGTTGGTTGTCCGCGCCTCTTGGGCGCGCGCGCCCACCCCCGAGGCCACGAATAAACCACAGGCTATCAGCAGGATCGGCATTGCGCGACGCACCGCACCCGCGAAAAATCCGGCATCCATGAATTCCTCCTCCCGATGATCCGCAAGCAATTTCGTCGACCCATTTTCGCGATCGCTGATCATCGTGCGCCAACCTGCAAGGCGCATTTTCGTCAGGCAAATGAATCATTTTGATAGTGGTCCAAATATGTTCTTATTATGTACACAAAAAACCTATTACGTACACTTCTGTTAATCATCAAATTTCGGGAAGATCCCTTTGCCTGCTGCCCGGTGGCCTTGCGTCGAGCGCGGCGACCGTCTCCAGGCCATCGACCGACCGCCGCGCCTCGCGCCCGCTTCAGGGCGCCGAGGGTGCCGTGTACAAACAGATACCGGCGAGACCCAACGCGCGCGAAACAGCGCACCTGTTCGATCTGGTGGCCACCCCAGAACTGGTCTAGTCTCAAAGCATGAGAGAATGGCCGACACGCAGGATCATGCGCGCGTTTTGCAGCCCATTCCCCCGTCCATGTCATCCCCTCCAAAAGCGAGCCTGCAGAGGTGGGCCACCCGTCGGATTCCGGTTTCAGACCCAGAGGCTTCCTTCGATTCCGTTCGGACAACTCCCCTTCAGGCTGAACGAAGTTGCCTGCCGCAGACCTGTTGAGAGCGAATGTCGGATCTCCCCGGAGAGGGACCCGACCGGCGTGGCGGCCAAGGGCACATCACGACGCGGTCAGGACTGTCTCCGTCTCATCTCGCTGGTCCCGTGGGAGACACTTTCCGCCGTTGACCGGCATCCCTCTTCATGCGCTTTGCGGCGCGGACTCACCGCCGCGCAGGCCGACGAAGAATGGCCCGAAGCGGGATCGTGCCGCGTCCCCGCGCCCCCAACAGCGGCCGGACCGCCAAGATCGGAGGAGACCACATGAACGATCCCAAGATTACCGACCCCAGCGAAGCGCGCACCATCTGCGTGGAAATCAACACCATCGTCGGGGCATTCTCCGAACCATGGCACAGTCCGCCCAGTCCCTCGGCGGTCCAGGCGCTCCAAGACCTCCAAGATCGAGGGTATCTCATCGTCCTAATGAGCGGCTGCCACCATCATCAAATAATGGGCATCCAAGAGTGGCTTGCTCGTTACCAAGTCCCGCATGACCACCTCGTGCTCGGGAAGCCGACCGCCAGATACTACATCGATGACCGGGCAGTGCGATTCGAGGGCGATTGGGGAGCGATCCTACACGAGCTTCAGCAATCCGATCCCGAGACGCCCAACTGACCCATCCCGTCGCCCGTCAACAGTACTTCTGCATCAAGACCCACAGCCGACGAGCCCTGAGCGCCGTCGAAACGTCCCACGCCGTCTTCATGAGCACAGCCTGCCTCAATAGCCGCGCCGACCTCTCCGATGGAACGGCACAGAACATGGCGGCCCGTCCGTTTTCGATCAAGAATCTGTGCCATGGTCGCTCCCCTCGGCCGAACCGGACTCGCCCAAACCCACCATCCCGCTCCAGATGAATCCTCAAGCCATCCGCTCCCTTGATCGTCAAAATGTACTGTCTCAGCAGCTCTCCCAAAAGGCACAACGCGTCCAAGCACGGGTCGCCTGGGCCCTCACCATTTGAGGGACTCGCCCCACTTCCCGCTCGCCACACGTAGCTCCTAAGAACAAATCGTCCCTCCCTGAGACATCTCCCGACGCACTCCCGGAGCTCCCCGGAGTCTGGCATGCCCTTGCGGCCGTCCGGAAGAATCGCCGATTCCCGATAACAACCCACGATCGTCTCGACGTCACGAACCAGTGAGGGCATCTTCCGCCGAATACCAACCCAGCATCGCAAGAACTGCAACCGCGCAAACTCCCAGGCGACCTCGCCGTTCTTTCCCCAGAAGATCGCGTCGTACCCCGACAGATAGGGCCCAAAACGCTTTAGCATGGCTTCGAACGACTCCCAGTCGCTCTCGCCGCCCTCCTTCGCGTCAGTCCAATCGTAGAGCCTTTCCCCCACGCTCCTCTCCAGCGTGCGGAACACGAAAAAGTGCCTCACGGCGAACGCCACATACCGCACCATGGTGTCGAAGTCGTCAGGACCGACGCTCCCCGCGCTTCGTGAGAAACTGGCGAAGTAGTGTATAAAGGCCCCATCGCGATCGGACTGGAAAATGAGGATGTGGCTCAACAGCAGCGCAAATACTTCACTGACATGGCTCATCATGACGGGGCCATCTTCGGCGTTCAACCTCCCAGCGCCCTGTCGCCTTCCCTCGCCCAAGGCATGAAAGACGAAATGGCAGGCCTCGTGGAGGTAGTCGGCGTAATCGGCCACATGAAAGATATGTGCCACATCTGCCTCCAAGTAGCCGAGGCGAGGTGCGCCCTTACTCCCGACCCGCAAGGAATGGGCACGTACTCCAGGCGCCGCGCTCAAACACGTCACCGCGCCCAGGGCATCCCTGGCGCCACTTCCCGGCTCACCAAACTTCTCAAGGTAGCGACGCAAGACCCCCATCCCACACATCATCGGGGCAGACGCGGCGAGCAAGACCTGATTCTGGCCACCCCGGAAATCGATCGCCATATCACAGGTGCTATTCTCCGGCCAAGCCTTCGCCAGACGATAGGACAGCGCGTTGTGCATCGCCCCAACTTGCCGGCTGATCTCCAACGCAACCTCCCCATCTACCGCGGACGAGCGACGAGCCGCCCCAGGCGGGCCCCCCAGAGGCTGGAGCCCCTGCCCCAGCAGACCCTTGAGACATGCGAACACATCGTAGAGGTCAAGCACCAGATCAAACAGGAACGGATCCGCAACCGCTGTGACAAACGTCTGGAAAAGACACGCGATGCTCCGTGTCAAGGACCTGGGCAGACCGGCCCTTCGTCCATCCGCCAGCAGCTCTGGGATGTCCATTCCCCCACCCGCCGGCGAGCCCGGCCCACCGGCCGATCTGAGCAGACCCGCCCTAACCTGGTTCAAGATGTCCGTGAGAGGCATCGAGCTCCGGCCTCCCTTGGGCTTTCCTGGCGCCTCGCGGAAGAGCCTCGCCGTTATCACCGGCACACACACGATCCGGCCAGCCTCCACAACGTCGCGGCCAGGCCGCTCCACCTCCTCCGCAATATTTCGCCGGAAAACCTCCTTAACCCGGGCCAAGTTCTCCAAGACCGCGACGATCGGCGTGAGAGGCTCCTCCCCCAGATCTTCAGACGTCCCGCGCCCAAAGCCGCAGGACGAAGATCCGTCGTCTCGCTCCTCTATGAGAATGTCCCTTGGCCCCATCGAGACCATATGGACCTTTCCTCCAGCAGGCTTGCGTGCCCCGCAGCCAGCCAGTCTGCCGACGCACTTCGCACGCGCGTCAAGCTCATGCCCGGGCGCAACCTGAACGTCGAGCCAAGAGCGAATGTACCCGTTGCAGTTTTCCTTCTCCCCTCCAAAGGCGACGTGCGGCGAGACCAAGAGCGCCGAGCGCGTCGATCGGAACACATGCCTCGCGCACAGGGCCGACGTGCCCGGCCGACCCCGCCGCTCCCGCCCGTTCAAGACGAAATCGTGAACAGGACTGCGCGCCCGATCCCCAAGCAGGGCCTCGAAATCCGGGTCTATCTTGAACAGGTCCCTGTATCGCAGCGCGCGAAGTGAGAAGACGACCTGCGTGGCCACGGAGAAATTTCGGCAGAAGATCAGCGCCCCGATCTCCTCGGGTCGCTGCAGATCCATCAGGGCTATTTTGACAAACTCTAGATCTTCGGCGCAGAACAGTTCGTCCCTGCGGCCCGCGGCCTGGCGGTCTCGCAACGAATGGATGACCTCCTTAATTCGCGCGGCGGTTGCCCGAAACACCGACTGCTGGCAGGCAAGACCGTGACCGATTGCACTGAGCCCGGCGAGGCGGAAGCGCGCGGCAACCAGAAATGGCATTTCCCGCTGAAAGCCATGAATGAACGGAAAACCCCGTTTGGAAACCCGCCGACCCACTCCCCCGCCGCCGCGGGTCCCGCCCGGCCCCAATTTCTCGTCAAGCAGCTCGTCCAATCTGCAGAGAATGCTCCGGTCGCCAACATCCGCGAAACTGTCCGGATCAACCCCGTAACCCAAGCCCACATCTTCCATTCTCGCTGCCGCGTGAATCGCCAGATCCTGGGCGCTCTCGTGGTCGTCCACGAGCACCAGAGCGCATTCGTCGCCCGCGCCAGACAGCGGCAGGTATGATACCGGGTTATAGTAATACCCCTGCAGGCGGTCCGTCGGCCTAACGCCGTTGGCCCGGCAAAACGCCCGATAGTGCCTATCGATTCCGGTCCCATACTCCAAGCACACTCGCCGAAACCGCAGCAGGTTGTCGACCATCAGAGATGTCGAACTCTTGGCCAAACGCCTCGTCCACTCGGCGTCCATTGACACCGTCATGCAAATGTGTCGACACAGCGCGATCCGAGAAATCATGATTTGCACCCCGTGCTCCCGCCCGCCCCGTTGGCTTCAAGTGAAGGGCTCAAGGCCGGTTGCTCATGCTCGCCCCCCCTGGTCACGTGCGTCGTCGAACGAACCGCGAGTGTAACGCTCCCTGTGCCCGCCCTCATCACGAGCAGCCCCAGTCGCGCGCTCCCGCCAGAGTCAGTCATCGGACCCGCTGCCGCCTCGAAAGCCCCGTTTAGGAGACCCAATGCCTCCTGGCGAGTGCCACATGTATGGCGGACAACGCGTCCCTGCAGATGAACCCCACGCCGAGGTCGCCGTGCAGCTTATCGGACGGCATGTCCGCCGCCTCCGAGGGTGCTAGGCGGGCCAACGACCGCGCCATCCCTTCCACGATCTCGGCCCGCTCTGCTCCGCGCGAATCACGCCACCAATCGACAGCCCCATCGCGACTGTCGAGAATCGGGACAGAGAACGTTGGCACCACCGCCGAGATCGAAGCCAGCTCCCCCCTCATCGCTTCAGTCCTATGCATCACAAATTGGTGGCACGCCGCCCTTTCCATCGGGGGTCTAGCCATTGAGGCGGCCAGGAGGGCATCGCAGGCAGACCCAAACTTCCTCGCTATTTCCTCGATTTGCGACGCGAATTCACTCGACCCGGACTGGTCGGCGCCAGCGAGCCCGCTGGCCCAAATTTCCTTCAAATGACGAATTGTGCCCTCGCATTCCCTTTCCACCTCAATGAAGCGCAGCCAGGCCGCCTTGAGTGACTGCGGCTTATCCGTCGTACGTCGCATCCTCTTCATCTTCTCTCCACGTTAGCGTATCATTCAAATACCCCGCGGTCCACAGTTTCGAGCCCGCAATTACCCGCGACACCGCGGACTTCAATTCCAGCCGGAAAGACCGTGCCGACTCGCCCGCGCACGAACCGATCCTCTCCTGAACCCGCGCGGGCTCTCGATAGAGTTGGGCGATATGCTTGCCGATATTCCGATTGAAATCTGTAAGTGCTTTGAGTCCGTTCGCTAGAGCGGTCGCGATTTCCGCTATCGCATCTCGGTCTGCGGCTACAGGCTTTACAAGGTTGAGGTCCTCGAGCAAGGAACGCAGTGGCCGCGCCTCCAGCCGCTCCCCCTTAGGATGATTCCCGTGTGGCGGCTGGCGACTGCCACTCCCCTCATCACCACACCCAACCCGCCGCAGAAAATCCTCCACAAACTGTGTCAGCTCTTCTGCGTTGCTGCTGGTCCGGTCTGCGAACCATGAGCGCTGCCTCACTATTGCCTCCGCCGCGTCAATGGCCTGGACTCCCCTCCCCGCAAGCTCCGCGATGCGGTCCGCCGTGTCGCCCGCCCACACAATCTCCGTGCACCGCTTAGCCGGCCCCGCGTAGGTTAGAATGTCATTGACGCTCTTTTTCAGAATCGCCCAAGCGTCCTGAAGTTCCCTCAGTGCCGAGAGGGCACGGCTGGTGGAGTGCAGATGTGCCGCAAGGTCCATCCCCGGGCATGACGCGTCCTCCGGATGATCCGCTTCCCTGCACACCTGCATATCCCCGCGCGACGTTCGGGGCTTGAGGCCAAATGCTTCCGCGGCTAGGCACCGGCTCATGTGGCCCGCTTCTCGTTTAACGCCGAAAGCAGATCGACCTCTAAACCGAGACGCATCAGCACCCAGCGTATCGCCGCCGCATCCCGCTCCGTCGTGACCGCGCGCCAGAGGGCGCGCACCGACGCGTCCCTCGCAACTGCGCGCGCCTCGAGTGTTTCGCGATACTTTAAGACCAACTCGGGAGCGTCAGCCGGCCTATCCGCCGCCATCACACCCTCAAAAACTCCTTGGAGACTACCCTCAGCTTCCCGAAGAATGCCGAACAGCAGCGGCCAGCGGGTCTTCATTATCGACAACAGGACGATGAGATCTAGATCAACGTCGTCGTTGATCGCGCACAGCGTCTGCGCGTTGTTCAAAATCCGCTTCAGCTGTCGGACGCTTGACGGCAGGAACTGCGAATGTTTCGCCACCTCCGTCACCAGATCGGCAGCTAGGCGGGCCCCCTCTACAGGCACCCCGACGCCATAAAGCACCTCCTTCAGAGTCTCCTCCGTCATGGGTGATTCGGGCGCGGGGAGAACGAATGTCAGGTTGAATAACTTTTCAAAATACTCGGTCGCGGCGACCGCGATCCTCTTTTGATACTTCGATGCGACTTGCGCGTTCAGGACCCGCGGGTCCAGAGCGAAAACCCATGTCCAACCCGGGATGTCCGTGAGCGACTTGATCATCTCCAGCATCTGGAAGGCATCGGCCGGCTCGCACCGATCAAGGTCGTCGACGAAGACGACGAGCCGACGCTCCGATGGCCCAGGCTGCTGTCGCCCGATCTCATCTGGCCGGGGCGCGGCGAGGGTGAGGCCCCTGAGGTGGTCCGGAATGTCGTGGAATCCCGAGGCCGCCTTGGCAAGAGTGGACTCCCTCTCCTCTTGAAGGCTCGCTTCTCGGCTCAGAACCTTGTCAAAGTCGAGTTCGCCAAAACCCAAATTGAGCGTCACCCCCGCGACAAAACTGCGCAGCGCATCCATTGCCACTCGCTTGCGCTCTGGCGAGCCCGCGAGCGTCTCGTCGCGCGCCACCATCCCTAAGAACGCGAGGAAGAGATTGCTGCCTTTCGCGTACCGCCAAGCGTCAAACCACAAGCAGTGGACCGGCCCTTCTTTATCCGAGACATCCGCGCGACATCCCCTTTCGTCGAGCGTGCGCCGAATGGAGCGGAGCAATGTCGTCTTTCCACTTCCGTATCCGCCAAAGATACCAACAGAGAACGGCCGGAACCCCGCACTCAGGATCCTGCCAGCGAGGGCATTGCTGTAATCCCCAAACCGGAAAGCAGGTTTCAACGCGGGCTCGTCGGAGAAACAGATTCCCCTGCTTGGGACTGGTGCCTCGGCGGCCATGTCGCTATTGATAATAGAGTTACGAATTCACCCGGCCACGTTCATCCGAGGAAGGTTGCGAATATATTCCCGGCCCGGCCTTCGGCAAGAAAAATGCCACCGATGCCATCAGGCCCCAACGCCTTGCTCTTACGGTTCCGACAAAGATCATAGGATCATCCCGCAGACACAATCGCGCAGCAAGGACCGTTAATACCCCCTATCCCCGGCGTTGAGGGCCCAACGCCTGATCCCCCAAGTCCTTCGCCACGGCCAGGGGGTTCTTGCTCCTGGGGACGACCGTGCAAATATAGTGCGCCTCAACTTCTTTGCTCCGCCAAGCCCCCAGAACAAGAATGCAGTCTGTCCCCTCTGAGAACAGCACCAGATCCTTCGGCCAAATGAATGATGTGACACAGAAGGTGAATCGGTGGCCTTTGTATTTCTGGTCTCCGAGGATCACGTCGTGAACGGAAAAACCGATGTCGATTTCGGGATGATAGGGGTTTTTCGGGTCCGTGCGGATCGCTTCAATGGTTCCGGCGACAATGAGCTTCTGCTCATGGGCCGGCCAGATTGCATGGTGCAGCTCTCGATTCAGATTCACGATGTCCGCATATGCGGGCCCAACAACGAGGACGACGCTTAGGAGCGGTGCGATGGATCTCATGTGATTCCTGAAATCGCGGACAGGTAGTAGGGGGTTGGTCTGAACACCGATGGGGCGAGGGTTGAATACTGCAGCCGGTTAAGGCGGGCCTCCCCCCGCTTTGCGTCTGCCGCCCCGCGCATGCGCGTGGACCCCGTCACCATTTGATATTGAACAAGGGACATGAACACCATCGCCGGGACCAGCAGGAAGGCCCGATAGAAAGTCGACCGATTGGATGGATCGATGAGGAAGCGGCGCGAGTGTCCCGCGAACCAAAGAACGGTCGCGGGAATCATCCCAGAGGCAAACAAGAACGTGCAGGCAAAGGCGCCCTGCGACGCGGTCTCCCGATGGCCGAACAGAGTCGTGGCACGAAATGCCAGGAAGTACGCGATTTCCACTCCCACGAACAGGGACAGTGTCGGAAGTGGCTTCAGCCTTCCGCGCGCGAGGAGGAGAACGAGGCCTATCCGCACGGCCGCAAACAGGACCCAAATCAGCGCGAGGCGGATCGACGGGCTCATTTCCCCTCCGGCACGGCCAGGCATAGCTTTCGTACGGGGCGCTCGGCAAGCGGCGGCCCATCGCCTCCTTCCACAACCGAGACCGTTACCTCGCGACCCCGATTGCGGTGCAATTCCCGATAGAGCCCCGTGATGTCCGTTCCCACCACGATGTCGCCATCGCAAAACCCCGCGCGATCAAAGGCGCCGCCTGGCGCCACCGACTCGATCGTAAAGACCTCCTGTTCTCGGTCGCCGCATCGCACGTACGGGGAACCGTGGGTGAAGCCCAGCTCGCTGTTAAGGCCCGCGCCGATGAAATCCTGATAAAATAGGTGCCGCGCGCAGATCACCGCAACCGCCAGCAGCAGAACGCCGATGGCGCCCAAAACGACGGTCGCCTGCCTGGCGATTCCCCGCATGAGCTCCTCGCGGTCCACGTCAGCAACCCTCCCGACCGCCCGCGGACGGCAAGGCAACCGGTCCCGAATCCTCGAGGCACGCCCAGATCATCTTGCTCCTATCACGGCGCCGTCCACAGGCGCCGCTCAAGTTTCTCGAATTCCTCCTCGCTCATGAGGGGATCCTCGGCCAGGGGCGCCGCCGTTTCCCGGACGACCCTCTTGATCTCTTCCACGGGAACTTCCCTCCGCCGTGGCGCGGAGCCGCCATCGATCACCGTCAGCGTACCGCCATCGATTCCCCTTGCCCAGTTCGGATAGAGGAACGATTGGTTCAATTCGTGCCGCCGTCCCTCGCGAAAGCCGATGATATAGCGGCCCCCGCGCAACGACATGAGCCACATCCGCACCGTCCAGGTCCGACGCGTCCCGGGGCCGGCGCACTCTCGCCGAAAGGACAGATCAACACAGGCCGGCTGCGCCCCGGGGCCTCGCTGCGCCATGCAGGGGATGTCGGTTCCGGACATGAGCGCCCGCTCGAGGCTCCTGAATGGATCAAATCGGTTGTCCGTCAGACACTCGACGCCTCGCAAGGTGCCGCCACAGCCACCCACGCGGAGTTCCACTATTGCCGAGCAGGTCAGGTTCGAGAAAGGCCCAAGGCCAAGTGAGTCGCGGTCGAGGCGGTCCGTGGCCTCATCCAGTTTCGCCATCTCGCCCTCAGCCGCCCGGATTGGGAGCCCCCCGGGCCTTTCGGTGGACGTGTTCGCGATCGAGCCGCCGGATGCCAAGACGATGGCGATGGTCATCGCCGTCCAACACACGCGCGCGCGCATCGCCCTCTCTCCCCAGATTCCCCGGTCGCGCACGTGAGTGTCGCGACCGGGCCTGAGATAACACTGGACGGGCGGGCGGCGCCGGTCAAGGGGCCGCACTCACGCCTCGAACGCGGCGGGATCCAGGTCGACCGTCCGCCGGGCGGCGATGGCCTCGTTGACCTTGAGGGTGACCGCGGTGGCGCGGAAGGCCTGATCCGCGGGGCAGCGGAGGCCCGCCTTTCCCCGGATCGCGTCGAAGAAGTTCTCCAGGTGGGGGCTGAGCCACGGGCGTTCCCCCAAGACCACCGGGATACCATACGTCTCAGGCCCCGGGCCCGATCGAGGTGACGGCTGCCGCGGCGGTGACTCGGCCTTGAGGTAATTCAAGTCGACCCATTTCTGCCAGTCCGGGGCTCTGAAGTCACGGAATGCCCGGATCTCTTCCGGGGTCTGGGACATCTTGATGGAGCCTTCGGCGCCCAGAACCTCCTCGAAGTAGCCCGGGACGGCGCCGGTGGTGAGCACCTCGCAGAGCGCGCGCACCTTGCCGGCCGGTGCCTCGAATTCGAAGATGGCCATGACGTCGGAGCACCATTCGAAGTCGGGGGCGAACTCCCCGCCGCCGGTGGCCATGACCGAAACCGGGCGGCTCCCGAGGAACCAGTCACAGGTATCGACCAGATGGACGCCGAGTCCGCCGAAGGGGCCGCTGCCGTATTTCTTGAACCACTGCCAGTTGCGGAACTCGCGCATGCTCCCGTAGCCGTACTTCACCAGAGTATCGTCGGGTATCGAGTATTTCCTGGGCCAATCCCACTCGCGCCCCAACGGGCAGGAGCGGCCCCAGTGGCAATTCATGTTGGTGATCCGGCCGCAAAGCCGGGCCTCGCCCAAGAGCTTCTCGAAGACGTGGAGGTATCCGGGATTGGATCGTCGCTGGTGGCCGATTTGGCAGAGCCTGCCGGTCTCCCGCATGGTGTGGACGATCGATCGCGCGTGCCCCAGGTCATTGGACATCGGCGCCTCGCAATAGACGTGCTTGCCGGCGCGCATGGCGGCGTTGGCGTGCTCCGCGTGCACGAAATCCGGGGTGGCCACGATGACCGCATCGAGATTCCCCTCCTTTTCCAGCATCTCCCGGTAAACCTCGTACGTCTTGGCCTCGTGCCCGTATTTGGCGAGCAGCCGTTGACCCGCGATGCGATTGTACTCCCAGATATCGCAGACCGCCTGAAATCGGATACCGGGGATTTCCCTCGCGGCCTGAAAAAGCCACCGGCCCTGGATCCCGAAACCGACCATCGCGACGCGGAGATCGTCGGGCGCTTTGTCCTCGGACCGCGCCCGGACACCAGCCAGCAGGGTCCCGGCCCCGGCCATCGCCGCCGAACCCAGGAATTCGCGTCGCTTCACGTGGGGCTCCCTGAGATCAGTCTATGCCGTCCCACGCCCGGCATCAAGGAGGGCAACCTCTGGGAAGCAACGACGGTGATGTGACCCGGCCGTTCGGCCAATCACTCCCTGATTCGGACGGACTGCCTCGGGTGCCCGGGGGCGCGCCAGGTGACGATGTTGCCCTCGATCTGGAGGTGGCAGGGCCAACGGCGCTTTCGCCACTGGCCGGCGTTGACCAGGAGGGTGTGCCCGATCCGGCAGTGCCAGCGGCCACCGAGATATTTCTCGAAGGGCGCCTCGTGGATGTGGGCGCAGATCACCAGGTCGGGCCGGTGGCGAGCCACGAGTCCAGAGAGGAGGCGGTTGCCGCCCGCACCCGCGCAGATCGGCGTCCCTTTGGGCGGCTCATGATGCAGCACGAGCCACGGCGATCCCGTCCGGTCGCGGGCCGTCGCCCCCGCCTCGAAGACGGCGGCGACGCGACCCGGAGCGTTGACGCCGTCCACTACCGTGTCGTGGCACGCAGAGAGAACCAGCGTCTGGCCGGCAATGCAGATCTCTTCCGAGAAGCCGGGCCACATCACCTTTTCAAGGCCGGGACCTTGACCCAGCCACCCGGGACGCGCCGCATCGTGGTTCCCCTCTGCCACGGCCAGGGGGCGTCCATTCGCGGCAAGACGGGAAAGGCGGTGAAGAATGGACTGATGCTGTTCCTTAAGTGTGGCCCGTTCCGTGAAGATCTCGCACAGGTCGCCGCCCAGGCAGACCAGATCAAAGCGGTGCGCGTGCCGGATCACCCACGCGAACCACTCCCAGTTCGCGTGGAGGTCCGAGACGGCCAGGATGCGCGGAAACACGTGTCAGGATAGGCACCCCACTGCGGGGCGCGGAAGACCCGATTCCCGAGCTCCGGCCAGCCGAGGATCCACTTGGTCGCCTCGCTTGCAGAAACCGACCCTCGGGCGTAGTCGTTATGCGTGGTGGCTTCGAAGAGGACAACGGGGCGCGGCAGACCGCGACATCTGCCGGGCCTCGAGCCAAGCGAGATCGACCTCCGGGACACGGAGGGCCGGCTCTGCGCCCGGCGCGCGGCGAAGATCCTCGGGGTGAGCCTGCCGCGACTGGCCGGCATGGTGGGCTGCAAGCCCGAGTCGCTTGGGATGTTCCCCCTCGGTCCGCGGGCTCAGAGGCGGCTTCGGCAGATCGAGCGGATCATCCAGATCCTGAGGCCCATCTTTTTGAGAGAGGCGGGATTCCGGTCTTGGCTGCGGCAGCGCCGGGAGGCCTTTGGCGGCAAATCGCCCTTGGATTTCCTCGATGAGCGAAAGACGCAGTTGGTGGTGGACATCGCGGAGGATATTTTGATCGGCAATCCGATCTGAGCGATCGGGAGGAATGGGACCTCTGGGACGAACCGGGCACCGCGTCCCGTGCAACCTGTCGCGGGCAAGGCGGGAGGGTTCCGTCCCATCGAGGCGGTGAGATTCGAGGGGCCGTCGCGGCTGCCGGGGAAGGCCGAGGTGCCGGTGGCGTACATCGAGTTCAAGGCGGACGGCAGCCTGGCGGACCCGCCGCAGTTCGATGCGGCCAAGCGGGTGCTTGACGGGATTCCCCAGGACAAGCCTCTCGTCCTGGTGGGGTACGTTCACGGTTGGAACAACGGATCGCTGTCGGGCGACGTGCTAAAATTCAAGGAAGTGGTGGGACACCTGGGGAGGATCGGGGCCCAGGGACAATCGTTCCGCGTCATGGGCCTCTATCTGGCCGGGCCGGGTGCGGCATATCGTCCGCTCAAGGAGATGAAATCGCCGGAGGCCGGGAAGGTCTCTTGGGCGCGACCGTATTCTCCGCTGCTTTGGCTGCCGGATCAGTTGACGGTGTGGAACCGCTGGGGTGTTGCGCTGGATGTCGCATCGGAGGGGAAACTGGCCGGGGTGATCGGGGATTTCACCGCGGCCGCGCACGCGCACGGTCCACGCGACCGGGCGGTCTTGTTGGGCCATTCCATGGGGGCACTGGTGTTGGAAAAGGCCGTGGTCGCCCCGTGGGCGCGGAACCGCGGCCGGGCGGACGCCCGAATGCCGGATCTGGTGTTCACCATGAATTCCGCGGCGCCGGCGGTGCTCGCGAAGCAGGCGGTCGAGTACCTGGACCCGGGTGGCGGCACCGATCAGCCGCGGGTCGTGTCGATCACGTCGGGCGCAGACAAGGCGACGCGCGGCATCGCGCAGGCGGCATTCTCCCTCGGGCGATACGCCGGCTGGATGAAACGAGCCGCCGACGGACGCAAAGAGGACGCTGCCTACATGCACCGGACCCCCGGCCACTCGGAGCCCCTCATATCGCACCACGTCGAACGGGTCCGATGCGAGGATTGGCGCCGCCCGGAAAAAGGCGCCTGGTTGCTCAGGGTCAATCTCCAGGGACCCTGCGAGCCAAACAGGCTGGGACCGAAGGAGATCGCGGTGTACCCCAAGGACGAGATCAGCGGATGCCCGGCGGAAATTTGGCGATTCACGTCGAAGGGCACCAAGCCGAAACTCAGCAGTCCGAAGTATTGGATCGTACAGGTCCCGAAGGCGCTCATCCGGGACCACGGCGACATCTGGGATCCCCAGGCCGTTAGCGTCATGGCGGCGGCGTTCCGGGAAGCCGGGTTGGTGCGCCAGTCGCCTTGACGGGGGCGTTTCGTTGTCACCCGCCCGCCAGAGCAGGGTCGTGCCGGTGTGGATTCCACATCGCTCTGGACGGAATATCTGTGAATGGGGTTCCAGGCGCGAAACTGAAGCCACGGGGGATCCGATAATTCTGACGTCCGCCTTATCATTTTGAACGACCTACGAGGGGCGACAGACGCGAGGCCGCGGTCATCCGCGAGAATCTCTCTTGACGCGAGGGGGGGGTGAAGTCGACCTATTGGCTCCTGAGGCCGGGAGACGGAGGGGTCTTATGCGCGGGACATTCTCGGGTCCTCTTGCGGCGGGACTGCTGCCGTTTGCCGCGGGTGCGGTGACGATCGATCTGGCGCCGGCGGGGGACCCGGACAATGCGCCCGACCCGCCCAACACCAATTCGGTGCCGGGGATCGGGAGCGTGCCGTGCACGCACCAGATTGGGAAATTCGAGGTTCGAAATTCGGAATTCGCGGATTTTGTCGCCGCCACAGACGCGTGCGGCCTATACAGCAGCAGCATGAATTCCGGACGCCCGCGGCGGGATCGCCCGGCCGGGCTCGGGCGGCAGCTACGCGTATTCGGTGAGGTCCGGCTACGAGAACATGCCGTCCTCCTTCGTGTCGTCCGACGACGCGGCGCGGTTCGTTAGCCGGCTGGAGAACGGCCAGGGGGGAGCCCGCACGACGGAGACGGGCAGCCGCGCGCACCATCGCCGCTGGCAAGACCCTGAGAAATTACGGCATGCCCCACTGCCATGCCAAAAGGAAACCCATTTGCAGCCCCCCGACACCCCGCCCTTTGGCCCCGCGCAACGGCGCCAGCGCGCAAGCCCGATTGCGGCCGCGCCTCTACTTCAAGACTGGCCGATTGGCGGGAACGAAAACCGACCGGCTTGCGGAGAATACGATCGGCAGGTACTCAGAATTTCTCACTTCTGACGTGGCTGCCATCGCCAACTCCCCCAAGACATGGTCTGCATCCCGCCCGGCTTCCGCACTGCGCGCGAACCGCGCTTCCCCTTCGGGACCGCCCAGTGCGTATGCTAGGTTCTGGAGGGCTTGATTCATACAATACCTTTCTGATGATACACGTCTTCGCCAATTGTTCAACGGGGAAGTTGGGCGGAGACACAATCGCCTGACCTCCCCAATCGACCACAATTTCGGCGGAGGGTCTCGCTGATGCCGGGGCCTGTCAAGCGCGATTTTCTCGCCTGCGGCGGCGCGGTGACACCAGGGGAAAAGACCGCCACCGGCACGCTGCCGTTTCAGTCGGCCCCCACGTGGGAACCTATGACGCGGGTCTCCGCGCTATCCCCGGGGCCGACTCCGCGTCGGAGAAAACCGATGTCGTGCGCGCACGACCGTCATCCTCCGCCCCATTCCGCCGCGAGTCGCAGTAGCATTGGGACCATCTCAAACCAGCCGCGCCGCGGGTCGGATGGCCACCGGACGGCGGATCGGTGGGCCGCCCGCGTCTCCACGGCGCTCAGGCGACGTTCCGCTGGGCCTCCGAGCGCGCCTCGATCTCCGCGAGAAAGTGCCGGAGGTCGGTCTCGCCCCGGGCGACGGCTCCGCGCAGCAGCGGGAGCATCGAATCGTACTCCTCGCGGAACGCGCCCGGGACGGCCTCGTGGTCGGATCGGCATTCCTCGTAGGCGTCGAGCCAGTATCCGTGGGTCTCGCTGACGCGCAGGTGCCCGTAGGCGCGATGTATGGTCTCCTCCTGATCGTGGAGGGCGTAGGCGGCGCGCGCCCAGCCCTTGTCCGGATCGACCTTGATCAGGTGCGTGGCGATGATGTGGCGGATGTGGTGGGCGCTGAAGCCGAGCCCCTCGGGCAGGTGCATCTGCGACGCGATCCGCACGATATTGCTGAGCGATCCGGGCCGCATGGGCGCCCGCGGATCGGGGAGTTTTGATCCGGGGCTGGCCCGCCTGGGGTTCGGGCGGAAGACGTAGTCGCAATCGGATGCGCCCATCAGGTGCGGGCGATGCGAGCGCAGGTATTCGTCGATCATGGGCCAGAGGCGCTCGGAGACGGCGACGTCATAGGGCGCCCGCGCCGCCCCGGCCCGGTTCTTGAATGCGCCGGACGGGTAGCGCAGGTTCCAGGACCCATCCGGTCCCCGATAGAGATTGCCCGTCCCGTCGTCGCGGCATGTCATCGTCGAGAACATGCCGACCCGCAGGGGGTTGCTGGCGAGCATCTCGACGAGCAGCAGATCCCTCTTGGCGACCGCCCGTCTGACCGGGTCCATGGTCGCCGGGGGCATCGCCGCGCGCATGCCGTCGAGCATCTGGAAGAGCGCCTCCAGCGGCCTGGGGAGGTCCAGGATCTGCCGGATCGCCTCGGTCGGATCGCGCCCCTTGTGCACGTAGGGACGCAGCGAGCCCCGGTGGCTCAAGACGATGGCGGCGGTGCGTCGGCACCATGCCGACCAGCGCTCATCCCGGGTCTCCAGTGGCACCAGACGACCCCGGAACAATTCCTCTGCGGGGAGTTGCGCGGCGATCAGCGGATGGTCCGCGTATCGGGGGTGCTGGGGGAAATAGCCCGTGTCCTCCTTGGTCAGCGAGTAGATCCACTCGAGAAACCAGAGCGACTGGTTCGTGTAGCCTCCGCTCCTGGTCTTCAGGAACTCGAGAAACCCCCGATCCATGCCCGGGTCCGTCAGCAGGGCCAGCGACAGGTCGTCGACCCGCAGTCCTTTGCCCCGGAGCTGCGGGTCATCCGCTGAGGCCGGCAGCAGAAGCCAACCGTAGAATCGGGCGACGACTTCCCTGACCATGCCCGCGGTCGGGCATTCCCCGTCCCTGAGCGTCCAGGCCATGTTGCGGCGGATGCCCTCCTCGAGGAATGGGCTGGACTTGAAACTGACCAGGTGGGTGAACTCCTCGCCGAGCCTCTCCGGCCAGTCGCGGGGCCGGAATGAGTACGGCTTCTGTTTCAGGGCGATCAGCTTCTCCCGATACGGCGTCCTGCCCGGCTCCAGCGCCCTTCTCCGGACCGGACGCAGCCTCGCCGTCAGGGCGCCCCACGGCGCGCCGAGTACGTGCTCCAAGGCGGCCACCTTCGGCTCCTGTCTCAGATTCGGCCAGCTCGCCCCCGCCATCCAGCTCAACAGGGTCGTGCGTCTCGACCGGATCGCGGCCGCCGCCTTGCGGACACTGATTCCGGAGGACCGAAAAAGCGCGGTCAGCGCTCCCGCGAAATCCTGCGGGAGGCCCGCCTGCGCCTGCATCTCCAAAAACTCGCGCCGCCAGCCATTCATCAGCGACCGGGCGTTCCCTCGGCTGCTCGCGGCCCCCAGCCGGGAGACGTAGCGATTCAGCCTGTCCCTGAAAAACGGGCCCATCTCGGGTCCCACGAGTTCGTCCGCCTGGTCTGCGGCGCTCGCCCTGAAGCCGCTCAGTGCGCTTAGGGCATTTCGGATCCCGCCGGGCGTTCTCCCGCGCGCGCGAAGGTGGGCCGTGTGCCGACGGATCAAGGACTCGTATGTTATGCGGGTGCCTTCCCCGACCGGCGAAAGCCTTGGCCCAGGAGGTTTCATAGGCCCAAACCTCGAGCCAACGTACCGCCACATAACCACGGTGTCAAAATGGTCGACGATATCGGCGGGTGGTCAGATGGCCCCGATCGGTCGGCCGGTCACTCCCCGATCCGAGCCGACTGCTTCGGATGTCCCGGCGCACGCCAGGTGACGGTGTTGGCGTCGATCTGGAGGTGGCAGGGCCAACGCCGTTTTGGCCACTGCCCGGCGTTGACCAGCAGCGTCTTCCCGATGCGGCAGCGCCAGTGGCCCCCGATACGCTTCTCGAAGGGCGCCTCGTGGATGTGGGCGCAGATCACCAGGTCGGGCCGGTGGCGAGCCACGAGTCCAGAGAGGAGGCGGTTGCCGCCCGCACCCGCGCAGATCGGCGTCCCTTTGGGCGGCTCATGATGCAGCACGAGCCACGGCGATCCCGTCCGGTCGCGGGCCGTCGCCCCCGCCTCGAAGACGGCGGCGACGCGACCCGGAGCGTTGACGCCGTCCACTACCGTGTCGTGGCACGCAGAGAGAACCAGCGTCTGGCCGGCAATGCAGATCTCTTCCGAGAAGCCGGGCCACATCACCTTTTCAAGGCCGGGACCTTGACCCAGCCACCCGGGACGCGCCGCATCGTGGTTCCCCTCTGCCACGGCCAGGGGGCGTCCATTCGCGGCAAGACGGGAAAGGCGGTGAAGAATGGACTGATGCTGTTCCTTAAGTGTGGCCCGTTCCGTGAAGATCTCGCACAGGTCGCCGCCCAGGCAGACCAGATCAAAGCGGTGCGCGTGCCGGATCACCCACGCGAACCACCCCCAGTTCGCGTGCAGGTCCGAGACGGCCAGTATGCGCGGAAACACGCTTCAGGATAGGCACCCCTCCGCGGGGCGCGGAAGACCCGATTCCCGAGCTTCCGGCGGGCCGAAGATCCACTAATGGGGCAGGTGCGGCAGAACATGGGACTTCTGGGACCAACGGGACACAGGGTCGCCCCACTTGGCGCGGCGGAGGGCGCAAGGCTGCTCGCGCAATTTCGAAGAACAAGAACCGGCATGCCGTGCCGCTTTGCGGGAAGAGCCGCGCCGTTGGGGCGGTGCGGCGTCGGTGCTTAGAAAATCGCGTTTCGGGACCGATTCTCAAGAGGCCCTGTCAGGGTCCGAATCGGGGACGCAAGGGCATTTTACCTATGGGAGAGCGTGAAACCCGAGGAAGCAATTCTTTTCAAAAACTGAAAAGAATTAGGTAAATCCACAACAACCATCGACATTGATGTCTTCGGGGGGTCCCTGGGCCCTGGACTGTGCTGTCCGACAATCCCGATCAGTCCGCTCAAGACCTCGACCCCCCACGGTCGGTGGCCCAGGACGCCGATCGCCCGCAATCCAGCAATCCCTTGGCGAGACCCACCACAGGTCGGGGGTCTGGGGGATCAAGTGCATAGCCAGATGGTCCGATTCACCCGACGGACGATCCGAGTATCCCAATCGCAAGGGGGTCATCCGGGCCGGTTCTAGGCCATGGGGGGCCCAGAGCCGATCGGATAAGCCGGCAACCTGTTCCACTCATCGTTGTCTGAAGGCCTCCGGGCTCGTCCGGCACGTCACCTCGCCGGAGCCTCGTCGATCCGCCCGCCCCCCGGCCCGTCCCGGGTCTCTGCCCCCAGCCGCCCTCGATCCGTTCATCCAGGAGCCTCCTCGCATGCGGGCCGTCGTCAACCGCGGGGCGGCACCTCCCTCGCACACGCCCCCATGATCGCCGGTCAGGGTCGGGAGAGTTTCACCGCGGCGCCCGCGTGGCGCGCCGGCCTACTGTTTCGGAGGGACCACCTCGCGAACTCGGGTGGATGGGTTTCGGGATAATGACCTGCCCTGGGCGCGTTTGGCCCTGGGACTTGGCGGCGCCGCCAAACCAAGGGCTGGGGCGGAACCCCGCCGAAAGGAGACATGATGGAATTGGCAAACTGGACCTGGTGGGCCATGGCCACGCTGGCCTTGGCCGGGGGTGCCTTTCTGGTACCCTTCCTGCTGAAGATGTTCGTACCCGTCATCATCGCTGACGTCGAGTTCTGGGACAATGACCTCACGGACATCGATGCCTTTGCGCCAAAGCTCCGCGAGGCTCTGGCGGCGACTGGTGAGTCTGCCCCAGACGGACCGATTCTCTTGGAGCAACGAGTTGAGGAAGTCCTTTCGTCAGAGAAGACGCTCTTGGCGCTAGCCGAGAAGCGCCCCGCTTGCGGCCTGCTGCGCCAATTGATCGACCATAACGGTCCGGTCGGTGCCCTCAAGTTCGGCGCAACGATCGGTAGTCTGACATTGGTGCAAATAGCGGTGGCGAGGTTGAAAGCGTCGTTCGGGGGAATCTCAGCACAGGCTCTCAATATGGCACTGCGGGCGGCCGCCGAGCCGGGCAAGGAGACCATTCGGAATTTCTTGCGGGGAGAATTGCTAAGACTTGGCTACGATGGGCATGGCAAGCGAATTGGTTTTCCGAAGGCGGGGCGAGCGGCGGAATCTGGCGCCAAGCCGGAGCCTCCCCCGCCCGACAAGCAGGAAGGGCTCGGCCGTTGACCGATAGGATCCAGTGCCGCGACCCATCTCCAGCCAGGAGCCGCCCTTCCCGGAAACCCACCGGGCGCGTCTGGCGCGCTATTCCGCAGGCACCTCGTAGATCCGCCCGCCCGGCCCGATCAGGTCCCTTGCCTCCCTGGGCCGGTCAGCAAGGACCCCCCAGCAAGCGAGATCCGAGGTAGGGCGCCGGCCGGCCTGTCACGGGACGAGGGGGCGCGGGCATCCCTCCGGCACCCTTCCTGTCGGCGACAAACCCACCGGGCTCCGATGGGATGGAATTCGGGATAATACGGGCTGCGGGCGCTCCCGGCCCCAGGGATTGGCGGACGCCGTCAACCCAAAGGCCGGGGCGGATTCCCGCCGAAAGGAGACCTGGATGGAATTGGCAAACTGGACCTGGTGGGCCATGGCCGCGCTGGCCTTGGCCGCGGGTGCTCTCCCCATATGCTGGGCGCTAATGAAAATGCCGCGGGTCGAGATCAACGGGATCTGGTTCTCGGAATTTGATCTCATGGACATCGACCGCTTCATTGCAGGAGTCAGCAGTTCCGACAGCCAAGATCTGGACCGGGTGCGCTTTCGTGACGTCGATCAATTCCTGAAGCATGAAAAGACGCTCCTGACCGTGGCACGTCTCATCCTCCATCGACGTCTCCTTTCGCAGGTGGTGGGGCTGGATCCCGGCAACGCGCTCGTCGTCGGCGCCCAACATGGTTGTCGTGTGTTGGTACGAATGGCGCTAAGGAGACTGACCATCCCCACATTCTACATCCAGCACGCCCTGTCGGTAACCGGCGATCCCCGGATCAAAGCAACGCTGAACAAGGTGTTATACGAGAGGGCACACCGGACCAGTCCGGTGCCGCAGCTGGACGATCTCCCAAAAGTGCGGATCCCGGCGGACGCGACCGAACGGGCCGGTGACGGTCCTGGAAGAGATAGGTAGGGTCGCTGGCGACAGAAATCGTTCCGGCGGCCGAGGGACACCAGCGTCGCTATTCC
This sequence comes from uncultured Verrucomicrobiales bacterium, assembly GCA_964651705.1. Classification (GTDB taxonomy): domain Bacteria; phylum Verrucomicrobiota; class Verrucomicrobiia; order JADLBR01; family JADLBR01; genus JADLBR01. Next base: position 29,193 of record CAZYWZ010000003.1, read on the forward strand.
GCAGGAACCTCGTAGATCCGCCCGCCCGGTGGCCCGTCCTGGGCCGAGGCGTTCACCAAAACGGGTCGGATCCAGAGCAGCTTGAGCAGGCAGAGGCCGGGCCCGTGCGGCTGCAGCCGCCAGTGGCCCCTTCACCAGTGGGACCGGACCGGCGGCCCGGTGCCGGCGGCGGGCCGCTCCTCGGCCAGGCCCGCCTCCGACACGAAGCGCACCCGGGTGAAACCCATGCGCTCCATCTCCCCGGCGAGAATTCTGCGCCTCTTCTCGGTCGGGGCCCTCTGGATCTTGTCGGCCAGCCCGGCGGGTGCCTCGGGCGGATAGCGCGGCTCGACGCGAGGGGCGCAGTGGACCAGGTAGAAGATCAGGTTGACCACCAGCGGCACCGCCTCCTCGATCAGCGGGCGCCCCCTCTCGAACTTGTCCTCGAAGTGCGCGCCCGGCCCCCCCGGATCCCCGGGCAGGCCGAGCCGGGCGTTGATCGCCCGGGACTGCTCGTAGTTGCTGATGTCCCGGCGCCTCTCCATCGAGCGCGATGCCTCCAGACCCCGGGCGAAGCAGTCGGCCAGAGAGTCTCCGGGATCGCCGAACAGGTACCAGTCGTAGGTTGGCTCCGCCAGCGACATCCACCCCGGCATCTCGTCGCGCGCGTCCTCCGGGGGCATGTTCATCAGCCGCGTCGTGACCGTCAGCCGGAGCGCGTCCCTGCCGCGCAGTTCCGGGGTCGCGGCGCCCGAGAACCTGTGGACGTAGGCGCCGTCGACCCTGTAGCGCCGTCCCCCGAACTCCAGCTCCTCGGAGAGCACCGTCCCGAAGGAGACGTGGAACAGGTCGTAGGGCAGCCTCAGCGCCTCCCACGGGACATCGCCGGCGTCGGTCCGGGCCAGCGCCGACGCCAGCCCCGGATCGACCGAGAAGATCTGCCTCTCCCCATCCCAGAATCTCAGGAACTGCGTGAACTGCTCGATGGTGGTCTGGAACTGGCGGCTGTAGCCCAGCAGATCGGAGAACCCCTCAACGTCGTCGGGCACCCCATAGTCGAAGGCCACCTCCCGCAGCCCCGTGGCCGGGTTGACCCGCCCGGCAGCCCGCCTGGCCCGCATGACCTCCAGCTTCTTCCCGAACATCGGATCGATCTGGAAGCACCTGATGGGATGGGTCGGGCTGATGGGTCGCATGTCGGGCTGGTCTCTGGCGCGGCCCATCGGCTGGGCCTGCCTGCCCAAGGGTATGGCGGGCCGAGATCCGGTCAAACCGCAAGAGCGAGGGACCGGATGACCACCCGCTTCGGATCTGGAAGGCGACCGTCCGGGATGGGGTGGGCGCGGTCATCGCCCCGTGTCAACCTGAATCCGTGATCGGTCAATCTCGAATTAGGACACTACCTTCTGGCGGGGGGTGAGGCCCAAGATCAGGGGAGATGATCCTGCAACCGATCCCGGCGACCCCCCGGTACCGCGGGAGACGCCCGCCCGGCTATCCCGCCGACGTCCCGTAGATGGGCCCGTCCGGCGCCGAGGCGTTCACCGTAACTGGCCCGATCCGGAGCAGCTTGACCAGGAAAGGCCGGGCGCGGGCGGCTGCACTCGAGCGCACTGGCCCCCGGAGGCAAGACCGCACACGAGCGACCGCCAACGGTCCTGTGCCGATGTCGAAACCCCAAGGAACGCCAGGCCGACCCGCCGCCTACGATTCGGACCCCGATACCGACGGCCGGACGTCCGGCTGCGACCGCGGCGCGACCCGGTGAGCCGGCCCGGGGGAAAGATCGCGTCTCATAACCGGCGTCTCGGACCTTCCGCGCGAAGAACCGGCCCCTCGAGCCCTCCGATTCGTCGCTTTCTCAAACGGTACGCGGCCCGCCCCTGTCAGAATCCATGCCCCCCGGCCGCCGTGCCTCACGTACCCCTTGGTCTCGAGGACTTTCAGGATGGCGATGACGGTCTGGCGGCGGACTCCCAGAGCATTCGCCAGCCACTCGAGGTTCGGATAGTGGCCGTTTTCGTGCAGATAGCGGTGCATCAGATCCGCCACCTGACGCTGCCTCGGAGACATCGGGGGCAATCCAGCCTCTTCGAGATCCTCGGGATGGTCCAGCAGGGGTTCTTCGCAGAAGGTATAGGGCTCCGTGCGTTCCATCAGTCCCACGAGCTGCATCAGGTCGGCGATCCCCTCGGGGTCCAATTTCGGGACGATCCGGAGGATCACTGCCCTGATGGTCGACACGGCCTCCGGTGACGGTGCGTAGCTCATCGGCGGACCCTCCCCCTGCCGGCCCGGATCGGACAGTGGACCGCGGCATAGCGGCAGTCCGGGCACGACCGACAAAAAGAGAGCGGGTCGGGCCCCGCATCCGGTCCCTGGCCTCCAAGGTCCAAGATGCGGACCTGCCGTCCGGCGATCCGGCGACGCTCGTCCCACGCGCCAGGATGAATGATCCCCATCTGTCTCATGAGCCTTCCCACCCACGCCTCGTTTGTTCCGCCGAGCAGTTGGCCATCGACACCACTTTCGACCACGATCTTGCGCATTTCAAGGAGGACGTGCGCGGGACACACGCGCCGATATCCCCCTTGGCGCAGGCGGCGGACGGCGGCCCCGAGGACCGCGGCCGGAGTATCGAATATCTCCGGGGCGGCCGCCTGCACCGCGAGGGCCGTCTCCAGCCTCGCGGGCAGATCCCCGCCGGCGAGGCGGGCCAGCGCCCTCAACGGGGCGGCGATCTCCTCCCCCCGGCCGGTGATCTCGGGGCATATCTCGGCGTAGGCCCGGGCGATCGCACCGACGTTGCGGAACGTCCACGTGTGGATCTCGTCCCTGAGATCGGCGGTGTCGAAACCCGGGTGGGGCGGCATCGCGATCCCCGGGGGCCTCGGCGCGGTCAGCACGCGGAACATGCGGCTGCCGAGGATGTCGTCGGCCCCGCGCGTGTTGTTGATGACCTTGACCCCGAACAGGCACAGCCGCTCGGGGCACCTGGAGCGCATCGAGCAGATCAGCTTCACCGCCGTCGCCCGCGAATACGACACCTTCAGCGACTGGTTGAAATCGGAGTAATCCGCGCGTCGCCGGCCCCTGCGGCGGATGTCCTCACGATCGTCGAGCACCGTCATGCCCCGGCAGTCGTCGATCAGCCGCATGATGCTGGCCGGCGACCCGCGCCCCACCGGTCGGGGGGCATTGGCCCCCAGATCCGCCATGGCGGCGCCCAGCCGCGACTTGCCGCTCCCGGGCTGCCCGGTCACCAGCAAGAGCGGCACCGCCTCGAACATCGCCTGCGAGTAGCTGGCGGCGACCGCCAGCGCCAGCAGGACGTAATCGTCTTCCCTCGGTAGCCACACCTTGGCGCGCAGATGCGCCTCGACGTCGGCCACGAGTTGACCGAGGCCTCGGCCCCCCGCACCCCCGCGGAGGTAGCGCTGGATGGAGGGTATCCTCCAACTGGCGCAGGGGCTGGCCCGGAAATCCGACCCAATCAGCGTCCCGTCGTCGAGCCGACACACCCCCTCTTCGACCGAGACGCCGCTCGGCAGCGGGGAGCACCGCGCCCTCAGGACGTTGCCATCGCTGCGGATCACCAGGGTCTGCCGGTGCTCCGTCCCGACGGCGCGGTCGCGCACCAGCGCCGTAACCGGGTAGTATAGCATGCCCCGGTGGTACCCATACCTGACGTCCGCGGGGTTGAAGTCCTCCCACTCTGGCGCGCGCCACCCACCGCGCGGCTCCGGCGCCGACTCATCGACCAAACCGCCCATCGGATCCAAGGACATCTCCATGATTCTCTCTCCTTTCCGTCTCGGGTCTGGGTTCTAGGCCACCTTGCGACGCAGGTCGGTCCGGACGGCGAGGTCGGCGACGACCTGCCTGAGGTCGGTTATCCCCCGGTCGAGAAAGCCGCGCAGCACCGGCAGCACCTCGGCGCAGGAGGCGGCGAACTCCCCCTGGGCCGACTCGTGAGCGGATCGGAACTGCTCGTAAGAGGCGAGCCAGATCTCGTGCTCCTCGGTGACCCGCAGGTGCGCGTACGCGCGACGCACGGTGGACTCCGCATCGTTCAATGCGAAGCTGGCGCGGATCCAGCCGCCCACCGGATCGGTCTTGATCAGGTGCGTCGCGACGATGTGGCGGATCGCGTGCGCACCAAACCCGCAGCACTCCGGAATGTGGATCTGGGACGCGAGCCTGACGATGTCGCTCAGGGTGCCGGGCAGCATGGGCGCGTGGGGCCCCGGCAGTTTCGAGCAAATCTGCTTCGCGAACCTGGGGCTGGGCCGGAAAAGGTAGTCGCAGCCATCGGCTCCCATCAGGTGAGGGCGATGCTCCCGGAGGTATTCCTCGATCAGCGGCCACAGGTTCCGGTGGACGGGGACGTCGTACCTGGGCCGTGCGGCACGAACCCTGGCGTTCTTGAAATCCTCGGCCTCGAACCGGAGTCTCCACGTGCCATCCTGCCGCCGATAGAGGTTGCCGCTTTGGTCCGCGCGATACGTCATGAACGAGAACATCCCGATCCGCAGCGGATTGGAGGCCAGCATCTCGACCAGCAGGAGGTCCCTGAAGGCCACCGCGCGGGTCTTGGCGCACATGGAGGCGGGGGGCAATGCGCCGCGCATGCTCTCGATCATGTCGAAGAGCGCCGACATGGGCCGGTCCAGAGCCAGGATGGCCTGGATCGGTTCGGACGGATCGCGACCGTTAACGACGGTCTGGGCGTTGCCGGCACTGTCAGGCAACGTCCTGCGGTTGCTATGGAATTCGTTGGCCGACTTGTTGCACCAAGATGCCCACCGGTGCTCCTTGTTCTTCAACCGGATGTGCCTGCCACGGAATTCTTCCGTTTCGGGCAGCATCGCGGCGATGATCGGGTAATCGGCGTACTTCACGTGCTGGGGGAAGTACCCCGTCCCCCCACGGCACAGGGAGTACAGGAGATCCAGGAACTTCAGGGACAGGTGGGTATTCACCCCGCTCCTGTCCCTGAGGAATGCGATAAACCCCTGGGCGAGCTCGGGCCAAGTCAGCAGCGCCAGAGACAGGTCCTCCCGGCGCATCCCGCGTCCGCGCAGGGCGGGATCTTGCGCATCGGGAGCGAGCAAGAGCCACCCGAAGAATCGGGCAAGGAGTTCTTTGACCATCCCGGCGGTCGGGCACTTGCCGCGTTTCACGGACCATGACTTGTTCCGCCGAATGCCGCCAACCAGCATCGGGGAGGTCTTGAATGTGACCAGATCGTTGAAATCGCTGGTCAGGCGCTCGGGCCAGTCCCGCGGCCTGAGGGCGTAGGGCTTCTTCTTGAGGCCGATGACCTTGTCCCGAAATCGGGTGCCGCCGGACACCTTGTCCTTGGTCCGCACCTTCCGGAGGCGTCCACTGAGGCAACCCGGCGGTGCCTTGAGCACGCTCTCGAGGAGGACGACCTTCGGCATCGCGCGGAGGGTCGGCCAGTAGCGGCCGTTCATCCAGCCGTTGACCGTCTTCTGGCGGCTGCCGATCGCCGCGGCGGCCTTCCGGATGCTCACCTTCGCCGCTTCCATCAAGCGCTTCAGGGCTCCCGCGAAATCGCGGGGCAGGCCGGCGTCGACCTGCATGTCGAGGTAGGTCCTCCGCCACCGGTTCAACAGGTGGCGGGCGGTGTTCTTGCTGCTCTGTTTCTGCAGTGTCTCCAGATACCGCTCCAGGCGATCGGCGAACAGGTGCGCCATCTCGGTCCCGACGGCCGCGTGTTTGGACACGCCGGCGGTCTTGAGGAATCGGTTAAGGGCCGAGCACGCATTCCGGATCGTGCTGGGCTTGTCGCCGTCCTCCTGCATCCGCTGAACATGGCGGGCGCTCAGCGCGTCATATGTGATGGTTTCTTGGCCCGGCAGGGGCGCAGGGGTCCTCGTTGGTGTTGTGGTTTTCATACGCCCCAAGGCATTATGCAGATTTTTTTTCATTTGTCCAGCCTTTTATTCGGTTATATTCGCCGTTTGGTATACTTTAATAAGATAAGAGATTTCGCAGATTCCTGGCATGCTGGCACACGGAGATTGGAACTGCTTGCCAGACAGCATGGCGCGACACGCGACAGCGTGCCGGCACCGGTGGTGGCGCCGTGTCGGCAGGCAATCCAGGAGCGCCCGAACGCCGTGCGAGGGGCGCAGAACGCGCCGTTTCAGTAGCGTCGGCGGGGCGTTTTCAGTATCGGCGTCGCAAGTGCCTGAGCGGCAGGGGCGGGGTAGAGATGGGCCCGGCAGGAATCGAACCTGCGACCAAGGGATTATGAGTCCCCTGCTCTAACCGCTGAGCTACAGGCCCAAATATCTGAATTGCAGGCTATTACGGAATAGCAACTCCTCGGAAATCCCAAAAATCTTGCCCCCTGCTACCCGCTGTGCTACTTTGACGGTGTGAACGATGGCGAAACGGCAGGAAACGGGATTTCCCATGCCCCGAGTTTCGCACCGGCCCTCGATTACCGCAAGCGAAGGATTCGGGGACTCTGGATACGCAACGGGATCTTCTACGCGCAACTCCGCGTTAGCGTGGGCGGCAGGAACACCACGCGGCGCTTCCCGCTGGCGGCAACCACGGTGGCGGGCGCAAAGGAGGAAATGGAGGGGAAGCGCATCGAGCGGCGGGAAAACCGCCTGCCACCACCGGGCCGAAAGCCGATGCTATCCGAGGCCATCGCGGGCTATTGCGCCAGCCCGATCCGGCAGGGGCGGCGCCCGGGCACGCTGAAAAAGGACCGCCGGAGCCTCGCCGCATTCCTCCGCTTCGCCGGGGACGCGCGCGTCGACATGATCACCCCCGCCATGGTCCGGGCCTTCTGCGAGCGTAGGCTGTCCGGGGGAGCGTCGGCCCGCACGGTCAATCTCGACCTGATTTCCCTGCGGGGCTTGCTCAAGCGCGCGGTGGAGGACGGGCACTTGAGGGAGATGCCCCGCATCCGGGCGCTGCCGACAGAACCCCCGCCGAAGCGCGGCCTTCTCTCCCCGGCCCAGATCGAAGCCCTCGTGCGCGCCGCAAGAGATAACCCGAGATCCGGGGCGCAGCTTGCCGATTTCATCCAGCTTCTGGCCTTCTCCGGGATGCGCGAGCAAGAGGCGCTGCGGCTGCGGTGGGCCGACGTGGACTTCGACGCGCGACGCCTGCACGTCGGCAGGGATGGCGCCACCAAGAACCGCGAGGCCCGCGCCGTCGAATTCAATCCCCAGCTTGCCGCTCACTTGGCCGGCATGAGGGACGGGCGGGCCCCGGATTCGCCATGGCTTTTCCCGAGCGCCAGGCGCGGCGCCGACAGGGCGCGGCGAGCGAAATCCTTCCGCAGCGGCTTCGAGATCGCGCGGGATCGCGCGGGGCTGCCGGGCGTCGGCTTCCACGATTTCCGCCACTACTTCTGTTCGCTGTGCGTCATGGCCGGGATCGATTACATGACCATCGCGGCTTGGCTCGGGCACAAGGACGGCGGGATATTGGTGGGAAAGGTCTACGGGCACTTGGCCGACGACCACCGCCACCGCGCCGCGGAACGCCTCAACCTGGGCATCCGCGCGCTGCCGCGGGCCGACGTGGCATGACTCCCTGAAATAGACCGTCATCGAGGGGGACAATCCGGGGCAATTTGGGCAAGTATGGGACAAACGGGCCGAAACCCGCACATGTGCCGGAATCGGGTAAAAACGGGCAAGAACGAGCAAATCTTTCACATGTGAAAGGTTTGCTCGCGCGGGATCAGTCAGGGGAGGGGCAAAAACGGGCACAAACGGGCAAGAACGGGCAAAACCCGCACATGTGTGGTTTTTGCTCGTTCTTGCCCGTTCTATCCCGTTTCTAACCGTTTTTACCCAGTCATGTTTAACCCAATAGTTTCACGCGTGGTTGACATGGCGTCGGGAGCATGTTGGAAATTCCTCAGAGAGCGGGCCCAGAAATAGAACCATTGCACACGTTCCTAAGACGCGTGCCCATCTCCCGAACAACCATCTGGCGCTGGCGCAAGCGCGGCTGGCTTCCCACCGTCCAGATTGCGGGCCAGCCCTACGTCAGGAAGGCCGACGTTGACGAATTCCTTGCCCGCGCGGGCCGCGGTGAATTCGCCAACGTCTCCGCCCCACCGAAAACGGAGGCCGCTTGAGCGGGGGCCTTCGGATCGGGCGCCGCGGGGGCCTCGATCACGCGGGCGTTGCGCGGCTGGCGCCGGGCGGGGACATCGTTGCGCCGGATGCGTCGCCCGAGCCCACGTCGGGCGCTGACGTTCTGGCGGATTTCTTTCTGCGGGCGCTGCGCTTCGCAACCGGCGGGCGCCCGGCTGGCGCGGCGTGCCGCATCGGGCTCTTGGCCGACAGGCTCAACCCCAGCGGCGCGACGGATGCGGAACTGTCTCGCCGCCTCTGTGTGTCGCGATCGCGGCTCTGCCAGGTCTCGCGGGCGCTCGAAAAGGTCATGCCCGAACTGGCCCCGAGGCGGCGGAAGGGCGGTGCACGGTGAAGAGGTTCAGCGCGAACCGCCAGCGCAACAACAGGCTGGCGCGCGCCGCTGTCTGGCGGGAGGAATTGCTGCACAAGCTTTGGCGCGTCAGGTCCAACGGCAGAGACTCGGCGGGCATCGAAAGCCGCCTTGATGGGATCGAGGCCCACCTATTCAACGCGCGGCGGCAACCGAAGGGGCGGCGATGATAGACCTATCCTTGCTTCCGCGCGGGGCCCAAGAGTACATCCGATTCAAGACCCCGCCGGGGTCGCGAAACGCGCAACTCTTCGGCGCCGCGTGCCAGATGAGGGACGCCGGTTTCGGGATCGATGCCACCATCGCCACGCTCAGGCCGTGCGGGTTCCGCGACGGGCTCAGGGGCGATGAGATTACCGGGACCATCCGAAGCGCCTACCGCCTCCCGCCGCGGGAGCCCGCATCGGGTCGGGCGGCGGGGCCAAGGCTGCCGCATGTCGCGTCTCCCCCCAGAAGCTTCGCGCCGATCCCGAAGGCCGCGGAGGCATCGTGGTTCGAGGGCACGCGCTTCCTCGAATCCGATGCGCCGACGATCGATGCCATCGCTCAATGGCGGGGGTGGGAACCGTCCTGGGTGCGGACGCTCGCCCGCGATGGTCTCATGGGGTGCCCGGAGATCGGGGGCCGGCGGCTCGTGGCCTTCCCGGTCCGCACCGCCGAGGGGCGCCTTGTCCGGCTGCACGTCCGATCCATCCCGCCGCGGCGCGGGGGTTGGTTCTACTGGCCTTCGGGCGATGTCCCATCGCTGCCGATGGTGCTGGGGGATTTCTCCGGGGCGCGCGTGCTATCGGTCTGCGAGGGCGAGTGGGACGCGCTGACCTTGGCCCTTGCGGCGGGGTGGATGGATGGCGACACGACGTGGCCCGATGGCTTCGCAATCGTGGGAGTGCGCGGCGCCGGGGGCTGGCGCGCCTTCCTGGATCACTACGGCCCCCGCTGGCCCCATCCCCCGCCGGGGTGCGCGCTGTTCCCGGACAGGGACAGGGGCGGGCAAGCGTGGCTGCGCACCGATCCGGGCGGCTTCTGGCACGCCCTGCGGGCCCGCTGCCGCGTGCTGGTGGCCCGCGGCGTGCATGGGGCCAAGGACCTCAACGACCTTCACCGGGCCCGCCCGATCACCCGCGAGGAGATAGCGGGCATGCTGTGGCAGTCGGGCCTGGTCAAAGAGGGCGTCTTCGAGGTGACGTCATGACCGGGCGTTTTGAAGAGATCACCCCGCCGGGGGACGTTGCCCCGCTGCCGTTCGTGCGCGCGGAGGCCGCCGAGCTTCCGCCATACGATGAGGCCGAGCAGATTCCCTACCTCGTCGATGGGCTCATCGCGGTCGGGACAAAGACAATCGTCGGCTCGGTGTCGAAGGGCTACAAGACGACGTTGCTGACGCAAATCGGTCTCACCATCGCGGCGGGCTACCCGCTGTGGGGGCGTGAGACGCGCAAGGTTCCCGTTCTTTACGTCAACTTCGAACTGGAACCGGGCCCCATGGAAAGGCGCATCCGGCAGTCCCGCGACGCCATGCGGATTTCTACATCGAGGCTCAGGGATCACTTCCGCGTTCTGACCCTAAAGGGATTCGACGTGACCCCCGCCGCGCTGGTCGATGCGCTCATCCCCGAGGCGCGGGGGTACGGGGCAGGGTTGACCATCGTCGATCCCGTCTATCGCTTGATGTCCGGGAAGGACGAAAACTCCGCGGGCCAAGTGACCGCCCTCTGCATCGAGCTTGACCGCCTCCGCAGGGAGACGGGATCGGGCATTCTGTACTCCGGGCATTTCCCGAAGGGCTCATACTCGCAAAAGCACAACCTGGACCGCATCGCCGGTTCCGGGGCCTGGTCGCGCGACGCCGATGAGATCCTGACCTACTTTCCCCTTCGCGATCCCGATGGCTTCCGCATGGAGGCCACGACGCGCTACTTTAAACCCGCCCCGCCCTTCGCCCTCCGGCTCAGCTATCCGGTCTTCGACATGGATCCAAACCTTGACCCCAACAACTTGAGCCCGGCGAATGGGCCCAATGGTGGGAATGGTGGGGACAGGGCAACGAAAAAAGTCGTCTCGCCTCAAGAGGTCGCATCCCTTTTCGAGGACGGGGAGACCATCAATCGCCCCGACCTGGTGAAGTTCATTAAGGATGAATTCGGGGTCTCCCAAGACACCGCATACCGCGCCGTCAAACGGGCCGAAGAGGCCAATTTCTTAGGCCGCACCGTGCCGAAAGGGAAGAAGGGGTACGCGAGGGCACCTCTGCAACGGGTAATAAATTCGGAGGAATGAATGCAACTCTTTGCGATAGCGTTTGTTGGGTTTGTTGCTGGGTTGATTTTCTTAGCGGTTTTCTTAAATAAATTGGGTCGTAATCCGAATTTCTTTTCTTATTCCCCCCCTAAGGGGGGGGGAATAATAAGAAAACGAAATTCGCCCAGCCAAGAAATCCCACAGGTCAGCCTTTTGCCCCGGATGGGCGGACGAATCCGCCGACTCCTAAGCCCCCGATGGTGGCAATCGTTCTGGCTGTGCCTGCGCTTCAGGCTGAAGCACGGGCGCGGGATCTTTGACCCATCCCCCCCAAAGTTCACGCTCGCCGAACAGCCCGAAGAGCAAGACCCCAGCGTCAGGGCAGATGAGGTTATCGACCTCGCCCCCACCTACCACAAAGACACCAGCGCGAAGGCAATGGTCCAAGCATGGCTCTTCACCCGCAGGCAATGAGGCCATGCCCACACCCCCCCCGGGCAAGGAATCTACTACGACCCCAAGGCCGGCGGGTGAAGCCCACCACCCCCCTAAAAAGCTATGAGAACCCGCAAGAAATCGCGTGACATCGGGAAGTTTCTGCCCCCGCTGACCGCCCCCTCGAGGAGGAAGCTTGCGGAAAAGCTGGGGTACAGCCGTCAGGCGGTGTGCCAGTGGGCGCGGCTGCCGGGGGCCCCGAGGCCGATGGCCGACGGATCGGAGAACATCGACGAGTGGCGAGTGTTCGTGCGGGCGCGGGGGCTTGGGCTGGGATCGCTGGCGATGTCGCCCGGGAGGGTTGCGGAGATCACGCGGCGGCACCGGCTGACCGCGGATCGCATGCTACAGGACCTGGAGGCCCGGCGGGCGCAGCACGTCTTGCGGGAAGAGGCCGCGGCGAAGGTGGACTTTGCGGCGGATGAGGCGGAGCGGATCTTCCGGCGGCGGCTGGCGGGGATTGCGGGGGCCGAAGCGGCGATCCGGCTGGCGCTGGCCGAACTGCGGGAAGTGGCGGCGGGGTACAGATGAATAACCCGACGGTTTTCAGGGATGGCCCGCAATCGCGCGGAAATGGCCCCTGGGCGCGCCGGAACGATTTCCGAGGGTCCCTTTCCCCGAACGGTGTCCGGCGGATTTCTGGGGCCGTCCGGCGTCCGGTCGGATTGTCCGGGCCGGACGGGAGGGAAAAGGCACGACCTCAGGATTCCCAGAGTCTCGACGACCTGCAGATTTCCCAACAGAAGGCCGGGCGTTCACTCAGGATGTGGTCCCGGTCCTGCTCGGTCAGTTCGGCAGGAACCATGCTTGGGAGCCCGAGATGTCGCGCACACATACTCTCTTGAAGAAAGTCAGGAATTTCGAAAACGGCGAGAGGCCCCGCCGTGCACATCTCCGGGATCCGTTTGACGCACTGGAGTATCCCGGCATGCGCGAGGCCTGCCACGGTGGTTTGATCGCAGGGAAGTTTGATCGTGTTCCTCCCCTGAATAGCAAACTCCCTAAGAAGCGCCTGCTCAAATCGATCGAGTCTTTCCAGTCGTTGCAAGGCCAGGCGCTCGAGCTTCCACCGGCGGAGGATCGATCCGGCGCGTCGCACACACCACCCGATCGGGGACATCAGTTTGTCTGCGATCCTGATGAGACCATCCACGATGGCGGACATGATGATCGAAAGGCTACCGCGCGGGAGCATGGGGAGCAAGGCAAAGGAAGGTTATCCACGCTGGACGGGGGCCGGAAAAAGGGATTGACGACTACGACGTATTGTCGTAGTAGAAAGGCAAGGTTCACGTGAACCCGAACCGAAACGAAAGGAAGGAAGGCGATGGCGGAGAATTCGACAGCGGCGGCGGGGGCGGATACCTTGCCCACATGGGCAAAGAAATCGTCGGATGGCTCAAAGGTGGCAGGGAGCGGGCGGGGCTCACGCAAGAGCAGGCTGCAAAGAAGTGGGGCTTCAACCGTAGAACGCTGGAAGCCTGGGAATCCGGGATTCGCTTCCCGCGCGGCGAAGCATTCATCAAACTCACGCGGATCATCGGTCCCCTCGAAGTGCACCAGGCCCGCCGCCGGAAGCGCGGGGCATGAGGGTGCGCGGGGGTTCCTGGATGCCGGGGACCGCCGTGGGCTGGTGAGTCTCCACCGCGGCGCCACCGAGGGCGGCGGGGAGATCATGCGGCGGTTTGGGCGGCGGCACGCGGTTGCCCTGCAGACGATTCTGGCCCTGAACGCGCGCGGGTACGACCTGCGGGAAATTGGCGGGGGCCAAGGGGCGCTGGATCTTGAATTCGAGATGCTGTCCGCGTTCTACGGGTTGACGCTGGTGTTCTGGAATCCCGCCATCGCGGCGGCTGGGCTGGCCCCCATGGATTGGGCCGTTTCCCACGGGGCGGCGGTGTCGGGATGACGGCCCAACTCATCCGCCTCCGGGAGGCGGCGCGCAGGCTGGGCGTATCCGAAAAGGCGCTTCGGCGAAAGGTCGCCCGAAGGGAGATAACGCACTGTAGGCCGACGGGCCCGCGGGGTCTCATCATGTTCCTTGAGTCGGACATCGAGGCGCTTTTGGCGCGGCCCGAAACTAAACGCTTTTTTCATAGGTGAGGCCCCCGAGATAGCGAAACACTTTTGCCTATTGCGTATGGCAAAAGCAGTCTTCCGGTTGAGCCCGGCTTGGCGGGCGGAATTGATGGATGCGGCCGCATGCGGCAACGCGACGTCCAAGGCGATCTTGGCGCGTTACCCGGACGCGCCGCTGGGGCGCGGCGAGACCCCTAAGAACGTCGGGGAGTTCACGGACGAAGAGATGGATGTCTGCGCGTACGCGGCCACTCTCCGCGCGATACTTCGGGGCGGACCGAGTGAAGATTTGTCGGGGCGGGCCGCGGCGCTTGAGCGGCGAATCAGTGCTCGAATCCACCCAGCTTCATCGGCGCCGGCAACCGGGGCATCCCCTGCACCCGCGGCGCCGCAATCCGCGGCCCCCCCGACAAAACCTTCCGCCTCCGCGCCGGCGCCCAAGCCGAAGACCGTTGCGGAACTGTTCGCGGCGATCCCGGCACACGACCACGTTGCCAGGTCGAGGTTCTACCGCGCGCACAAGGCCGAGATCCAAGAATACCTTCAGGGGCGGGCCAGGGCAGAGCGGGCGGGGCCCGGCATGGCCGACGAATCGCTTGACGCGGCCATCGGGTTCGCGGCGATCCCGGAGAACGACCACCGGGCCCGCGCGCGATTCTGCCGCGAGAACCGGGCGGCGGTCCGGGACATCATCAACCATTCGCGCCGGGGCCGATGAGATGAAAGGGCTCCCGAAAAGGACCTATGATGAGGCCGCGGCGGAATGCCACGGCGGCAAGGACACATCCTATTTCCGCGGGCTTCTACGGAAGGCGCGGGGTTCGTCCTTCTGGGAATTCGGTTGGCCGAACGGGGACTCCAAGGGCCCGCCGGAAGCGGTTCGGCACCGCCTGACGCTAGAGGACGTTCAGCGCCTCGCCATCGAAGAGGGCGAGAGATTCCCGAAGTAGAAAATCGAGAGAGGAGCAAAGCACATGGCACCACAGGCACAGAAGGCACCGACGTTCGAGGAACTGATCCGGGACATCCACGGCGGCAACGACCGTTTCTTTTTCCGCAGGATGCTGGATTCCGTCCAGAGGCACGGGGGCCAGTACCCGCATGAGGCGCACGCGCTGGGGATAACCGACATCGATTCCCTCAAGAGCCTCGCCGACGCCGAGCAAGCGCACTTCGGCACCGTCGGCGATCCCGAGAACCGGAGCGCCGCGGGCCGGGCCAGGGAGCAGGCGAGGCAGTTGATCCTGGAGGCCGAGGAGCGGGAGCGAAGGCAGGCCGCGGTCGAATTGGATTACGCGGGCTTGAGCAAGCGCCGCGCAGACATCCTGTTCACGCTCAATGTCCGCCTGCCGCGCCGCAAGGCCAGGCTAGAGGAGAGGCGCAAGCGGTTCACCGAAGAGATCGATTGGGCTTTCGGGGTCAAGGGCCGTTGGCTCTGGCTGAACGAGAACGCCGAAAAGCTTTCCGGTATCGAGGCGGCGCTGGCGCGGGCGCCCATCGTCGAAAAGAATCTCCGTGACGAGTTGGCCGACGTGGAGGCCCGCATGCGGGCCATGGAGGCCGGGGCACCCGCGCCCAAGCGGAAATGATTTTCGGGCGGCGTGCCCGCAGTGGCGTCGATCCATCATGGAGCGCCGTTCGAGAAATGCCCCCCTCCGGTTTCGCGGGTATACCGGAGGGGGGCGAACTTTTTGAGGTGAAGACATGGCGGACCTGGTAACGCGATCGAGGCTGGATGACTCCGACTTCAACCGGGGGCTGGCCCGGATGCGGAAGGAGGCCCGTGACTTCAACAAGAAGCTGGGCTCGGAGTTC
This sequence comes from uncultured Verrucomicrobiales bacterium, assembly GCA_964651705.1. Taxonomy (GTDB): domain Bacteria; phylum Verrucomicrobiota; class Verrucomicrobiia; order JADLBR01; family JADLBR01; genus JADLBR01. The sequence goes on from CAZYWZ010000003.1 coordinate 44,307, forward strand.
TCCAAGGTCTTCTCCGGCGCGGCGGTGGCGGGCGGGATGACGGCGGCGCTGTACGGGGTTGGGAGGGCGGTCACATCCATCGTTGGGCGCGCGGGAAGGGTGAATGACCTCGCCGAAGCCTTGCAGGAAATGCCCGCTGACCTGGTGGCCGTCGGCGGGGCAGCGCAACTGGCGGGCGCGGACATGGAGGCGGTCAACAGGGCCGCGGTGAAGCTACGGGTGAATCTCGGCAAGGCCGCCGACGATGACAGGGAGATGGCCGAGACACTTAAGGTCATGGGGCTTGAGGCGTCCAAGCTTTCCCGGATGTCTCTGCCGGACATGATCACCGAATTGGCGCGCGGCTACCAGCGCGCGGAGCAGGGCGGGCGCGGTTATCTCGTCGTGCAGACGCTCATGGGCCGGAGCGCCACGGAGCTGATCCAGTTATTGCAGCAGGCCCCGGAAGACCTCGAGGAGATATTCGGCAGGCTGACGCCGAAATCAAACGAGGCCATTCAGGCGCTCGATGACCTCGGGGACGCATGGGAAGAGTTGAAAATCAGGGCGTCGAACGCTTCGACGGATTACCTTGGCGGGACGGTGCTCAAATGGCGGTCGATAAAGAAGACGCTTGAGAAAGAGGGATTCTTTGCCGCGGCGAAGGAATTTGGCCGTAACGTGATGAGCCCGTTTGCCGCGCCATCGGAGGAGACCAAAGCGGACTTTCGCAGGGATCGCGGGCAGAAGCCCCGCCGGGGCGAAATCGACCCGGGCGGATCGGCGAAGGCCGCGGAAGACCGGCGGCGCGAGACCGACGGGCTTGTCAAATCCATCAACGAGGCGCGGAAGGCGACGCGGGAACTCGGGATGGAAGACATCGAGCTATTGGCCGAGCGGAAGCAGGCCCTCGGGGAGATCATCGCCCAGCAGAAGGGGTTGGCCGTCGGGAGCGTCGAGCAGCTTCGGCTCTACGACAAGCAGAAGAAACTGGAACTCGAAATCGCCCAGATCCAGAAAAAGATGGGCGATGAGATGGACCGGCTTGAGGAGGCCGAGCGGCGCCGGATCGAGCGGCTAAAGGAGGAGGAGCAGAAGAAACAGGAGCAGGCCGCCGGCGACGCCGCCAAGCAGCGGGAGCTTGCCCTAGAGGCCGCGATTGAAAGCCTCAAGGAGCAGGGGCGCCACTCCGCGGAGGCCGAGGCCCGGCTGCGCGTCGAGGCGGCGCAAAAGGAGTACGCGCTGGCGAAGGGCTCGAAGGAAGAGGCCGAGAAGTACGTGGCGCTGATGGCCGCGCGCAACAGCCTCACCGAGGCGACGTCGCCCGACAAGGGCAAGAGCAAGAACGAGCGCATCGAGGAGTACATGCGCGATGGCATGACCTCCGGGGAGGCCAAGAAGAAGGTCCGGGGAGAGGACAAGGATGCGCGCAGGGCCGAGGCCCGGATCAGCGCGTTCCGCAAGGGCGCCACCGAGGAGGCCGACATGGTGAGCGGTCGCGACAGCGGGCGGGAGTACATGGACTCCCACCGCAACGTCTCCGGGGCCGGGGCGTTCAACTCCGGCGCCTGGGAGAGCGGGAGCCACGCCCAGGCGGTCGCGGACGCCGCCGCCGGCAAGGGTGCGGAGGGCGCCAGCGGCGGGGACGCCAACGGAATCGGGCAACTGCTCCAGGCGGTCAACGAGTTGAAACAGGCCATCGAGAAGGCATCTGGCGGCGGGGAATGACCGGCAGAGGACCGAAAGTCCCTCCCGTGTCCCCTGCTACTTTCTGTGCTACTTCCGCGGCGGATTTCCGGCCCATGGGGGAACGGGCGAATTTTGGCGCTTTCGCAACTGCTTTGGAATCAGGGAAACGGATGACGTGGAACAGCGCGGAACGGCGCAGAAAACGATCATGGGGCAATTATGAGTCCCCTGCTCTAACCGCTGAGCTACAGGCCCCTGCGGGCATCATGCACGACTTCTCGCGGGCGGCAAGAGGGTCCGTCCAGGAGGTCAACGCGAGACACCGGGGCCGACGTCCCTCCCAAACGTAGGCGGAACGGCACACCCACCGAGAAAGGTCCCAAAACCCCCTTTACTTAACACCATGATCGGCTGACCCCCTCGCCGCGGCGTGATGCGAATCGCCGCGGAGAGGCCGGGAGCTTGCCCTCCTCGTACGACCGGCGCACGACGGACGAGGACGAGATCGAGAGACGAAGGCTGCGCGCCATGGAGGAACAGCCGCGGATCCGCAATCTGGATGCGGCCCCTTCGTGCTATCTATGGGGATCACGTGCTGTCCGTCACGGCCACCGATCTCGTTGCCGAATCGCGCGGTGACTCATGACAGGCTACGCCGATACCGGTTTCCTGTGTTCGCTGTATTCGCCCGATGCGCACACCGGTTTGGCCGTGGCACGGATGACCCGCCAACCGCTACCGCTGCCCTTCACCTGGCTGCACCGATCGGAATTCCGCAATGCGTTGCGGCTCCGCGTCTTTCGGGGAGAAATCACGCAGGCGCAGCGTGACGCCTCCCTCAACGCCATGCTGGCCGACCTGGCCGCCGGAGTGCTGGATCACGCCGAACCGCCCCTGCCGGATCTGGCGACCGAAGCGGAACGCCTGAGCGCCCTACATTCGGAAACGATCGGCACACGGAGCTTGGACATCCTCCATGTCGCCGGTGCCCTGGTGCTGGGCGTGTCCGAATTTCTCGCTTTCGACCACCGCCAGCGCGCCTTGGCCAAAGCCGCAGGACTGAAAGCGCCAGTTTTCTGAACGCCAGTCCGCACGATGGCAAACCATTCCTTTGGCATTCGCGGCACCTTTTGGGTCGCGCGGATCTCCATGCGCGCAACGCCGGCTACCTCCGATACGCTCGCCAGATCCGTCCCACGCAGCGCTCGACGTGCCGCCGCAGCCAGCCCTCGTCTGGAATCTCACGCACGTTGAGCCGGATCGCCTCCCACTCGAAGCCAAACCACAGCGACAGCAGGTCCTCCGCCATGGCCCACGGGTCGCTCAAATCCACTTCGCCCCGCCCGTCGGCCTCCTCCAGAATCCGCGCCAGTTGCTGTAACGCCATCCGCGGCCCAGCCTCGAACAGCGCCTGCGCCAGTTCCGGATGCCGCTCCGATTCCTGCGCCACCAACCGATCCACCGCGATAATCTCCCGGCACACCACAGACCGCATCAGCGACACGCCACATACCACCAGGCGCTCGCGCACATCCCCCGATGCGGGCGACATCGCCGCCACCGCCTCCTCCATCCGCGCCACGATCCCCCGCACTATAGCCGCAAATAGCCCCGTCTTTGATGCAAATCGCTTATATACAGTAACTTTTGAAACGCCCGCTTCCTCCGCGATCGACTCGATCGTGGCCGCCTCAAACCCCCGTGCGATAAACTGCCTTCGCGCCGCTTCCAGTATCTCGCGGGTCTTCTCCTCGTCCGGCGGGCGACCGGGCGCACGCTTCACCGCTTCCCCAATGGCCGTCACATCGTCCATGATACCATTGTGTTGACAACAGCAACCTATTGCAATATTAATTTAATGTACGAAAACGTTTAGTAAATAAAGTCGGCAAAGAGTGGGTCGTGATGCATCGGAAGGTACTGGTGGCGGTGTTGGGTCTGGCGCTGGCGACAGGGCTGCTGGGCGGGATCAAAGCATTGCAGATTGGGGCGATGATCGCGCGGGGGGAGCAGATGGCACCGCCGCCGGAGGCGGTTTCCACCGCCCGGGCGGAGAAGCGGTTGTGGCAGGAGGAACTAACGGCGGTAGGCTCGTTGAGTCCGGTGCAGGGGGTGACGATCAGCGCGGAGCTATCGGGGGTGGTGCGCAAGATCGGGTTTGAGAACGGGGCGCGGGTGGAGCGCGGGGACCTGCTGGTGCAGCTGGACACGGATCTGGAGGAGGCGCAGCTGCGCTCGGCGGAGGCGCAGGCCGAGCTGGCGCAGCTGGAGCTGGAGCGCGGGAGGAAATTGCGCGACGACCGAACCATCGCGAAATCCGAGTGGGACGCGGTGGAATCCCGCCACAAGCAGGCGGTCGCCTCGGTCGAGGCGCTCCGCGCCACGATCGCGAAGAAGACCCTGAAGGCGCCGTTCTCCGGCCGGGCCGGCATCCGGCGGGTCAACGTCGGCCAATTCGTCGACGCGGGCAACCCGATCGTCTCGCTGCAATCGATGGATCCCATATACGCGGACTTCTTTTTGCCGCAGCAGCGCCTGTCCCAACTGTCCACGGGCCTCAAGGTCCGGGTCGAGACGGATGCGTTTCCCGGGCAATCTTTCGAGGGGACGCTGACCGCGATCAATGCCGAGGTGGACGAGGCGACCCGCAACATCCTTCTCCAGGCGACCGTCCCCAATCCCGGCGGCACCCTGCGGCCCGGGATGTTCGCGCGGGTCGCGGTCGTGCTCCCCGAGAAAAAGGAGGTGCTGACGATCCCGGCGACCTCGATCCTGTACGCCCCCTACGGCATCACGGTCTTCGTGGTCGAGGGGGGCGAGGGGGGGACCAAGGTCGCGCGGCAGCGTTTCGTCCGGCTGGGGCCGACGCTCGGCGACTATGTCGCGGTGACCGAGGGGCTCGAGGCGGGCGCCGAGGTCGTCTCGGCCGGCGCGTTCAAGCTGCGCAACGGGATGCCGGTCGCCATCCACAACGAGATCGCCCCCGAGACCAGCCTGTCCCCGAAGCCCGAGGACACCTGAGGCCATCCGCCAGCCCCCCCAGATGCAGGCCGCGTTCACAGACATCTTCATCCGCCGCCCCGTCCTCGCGGTCGTGGTGAATGTCGTCATCGTCGTCGCGGGGCTGCAGGCGATCTCCCGGCTCACCGTGCGCCAGTACCCGCGCAGCGAGAACGCCTCGGTCACCGTCACCACGGCATACGTCGGCGCCAGCGCCGAGCTGGTGCGCGGATTCATCACGACCCCGCTGGAGCGCGTCATCGCCTCCGCCGAGGGCATCGACTACATCGAGTCCGAGAGCAAGCTCGGGGTATCCACGATCACGGTGCGGCTGCGCCTGAACTACGACTCGACCAAGGCCCTGGCCGAGATCAGCTCGAAGGTCGATCAGGTGCGCAACGACCTGCCCCCCGAGGCGGAGGTCCCGATCATCAACATCGAGAATGCCGACTCGCGCTTCGCCTCGGCGTACCTGAGTTTCACCTCGGATATCCTCGAGGCCAACGAGGTCACCGATTACCTCGTGCGCGTCGTCCAGCCTCGCCTGACCGCCGTCGAGGGCGTGCAGCGCGCCGACATCCTCGGCGGCCGGACCTTCGCGATGCGCGTCTGGCTCAAGCCCGACCGGCTCGCCGCCCTCAATATCAGCCCCGCGCAGGTCCGCGCCGCCCTCCGCGCCAACAACTACCTCGCCGCGGTCGGGCAGACCAAGGGCAACCTCGTCTCGGTCAACCTCACCGCCAACACCGATCTCCAGACCGCCGGAGAGTTCCGGAGGCTCGTCGTGCGAGAGAGCGGCGGCGCCATCGTCCGGCTCGAGGACATCGCCGACGTCGTGCTCGGCGCGGAAGACTACGACTCCGAGGTCCGTTTCTCGGGCCAGAGGGCCGTCTTCATGGGAATCTGGGTCCTGCCCAACGCCAATTCCATCGACGTCATCCGGAGGATCCAGGACGAGATGCGGCGCATCCAGGCCGAGCTGCCAAGCGGCATCGAGGCGGGCGTGGCCTACGACGCCACGAAGTACATCAACAGCGCGCTAAAGGATGTCGTCAAGACCCTGGCCGAGACGCTGCTCATCGTCGCGATCGTGATCTTCCTGTTCCTCGGCTCGCTGCGCTCGGCGCTCGTGCCCATCGTCGCGATCCCGGTTTCGCTCATCGGGGGGATCTTCCTGATCCAGGTCTTCGGCTTCACCATCAACCTGCTCACGCTGCTGGCCATCGTCCTGTCGGTGGGGCTCGTGGTCGACGACGCCATCGTCGTCGTCGAGAACGTCGAGCGGCACATGCGCGAGGGGCAGAAGCCCCTGGACGCGGCGCTCCTGGGCGCGAGGGAACTCGTGGGCCCGATCTTCGCGATGACCACGACGCTGGCGGCGGTGTACACGCCGATCGCCTTCCAGGGCGGGCTCACCGGCTCGCTGTTTCGCGAGTTCGCGCTGACGCTGGCGGGCGCGGTGACGATCTCCGGAGTGGTGGCGGTCACCCTCTCTCCCGTGATGTCCTCGGCCCTGCTCAGCCCCGAGCGCGAGGAACGGGGCCTCACGGGGCGCATCAACCGCGATTTCGATCGCCTGCGACGGGCCTACGGGCGCCTCCTGGACATGACGCTCTCGGCCCGGCCCGCGGTCTACGCGGTGTGGGCCGGCCTCGGCCTGCTCTGCTTCCCGATGTTCAAGATGTCCCCGGCCGAGCTGGCGCCCATGGAGGACCAGGGCGTGATATTTGGCATCATCGAGGCCCCCGCCAACGCCACCATCGACCAGACCATCATCTACGCCGAGGCCGCCAACAAGATCTTCTTCAGCGTCCCGGAGACGCACCACACCTTCCAGCTCACCCAGCCCACCTTCGGCTTTGGCGGCATGGCCACCGTCCCATGGGACGAGCGCGAGCGCACCATCTTCGAGATATTGCCCGAGGCCGAGGCGAAGCTCGCGACGCTCCCGGGAATCCGCATCTCCCCCGTCACGCCGCCCGCGCTGCCCGGCGGCGGGCAATTCCCCGTGGAGTTCCTGATCACCTCGACCGCCGAGCCGCCCCGCATCCTCGAGTTCGCCAGGCAGATCCACCAGGCCGCCGTCGCCAGCGGCATGTTCGCCTTCCCCCCCATCATCGACACCAAGATCGACCAGCCGCAGGCCGAGCTGCTCATCGACCGCGACAAGGTCGCCGCGCTCGGCCTCGACCTCGCCCAGGTCGGCGCCGACATCGCCGCGATGACCGGCGGCGACTACGTCAACTGGTTCAATATCGCGGGACGCAGCTACAAGGTCATCCCCCAGATCAAGCGGGTCGCGCGACTCGATCCCTCCCAGCTAGAGAACATCTACATCTCCGGCAAGGGGGGGCGGCTCATTTCGCTCGCGACGGTCGCCAGCATCCGCGGCACCGCCCAGCCGCGCTCGCTGAACCGCTTCCAGCAGCTCAACGCCGTCAAGCTCAGCGGCGTCGCGATCCGCCCGCTGGACGAGGCGCTCGGGTTCCTCGAGAGCGAGGCCGCGAAGATCCTCCCCTCGGGGTACAACATCGGTTACACGGGCGAGTCCCGCCAGCTCCGCACCGAGGCGGGGCGCTTCCTGCCCGCCCTTGGGCTCGCCCTGGTGCTCATCTTTCTGGTCCTCGCCGCCCAGTTCAACAGCTTCCGCGACCCCTTCATCATCCTGCTCGGCTCCGTGCCCCTCGCCATGTTCGGCGCCCTGCTCTTCACCTTCCTGAAACTCCCCGATCCGAACACCCCCTTCTGGACCAACGGCTGGACCACCACCCTCAACATCTACTCCCAGGTCGGCCTCGTCACCCTCGTGGGACTCATCGCGAAGAACGGCATCCTCATCGTCGAGTTCGCCAACGAACTCCAGCGCCAGGGCCGCGCCAGGCTCGCCGCCATCCGCGAGGCCTCCGCCACCCGGCTCCGCCCCGTGCTGATGACCTCGGTCGCCACGGTGTTCGGACACCTCCCCCTGACCCTAGTCACCGGCGCCGGCGCCGAGGCCCGCAATTCCATCGGCCTGGTCCTCGTCGGCGGCATGGCCATCGGCACGGTCTTCACCCTCTTCGTGGTCCCTTCGCTCTACATGCTCATCGCCAAGGACCATCGCGGCGAAGGCTGACTCAAAAATTCCAGACGTAGCCACGGCCGTGAGGCCGTGGACCCCCTCCGTGACCGGAGGGGCTACAATTTCACCCCCGGTGGTGGCCCGCGCACGGGGCACGGCGGCTAGCCCGAAACTTGGAACCACGGATCTCGGGATACCGCGGATAACCCATTGTAATTTAGTTGTTTATTAATCCCGCAGCGGCCGGCGAGAACCCGCCCGCCCATCTGGCGGGTCAGGAGGCGGCCCATTCTATGGACTGCGGTGGCAGAGCGCAGCGGCGACACCGCTGTGGCTTCCGGCGGGGTTCTGCCACCGCAGTCCAAAAGGCCCCTCGGCCACATCGGAAGTTTCCCCATGAATCATCCGGCGCGTGGATGACTCTGGCTGGCCCCGCCCCCGTGCGCCGGGGGCGGGGCTGACCTGAGACTTCACAGTTCGGGACATGTTGCGCCACGCGGCAAGCCGTTCCTAAAGAGCGGGTTGCACGGATGCCGCCTGAAGGCACTACGAGCCCAAAACTGCGGGGAGGTTCGTAGTGATGCCTTCAGGCATTCCGCGACCCACCAGAAGTTTCCACATGAATGATGCGGCGCGTCCTACGTCATGCCAGTCCCACCGCGCCCCGCATCAATCGCCCGAGGAGAGAAAAGCCGTCAGCGGACTGGTGGGCGATGCCAGGGCTTGGGACTCGGGCAAGCCGATCTCGTGCGCGAGCCGGCCCGCCCCGACGGCGGCACCGAAGGCGCGGGCCATGGCAACCGGGTCCTGCGCGATCGCGATGGCGGTGTTGACCAGGACGGCGTCGGCACCCATCTCCATGGCCTCGGCCGCCTGGGACGGCGCCCCGATCCCCGCGTCCACCACGACCGGCACCCTCGCCTGCTCGATGATGATCGCGATCTGGTCGCGGGTCCGCAGCCCCCGGTTCGAGCCGATCGGCGCGCCGAGGGGCATCACCGCCGCACACCCCGCCTCCTCGAGGCGCTTGGCCAGCACCGGATCCGCATTGATGTAGGGAAGGACCGTGAAGCCCTCGGCCACCAGCGTCTCGGCGGCCTTGAGCGTCTCGACGGGATCGGGAAGCAGATATTGCGGGTCGGGGTGGATCTCGACCTTGACCCACTTGGGGAGGCCCGCTGCCGCGCCCAAGCGGGCGAGGCGCACCGCTTCCCCCGCGTCCAGCGCACCGCTGGTATTTGGCACGATCAGGTATCGGTCGGCATCCAGGAACTCCAGTATGTTCGCGTACGGGTCCTGCCGGCCCGAGAGGTCGGCCCGGCGGAGGGCCACCGTCACCAGCGATGTCCCCGAGGCCGCCAGCGCCTCGCGCATCACCGGCAGGGACCGGAATTTTCCCGTCCCGACAAACAGCCTCGATTCCAGATCGCGTCCGCCCACACGCAACGGCCTGGCCCGCGGGTCGCCCGCACGATCTCCCGGCGGACCCGCCGCATCCCGGATGTTGACATTGCGCTCGCTCATGATGCGCGACCCGCCCCATACGGCGTCGGGTCGCGCTCGACCCGCGCGTAGCCCACCGACCGCAGCGCGCGCTCGACTCGCCCGCGCACGCCGGGATCATCGTACGAGCCAAACTCCCCCCGGGCGAACTCCAGGCGCGCCAGTTCCCCGTGGTCCCGGACGCGAAACACCCGAAACCCCAGCTCCCGCAAGGCGGCTTCCCCGCGCTCCACCCGCGCGATCGCCTCGATCGTCACGGGAGTGCCATGCGGTATCCGCGACGAAAGGCATGGCGACGCCGGTTTCTCGGCGGTCGGCAGACCCGCCGCGCGCGAAGCCTCCCGGATCTCTGCCTTGCCCAGACCCGCATCCCGCAAGGGCGCGACCACCTCGAATTCTTCGGCCGCCCGCCGCCCGGGTCGCACCTGCCGCATGTCATCGGCGTTCTCCCCATACGCCAAAACCGGAAAACCCCGTTCCGCGGCGATCCCCTCCATCACCGAAAACAGCTCCGCCTTGCAAAAGTAACAACGCTCCAACGTGTTGGCCACGTACCGCGGGTCGGAAAATTCTTGGGTCTGGACGATTTCCACGCGGGCCCCGATGCGGTGCGCCAGATCGATCGCCGCCGCCAATTCCGCCCGCGGCAGGCTGGGCGAATCCGCGATCACACCCAGACAGTCCTCCCCCAAAACGGTGCGGGCGCGCCCCAACAGAAAGGCACTATCCACCCCGCCAGAATAGGCCACCAGCACCCGACCATACCCGCCAAGCAGCCGATCCAGATGTTCCAGCTTCTCCATCACGCCCGAAAACTAGCAGCCCGCGGCCCTTTGGAAAGTCCCGGGTCCCGCCCAAGGCTTCATATGCGTGCCACGGGATGCGTTTTGGACCGGTCGCGATCTGCGCCCAGCCCAATTGGCCCAGGCAGCCGACCCCCAACCGCGCAATTTGGGTTGCGGCCCCGCAAGGGCAGGGCAGATTTAAGTTCTTGGCGCAGAAAAGCTACACCGATCGCATCAAAGCGTTGGTCTCTCGCCCGCCGGGCGAGGGATTTCCCCCCGTTCCGATCGAGCCCCAGACCCCCATCGGGGCAACACCCCTGCCCCCGTCCGACACGACTCGCGGCGCCGGGGGACGCCCCCCCTCGGGCCCGATCATCTTCTCGGCGGCAAAACAGAAAAAGGACAGGGCCAAACCAAGGCCGAAACTCGGCGCCGTGGGCCGCAGCCGACGCGCCCTCCCCGCAAACGACTGGCGCGTCGTGGCCATGACGGTCGCGTCCGTGGCGCTCGCCGTGCTCTCCCTCGTCCTCGTCTGGATCCTGGCGGTGATCCGGCCCAAGATGCAGAGCCAGATCGCCGAGCTGCAGGCGAGACGGGAGATGGAGGCCCGCAAAAGCGAGGAACTCGCCAAGGAACTGGCCACGAAAGAGCAGGAGCTCATCCGCGCGCACTCTCGGGTGGGCGTGCTGCACGTCGAGACCCGCCCCCCCGGGGCGCTTGCCACCTTCGCCGGCAGGACCGCGACATGCCCCACCAATTTCGACGAGATCGCCCTCGGGACACATACGCTCACCATAACACTGGATGGCTACGAGACTTTCGCCGAAAAGATCAGCGTCACCAACGACGTCCCCATCACGCGCGAGATCCAGCTCGCCCCGAGCGTCGGCCAACTCCTCGTCGATACCGAACCCCAGGGCGCCTCCTTCACCGTCAAGCGAAACACCGAAGTCATCCACGAGGGGCGCTCCCCGGCGAAGATCAGCGGCATCCCGGTAGGGGCCTACCTCGTCCACCTGAAACGCGGCGCCGCGGAACACTTGCAGGAGATCGAGGTCGGGAAAAACCAGACCGCGGAAGTGCGGCATCGCTTCCGCCTCGGCCGGGCCCGGGTCGAGACCGAACCGCCCGGCGCCGAGATCGTCCACAAGGGCACCGTCCTCGGCAAGACGCCCGCCATCCTCACGGAAATCCCCGAGGGGCCCTGGTCGCTTGAACTCCGGCTGCACAAGTACCTGCCCAAGCCGCTGGAGGCAACCATCGTGGCGGATCAAGAGACCCGGGTGTTCGGCCGGCTTGAGCCAAATCTCGGCCCCCCGCCCGGCAAGGATTTCACCACCTCCACCGGACTGGAGATGGTCTGGCTCTCCGAGGGTTTCTGGGTCTCCCGGCACGAGGTGACCCAGGGCCAGTACCTCGCGATCATGGGTTCCGACCCGAGCCGGAACAAGGGCAGCCTCCGGCCCGTCGACTCCGTCACCTGGAAACAGGCGGTCGCCTTCTGCGGGAAACTCTCGCTGGCCGAGGACGCGGCGGAGTCCCTTCCCGCCGGATATCACTTCACCCTGCCCACCGAAAGCGAGTGGCTCGGTTTCGCCGGACCGCCGCAACCCGGCGGCGTCGTGGTGCTCGGCTCGACCCTCGGCACCATCGATGTCACCCGCGCCCCCGCCAACGGCCTCGGCCTCAGGGGCATCTGGGGCAACGTCTGGGAATGGTGCCTCGATGCGGACGACCGCGGCCGCGTCCTGCGGGGCGGCGGATGGACCCCCATCTACGACGGCCTCAAACAGATCACCGACCGCACCACCGCAGCGGAAGGCGAGGCCAACCCCAGCGTTGGCTTCCGCGTCATCCTCAAGAAACGCTAGCGGCCCGCCAATCAAAGCCTGACAGATTCCTAGCGCTTTGACCCTCCTCGCGCCATACTCCACCTCATGAGCTGGCGCATCGATCCCTCGAAGACCGCCGTCGCGATCATCGACGTGCAAGACAGACTGATCCCCGCCATCAGCGGCGGCCCCCCCATCGTGGCCAAAGTGGAGCAACTCGCCCGCATCGCCTCCCTCTTCCAATTGCCCATCTTCGTCACGGAGCAGGTCCCCAAAAAGCTCGGCCAGACCGCCCCCTCGGTCCGCGCCGCCATACCCCATCTGGCACCCGTCGAGAAGAGCACGTTCTCGGCCGCCCCCGCGCTGCCGAAGGACATGCCCCGGTGCGTCCTCGTGGCGGGCATCGAGACCCACGTCTGTGTCCGACAGACCGTCTATGACCTCCGAATGCGGGGGCATGACGTCCGCGTAATGGCCGACGCCACCGGTTCCAGATCCCCCGCAGACCACGATATCGCCCTCCAGGAACTCCGTTCCGACAGGGTGCTCATCACCTCCGTCGAGGCCACCGCCTGGGAATTGCTCGGCTCCTCCGACCACCCCCTCTTCCGCCCCGCCATGGCCATCCTTAAATAGCCGACCGAGAACCCTCCGATTTTTTGTTTCCAAATGACCCCCGGGTCGGGCAAATTTCCCTAATGGCAACCTTTATGAAAGCCAGACATCTCCTGCCCATCTGTCTCTTGGCGGCCTGCGCCGGGTTAGCCCCCGTCCGGGCACAAGAGACCACCGCGCCCGCCCCCGTGGCGGCGGAATCCGAGAAGGGCCCCAACCTCCTTTCCATCGCCCAGAAAGGGGGGTGGTCCATCATCCCGCTTTTCGGCCTGTCGGTCTTCACCGTCACCTTCGTCGTCTATTGCTACCTGACGATCCGGCGCGGGACGGTCGTGACCCGGAAATACCTCGCCTCGGTGGATGCCTACCTCAAGAGCAAAGATTACCTCGGCCTCGTGGCGCTCAGCAGCCACGAGCCCCAGGCCCTCGCCCGCGTGGTGCACGCGACCCTGGAATTTGCGACCCGCAATCCCGGGGTGCGCTTCGCCGTGCTCCGCGAGATCGCGGAAACCGAAGGGAGCCGCCAGGCCGCCGACATGCTCCAGAGGGTCGGGTACCTCTTTGACGTCGGCGTCATCGCCCCCATGGTCGGCCTGGCCGGCACCGTCACCGGCATGATCACCAGTTTCCACGTCATCGGCATCGACCCCGAGGGCATGCGGCCGGCCATGCTAGCCAACGGCGTCGCCGAGGCCCTGATCGCCACCGCCGGCGGCCTCGTCGTCGGCATCCCCGCCATGGTTTTCTACTCCCTCCTCAAGGGCCGCGCCGGGGCTCTCATCTCCGAACTCGAGGCCCAGGCCACCAACTTCCTGGCCTACCTGGAGCTGCAGCACGATCCCAGGGCACACTCCGATCGCCTGCCCCCCCCTCCTCCGCCCGAGGGGCGCAAGGCCTGAGGCACAGACCATGAAATTCCGCAGGCAGATCTCCCTCCATCCGGCGGGGTTTAACATCACCCCGCTCATCGATATCCTGCTTGTCCTGATCATCTTCTTCATCCTCACCTGGAACTTCTCCCGCGACGAGCGCGACATGGCGGTGCGCGTCCCGACGGCCACGCAGGCCGAGGAGAGCAAGCCCAGGCCTGGCGAGATTATCCTGAATGTCAGAACCGACGGGACCGTCGTGCTAAACCAGCGCACCATGGACGAGGCTTCGCTCAAGGAGGTCCTCAAGCAAGTCGCCAAGGATTTCCCCAACCAGCCGATCATCATCCGGGCCGATCGGCAGGTGGCCTATCAACACGTGATCAAGGTCCTGGATGTCTGCCGGGCGGCGAGCATCTACAACGTCGCCTTCGCCACCGCCCGGGAGCGCCCCTGAGGCCGCGCCTCCCATGGGCCATCGGTTGATACCCGCAGGCTTCGCCCTGGCGGCACTCACCTGGCTTGGGGCGGTGGCGCCGTGCCGGGCGCAGCAGATCATCCTCCCCGGACCCCCGCCCGCGCAACCGACATTCGACCCGGACAAGGAGCTCCGGACCCTCAACGCGCTCTACATCGGCAAAGAATTCGCGCAGGCCGCGGCGGGCTATATCGAATTCCTCCGCGACTATCCCGCCAGCCCCGCGGCGGAGGAGGTCTACTACAAACTGGGCGACTGCTACCGCCAACTGGGCAGGACCGCCGACGCGATCGATGCCTTCAACCGGCTCCTGGAGAAGTTTCCCAAAGGCCCTTACGCCCCGTTCGCGCTGGCCCGAAAGGGCGAGGTCCTCCTCGATGGCGGCCAACCGGCCGAGGCGATCGCGCTCTTCGATGAGGTCCTGGCGCGAGCCGAAGCGACCGGCCTCCAGCTCAATGCGAAGTTTTCGAAGGTGCGCGCGCTCCGGGCCCTGGGCCGCGCCCGCGATGCCGTGCCGCTCCTGGAGGAGCTGGCCTCGGTGGCGGAAAATAACCCCTATCGCGCCTATGCCGCGCTCTCGCTGGCCCGCTACCTGGAGAGCCAAGGTAAACCAAATGAGGCGTTGGGCCTCTATCAGGTCGCGCTCCAGATCTCCCAAGAGCCCGCCCTGCGCGCCGAGGCGGGCGTGCGCGCGGGAACGATCGCCTCCCAGCTCAAGGACTGGAATGAGGCGGCAAGCCTATTCGAGACCATCCGGCGACTGGCCGCGCCCGAGGAGTGGCACCGCTTCGCCAACCTCGGCATCCTCCGGGCGCGATTCTCCGCCGGCGGGTACGACGCCGTCCTGCAATTGTATCCGGAAGTCAAGGGCATGCTCCCGCCCGGCACCGAGGCCGAGGCCCTCTACGCGTACGCCAACGCGCTGCGCCTCCGCGGGCGCCAGGCCGATGCCGCCGCCGCCTACCAGCGCATCCTCGATGGCCACCCCGGTTCGCCGTTCTCCGAGCCCGCCGCCTACGAGCGCATCCTCTGCCTCGCCACCTCCGATGACATCGGCGGCGCCGCGGAACACTTCCTCAAACAGTTTCCCGCCTCCGACAAGATCCCCGCCATCCGGTACGTGCGCGCCAACTTCCTGTTTGATCGCAGGGCCTTCGCCGACGCCGTCCCCCTCTTCGAGCAGATCGTCAAAGAGGGCAAGCCCGAATCGGCACAGGAGACCAGCCTCTTCCGCCTCGGCTGGGCGCTCTATTCCACCGGGCGATGGAAGGAGGCCGCGGCGACCTATGATACCCTGCTGGCCCGTTTCCCCGCGACACGCTTCGCGCCAGACGCCCTGTGGCAACTCGGGGCCGCCCACGAGCAACTGAAGGCACCCGATGCCGCCATCGAGGCCTGGTCCCGGCTCGTGGAGAAACACCCCGCCTCCGACCAGGGCGAGACCGCACTCTTCCAGATGGCCGTCCTCGAGGCGCGCGAGGGCCGCCTCCCTGATGCCAGGCGCCACCTCACGGAGTTTCTCAAGCAGGATCCTTCCGACCCCCAGAAAGCCGATGCCCTGTACTGGCGCGGCTGGGCCGCGTTCGAGGCGCAGGACTTCGCCGCGGCCGCACCGGACCTTGTCGGCGCGCGCGATGCCGATGCCCGATGGTACGGGCCGGCCACCGAAAGGCTCGTCTTCGCCACCTACAAGCTCCAGCGCCCAGAGGAACTCGCCCAGCACATTCGGGAGTGGGACGTCTGGCTGGCGCGCCATCCCGGCGAGGGCCAACCCACCGACCCCGCAATCGTCCTCTGGCTGGCAAACGCCCTCGCCGCGAAAAACTCGTGGGAGGATGCCGAGATCTTCTACGCCCGCGTGGCGGAAACCGCCGCCTCGCCCCTGCGCGCCGAGGCCCTCCTCGGCGCCGGCCGCGCCCAACTCAAACTCGCGAAGTTCGCCTCCGCGGCCAAGACCTACGAGGCCTTCCGCTCGGAGAATCCGACCCGGGCGGGTGAGGCGCGCGTCATGCTGGACCTCGCGCGGGCCTACGTCGGCGCGGGCCGCGCCAGGGAAACCTCCACGCTAACCCAAGAGGTGATGCGCGAGCACCCGGAGGGCGAGATCAATGCCGAGGCCCGCATCCTCTTGGGAGATGCCCTCATCGCGCTCGGCCTCCCCGACGAGGCAGCGAAATATTTCTCATCCGTCACGCTGCTCTACGACCTGCCCGCCTTCACCCTCGAGGCGCTCCAGAAGGCCGCCGATGCCCACGAGCGCGCCGGCAACAAGGACGAGGCGGAGAAATTTCGCAGGGAATGGGCCGAGCGAAAAGCCAAGGCGCAGCAACCGAGACCCGAGGCCAAGAAGTGAACCCAAGAGAGACACTTTTTGTCGCCCCCGGCCGAGGGCCTGCTATGTTTAGAGGGGAGTGAGGCATGGCCACAGCGAGAACAACCCGCCAGATGTTGGAAGCCCCCCCGGCACCGTCCGGGGGGCTCTATCGGCCCGAGACAACCACCCTGCCCTCGAATCGCAGGTTCATCCTTTCCGCCCTCGTCGCCGCCGTCGTCCTCCACCTCGCCGCCATCATCACGGCCTATTTTTGGCGCCTCGACAACTGGACCCTGGACCGCCTCGCGCTGATCGGACCGCGCATATTCCGGATCGCGGATCTCGATGCCGAGCCAACCCAGATGGCCAGCACCCGACCCGCCGGACCGATCATCGAGCGCAAGCCCGGCGCCCCCGCCCAGATCACCCCCCCGCGAACCGACAGGCGCGCCTTCGAGACCGCATTCGTTAACACCCTCCCCCGCCCAGAGAACAAGCCCCCCACCGCCGCCGGCGAGAGCCCGATCGCCGCCCTCCCCGAAGCCAGCGTCCCCTCGCTCCTGCCCTACGCCGAGAACGGTAACTACAGGGTCGGGCCCGTCGCCCCCGTAGGACGGCCCGGTGGGCCGCCCGACGCAGCCATCGACCCCGGGGTCCCGCCCACCGCGTTCGACCTGCCCGACGTCCTCCCCGGTGGCACCGCGGCCGAACAGCTCCCGACCATCCCCGGCGGCGGCATCGGCATTGGCGGCGGCGAGGGCGCCGGCGCCCTGCCCAAGTTCACCGAGATCGAGAAACTCCCCGCCGAGCAGATCGAAAAGCTCATCGTCAGCCCGCAGGGCCTCGTCATCCGCCTATCGAACGAGGTGCTGTTCGACTTCGATTCCGACGCCCTCCGGCCCGAGGCCATGCCCGTCCTCGATAAGGTGGGAGAACTCATCGGACGCTACCCTGGCTGCAGCGTCCTGGTCGAGGGCCATACCGACACCATCGGCGAAGAGCGCTACAATCAAGAGCTCTCCGAGCGCCGCGCCTTCCGCGTGGGCCAATGGTTCCGCGAGCGCCAGCTCAGGATCGGCGCACTCGACATGCACGGCTACGGGGAGTCCCGACCCATTGTCAGCGCCATCGGGGACAGAGACCAGCAACAGCTCAACCGGCGCGTCGAGATCCACATCAAGGCGCACCGCCCCGTTCTCCCCGCCAATCCCCCAGGCGCGTTCCCTTCCCGGATGGGCCGCTGACCCGAAGGTCGGGGTCAGGCCTGAGTGGCGCTATGTTAAGCCATGTTTGGGAGGGCCCGCGGCCTCGCGGGCCGGGTCGGCCGAGGCATCCCGCATGCTGGTGTCGCGCGGACGCCGGGGCCGGCGTCCCTCCCGACTGAAGGCATGACGGCGCAGCTCTGGCCGAACGTCCCAAAACCCCTTAGCTTAGCGCCATTCGGGTCAGGCCTTCTTCTCAACCGCGGGTTCGGGTTCGGGCTTCTTGCCGGCCGACGCGATCGACTCGGTCCACTCCAGCATCGCCATCGGCGCCGCATCGCTCTGTCGGAACATCAGCTTCGTGACCCGCGTGTAGCCGCCCTGCCGCGAGGCGAACGCCGGCGCCACATCCGCGAACAGCCGGTGCACCGCGCCCTCGTCCCGCAGGCGGGCCACCGCCAGACGGCGCGCCGCGATGTCGCCCCGCTTGCCCAGTGTCACCATCTTGTCGGCCAACCGCCGCGCCGCCTTGGCCTTCGCCTCGGTCGTCCGGATCCGGTTGTGCTTGATCAGGCTGACCACCAGCGACCCGAGCATCATGTCGCGGTGCTGCGAGGTCCGCCCCAATTTTAGCGAGTTAACCCTGTGTCTCATGGCCGGTCACCACCTCAGTCCTGCGGCTGCACCGCTTCCGCCGGCGGCTCCACCAGACCCGCCTCGAATTTCATGCCCAGCGAAAGGCCCAGCTCGCTGAGCTTCTCCTTGATCTCGTTGAGCGACTTCTTGCCGAAATTCCGGTACTTCAGCATCTCGGCCTCGCTCTTCATCGCGAGCTGGCCGACGGTGGTGATGTTCGCGTTGTTCAGGCAGTTCGCCGCCCGGACCGATAGCTCGATCTCGTTGACGCTCATGTTCAGCAGCTTCTTGAGCTTGCTGTCGATCGCGCCGACCTCCGCCTTCGTCTCCTCGAATTCGACGGAGTCATCGGTGAGGTTCACAAAGATGTCCAGGTGCTTCCGGAGGATCGCCCCGGCCTGCAACAGCGCGTCGTCGGGCGTCAGCCGACCGTCGGTCCAGACCTCGAGGATCAGCTTGTCGTAGTCGGTCCGCTGCCCGAGGCGCGCGTTCTCCACGGCGTACTTCACCTTCCTGACCGGCGAGAACAGCGAGTCGACGGGGATCACGCCGATGGCCTGACCCGGTTTCTTGTTTTCCTCGCCGGTGGCGAAGCCGCGGCCCACGACGACCTCCATCTCCATCTCGAACTTCTGCTTCTTGTCCAGCGTGCAGATGAGCAATTCCGGATTGAGCACCTCGACGCCCTGCTCCAGGCGGATGTCGCCCGCCGTCACTGGCCCCTCCCTGTTGACCTGAAGGAACAGCACCCGCGGCTCCCGCGAGGCCATGCGAAACTTGATCTGCTTCAGGTTGAGGATGATGTCGGTCACATCCTCGACCACCCCCGGCAACGAGGCGAACTCGTGCAGCGCGCCCTCGATGCGCACCGAGGTGATCGCCGCTCCCTCCAGCGAGGAGAGCAGCACCCGCCTCAGGCTGTTCCCGATGGTGTGGCCATAGCCGGTCTCAAACGGCTCCGCCGTGAATTTCGCGTACGTTTCCGTCCCCTCGTCCTTGGCGAGGCGGCTCGGCATCTCGAACCTTCCGAGTCGAATAGGCATCTTCACTCCTTGGGCCGGGTTTCCCGGTCGGCCGCCGTGCCTCTGGCACCCGTCCGGACCTACGGCCCCTCCCGCGCGGCACGTTATTCTTCTGCATCGGTCGCCGGCGGGGCCGGCCGCGCGGGGCGGCCCACCGGCATGAAAACGGTTTAGACGCGCCGCGAGTACAGCTCCACCACCAGCTGCTCGTTCACCACGGGCTGGATATCGTCGCGGGTCGGCATCCGCGCCACCGTGCCCTTGAATCCCGCCGCATCCAACGAAAGCCAATCCGGCACCGGGCTAAGCTTGGCCGACTCGAGATTGCGCGTCGCCATCTGCCGGGCCCGCGCCTTGTCCGCCACCTCGATGACCTGCCCCTCCCGGACCCCATACGAGGCGATCTTCACCCGCCGGCCATCGACCACGACGTGCCCATGGGTCACCATCTGCCGGGCCATGCGGCGACTCGTCGCCAGACCCAGCCGAAAAACGACGTTGTCCAATCGCGTCTCCAGAATCTGCATCAGGATGTCGCCCGTCACGCCCCGCTTCGAGATCGCCTCGCGAAAATACCGCCGGAACTGCCGCTCCATGATGCCATAGATGAAACGGAGCTTCTGCTTCTCGGCGAGCGCCAGGGCGTATTCCGAGACCTTGCGCCGCCCCCTCTGCCCGTGCTGCCCGGGAGGGTAGGCCTTCCTGTCGAGCGCCTTGCTGGAACCAAAGATCGGCGTGCCGAAGCGCCGACTGACTTTTGAGCGTGGACCCGTGTATCGTGCCATGACCTCGTGCTCCTCCGCCCGTCAAACCCGCCGCTGCTTGCGCGGCCGGCACCCGTTGTGCGGCACCGGCGTCACGTCGATGATCGCCGTGACCTCCAACCCGATCGCCTGCATGGCGCGGATCGCCGCCTCGCGGCCCATCCCGGGACCCTTGACCCGCACCTGGACTTCCTTGAGGCCGTGCCCCATCGCCTGCCGGCACGCGTCCTGCGCCACCACCTGCGCCACGTAGGCCGTCGATTTCTTCGAGCCGCGAAACCCACACTTGCCGGCCGAAGACCACGCGATCACGTTGCCCTTCAGGTCGGTGATGCTGACCTGGGTGTTGTTGAACGTCGCGCACACGTGGGCGATGCCCTGCGTGACGTTCTTGAACCCCTTGGCCCGGACGATCTTCGCCTTCGCCCCCGCGTCCGCATCTAGCGAGAACGCCGCGTCCGCAGGCGGGGCCTGGGCCTCCGCCGCTTTCGGTTTGTCTTCTGCCTTGGGCTCCTTCGGAGCCGCTTTTTTGCCCGTCTTGGCCGCCATGGCTGATGCCCCTCTCTTAAACCTTGCCCTTCTTCGCGTCCTTGCTGCGCGTGACGCCCACCGTCTTGCGGGGCCCCTTCCGGGTCCTCGCGTTCGTGCTGGTCCGTTGCCCGCGCACCGGGAGATTGCGGCGGTGCCGCATGCCCCGATAGCAGTTGATCGCCTGCAATCGCTTGAGGCTCGCCTGGATCTCCCGCCTCAGGTCGCCCTCCACCAAGATCTTTCGCTCGGTGATGCAGTTCACGATCCGGGTGACCTGCGCGTCGGTCAGGTCCTTCGCGCGGATATTCGGATCGATCTCCGTCTGCTCGAGGATCTGCCGCGTCAGCGTCGGACCGATGCCATAGATGTAGGGCAGCGCCGCCTCGATGCGCTTGTCCGCGGGGATGTCGACTCCAAACATTCTGGGCATAACTCAACCTTGGCGCTGTTTGTGGCGCGGGTTCTTGCAAATCACCCGCACCACGCCCTTGCGCCGAATCACGCGGCAGTGCTCGCACAGCCGCCTTACCGATGGACGCACTTTCATGGGTTCCTCTGAATCATCACGGAGAACAAAGAGTCGGAAGTTCTAGCGCATGGCGCCCTTCTCTGCAACCCCTATTTCTGCTCATTTCTCCACCCCCACGATCCGGGCCTGGGACAGGTCGAAGGCGGACATCTGGAGCCGCACGCGGGTCCCGGGGGCGAGCCGGGCGGGGCTCAGGCGCAACTTCCCCGCCGACCGCGCCACAACGCGATGGCCATTGGGCAGGGCGACCCGAAAGGCCGACCCCTGGACGCCCTCCACCACCGTCCCGGTCACTTCGATATGGTCCGTTCCCGACATGTCAGGATCTCCGGATCGCCCTCGGTCACGACGACGGTGTGCTCGAAATGGGCCGAGAGGCTGCCGTCGGCGGTGGCCACGGTCCATTTGTCCTCGCGATACGTGATCTCGGGGCGCCCCTCGTTGACCATCGGCTCGATCGCCAAGACCATGCCCGGCCGCAGCTCGGGCCCGGAACCCGGGCTGCCGTAGTTGGGTATCTGCGGTTCCTCGTGGAGGCGCCTCCCCACCCCGTGCCCAACGAATTCCCGGACCACGGAATAGCCTTTCCGGGTCACGAAAGACTCCACGGCGTGGCAGATATCCCCGACCCGGTTGCCAGGGCGGGCCTGATCGATCGCCAGCCGCAAGGCCTCTTCGGTGACGTCTAGGAGCCGTTGCACCGGAGGGGCCACCAGCCCCACCGGCACGGTGACCGCCGAGTCGCCAATCCAGCCTTCCATCATGACGCCGACGTCCAGCTTGACGATGTCCCCGTACTGGAGCCGCCGCTGGCCCCCGATGCCATGCACGACTTCCTCGTTCACCGAAATGCAGCAATTCCCGGGGAACCCCCGGTAGCCGAGAAAGGCGCTCCGCCCGCCCCGCGCTTCGATGAGATCCCCGCATGCCTGATCTATCTCGCGGGTCGTCAGTCCCGGGACACACATCGCCGACAGGGCATCCAGCACATCACGGACGATGCCGGAGGAGCGGCGGATCGCCTCGATCTCCCGCGCGCTCTTGATGGGGATGCGCCGCTTGGCCAAAGCCACCCCTCTCTAACGGTTCAGGACGGCCGCCACCGCGCCCAAAAGCAACAGGCAGGCCACCGCGACCCCCAGCCACGCCAGGCTCTCGTCGGACGGGCCCGCCGCGCTTTCCCGGCCCAGCGCCGGTCCCGTCGAGCGGCCACGGATCCGCCCCTTGCGCAGGAAACCCTCGTAATGCCTCTGGAGCAAATGGGTCTCGATCTGCCGCATCGTGTCGAGCATCACGCCCACCATGATCAGGAGACTGGTTCCACCGAAGAACTGCGAGGTGAGCGAGGGCACCAGCAGGAGCTGGTGCAAGAGCTCCGGCATCACGGCCAGGGCGATCAGGAACAGCGCCCCCGCCAGCGTCAGCCGCGTCATCGCGTAATCCAAAAATTCCGCCGTCGGCTGACCGGGCCGGATGCCGGGGATGAAGCCGCCGTGCTTCTTGAGCTCGTCGGCGATCTGGATGGGGTTGAACATCGTGGCCACCCAGAAGTAGCTGAAGAAGAGGATCATAGCGCCGTAGAAAACGTAATAGAGAAAACCGCTATTGAGGCTCGCAATGATGCCGCCGACGAAGGGGCCCGGGTTGGGGATCACCTGCATCACGAAGCGGGGGATCATGAGGAGCGTCTGCGCGAAGATGATCGGCATGACGCCGGAGTAGTTGACCCGCAGCGGCAGATACGATGTCTGGCCGCCATAGACGCGGCGGCCCACCATGCGCTTGGCATATTGCACGCTGACGCGCCGAACCGCCTGGGTCACCGCCACGACACCGGCGATCACCGCGAACATCAGGCCGAGCAACAGCACCAGCAACAGGGGGTTGCGCGCGCCCTGCTCGCCGACGCCGACCACGAACTTCTGCCACGCCTGGGCCATGGCCCCCGGGATGCGCGCCGCGATGCCGATGGTGATCACAAGCGAGACGCCGTTTCCGATGCCGCGGTCGGTGATCTGCTCGCCGATCCACATCAGCAGCATGGTCCCGGCCATGTTGCATAGCACCACCATGAATATGAACCCGGCGCCTGGCTCCGGGACGAGCTGCGTGTTCATCCTCTCCAGGACCGCCCCGATCCCCGGCAGCAGCGGGTTATTGGCGGGATTCTGGAATCCCAGCGCGAGCATGTAGCCCTGGATGCAGCACAGCACGATCGTCAGATATCGGGTATACTGCGTGATCTTCTGCCGCCCGCCCTCCTCGCGCGCCATCTTGCCCAGCTGCGGCAGGACCACCGTCAGCAGCTGCAGCATGATGCTCGCGCTGATGTACGGCATGATCCCCAGCGATGCGATCGCGCAGTTCTCCATGGCGCCGCCGCTGAAAATATTGATCAGGCCCAGCAGCGAGCCCGCCGCCTGGTTGCTGACCACGTTCTGAAAGTAGTCCTGCAGCACCGTCACGTTGATGCCCGGGCAGGGGATGGCGGCGCCGATCCGCATGACGACGATCATGCAGAGGGTGAAAAGGATCCTCTTCCGGAGCTCCGGGATCCTGAACGAGTTGGCGAACGCGGATAGCATCGTCGGGACCCCGGATCACTCCCCGGCCGCGGCGGGTGCCCCGCCTTCCGATTTGGCGTCCCCCGCGCGCGGCGCGGGGGTTTCCACCGAACCGCCCGCCTTCTGGACCTTCTCCCTGGCGCCGGCGCTGGCCGCATCGACGCGGATCGTCAACCGGCGCGTCAGTTCGCCATCGGCGAGCAGCTTGACGCCGTCCCATCGGCCATTGACGATGCCGCGCCCACGCAACACGGCCTCGTTGACCTCCGCCCCATCCTCGAACACGTTGAGCGCGCCGACGTTGACGGGGGCGTAGCGGGTCCGGAACCGCGCGTTGCTGAAGCCGCGTTTGGGGATGCGCCGGACGAGGGGCATCTGGCCGCCCTCGAAGCCGGGGCGCACCGAGCCGCCCGAGCGTGCCTTCTGGCCCTTGTGCCCGCGGCCGCTCGTCTTCCCATGCCCGGAGCTCTCGCCGCAGCCCCGCCGCTTGCGGCGGTGGCGCGAGCCCTCGCGGGGTTTGAGGCTGTGTAGGCGCATCGACATGTCTTACTCCTTCTCTGCCCTGGCGAGGCCGCGGGCCTCCCGTATCTGGTCGGCGCTCCGCAGCTTCAGCAGCGCGCTCATCGTCGCCTTGACGACATTGATGGCATTATTGGAACCGAGTGACTTGGCCAGGATGTCCCGCACGCCGGCGGCCTCCACCACCGCGCGCACGCTGCCCCCGGCGATGATGCCGGTGCCGGGAGAGGCCGGCCGCAGCAGGACGCGCCCCCCGCTGTGCTCACCGACGACCTCGTGGGGGATGGTCTGGTCGCGCAGCACGACCCTCGTCATGTTGCGGCGGGCGGCCTCGCCGCCCTTCCGGATCGAGTCGGAGACCTCGCGCGCCTTGCCGAAGCCAACGCCGACCCGCCCCTGCCTGTCGCCGGTGACCACTAGCGCGCTAAAGCTGAATCGCCGGCCGCCCTTCACGACCTTGGCGCAGCGGTTGATGTGCACGACTTTCTCGACGAGTTCCTCCGCGCGCTCGCGGTCGCGCCTCGCCCTCTCGACGGCCTCCTCGGCCTCGGAAAAGACCCGCGGCCGACCGCCCCGGCCGGCCCCAGGATCGGCGGTGGCCTGCCTGGCCGACTCCTCCGGGACCTTCGGAACCAACTCCTCCTCGTTCTGCGTCGTGGATTCTGCCATAATCAAAACTCCAATCCGGTCTCCCGGGCCGCCTCGGCGAGCGCCTTCACCTTCCCGTGATAGGTGAACCCGCCGCGGTCAAACACCACCTTGCGTATGTTTTTCTCCAAGGCCTGTCGGGCCACCCTCCGCCCGATCTCGCTGGCGCCCGCGACGTTTGCGCGAAATGAGGCGCAATCCTCCTGCGTGGTCGACACCGCCGCCAGCGTCCTGCCGGCCGCGTCGTCGATGATCTGCGCGTGGATGTGTCTCCCGCTGAAGTTGACCGAGAGGCGCGGCCTGTCGCCGGTGCCCGCAACCTTCTTGCGGAGACGCAGGTGCAACCGCTCCCGCGCCGCCTTCCTTGTGATCTGGGCCATAGTCCTTCCGTTCCCCTGCTATTTGCTCTGGGCCGTCTTGCCCTCTTTCCGGATGATCTGCTCGCCGACGTAGCGAACGCCCTTGCCCTTGTACGGCTCGGGCGGGTAGAAGCGGCGGATGTCCGCCGCCACCGTGCCCACCAGCCGCTTGTCGGGCCCCTCGATGGTCACGAACGTCCCCTCCGGCACCGCCTTCCCGGCCTGGTCGGTGATGGTGACCTTGATCCCCGGGGGGATCGGGTAGTTGATCGGGTGCGAGAAGCCCAGCGCCAGGTTGACGACAGACCCCTTGACCGCGGCCTTGAACCCGACGCCCTGGATCTCGAGCTTCTTCACGAACCCGCGATCCACCCCCTCGACCATGTTCGCCACGAGACTGCGCGCCAGGCCATGCATCGCCCTGGTTCGCGTCGATTCGTCCGGGCGGACCAGCGAGATCGCGCCCCCGTCCATCTTTGCCCCGATCGCGGGCGGCAGCTCCATCGAGAGTTTTCCCTTCGGGCCCTCCGCGCTGACCTGGCGACCCTCGATGGTCACCTTGACCTTCGGCGGCACGGGCACGGGCTTCTTTCCAATTCGCGACATGTCTCTTCCCTCCGTCACCAAACGAAACAGATCAGCTCGCCGCCCACGTTCTGCTTGCGGGCCTCGCGCCCGGTCATGACGCCCCTGGGCGTGGACACCACCGCGGTGCCGAGGCCGCCGAGCACCCTCGGCACGTCGCGAGCGCCAACGTAGCGCCGCAGGCCGGGACGGCTCACGCGCCGGATCCCCTCGATCGCGCGCCGCGGCCCCCCGGTCTTCAGCTCCACGCGGAGCCACTGCTTGTTGTCCTTGCGGACCAGTTCCGCCCCCCGGATATACCCCTCCTCCTTGAGGATGTGGGCGATGTCGCTCTTGATCCGCGAGTATGGGGCCACGATCTCGGACTTCTCGGCCATCACGCCGTTCCGGATCTGCGTCAGGAAATCTGCTATCGGGTCGGTCACCATGTTCTCTGTCCTCCGCCTTGCGCCACCATCACCAGCTGGCCTTGATCACGCCCGGCAACTCGCCCCGCAAGGCCCGCTCCCGGAACTCGATCCGGCTCAGCCCGAAGCGCCTCATGAAGGCGCGTCGCCGGCCGCTCACCGCGCAGCGATTCACCCGCCGCGCCTTGAATTTCGTCTTCTTGCTCTGCTTTGCGATCCAACTCTTCTTGGCCATAACGATTATCCCGCTCACTGCTTGCCGGGCTTGACGAACGGCATGCCCAGCATCTCCAGGAGTTCCCGCGCCTCCTGGTTCGTATCCGCCGTCGTCACGATGGTGACATCGAAACCCAGGCCGCGCTTGACCTTGTCCAGCTCGATCTCCGGGAAGATCGTGTGGTCTTTCACCCCGAGGGTGTAGTTCCCGCACCCGTCGAACGCCCGCGCGCTGACGCCGCGGAAGTCGCGGATCGACGGGAGCGCGAAACGGATCAGCCTCTCGAGGAACTCGTACATCATCCGTCCCCGCAGCGTGACCTTGAGCCCGATCTCCTGATCCTCCCGGATCTTGAAGTTCGATATGCTCTTCTTCGCCTTTGTGCGGACCGGCTGCTGCCCGGTGATGAGGCGCATGTCGTGGGTCGCGTCGTCCAGGGCCACCTTGACGTCCTGCGCGGAGCCCACCGAGCAGTTGACCACCACCTTGGCGACCCGCGGGACCTGGTGGGGATTGCGGTATCCCCGCTTCTCGCGGAGCGCCGGCGCCACCTCCTCGCGGTAAATCCGCTGCAACTCGGGTATCGCGGTCTCGACCATAACTCTCTCCATCACTTCGCCGCCCTGCGGCTCCGGCGCTCTTCCCATCGCGATGCCAGCATCACGTTGGATATGTGGATCGGCGCCTCGCGCTCCACGAAGCCTCCCTCCGGATGCTGCTGCGACTTCCGGACCGCCTTGCGGATCTTCCTCACGCCCTCGACGACCACCCTCTCCTTCTTCGGGATCACCTCGAGAACCTTGCCCCTGGCGCCGCGGTTCGCGCCGCTGATCACGACGACCTCCTCACCTTTCCTCACGCGAGCCTTTGCCATGGTCAGAGCACCTCCGGGGCCAGCGACACGATCTTCATGTAATTCTTTTCCCGCAGCTCGCGCGCGACCGGGCCAAATATGCGCGTCCCGCGCGGGTTGCCCTCCTTGTCGATCACGACGACGGCGTTCGAATCGAACCGCAGGTAGCTGCCGTCCGCGCGGCGGATCGGGGCCCGGGTGCGGACCACCACGCAATCCACGACGTCCGACTTCTTGACGGTCCCGTCGGGGGCCGCCTCTTTGATGTTGGCCTTGATGACGTCGCCCACGCGGGCCACCAGCGTCTTCTTGCCGAGCACGCCTATCATGCTGGCGACGCGGGCGCCGGTGTTGTCGGCGACCGTGAGGAGGCTCCGGATCTGGATCATGGGCGACCCCCTTCCTCGATCCCGCCCGCGACGTCGGGGGCGACGGGCAGCGCGGCCTGGCGGCCGAGCACCTCGGCGAGCTCCCACCGCTTCAGGCGGCTCAGGGGCCGGGTCTCGCGGATGAGCACCCGGTCGCCCAGCTTCGCCTCCTGCCGCTCGTCATGGGCGTAGAACTTCTTCGACACCCGGACGATCTTGCCGAATCTCGGGTGGGGGACACGGCGGTCGACGCGCACGACGATGGTCTTGGACATCTTGTCCGAAACCACGATGCCGATCCTCTCTTTACGCCCGCGCTTCGGCGGGCCCTGGGATGCCACGACAGCCTCCATGTGCCTCATCTCCTCTCGGCGACCGCGCCCTGTGGCGCGGCGGCGCCCTTTCGTTTCATGGTCAGTGCGGTCTCTATCCGCGCGACAGTGCGGCGGATCTCTCGCAGCCGACTCGGTTTCTCGAGCTGCCCGCTGGCCTGCTGGAGCCGGAGGTTCAGATACTCCTGCCTCAGGTCTCGGCCCTTGGACACGAGCTCCTGCTCGGTCAGGCCCATCAATTCAGACATCTTGATCATCGCCATGGTCAAATCCCTCGGTCATCCGTGGCGCCGCACAAAACGGCAGCGCATCGGCAGCTTGTTGGCCGCGAGCCGGAATGACTCCTGGGCCACGGACTCGGGCAGCCCGTCCAGCTCGAAGAGCATGGTCCCGGGCCGCACGACGGCAACCCAAAACTCGGGCGAGCCTTTGCCCTTGCCCATCCGGGTCTCGGGCGGCCGTTTGGTGACGGGCTTGTGCGGGAAGACGCGGATCCAGAGCTTCCCTTTGCGCTTCATGTTGCGCGTGATGGCGACGCGCGCCGCCTCGATCTGGGTGTTCGTCATCCAGCACCGGGTAAGGGCCTGGAGGCCGAACTCGCCAAAGTCGAGCCGGATGGCTCGGGAGGCGTTCCCCGCGCGACTGCCGCGGGATTCCTTCCGATGCTTAGAACGTTTGGGCATCATCGCCATGGCTCACCTCCCCGATCTCGCGGCCGCGGTCTCTTCCTTGCGGCAGATCCAGCACTTTACACCGATGCGCCCAGCCGGCGTGGTCGCCTCCGCAAAGCCGTAGTCGACGTTGGCCCGGATGGTGTGCAGCGGCACCCGCCCCAGCCGATATTGCTCGGTCCTGGCGATCTCGGCGCCCCCGAGCCGGCCCGAGCAGCGGACGCGCACGCCGTCGGCCCCGAAATCCATGGCGGTCTGGACCGCCTTCTTCATGGCTCGCCGGAAGGAGATGCGGCGCTCGAGCTGGAGCGCGATATTCTCCGCGACGAGCTGCGGCTCCAGCTCCGGGTTCTTGATCTCCTTGACGTCGATGGCCACCTCCGAGGCGTGCGTCAGGTTGGCCACGTCGCGCTTGAGCGCGTCGAGGTCGGCACCCTTGCGCCCGATGATCAGGCCCGGCCTGGCGCTATAGATGTTGACACGCAGCCGGTTGGTGGCCCGCTCGATGACGATCCGGGAGACCGCCGCCGAGGCGAGCCTCTTTTTGAGGAAGTCGCGGATCTTGAAGTCCTCGTGCAGGAAGAGGAGATAGTCCTTCTTGTTGGCGAACCACATCGACCGCCAATTCTTGTTGGCGGTGACGCGGAATATGATCGGGTTAACTTTCTGGCCCATGATGTCACCTCATTCTGCGGTCTCGCGGCGCGCGCGGCCCCTGCCGCGCCGCTCGCCGCCCTGCGGCGCCTCGCCCTCCGGCGCGCGCCTGGCCCGCACCGGCGCGGGTTCGTCCGTCAGCACGATCCGGATGTGAGATGTCCGCTTGCGGATAGGGGAGGCCGAGCCGCGCGCCCGGGGCATGATGCGCTTGATGGTCGGCCCCTCGCCCACCACAGCCTCCTTGACGCGCAGCGTGGAGGGTTTCAGCTCGTTGTTGTGCTCCGCGTTGGCGATGGCGGACTTGAGCGTCTTCGTCACCAGTCGCGCCGCCTTCTTCGGGGAAAAGCGCAGCACGTCCAGGGCATCCGAGGCCATCAGGCCCTGGATCTCCCGCGTGACCTCGCGCGCCTTGAACGCCGAGATCCTCACGAATCGCGTTACCGATCTAACTTCCATATCAATCTCACTTCTTGTCCAAAATATCGCTCTTCACCGTGCTGACGCGGGCGTCATCGCCCTCGCCAACCATTGTCCGCTCCGCCTGCCGCTCGACGATGGCCCCCAGGATCGATTCCCGGACGTCCACCGCGCGCGCCATGGCGATCAGGCGTCCGCCGCGCATGATCTCGAAGACCATCCCGACCTTCGCGCCCTGCCGCCAGCCGACATTGAGCACCGCCAGGCTGAGCGCCGACTTATAGTCGAGCACCCTCGCCGCGAGCAGCGTTCCCTGCCCCGGCGCACCGGCCTCGCCCTTGCCGCCGATCAGCGCCTGCGCGGCGCGGATCTGCGCCTCGACCTCGGCCCGGAGCTCCGGCCCGATGTCGCGCGCCGTCCTCATGACGCCCTGCATCAGCTCGACCATCGCCACCAGCTGCGCCACCGTCTCCTGCCGGCGCTTCTCGGACTGGTAGAGGTCTCGCACGGCGGCCACGACCTTCTCCCGCAGCTTCGCCTCGTCGCCCGTGAGGGCGTCGACTCCGAGAGCCTCGTCCCGGAGCCGCAGGTCGATCCACTGCCGCCGAAAAAAGTCTGCCTCCGCGTTAGCAAGCTCCAGGCTCTCGGTCAGGGCCCGGATGGCCTTGTTTTTGACCTCCAGGTCCCGGTAGAGGGACTCGAGCTCGCGCTCGACGCGGGCCAGGCTTTCCGCCTCGCCCGCGCCCTGCCGCGGCGCCTCCTCGCACTTCAAAGAACAGGCGGCCAACATGGCCGCAATTCCAACCATCGTCCGCTGGACGGGACGGCTCAAGGCCCGGTCATTTCACGGCTTTGGCCGTATGGGCACCGTGCGCCTTGAAGGTGCGCGTCGGCGAAAACTCGCCCAGGCGGTGGCCCACCATGTTTTCCGTCACGAACACCGAGTGAAAAATCTTTCCGTTGTGGACCAGGAAGGTGTGGCCCACGAAATCGGGCGTGATCATCGAGCGCCGCGACCACGTCTTGATGGGTTTCTTCTGCTTCGCCTGATTCATCCGCTCGATCTTCTCGATCAAGTGGTAATCGACGAAAGGTCCCTTTTTTAGCGATCGTCCCATGATTCTTTACCTCCGGGCCCTCACTTCTTCCGCCTCTGCACGATGAAGCGATCACTCGCCTTGTGCTTCTTGCGGGTCTTCTGGCCGCGGGCGAGTTGGCCCCACGGCGAGCGCAGGTGCTGCCTGCCGCCACCGCTCTTGCTGCGCCCCTCGCCGCCGCCATTGGGGTGATCGACCGGGTTCATGACCATGCCGCGCACCGTGGGCCGCCGGCCCAGCCAGCGCGAGCGCCCCGCCTTGGCCAGGGTGGCATTCATGTGGTCGGCGTTCCCGACCTGACCGACCGTGGCATAGCAGGTGGCGTGGACACGCCGGATTTCCGAGGAGGGAAGCCGCAGCTGGCAGTAGTCCCTGTCAAAACCCATGATGGTGGCGCCGACGCCGGCGCTGCGCACCAGCTGGGCGCCCCTGCCGGGCGTCATCTCGACGTTGTGGACCACGGTGCCCGCCGGGATCTTGCTCAGCGGCAGGGCGCACCCGACGTTCGGGGGCGCGTCCGCCCCAGAGACGACCCGCGAGCCCACGCCGAGCCCTTGCGGGGCGAGGATGTACGCCTTCTCGCCATCCTCGTACTTTATCAGCGCGATGCGCGCCGAACGGTTCGGGTCATACTCGATGGCCTCGACGGTCGCGGAGACGCCATGCTTGCGGCGCTTGAAATCGATGATCCGGTATCGGCGCTTGTGCCCGCCGCCCTTGTGGCGGCAGGTGATGCGCCCGCGATTGTTGCGCCCGCCCGTGCTCTTCTTGATCTCGGTGAGAGCCTTTTCGGGGCTGTCCTTCGTGATCTCCTCGAAGGTCGGTCGCTCCGCGAAACGCTGCGTCGGGGTCAGTGGCCTGAAGGTCTTCAATCCCATGGCATCCTCCTTTCGCTCAGGCGAGCGAGATCTTGTCGCCCTCCTTGAGCGTGACGATGGCCTTCTTCCAGCCGGCGGTGCGGCCCATGGCACCCCGCCGGTGGCGTTTGGCCTTGCCGCGAACGTTCATCGTGTTCACCCGCACCACCTTCTTATTGAAGATCTTCTCGACCGCGTACTTGATCTCGAGCTTGGTGGCCCGGTCGTCGACCTTGAACACGTAACGGTTGAACTTCTCGGAGAGCGCCGTGCCCTTCTCCGTGAGGCGGATCGTCTTGATGATCTTGATGGGGTCGCGCATGGGTCATTTCCTTTCGGCGCGGAGCCGCTCGCCAATCCTGTCCAGGGCGGCGGGGGTCACGAGGATCCTGTCGTAGCGCAGGACGTCTTCGGTGTTGACCTCGTCGGCGGTCTTGAGGCTGGCGCCGCGGACGTTGCGCGACGCGAGGGTCATCTTCGGGTCGCGCGCGGTGTCGACGATCAGGACCGAGCCCTCGACCTTGTTATCCTTGAGCCAACCGAGAAAACCCTGTGTCTTGTGCGAATCGAGCGAGGTGCTCTCGACCACGGCGACCTCTCCGGCCCCGATGCGCTCGCTCAGCGCCTTGCGGAGCGCGAGCCGCCGGAGGGATTTGGATGTCTTCTTGGAATAGTCGCGGGGCCTCGGGCCAAAGACGACCCCTCCCTTTCGCCACAGCGGCGATCGTATCTCGCCGGCCCGCGCCCGCCCGGTGCCCTTCTGGCGCCACGGCTTGGCATTGCTGCCCGCGACCTCGCCGCGGGTCTTGGCACAGGCCGTCCCGGATCGCCGGTTGGCCTGCATCGCAACGACGACCTGGTGGACGGCGTGGCTGCCCTTCTGGCCCTCGATCAGGGGCACCTTCAGGGCGGACTCTGCGGTTTCTTTGTTGAGGACCTTCGCGCTCATGTTCAGGACTTGGCTGTGGCGGGCTTCTTCTTCGCACCGCGGATTACGAGAAACGTGCCATTCGCGCCGGAGACCGCACCTCGGATCACGATGACCTGCTCCTCCTCGCGGACCTGCAGCACCTTGAGGTTCTGCGTCGTGACCCGGGAGTTCCCCATGTGCCCAGGCATCTTCTGGTTCTTCCAGATGCGCCCCGGCGTGCCGCGGCAACCGATGGCCCCGGTCCGCCGATGCATCATGGAGCCGTGGGACTGGGGCTGGCCCTTGAAACCAAAGCGCCGGACGACGCCCTGGAAACCCTTGCCCTTGCTGACCCCGATGACATCCACGAACTGTCCCACGGAGAATATGGTCGGGGAGACCACGTCGCCCAGTTTCGCATCGGCGGCCCCGCGGAACTCGCGCGTGAAGCGCTTGGGCGCCGTGCCCGCCTTCTTGCAGTGCCCGACCAACGGCCGGGACGAGCGCGACTCGCGGACGTCCTCGTACCCTATCTGGACCGCCTCGTAACCATCCCGGTCAACCGTCTTCACCTGGGTGACGACGTTACCGCCCACGTGCACCACGGTGCAGGGGTGGCTGACGCCGGAATCGTCGTAGATCCGAGTCATTCCCAGCTTCTTGCCCAAGAGTCCCAGTGCCATGGTCCTTCCCCTAGATCTTGATGGTGATGTCGACCCCGGCCGGGAGGTTGAGCTTCTTGAGCTCATCGATGGTCTTTGCGGTGGGGTCGATGATGTCGAGCATCCGCTTGTGGGTGCGGATCTCGAATTGGTCCATGCTCTTCTTGTCGACGTGCGGCGAGCGGTTCACGGTGAATCGCTCGGTCTTGGTCGGGAGCGGCACGGGGCCCGCCACGCGGGCGCCGGTGCGCTTCGCGGTCTCGACGATCTCGGTGGTCGAGTGGTCGAGGAGGCGGTGGTCGAACGCCTTCAATCGGATTCTGACTCTCTGGCCTGTCATGGTATGGATCCTCCCTCGGCCCCGCGCCTCACTTCTTCTCCAGCACCTGCTGGGTGATCTGCGCGGGCACCTGCTCGAAGTGTGAGGGCTCCATGCTGTAGGCCGCCCGGCCCTTGGACATGGAGCGGATGGACGTCGAATAGCCGAACATCTCGGCCAGGGGCACCTGCGCGTGGATGATCGCGGCGTTGTCGCGAGACGTCATCTCGCTGATCTTGCCGCGGCGGCGGTTCAGGTCGCCCATGATATCGCCCTGGAACTCGTCGGGGCAGACCACCTCGACCTTCATGATGGGCTCCATCAGGATCGGCTTGGCCTTCCCGAGCGCATCCTTGGTCGCGAAGATGGCCGCGAGCTTGAACGCCATCTCGTTGGAATCCACGTCGTGATAGGAGCCGTCCAGGATATTGACGCTCACGTCGATGACGGGGTAGCCGCCCAGCACGCCGGTCTGGAGGGCCTCCTCGACGCCCTTGCGGCAGGCCGGGATGTATTCCTTCGGGATGTTGCCGCCGACGACCTTGTTCTCGACGGAGCAGCCTTTCCCGCGCTCGACGGGGGTGACGTCGAGGATGACGTGGCCGTATTGGCCGCGGCCCCCGGTCTGCTTGATCAATTTGCCCTCGCCCTTGGCCGGGGCCAGGATGGCCTCGCGGTATGCGATCTGGGGGGCGCCGGCGTTGCTCTCGACCTTGAACTCGCGGCGCATGCGGTCCTGGATGATCTCCAGGTGCAGCTCGCCCATGCCCGCGATGATCGTCTGGCCCGTCTCCTCGTTGGTGGTGACGATAAAGGTGGGATCCTCTTCGGCCAGGCGGCCCAGGGCCTCGCCCATCTTCTCGCGGTCCGCCTTGGTCTTCGGCTCGATGGCCATGCTGATGACGGGCTCGGGGAACGAGGGGGGCTCCAGCAGCAGCGGGTGATCCTCGTCGCAGAAGGTGTCGCCGGTCTTGATGTCCTTGAGGCCGACGGTCGCCGCGATGTCGCCGGAGTACACCTGGTCGAGTTCCTCCCGCTTGTCGGCGTGCATCTGGATCAGGCGGCTGATGCGCTCGCGGCGCCCCGTGCGCGGATTCAGGATGGTGTCCCCCTTCTTCAGGATGCCGCTGTACACGCGGAAGTAGACCAGTTTGCCGACGAAGGGGTCGGCCCACAGCTTGAAGGCGAGGGCGCAGAAATCGCCCTTGTCGGTGGTCTCTCGGATGATCTCGGAGTGATCGTGCAGGTCGTGCCCCTTGGTCGCGGGGATGTCCAGCGGATTGGGCAGGTAATCGATCACGGCGTCGACGAGATACTGGACGCCCTTGTTCTTGAAGGCGCTCCCGCCGACGACCGGCACGAACTTGTTGGCGATCGTCGCGCGCCGGATCGCGGACTTGAGCTGCTCGACGGTCGGCCGCTTCTCCTCGAGGTAGAGTTCGGCGACCACGTCATCCACGTTGGCGACCGCGTCGACGAGCTCCTCCAGGGCCTGCGCCGCGATCTCTTTTTCGGCGCCCTGCAACTCGCGGACCTCGTAGGTCGAGCCCATCTGGTCGTTGTCGTTGTAGATGATGGTCCGCTGGTTGACGACGTCGATCTGGCCCTTGAGATTGTCCTCGGCCCCCAGGGGGATCAGGATCGGCCACGCGTTGGCGGAGAGCTTCTTCCGCATGTCGTCGACCGCGCGGGCGAAATTGGCGCCGACGCGGTCCATCTTGTTGACGAAAGCGATGCGGGGCACGTTGTATTTGGTGGCCTGCCGCCAGACGGTCTCGGACTGCGGCTGCACGCCGGCGACGCCGCAGAAGACGGCGATGGCGCCGTCGAGGACGCGCAGCGAGCGCTCGACCTCGGCGGTGAAGTCCACGTGGCCCGGGGTATCGATGATGTTGATCCGGTGCTCGATGCCCTCGTACTGCTTGTAGACGCCCGCCTCCGGGCGCTGCGTCCAAAAGCACGTGGTCGCGGCCGATGTGATGGTGATGCCCCGCTCGCGCTCCTGCTCCATCCAGTCGGTGACCGTGCCGCCCTCGTGGACCTCGCCCATCTTGTGGATGACGCCGGTGTAGAAGAGGACCCGCTCGGTGAGGGTGGTCTTGCCGGCGTCGATGTGGGCGGCGATCCCGATGTTGCGCGTCCGCTCGAGCGGCATACGGCGGTCGGGCGCGTTGCGCACCTTATCGATGGCGAGTCTGTTTTCCGCTGTGGCCGTGGTGCTCATCCTTATCTTCCTATCGCATGAAATGGGTGTGGCCGCCGGCTCACCAGCGGAAGTGCGCGAAGGCCTTGTTCGCCTGCGCCATCTTGTGGACATCGTCGCGCTTCTTGACCGCGCCCCCCTGCCCGTTGGCCGCATCGCGCAACTCGTTGGCCAGGGCGCGCGCCATCGGCACCCCCTTGCGCTTCTGGGCGAACGAGACGATCCAGCGTATGGCAAGCGAGGTCTGCCGCTCGATGGGCACCTCGCTGGGCACCTGGTAGGTCGCGCCGCCGACCCGGCGCGCGCGGACCTCGACCCGCGGCTTGACGGTGTCGATGGCCTTGCGGAAGACGATGAGGGGATCCGCGTCGGCGCCATCGTGGCCCTTGTTGGCCAGATTGATCGCGTCATAGACGATGCGCTCCGCGACAGATTTCTTGCCGCACCGCATGACGGTGCTAACCAGCCGCGCCACGAGGGGATCCCCGTAGCGGTGGTCCGGCATCATTTCGCGTTTCTCGGCTTTCCTGCGCCTGGCCATGGTGATTCGACCTCCAGAAAATCCTTACTTCTTCTTCGCGTCGCCCCCGGCCTCCTTGGGCCGCTTGACGCCGTATTTGCTCCGGGAACGATTTCGGTTGACCTTGTTCGTATTGCTGGGCCCCGCCGCGCCAAGCGCGTCGAGGGTGCCGCGGACGATGTGGTAGCGGACCCCGGGCAGATCCTTCACCCGGCCGCCGCGCACCAGGACGATCGAGTGCTCCTGGAGATTGTGCCCCTCGCCCGGGATGTAGGCGATCACCTCGTAGCCGTTGGTGAGCCGAACCTTGGCGACCTTGCGCAGCGCCGAGTTCGGTTTCTTGGGCGTGCGGGTCATGACCTGCACGCACACGCCGCGGCGGAACGGGCAACTCGTCAGCGCGGGCGACTTGCCTTTCGCCTTCGCCGCCCTGCGCCCTTTCCTCACCAACTGGTTGATCGTCGGCACGATATCTCTCCAATCTCTCTCCGGATTCCTCGGGCGACGATACGTCACCCGAGGGACTCATCGGTGTTTTTTACTCGCGCCCGCCACCCTTCGGCACGGGAGCCAAAACCACCCGCCAATGCGTCGGCTTGTGCCGCTCTGCAAGGCAGAAGGAGTGGCGAATATAGTGAAACGACTTCGCGCGGCAACAAAAATCTTCAGGGGTGAGGCAATTTTCTCGGGGCGCCGTGGAGCGCGGGGGGGTGAGCCGTGGAGAAAGCAGCAGCACTCCCCGTAAACGCCCTTGGCGCATTAATAAGCAAGCGATTGGCTTACAATCGGTTATAAACCCCACCCCCAAATCGCCCAAGATCGTTCGGGATCGATTCAAAGGCGGGATCGTTGGCCTTGCCATGTGCGGTATAGTCTCGGGCCAAGCATGAGCACATTCCGCGCAGTAATCTTCGACATGGATGGGGTGATCGTGGACAGCGAACCCCGGCACGAGCGGGCCTTCCGCGAGATTTTTGCCGGGATGGGGTACGCGGAGACCCACGGGATTGATTTCCCGGCATATTACGGGAGGTCCGACCGCGCCCTTTGGCTCGATTTCATCCGGATGCACCAGCCCCCGCAGCCGATCGAGGTGCTGATGGGATGGAAGCAGAATCGCTTTCTGGAGATCATCCGCGCGGAGCGGCCGATCTTCGAAGGGATTCCGGGTTTCGTGGGGCGGCTGTCGCGCCGCTATCGGCTGGCGGTGGCCTCGGGTTCCCCGCACGCGGTGATCGATGCGGTATTGGAGATGGGCGACCTGCGCCGCCATTTCCCGGTGGTCGTCAGTTCCCAGGACGTGGCCCGCGGGAAACCGGCGCCGGACATTTTTTTGCGCGCGGCGGAGCGGATGGGGGTCGAGCCCGGCGAATGCTGCGTCATCGAGGATGCCGCGGCGGGCATCGAGGCCGCGCGAGCCGCCGGGATGACTTCGATCGCCATCACCAACTCGCTGCCGGCAGACAGGCTCGCCCAGGCCGACCACGTGGTCACCACGTATGGCGAGATCGAGGGGTTGCTGCTCGGCGAAACGCGCGCCCCCCGATCATGGCCCTCACTTTCGAGGTGACGAGTCAGGCGTCACGACCACCCGCGCGCCGCGGCGGGATCAGCGGCTGCGGTCATCCAACGGGTGCGACCACCGGAAGGCGACGCACTCGTCGAGCACGACCGGAATACCGTCCCAGATGCTAGCATACTTCGGCCGCAGCCCAACCGCCTCCCAGAGCAGTCCCGGCCTGACCGGCAGGCAGAGGTTCGCGCCCCGCACCGCGTCGGGCGTGTAGAGCAGCGGCCTGGACCGCGTCGGTGCCGCCAGGCCCAGGAGCGAGGTGCCCGCAAGCGCCAACCACCGCGGGATGCGGATGACGCGCAGCGCCGGGTAATGTTCCCTAACCACCGAATAAAACTCACGCCATGTCGCCGGACGGTCGTCGCCAACCGCACTGATCCCGGACCACCCGGTCTCCGCGATGCGGATCATCAACCGGGCCGCATCCTCGACATGGAGATGCGCGTAAAGGTTGTCGCCCCGCCCCGGCTGGATCACGGAACCGCGGCGGATCTGCTGGAAGATGAGGTCCCGCGCCCCGTAGACGTGGGGCAACCGGACCGACGCGAAACTCATGCCGGCCTCTTTCGCGATCTGGCCCAGGCGACCCTCGGCCTCGAGTTTCGCCCTCGAGTATCCCAGCCGCGAGGTGGCCGGAGTCTCCCGCTCGATCGGCGCCCCCTGCGAATCATACACCAGGAGGCTGCTGGCATAGACAAAACGTTTCACGCCAACCTCCCTCGCCGCCTTCATCAATTCGACAGACCCATCGACGATGGAGGGCTTCAGCAGCGTGTAATCCTCGAAGGTCGCCCGCGCCCCAAGGTGGATGACGGCATCGACGCCCTCCACGATCCGCCGCATGCTGGCCGGGCTCTGCAGATCGCCCTGCATGACCTCGGCATCGAATCCGCGCAAGAGCGCCCCCCGCGATGGGCGCCGGACGAGCAACCGCGGGCGCGCCCCCGCCGCCGAGAGTTGCCTGGCGACCTCATAGCCAATGAACCCGGTCGCCCCAGTGACAAGTATCCTACCCATCCGCCATCGCCTCCGCCGCCGCCTCGGCCCGGCGGCAGATCCCCCGCAGCATCCCCCCAAAGACCAATCCGTGGATGGGATAGATCCCATACCAGTACAATAGGCCCCCCAGCCCGACCGGATCGAAGGTCGCCACCTGACGGATGATAGAACCTCCATCTGCCGGTACCACCTCGAACTCGAGCCAACCCCGGCCCGGGAGCCGCATCTCCGCAGAGAGCCGGAGTCGTCGGTCGGGCGCATAGTCCTCCACCCGCCACCAATCCAGGGCATCGCCCACGCGCAATTCCTCCGGGTCCCTGCGTCCCCGCCGCACCCCGACACCCCCCACCAGAAGGTCGATGAATCCCCTCACGCGCCACAGCCAATCCGCATAGTACCACCCCGCCCTGCCGCCGATGCGCCGGATGGGAGCGAACGCCGCCGCGGGCCGCACCCCCACCCGTCGTTCCCGGATGTCGGCGAGCCGATTCCCGAAACGGGCCATCGCCCAATCCGGCCGGGCGCCGGAAGACGAGATGGCGTCCGACCACCGCGTCTCCGCGAGCTCACGGTCCTCGTTGGCCAAGGCGTCGGCGATGGCCTCCCGCATGCCTCGGGGACGGATCCCGAAGACCCTCGACGCCGCATCGTCCCGCACCAGCGTCTCGTGCCGCAGGCTCTCGACCAAAATCCTGCCCACCCGCGCGTACAGGGGCGTCACGAGCCCCAGCCAGAGGCTGGAGAGCCTCGGCGAAAGCACCGGCACCGGGATCATCAGCCGCCGCAGCCCCCGCAGCCGCGCGTACTCGCGCATGATCTCCCCATAAGAGACCTGATCGGACCCGCCGATCTCGAAAATGGGATTCCCCGCCGCCTTGGTCTCCAGTCCCGCCGCAAGATACTCCAGCAGATCCGAGATCGCGATCGGTTGCGCCCGCACCGAAACCCAGCGCGGGGTCACCATCACCGGCAGACGCTCGGTCAACGCCCGCACCATCTCGAAAGACAGGCTCCCCGACCCGATGACGATCGAGGCCCGGAACTCGATCGTCGGGACCCCGCTCTCGCGCAGCAAGGCCCCCACCCGTTGCCGACTGCGCAGGTGCGGCGAGAGCGCCTCGGCATCATCGCCGAGCCCACCCAGATAGATGATGCGACCGACGCCCGCCTCCCGTGCCGCAAGCCCAAAGTTCTCGGCGCCCTCGCTCTCCATCGCCTCAAACGCCTCTCCCGAGGCCATCGAGTGCACCATGTAGTACGCCGCGCCCACCCCCGCCAGCGCGCGATCCAGGCTCCCTCGATCCAGCACATCGCCCGCCACCACCTCCACCCCTTCTGGCACCCGCGACCTCAGGTTCTCCGGATAACGCGCCAGGCACCGCACCCGCTCCCCCCGCTCCACCAAAATGCGCAACAGACGCCCCCCGACGTACCCGGAGGCGCCGGTCAGCAAAATCAGTCGCTTGTCATCGATCGGCATGGACGAAAATCAGAGACAACGGTGTACTGGTCCTCGGTTGAGATTGCTAAAAGGTTAGCCGGCATCAACTCGCGCACAAGGTCGCCAACGGGCGCCGCGCGGACTCGAAAATTGGGTCGCGATGTAGATGGCCTTGGCGCACGCGGACGGTCGATGCGGCAGCGTGCGCCAAGGCGCAGCCTACCATTTTCCGCCCCGGTGGGGCCCCGCGCGCGGGGCATTCCTGTCTGCCCCCGGTCGCTCAGGGCCGCCGCCGCAGGCAGGAATGCCTGCGCCACCAGGGGAAGTTCCCCCTTGAAAATGACACGGCGCATCCCCGCGCCGGCGGCGCGGTCATCCGTCGTGCCTATCTCGCTACGGACGGGCGGATCTCATACCAGAGGGTCCTGTGGGCGGGACCGATATGGAACTCGGCGGCACCATCGGGCGAGCGGTTGACCTCCACATCCCCCTTGGGTTGGCCCCGCTCATCGAGGGCGCGGACGACGGGGAGGGGCACGCCCTTGGGCACCGCGACCCGGAGGCGCGCGGGGATGCATTCCACCAGCGCCGGCGCGCGGCCCCAGTCGCGCCCCACCGTGGTCTTGTCCTTGTCCTTCCAACCCATGCCCGTGTTCTCGGTGAAACCCGTGGCGACGAGGAGCGCGCGCTTCGGCGCGGGAAACTCTCCCTCCAGGGCCGTGAGGGCAACCGTGCACCACCCCTGGATCGTGCGCCCGACCTCGGCGTCGACGCCATCGCCCAGATCCACTCGCCGCCCATCGGCCGCACCGATTAGCGCCTTGGTCCGCGGCGAACGCACGACGAACAGGCCCCTGCCCGACTCGTCGAGATCCCACGACAGGCGGCCATCCGCCGCCCCCAAGCGCGTCGCGCCATCGAGCGATGGCGTCGCGGGGCTCGGGCCAGCGGCCTTGAGGTCCAATTCGATGCGCCGCGCGATCGCGTGCCGCAGGTCGGCGCCGAAGTGCTCGACGGCCACGACGCCCCAATGGCGCCCGGCCGTGGCGATGTGCGCGATCTCGCGTTCGGAATCGAAAGGCAGGGTCAGCACCTCCGGGGCGGGCGCGATGTCGCCGCGCACGAAGAGCGCAGATGCGGCGGGCACGTTGGCCCAGGCCGTCGAGTGGCGGCCCAAATCGAAGAATCCCGTCATGGCCTCCGAGGGGATGTCCGCATCGCGATGTGCGTAGGTATATAGAAATAGCGCGTCCCAGTCCTGGAGCGCGGCAAAGGCGGCCAGCATCAGCGGCCCCTCGGAGGCGTGGGGGTTGGGCGCGGGGTGATTGTACTCGCTCACCATGTGCGGCCTCCCCGCGACGCGGCAGAAGGCCAACCGCGTCAGGGTCGCGTGCTGCGGCTCATCCACCATCGACTTGTTCGAGACGATCCAGTTGTCCTGGTCCCAGTCGCGCCCCGGGAACCTAGGGTGTTGCCAGTAGGCGTG
This sequence comes from uncultured Verrucomicrobiales bacterium, assembly GCA_964651705.1. Taxonomy (GTDB): domain Bacteria; phylum Verrucomicrobiota; class Verrucomicrobiia; order JADLBR01; family JADLBR01; genus JADLBR01. The sequence goes on from CAZYWZ010000003.1 coordinate 85,780, forward strand.
GGTGTCCACCACATCCATGTCCGCCATGAGGTTCGGCGTGCTGTTGCCCACGATCGTGCCGACGATCGGGGCGGCTACGCGTAACTCTTCCCGCAAGAACCGCCGCATCTCGTTCCAATGGCGGCGCTCGGTCTCCCAGAGGAACCGCACCCAGTCGCGTCTCGCCTCCGGCGTCATGCCGCGGGCGCCCGTCGAAACGGGCACCGCGATCGTCCCCTTCTCCAGTGATTCGTTCTCGCCCAACCCCGTGCGCCCCCCCGGCCGCATCGACATGTCGTCAAAACGAAAGGTCGCGCCCCCTTGATTCAGGTCGGTGAATCCCAGCCTCGCGTTGTCGTCATCCCGCGGGGCGAGGAACACGAAGGAGAACTCCCGCCATTCCGGCCCCAGTTCGATGGGCGCGCTGAACCCCAGCGCCTCCCACGGCTCGCGTGCCTGCATCAGGGTCACGTCCACCTTCCGCTTCGAGTCCGCCGCCGCGCGAAAACGGACCGTGTACAACTGACCGGCGCGGATCTTCAGACCCGACTGGTTAACCTGCACGTGCCACCCCTCGGCGCCCGTCTTGCGGACCGCCAACCGCATCGCGCCCTCCGGGCACGCCACGTCGGCCTCCGCCCCGCCGTGCCGCTCGATGCTCCACGCCTCGATGCCACGCCCGAAATCGCCATTCGCGATCATCTCGGGACCCGGCGCCTCGTTGCGCGCCTTCCACCCCTCCGCGAGACGGGCGGTCTGCCCATAACGGGCCACCAGCCACGCGTTCCATTGCCGCGCCAGATCCGCCGCGAATGGCTCCGGCAGCGCATCCAACTGCCGCCCGAACCACTGATGCATGAGGCCGTTCTCGTTATTGATCTCCACCATCGCCACCGCCGGGTCCTCCGCATAGGTCCGGCCCGTGTGCGGATTCTTGTGCGTCAGGAGGCGCCGCGCGTATTCCTTTTGCGACCTGAGATGCGGCTCGTGGAAAAATCCGATCGCGTGCGCCGTCTTCCAATCCAGATCGTTGATCTTTGGATCGACGCCATCCCCTACGCCAAAACGCCGCCCCACCAGCAGATTCAGGTTGATATAGATCCCCCGTCGCTCCAGCGCATGGACGAAGAAATCCAGGCGCTCCAGGGCGTCGGCATTAAAATTGAGATTGGATCCGGAGCCGTAATCGATCAGCCGCGTGTCGCCCCACGTCGAATCCAGAAAATGGAACCGCACCGCGTTGATGCCAAACTTCGCCATCCTCGCCGCGATCGCCTCCGCCTTGTCTCGTGCCGGGAAACAGGCCCCGGCGGTCACGTTGACCCCGAACAGCCGCAGCCTCTCCTTCCCCGCGAAGAGATGCCCGCCCCTCACCTCGACCCGACCCCGCGACCCCGCCTCCCGCCGGTCGGCCGCCGCGGGCACCAGCTCGGGCGCCGCGCCGTCATCCCAGGGCAGCACAAAAGGGACAAGTTCTTGGGCCGACGCCCGAGCTGCAACCAGGAGCGCGAAAACCAGCGCCGCCCCGCAAAATGTTTGGTGTATCATTTAAAACGCCTTTCCTGCCTTCGTTCCAGTTTGGACGCCGGATACTACCAGCGCCCATTCCCCTCAGGCAATGCCTCAACCCGCACACCAAATCCTCGCGTGACGCACTACCCGAGGGTGCAGCGCTCGGCGATGAAGGACACGAGATCTTTTTCGCGCTGCGGCACACCCTCAAACGCCACGTTTGTAACAAGGGGCACCACCCGCTTAATCTAAAGGCAGGGCGATGACGGACACGGCAAAATCCACAGATCGCGCATCGGTCTTCGCCACCACGAGGTGGTCGGTGGTCCTCGCGGCACAAGACCGCGCCTCCCCGGAATCAGCGTCGGCGCTCGAGACCCTGTGCCGGACGTACTGGTACCCGCTCTACGCGTTCGTCCGCCGCCAAGGCCGCGGGCCCGAGGACGCACAGGATCTCACCCAGGCCTTCTTCGCGAAGCTGTTGGAGAAGCATTACCTCCGCGCCGCCGCCCGCGAGAAGGGCCGATTCCGGACATTCCTGCTGGTGGCGTTCAAGCGATTCCTCGCCAACGAGTGGGATCGGTCGCGCCGACTGAAGCGCGGGGGCGGACTGGCCCCGGTGCCATTCGACACGGAGGTCGCCGAACAACGCTACGGGGCCGAACCCCCCACCGAAATGCTCCCGGCAGATCATGTCTTCGAACGCCGATGGGCCGTGACGCTCCTCGAAACGGCGCTGGAACGCCTGCGAGCGGAATATGTCGGCCATGGCAAAGGCGACGAGTTCGATTCGCTCAAGGAATGCCTGGCCGCCGCGCGCGGCGAGATCGCCTACGACCGGTTGGCCGGGGGAATGGGCCTGACCGAGGGCGCCACCCGGGTCGCGGTGCACCGATTGAGAAAGCGGTTCCGGGAACTGTTTCGCGAGACCATCGCGGACACCGTCTCGGATCCCGCCGAGGTCGATGACGAACTCCGGCACGTGGCCTCGGTCCTCAGCCGGGGAGTTTGAATTTTCTGGCAAGCTTCGCCGGCGGCGCGCCGCGGGACATTATTTTTGGGGAAACTCGACACCCGCTGCCGCCTGGCACAGGCGGCCTACAGATGTTGTGGGGCGTCTCTGCGCCAGGGGGTGAAGTTTCTGGCCAGACATCATGCCCCGCTCGCGGGGCGCCACCGGGGAGGAAAATGTAGGGCGCGAAATCCCTTTCGCGCCATGGGCAACCGGCCGGGCCATCGTGGCGCGGATGGGAATCCGCGCCCTACAACGCCAAGCCCTCGGCCTATTTTCTTTTCTTGTTCCCAAGCTCCAGCTTGGGAGCAATTCATGGTTCAAGATGGGAGCGTCCATCGAAAAGAGGTTTCGGGTCAGACGATCCGGGCTAAATTCTCGTAACAGGACGACGCGAACGCTTAATCCAAGGGTGATGAACGAAAATACGTCCGCGACCTGTCCCCGATGCGGGTCGGCCCTGTCGGCCGACGCCCCAGAAGGCCTGTGCCCCCGCTGCCTGGGCGCGTTTCACCTCAGCCCCGAGACCGCCATCCCCGCCGAAGCCGCCGCCGCGCAACCGCCGCCCGCGCCCGAAGACATCGCCCCCCAGTTCCCGCAGCTGGAGATCTTGGAATGCCTGGGCCGCGGCGGCATGGGCGTCGTGTACAGGGCACGGCAGAAATCCCTCGACCGCCTGGTCGCCCTAAAGATCCTGGCGCCAGAGCGAGAGAAGGACCCAGAGTTCGCCGCCCGATTTGCCCGAGAGGCGCAGGCCCTCGCGCGACTCGATCACCCCCACATCGTCACCGTCTACGACTTCGGCCAGGCCAATGGTTTCTTCTACCTGCTGATGGAGTTCGTCGATGGCGTCAACCTCCGCCAGGCGCTGCGCGCCGGACGATTCACGCCCGCCCAGGCGCTGGCCGTCGTCCCCCAGATCTGTGACGGGCTCCAGTTCGCCCACGACCGCGGCATCGTCCACCGCGACATCAAACCCGAGAACATCCTGCTCGACCGCGGGGGCCGGGTGAAGATTGCAGACTTCGGGGTCGCGAAGATCCTCGGCGGCGAGATGCCGCCCGCGGCGGCCGGCGCGGCCGAACCCGAAGGTCTCACGCGGGCTAGTGGCGTCGTCGGTACCCTGCCCTACATGGCGCCCGAGCAACTCACCCGCCCCATCGATGTCGATCACCGCGCCGACATCTATAGCCTCGGGGTCGTCTTCTATGAAATGCTCACCGGCGAACTCCCCGCCGCGCGCATCGAACCGCCATCGAAAACGGTCCTCGTCGACGTCCGCCTGGACGAGGTCGTCTTGCGAGCCTTGGAGAACGAGCCCGCGCGGCGCTACCAGCGCGCAGGGGAGGTCGGGACCCGGGTCGCGACCATCGCGAGCACGCCGCAGGAACCGCCGGGAAGTTCTCGATCGAAGGCGGCGTTGGAGGATTTTCTGACATGGGCACCCTTCCGCTCACCGCTGACCCGCGAGATCTGCGCCCACATGACGGAGGCGGAGAAACGCGGGGCCACAACGCGGGCGCTGCTGTTTGGCCTGTGGAATGCGATGACGTTCTTCGGCCCGCTGTTCTGCGTCACCTTCGTGTCCCTGCCGGGCCCGATGCGCTGGATGTACGGCGCCGCCATCCTGGTGATCGGCCTTTCGTTTTATCCCAAGTGGCTGCGCATGCATCGGGAGTTTCTCGCCTCCACGTCATGGGCGCGGGCAAAGGGCATCACGCCGGAGCAATTGAAGGGGCACTCCCCACTCGGCCTGACAAAGGCGACGAGGCGATGGACGCTCTGGGGCGTCTTGATCGCGGTCGCCGCGGGGATCCGCGGGTTCGTGCTCGCACCCTACGTCGTCGTCACCGATGCTCTCCACCCGGAAATCCCGCGCGAGAGCTACGTGCTGGTGAACCAACTCGCGCGCTCGTTCGCCCCGGGCGACATCATCGTCTATCGGGACGCCGGCCGGGCAAAGGTGGCCCGCGTGATGGAACCCGGCCCCAAGAAAGGTCTCCTGCACATTCAATACGCCGGAGAAAAACCCGTGCTCCTCCAGGCGAAGCTCGCGAAAGGCAAGGTGATCTTCAACACCCGGCCGGCCTCTCAGTCGGAAGGCCAGGCACGGCAAGCCGTCCCCGAGCCCAGGACACCGACACCCTCGGCCCCGGGCATCTCCCACGTGGACGTGGCCGGCGGCAAGGCAGTCATCGAGGGGCGGGCCACCCCCGATTCGCACTTCATCTTGGCGGTCGGCGACAGCCACACGAGCTGCGGCTTCCTCAACGACTTGCCGTTCACCGCGATCATCGAGCCCGTCGACAGGGACCGCGGATTCGCCTGCACGATCAAGGACTCGGTCGGCAACGCGCTCCTGACCCTCGGCAACAGCCGCGTCGGCGCCATGACCTATGAGTCCGGCCATGTCGTGTTCCTCGACGGTGCCCCGTCACCCGAACCCGACGGCTCTTACGTCATAGGAGAATTCCGGCCCAAGAAGGGCCAGCCGATCCCGATCTCGGTGCGGCTGGGAGATCCCTAGCAGCCGATCCAAGAATTCCGCATCCCGGAACCGCATGCCCTTCCGCAGGTCCCCCATTCGCACGACGACCAGCTTCATCGATGGGATTATGTATAATCTCTGCTTCCCTGCCCCTGCCGCGAGGAACATGTCCTCCAATAGGTCTTCCGCCACGATCCGCTCGCCAGCATCTGCGGCTTATCCGCCGCTCCCCCATTCGCGTAGGCCTCGAAGAGGACCTCGCCATCCCGCACGTACGGGAAAACCCTCGCCGTCGCACAGGGAGACCATTTCGCTCCCCCGGCTTTCCCCGAGGCTGCGTTCACCCACGCCGACCTCGGTTGGTAGTCGGACCACCGCTGCCTCCGCCGCCTGCACGAACGCGATGGCTTCAACAATCCGGCCCCTTCCTGCAATGACATTTGACACGTTGGGACCAAGGCCTAGGAATCTGTCGCACTCTGTCCGACAGATTCCTCTCCGCACATCCCCATGAACCGCGGCTACCGGCACCTTGTCTTCGACTGCGATGGCGTCCTGTGGCAGGGCACCAACGAGGGCTACTTCCATTGCTACCACCGCGCGGCCACCGAATCCGGGATCGCCTTGGATTTTGACATCGCGCGCGAGCGCATCCTGACGAACTGGGGCAAATCCGCCCGGACCGAGATCGAAGGCATGATCCCGGAACACCCCAAAAAGGTGCCCGAGGTCCTGAGCCGATATCGGGACCTTATCCGCTCCGACTTGTTCCTGGACACCGCCGCGCTCGTCCCCGGCACCGGGGCCACCCTCGCCAAACTCTCGGGATCGTACGCCCTATCCGCTATCACGGGAATGAATGCCGACAACCTGACGCGCCTGCTCGCGCGATTCCAGATCCGGCACCTCTTCCGCCACGCCATCTCGACCGCCGAGACCGACGATCCCGATAAGCAGAAGGCCACCGGTTACCACCTCCGGGAACTCATGGCCGGAGAGGGTCTCGCCCCGCACGAGGTGCTTGTAGTCGGCGACGCCACCACCGATGTCCACATGGCACGCAGCCAGGGCACCGACATCGTCGTCGTCTTGACCGGACACCTATCGGAGAACGAGGCCCGGCAACTCGGCATGCGCGATATCCTTCCCGCCATCACCGACCTGCCGGCGTGGCTTCAGGCGGGCCCGCACCCTTCCGGAAACTGGCGGCGATAGCATCCCCCGGCGTCCCTGCGCCTCTGCGGGAAAATCGAGTCTTCAGATCGTCGCCACCCCGGCCCCGAAAATCTCCCGCAGCTGCCCCTGCCGGAACCGGAAGATCCGCTCGACATCGCGCCGCACGAAGAGCCAATTCACGAGCGCGCCACCACGGGGCCGATAGCGCACGACGTCGCCGCACAGAGTCCCGCCATCCCTTTCCTCAAAGGTGTGGGTGTGGTGCCAGAGCGTATACGGCCCCCGCAATTGTACGTCCACGAACCGCCGAGGGGGATCCCATTCCGCGATCTCGGTCCGCCAGCGCAAAGGAAAACCGCGCACCGTGATCCGGTAGTCGATGAGCGCACCCGCGCGCATCGGGATCGGCCCCGGCGTCAGCACCTCGAATTTCAACCACGGCGGCGTTATCCGCTCCAGATTCCGCGCCTCCGAAAAAAAGGGAAACACCTCCGCGCGCGGGCGGGGCAGCCACAGCTCCGTCGAGAAATGGTATTCGCTCATGTCACCTCGAATGCCACGACCCTAATCCGAAAACCGCCCTTCGCCACCCTACCTCACGCACACGGTCTTCGCGTTCACGAACTCGCGAATACCCAGCATCCCCAGCTCGCGGCCATAACCGGATCGCTTTACCCCGCCGAACGGTAACCGTGGATCCGATTTCACCAAATCGTTCACGAAACAGCTCCCCGCCTCCAGTTCCTCGACCGCGATGCGCTCGCCCCGGACCCGATCCCTTGTGAAGACCGCGGCGCCGAGGCCAAAGTCCGACGCGTTCGCCAGCTCGATCGCCTCGCGCTCGTCGCTCGCGCCCACGATCGCGGCGACGGGACCGAAGGTCTCCTCGTCGAAGGCCGCCATTCCGGGGCGGACCTCCGACAACACCGTCGGGGGATAAAACCACCCCGCCCCGTCCGGCATCTTGCCGCCAACCAGCAATCGCGCGCCCGCACCCACAGTCCGCCGCACCTGCCCGTGCAACTCCGCGCGGAGATCCTCCCGCGCCAGCGGTCCCACGGTCGTCCCCTCCGCCATGGGATCGCCCACGATTTCTTCCGCGACCCTCGCGACAAAGCGCTCCTCAAATTCTCTCCGCACCGATTCCACCACGATGAACCGCTTCGCCGCGATGCAGCTCTGCCCGCTGTTGATCAGGCGCGACTTTACGCAAGCCGCGACCGCCGCATCCAGATCCGCGTCCTCCAGGATCACGTAGGGATCGCTCCCGCCCAACTCCAGCACCGTCTTCTTCAACATCTCACCGGCCTTCGCCGCCACCGACCGGCCCGCCGGCACGCTGCCGGTCAGCGTCACTGCGCGGACGCGCGGATCTTCGATAATCGGCCCGACGTTCCGCGATTCAACCAGCAGGGCCCGGAACAGCCCCTCGGGAAATCCCGCCTCGCCCAGCATCTCCCCGATGGCGAGCGCGCAGCCAGACACGTTCGAGGCGTGCTTGAGCACGATCGCGTTTCCCGCCATCAGGCCCGGCGCCACGCACCGAAAGACTTGCCACAGCGGAAAATTCCACGGCATCACCGCGAGGATCACCCCCAGCGGGCGATGCGCCACATAACTCCGCAACGCGTCGGTCTCGACGCTCTCGGGCCGCAGGAAGGATTCCGCATGTTCGGCGAAGTATTCGCAGACCCACGCGCACTTGTCGGCCTCCGCCAAACCCTGGGCGAAGGGCTTTCCCATCTCGCCCGCCATGAGCCGGGCCAGTTCGTCCCGCCGCTCGCGCAGGCGCCCCGCCGCGGCCCGCATCCTCGCCGCGCGCCCGGAAAAATCCAACCGCCGCCACTCGCTAAACCGCCGGTGCGCCACTTCCAACGCGTCCCGGATCGTCTCCGGGGACATCGCATCGTAGGCCTCTGTCCTCTTTCCCGTCGCGGGATCCACCGATTCGATCGCCATCGCCAGGCACCTCCCTCTCTGCCCACGAGCCTGACCCAAAACGTCATCTCGGGCAATGCGCGGATTCGCGCGCCTGCGCGCGAAGATACTCCCGAGCTTCTCCTAGCCAGAGGCCCCGCCGCCAGGAATTTCGGACCGCGGCGTTGCGGCGCCGCTTTGGCTCCCGCCCGATGGCCCGGCCGCCCCGCCCGGCGGAGCCCCCTTCGCCCCGATCCTTTCCGGGAATTTCGCCGCGTCCTCCCCCGCGTGAAGCCGCATGATGAGCTCCGTCATCGGTTCGCCGATCATCCCGATATGGGAGTTGATCGGTCCATGATCCAGCGTGACGGTATCGACCGCTCTCGATGGCGAACCCGCCGCGGTCAGGGCCCCTGCCAGGGCCGGCCCAAATCGGTCGAGGTTCATCCGTTCGCCCGCGTAGAAGATCAATGTCGGCGGGATCCCCTTGCCCGGCGCCACGTGGTCCTGCGGGGAGGCGTCCCGCCAATTCGCCTCGTCCTTCCCAAATGCCGCCTCGTACAACTGCGTCATGCCACGGCCTTCCGTGAGCTTCATATAGCCAGGGATATCCAGCGCCGCCGGATCCAGCAGCACATTGCTCTTCAAGATCGACAGGTCCTTCCCCTCCGACTTCAGGAAACGCTCGTTCGTCCCGACGATCCCGGCGAGATGGCCACCCGCCGAATGGCCCATCAGGTGCAGGCGACCCGGATCACCGCCGTATTCCGACACGTGTTCGTGGACCCACGCGATCGCCTTCGCGCAATCCTGCGCGTGGACCGGGTGCCGGATGCCCCCCTCCATCGGCTTTTCCGGCGAAAGCCGATAATTGATGGTCGCATAGATATACCCCGCGCCCACGAAATGCCGCATCTTGGCCCCCACGATGGCCGGACTCGCCTTGTCGCCCCGCCTCCATCCACCCCCGTGGATCATGATCATCACGGGGCATTTCTTCTCCGGATCGCGCCCTTTCGGCAGGTATAGGTCCAGGCTCAAAAGGTTCGGGTCGACGCCCCCGATCTCCGCATACCGGATGTCCCGATGCACCTCGTGCGCCGGCTCATCGGGCATCTTAAACCCGGTTGCCTCGGGGACCTGTCGGCGGGGTGCCGCGGGAATCTCCGCTCGCTGAAGCGCGCCGTCGCCATTTCGGTCCAGCCGCCGCAGCAACTGATCGAACCACGCCGCCCCGCCCGCCTCCTCGCGCGTCACCTTCCCGTCCCGATCCCGATCTGCCCTGTCGAAACGCTCCAACAGACTCGGCACCTGGCCATTCGCCAACGCGATTGGACAGACGAGGGCAACCACCATCACAAAACGCCACGCGCGCATCATGGATGGACAAACCGCCGAAATCGCCCGCGGTTACGCCTGGTTCGAAAATTCAGGGTGTAGCTAACCCCGACACTTCGTGTCGGCACTCCGTGCGGATTGTTCACTCTGCGCGTGAACAATCCGGGTCAGACCGTGGGCGCCTCGGCCGAGCGCCCGGGCCCTTCTGTTACCGGAGGGGCCGCACTTTCTGCGCCCCGGGGGTCGGAAGGTCTTCGCCTTCCACCAGCCCGTGGACATCCGTCGCCGCCGCCACCATAATGCCCTAATGTCTATCCCGCCCCCAAAGAGACCAGGCACTCCCAAACGAGCCCGGTTCGCCCTGGCATCCCTCATCCTCCTGACGCCCCTGGTCTCCCGCGCCGCCGAGGAAACCGTCTTGGAGAACGCCTCGATCCGCATCGCGCTTCGCGACGGGCGCATCGTCTCGCTGCGGGACAAGGCCCGCTCCCTGGAACATGTCGCGCAAGACACGAAGTCTTCCCCCGGCCTGTTCCACGTCCTTTGGGTCAAGGGGACTCGGCCCGCCGGAGAACTCGACGCGGCGGAGATGACATCGCGCGTGACGCGCCGGGCCGCCAACGATCTGGAACTGGAGTTCGATCACTCGCGGGCGACGGCCCGCGCCAAAATCCGCCTGGCCGAGACCCCGGGAGAATCGCTCTGGTCCCTATCGGTTAGGCCAAAAGACCCCACGCTCGCCCTCGCCAGCGTGACGTATCCCGCCCTCGCGACGCCCTCGCCCTCCGGGACAGCCGAGAAGCGCTACCTGTTCCCCATGTTCGAGGGCCGGCTCCTCCCCCTGCGGCAACCCCCACTCTGGCGCTCCTACCCCGCCGAACTCTTCGCGCAAATGACCGCCTGCCTCGGGTCCGACGGCGGCTTCCTCCTTTGGACCGATGACGGCGAGGGCCACGTCAAGGCGTTCGGGTTTGACCGGCGCGACGTCACCGCCGCGTTCGGCGTCCGGCACATGATGCCGTACGAGGCGGGAAAGGAATGGGAGATGCCCTATCGGACACGCCTGTCCTTGTGCGGCGGCGCATGGCAGGACGCCGCGGATGTCTATCGCCCCTGGGTCACCGCACAATCCTGGTCGGGCACCCCCATCCGCGACCGCAAGGACATGCCCCAGCTGCTTCTGAGTCCCCCGCTGTGCCTCTCCACGCAGTTGGACAAAGAGGACACCGAAACCCTCCCCGATCGCCTCGCCGCCTGGGCCAAGCGATTCAAAGCGCCGATCATCTATCGGCCCCTCGGGTGGGAGAAACACGGCAACTGGGTCGGCATCGACTACTTCCCGCCCGCGCTTGGGGAAAAACGCTTCCGGGATCTGGCGGCACACCTGAAAGACCGGGGCATCACGATGGCCGGATTCATCTCCGGCTTTCGCTGGACCACGAGCGTGAAGGCGCCCCGCGATGGACGGGACGGCAACGTCGCGCTGGGTCGGTTCTTCGACGAGAGCAACGGCGACCGATCCTGCGAGCGCATGAGCGATGGCCGACTGCTGGCGTTCCACGCCGAGGGCCGCGACTCCTACCGCATCTGCCGCGGCACCGGATTCGGCGGGCGTTTCTTGCCCGACACCTCGGCTCGTCTTTTCGATCTCGGCTTCGCCATCGTCCACGACGACCAGGACCACGGCCCGTATCCCGATGGGCGAACCAGTTGCTTCGACGCGTCCCACGGCCACCCGATCCCCTGCGGCACCTGGTCGACGACCGTCACGCGCGACGCGTTCCGCCAGATCCGCGCCGAGGCCGCACGCAGGGGACTGCGCGACTTCTTCCTCACCAAGGAGAGTTGCACCGAACTGTTGAACATGGATCTCCACGGCTATCAGGCTCGCTTCTTCCACGAATCCTCCACCCCCGGCTGCATCCCCCTCGCGCAATATCTCTATCACGACCGCATCCCCGCCATCTTCGGATGGGTGACCGCAAATAGCCGCGGCATCTGGGAACTCGCCGCCATGCTCGTCTATGGCCAGATCCCCAGCCTCGCCTTCTGGAACTCGACCGCCCAACCGCCCGACGGAATGGCCCCCGATGGCCTAGCGCTCCTCCAGGATTATTACGGCGCCATGCAAACCCATGCCAGGGACTTCCTCCTCCTCGGCAGAATGCGCCACCCCCTGATCCCAGACACCCCGATGGTGAAAAAGGACCTCGCCCCGACCAAGGGCCGCAAACCCGGCAACCCTCAGACGATATCCTTTCCCCTGATCATCCAGAGCGCCTGGGACGATGGCCGCGGCAACGTCGGCCTCTTCGCCGTTAACACAGGACACCAGGAGGCATCCATCCAGGTTCCCGCGCCAGGCGCCACCGCGTGGCGCGCCACGCGCTACATCGGCCCAACGCAAGACGGATCACGAGACATGGCCGCCGGCGCCCATCTCGAATGGCGCCTCCCCCCCGGTCGCCTCGGGACCATCGTGTTCCAGCCGACCCAGTCAGGCGCAGCGACCCACTAGCCGGCGACCCTAAACGTAGCCCATCTGGTCACAGATGGGCCGCGCGGGATGAGGCATCTCTCCCGTGACACGCGGCAGCGGCGTAGCGGGGAGCGTGAGCGACCCGTGCCATGGCCCTGTTACGGAGCGTTCCTGGCCCCGCGCCGGGGTTGACATCGCCTAGCTTAAACGCCTAAGCTGCCCCCACCACGATGAAATCGCTCTCGGCCATCGCGCGGGAGATGGGCGTCTCGGTCGCCACGGTATCGTACGTGTACCACGGCAAGTGGCGGGAGAACCGGATCCGCCCCGAGGTGGCGGAGAGGGTGCGCAAAAAGCTGGAGGCGGAAGGGGCGGCGCCCGACGCGCTGGGGAGCCAGTTGCGGTCGGGGCGGACGCGGACGGTGGGGGTGCTGCTGCCCCATCTGGAGCAGGCCTACTTCCTCAAACTTCTCGCGGGCATCGAGGCGCGGCTGGCGGAATCGGGGCACATGCTGTTCCTCGGCATCGCGCACTCGGGTCGCGAGGTGCGCCAGGTGTCGCTGGTGGAACGGATGCTAACGCGGCGCGTCGATGCGGTGCTGATGGCGCCGCGGCCCGCGGCGGACCTCGATGTCTTCTTGGCGGCGATGCGGCGCCGGTCGAAGACCCCGCTGGTCTTCGTCGACAACTATCTGGAGGCAATGCGCGCGGGCCGGGCGACCAGCGACAACCGCTGGGGCGCGAGGCAGGCGGTGCGCGACATGCTGCGCGTCGGGCGGCGGAGGATCGCCTTCTTTGGCTGGGATCCCTCGGTGGCCGCGCTCTGGGATCGCTTCGAGGGGTACTGCGACGCGCTGAAGGCGGAGGGATTGCCCCGGTCGAGGTCCCTGACGATCTGGCGCCACGAGCGGGAGGCGGAGGCCCTGGATGCGTTGCGCGAACTCCTGCGGCACCCGCGCCATCGGCCGGACGCGATCTTCGCGACGAGCTTCCTGCATTTCCTGCCAGCGCTCAAGGTGATGGACGACCTCGGCCTCCGGCATCCGGACGACGTGCTGCTGGCCGGCTTCGACGAGCCGGTGGAGACCTGGGCGGAAGACACGGTGCGGCGCGTCATCCGCCAACCGCTCTGGGCCGTCATCCAACGGGCCGGCGAAATCGGACGCGCGGCCGTCGAATTGGCGCTGGCCGCCATCGGCGGCAAGAACATATCCGCGGCACATGCCATGGTCCGCCCCGATTTGAGTTGGCGAAAAGACACGAAGGCAAGACAGACCCAGAAACGAGAGAGGATACGGCAATGAACAGACAAGAGAAGCAGGGCAGCCCGACGACCATTTCCCGGCGGCGATTCCTGGGCGGCATCATGGCGGGGGCGACATTCTCCGTGGTCCCGCGCCACGTGCTCGGGGGCCCGGGAAAGCTCTCCCCCAACGAAAAGACGACGCTCGCGTGCATCGGCATGGGCGGCCAAGGCCACGTCAACCTCTTCAATTTCCTGGACTTCGACGAGTTGCAGGTGGTCGCGGTTTGCGACGTGAGCCGCGAGGGCGGGGGCTACATCTCCTGGGACTGGATGCAGGGCAAGGACCAGAGGCTGGGCGGACGCGAGCCCGCCCGCCGCCTCGTGGATGCGCACTACGCCAAGAAATACGGCGCTGGCTCGTACAAGGGCTGCCGCGCGTACGCCGACTACCGCGAGTTGTTGGAGAAGGAAGATGTGGACGCCGTGATGGTGGCGGTCCCCGACCATTCGCACGCGGCGATCACCCTGGCGGCCATCGGGCGCGGGAAGCACGTGTACTGCGAGAAGCCACTGGCTTACTCGGTCGAGGAGGCGCGTCGGGTCACCGAGGCCGCGCGGAAGGCGAAGGTCGCTACGCAGTTGGGGAACCAGGGTCAGGCGAAGGAAGATGCCCGGGTGACGCAGGAGTTCATCCTCGCCGGGGCGATCGGGGGCGTGCGCGAGGTGCATGTCGGGCTGAACAAGCGATTCTGGGATCCGCCGACGGCGCGCCCCACGGACACGCCGCCCGTGCCCGAGGGCCTAGATTGGGACCTGTGGCTCGGCCCGGCACCCGTGCGCCCGTACCACCCCGACTATCACCCGTGGCGCTGGCGCGATTGGCTGGATTTCGGCACCGGCCCTCTCGGTGACATGGGCTGCCACACGCTGTCCACCATCTTCAAGGCTCTGAAACTGCAGCACCCAATCGCCATCGAGGGAACCTGCGAGGGCTCCTTCGGCCCGGAGATCTACCCGCGCCGCTTCCGCGTCCGCTTCGACTTCCCCGAGCGCGACGGGATGCCACCGGTCTCCGTCACGTGGCACGACGAGGGTTTCGAACCGCCCAAGCCAAAGGACCTCGAACCCGATCGCCGCGTGCCAGGCCCGATCTTCATCGGCGACAAGGGCACACTCATCGGGCACCGCCTCGTGCCCGAATCCCGGATGAAGGAATTCGGCCCTCCCCCCAAAGTCCTGCCCCGCTCCCAGGGACAATATAAAGAGTGGGTCGATGCTTGCCGCGGCGGACCCCCGGCCGGTTCCGACTTCGTCCAACACAGCGGCCTGCTGACGGAGACGCCCCTGCTCGGCAACATCGCCATGCGCGTCGGCAAAAAGATCGAATGGGACGGCCCCAATCTCAAGATCACCAACGACGCGGCTGCCAACCGATGGCTCCGGAGGGAATATCGTGAGGGATGGTCACTCTGACCAAAACTTCACGTGGATTGCGGTAGTGGGCATATCATCCGGGGTGGCCGCCAAGGCAACATGGCGGGCGCTCTTTGGACTGCGGTGGCAGAGCGAAGCGGCGACACCGCTTTGGCTTACGGCGGAACCGGGACCCGCGCACTAGCCCGGATTGTTCACGCACAGAGTGAACAATCCGCAAGGAGTGACGAAAGCATCCTGCCATGCCAGTCGCCAACATGCCACGCACCACGGCCAGTAGATCCCTCCCCTCCACCGAGCGTCGCCACGCGGCCTGGATGCCACCACCGCCGCGATCTGCGGTCTCGTCGAAAACATCGATGAAAATATCGGGCGGCTGCTGGAGAAGCTCGAGACGCTCGGCATCGCCAAACGGACGGCGGTGTTCTTCCTTTCGGACAACGGGGCCGAGGGTCCCGAGGGCAGCCGATACAACGCGGGGATGCGCGGCATGAAGGGCACTGTCCACGAGGGCGGGATGCGGCTGCCGCAGCGTGCTGAAATACACCGAGCCGATCGTCAGCGACCAGGGAACACCGGCACGACCGTCCGCTCCGAACGCTGGCGCGCGACCAACGAGGGCGAGGGCTGGCAGCTCTTCGACATGTCGGCAGATCCATCGCAAAAAAGGGCTCTTCGGGAAATTCAGTGGGCAATCTGGAACTCAGGAACGCAGGAAAGAAGGACCGGAGCGTACCCGTCCGGATGTCGCCGGACGAACCCACACGCCTTCCTCTGGGAGGGACGCCGGCCTCGGCGTCCCCGCGCCACCAGCACCAGCGCTGCCTGAGCCACCCCGGCCCGCGAGGCCGCGGGCCCTCCCGGCATCACTCGACGGAGCGCCATTTCGTTGCCGGCCCTTCCTGAGTTCGTGAGTTCCCGATGAAACCGCCGATCTCCCGTTTGCCCATCTTCCCTTGGGCAGCCACCATTCTTCCGCAAGAGCCCAAAAAAGGGATGTCGCCGCCGCTAACCCCGAGGTGGTGCGACGTCTTTCGGCGGCGCACGACACTTGGTTCGCCGACGTCACGCGGACGCCGATCGTGCGGCCACCGATCCCCGTCGGCCACCGCGAGCGCCCGAATGCGGAACTGCCGGCTCCCGAGGCGTATTTCTCCGGCGGCATCGGCTGGTATAATAGGTTCGGATTCGCGCACGATTGGCTCACCCACTGGACGAACCAGAATGACACTATCTGGTGGGAGGTGGACGTGGTGACGCCAGGACCATATGCCGTGGATATCCAATATGCGTGTCCGCCGCAAGGCGTCGGCACGCGACTCCGTGTCGAAGCGGGCGGCGCGTCCCTCGTGGGCGAGATCGCGAGGGCCCACGCGCCCGAGCCGCGGCTCTGCGCGACCCGGACATCGAAAAGGAACTATATCCAGACTTTCGCGACGCAGGATCTCGGCGAGATAAGGTTGGCGAAAGGTCGCTCACGGGTGATAATCCGCGGCATCATGAGACCGGGTGACGCATTCTGTGACCTGAAATCGCTCCGCTTGCGCCTGGTGGAGTGACGGCGAGATGGCGGCCCGAAGTGGAATGCGACCCCGTGGAACAAGTCAGATTTTTTTTATCTGGAACTCACGGACTCAGGAAGGAGGACTCATGACGCGATGGATTGCGGCACTACTGGTTGGCGCGGCGCTGGACGGATCGATGGCACAGGGAACTGCGGTCGCCCGCGAAGAATCCGTCCCGTCTGGCGCGCCCGGGGCGACAACCAAGGGCAAGAAGATGGGCCCGCCGGTCGATCCCGCGAAACGCGCGAAGGCCGTGCGCGACCTGTGCGAGACGCTGGGCATCGGCAAGGGTTCGGTCGTCGCGGACGTCGGCTGCGGCAAGGGTCAAGACACCATGGTCTTCGCGGAGGTGGTCGGCCCAACGGGCAAGGTCTTCGCGCAGGAGATCGGCCAAGACATGCTCGATGCCGTGGCGGCGAAGGCCACGGAGCGCGGATGGACCCACGTCGCCACGGCGCTCGGCGCCTCCGATGACCCTCGGCTGCCGGATGCCACGATGGACCTGATCTCGATGCACCACGTTTTCCACCACTTCGCGAAACCATCGAGCATGCTCGCGAATTTCTGGAAGGACCTGAGGCCCGGCGGCCGCCTCGTCATCATCGACCGCGAGCGCGGCCCCCAGCGCGAATGGCCCGATATGTTGGGGAGGGAAAAGAAACACTCCTGGACCGGCGAGACCACCGTCGTGCGCCTCGCCCGCGAGGCCGGATTCCTTTTCGAGGACGCCCCCGATGACATCTGGCCCGACAGGAAGTCCTTCGTCCTCGTCTTCAAGAAACCAGAGGGCGTTGGCACCCCGTCCGGTGATCCCGACCTTCCCGAAGCATTGGATGGCGCCAAGGTGGTGACGGCGCTGCCGCCGATCGGGGTCAAGCCGCCGGTGGTGCTGTTCGTGGGCCTCGACCGCGGCCGCGCGATGTTACCCGCCCTCCGCGAGAAGCTTGGCACCGAGGCGCGGGTGTTCGACGTCGTCTTGGAGGAATGGAGGACCTTCGACGGGGAACTCCCCGCGGGCGCATCCGGCGGTATCGCGCGCACCGCCAATGGCGACCTGCCGGAGCTGGAGGAACGCTCGCTGGATGCGGTGGTCTTCGCGGACAGTTTCAGCCGCCTCTGGGATCCTGCGCCCCTGCTCCGCCGCCTCCGCGCGGCCCTGAAACCCGGCGCCCTCGTCGCGATCCTTGACCGCGAGGGGCCAGAGGGCGAATCGCGCCCACTCGCGGGGCACCGCCGGCGCATCGCGCCCGCCCGCGTTAACGCCGACCTGGAGGCCGCCGGATTTCGGTTGGCGGAGACGCTATCGCCTCCCGCGGGCGACCGGTTCCTTCTGGTATTCCTCGCGTTGGCGGGCGGGCGGGCTTCTGGCGATACCGTCACGGTCTCGCCCACGCCCTCTTCGGCCGTCGTGCTCAATCCCGGCAAAGGCTGGGCCCTGTATGGTGATGCCCCGGCCCACGACAATCGGCTGCTCGGGGTGTCCAACCTCGGCTACCGGCGCTTCGAGTGGGCCGATCTCGAACCTTCCGAGGGCTCATTCGACTGGGCGCCAGTCGAGTCGTTCTTGGCGGGATGGGATAAGCTCGGCAAGCAGGCGGCCTTCGGCGTGATGTGTCTCAGCTCGCACACCCGAAGGCCGGACGGCTATTCGACGCCGAAGTGGGTCTTCGACGCCGGCTCGCCCCGGCGCATAGTCGAGTTGAAGGAGATCAAACAGCAAACGACGGGGACCCCCGGAGTGAAAGTCGTTCCCACGTTCAACGACCCGGTCTTTCTGGAGAAGCTATCCAACTTTCTGAAAGCCATGGGCCGGAGGTTCGACGGCGAACGCCGGATCGCCTTCATCGACGTGCGGTCCTACGGCAATTGGGGCGAAGGGCACATGCACCCCTTCGGGGGCGAGCCGATCACGTCGGAGGAGTTCCGGCACCACATCGAGTTGCATCTCAAAGCCTTTAAGGCAACCCGCCTCTGCGTTTCCTGCGAGAACCAGCGGAGCCCCCACGTGTCCGTCTACGACTGGGCGGTGAAAGAGAAAGGCTGCGCGGCCCGGCGCGACGGCATCTGCGGCAACAGCGACGGCAGCGAGACCCTGCGCGCCTTCGGGATCGCCCCGGCCGTCTTCGAGTTGTTTGGCCCCTACGAGATGCTGAAGGAACAGGGCTGGTGGCACGGGCGCGACCGGGAGAACCGGAAGGGCTACGGCCACAGGCTCGAAGACTGCGTCGAGATCGGCAAGCCCAGCTACATCGACCTCAGCCGTGGCGGTAAGTCGGGCCTCGAACTGCTGACCGCCGAACCCGGGTTGGTCAATCGCCTCGCCAACCGCATGGGCTACCATTTTCTGATCGAGGAAGCCAGCTATCCCGGCGCGTTTGCGCGATCGAGACCGACGACGGCCGCCTTCCGTTGGCGCAACGCCGGAGTCGCGCCGATATACGTGCCATGCCACGTCGCCATCGGGCTGCTCGACGCGAGCGACGGTGTGCGCGCATCCTGCTGGCCTCCCGAGGCGAAGCCGAAGAACTGGGCACCCGACCAGACGGTGTCCGAAACCCTTACCCTGCGTTTTCCGGATGCCCCCCCCGGCTCTTACCAACTGTCGGTAGGGCTGTTCGAGAACCGAGCGGCCGAGAATCCCTCGATTCGGCTAGGGATCGAAGGAAAAACCGCGCGAGGCTGGCACGTCCTGGGACCGGTGCAGGTGAAGCCCTGAGCTGGAGAATAGCCGATGGATCGGGCGGGAGGGGACCTGTTTGCGGGCACCCAAACGCTGCGGGATCTGTGCGGGCCGCTGCGGGGAGCCTATCGGTTGAGTCCCGTCCCCCAAGCGGCGGGGCACCGCCGGGGGGCAGGCCCCTATTTTCGATTGAAGGCGGTTTTGCCAGAGGCATCTGTCGGACAATGCCCGACAGATGCCTTGCCGCGCCGCCTCAGCAGCCCGAGGCCGAGAGCCCCGAGGCCGAGAAGGATCGGGGTCGAGGGCTCGGGGATCGTATAGACCTGAAAGATGTCGGTGGCGCCGCCGGTGTCGATCTGCCAGAAGAACCCGGAGGGCAGGTCGACGAAGAGATCGTTCGTCGTGATGTTGGCGGCCTCGATCAGGTTCCAGGTGAAAGGGGTGGCGGCATCGATGGCTCCGGCGCTCTGGTCGAGGATCTGCACCGTGCCGCCAAGGCTCGCGTTGCCGACGACCGTTAGAAAATCGAAGTCGGTGCCCGCGTTGGTCCCCATGCCGAAGAGCTCAAGGCTGAGCATCGCGGTGAAGCCGTTAGAGATCAGGCTGTAGTCACCCTGGATCTGCATCGTGCCTGGCGAGGCGCCGATATCCAGGACGCTGGCGGCGTCGGCGCTCTGCTGGACGAGGTCCCCGATGAAGATGCCCACGTTCTTGAGCGTGCCGCCGGTGAAATTGAACTGGTTGGTGCCGCCGGCGAGCACCGAGCTATTCGCGAGCCGGATCTCCCCGCCGCTCAGCTCGAGCAGGCCGCCGCTCAGGTTCACGATATCGCGGGTGCCGTTGTTGCGATAGTCGATGTTCCCGGTGAGGAACACGTCGCCGCCAGAGATGTTCACGATGCCGGTGCTCCCCGAGGTGCTGGTGGTCAGGTTGATCGTGCGGGCGCGCAGCGTGCCGTTGGTGACGTTCACCACGCCGATGCCGTTGTTGAAATTGACGTCGCTGCCGCCACCGACCGCGAGGAGATTGATCCGGCCCCCGTAGAGGTTCAGCGTGCCATCGGAATCGGTCCCCTGGTTGACGACGATGTTGTTGTCGTCGAGCTGCTGCATCACGCCCCCGTACATGTTGACGACGCCCAGGCCGTCGTTAGCGATCTCGAAATTGCCGCCCTGGTTCTGGAAGAGGACGTTGGTCGAGCCACCGGGGCTGCCGATGTTGAAGATGCCGGTCCCATTGGCGCTCGCGGCGAGATAGGTGCCCCGCGTGCCGACCGTATCCGTGCCGACCGAGAGGGTCCCCTCGATCAGGTCGAGCTGCCCCACGCCGCTGTTGCCGATGTTAAGGTCCCGCGCCACGATCCAGGAGGCGCCGGTTGAGTTCATGGTAACTAAGCCGTAACCGGCGCTCGCCTCGCCGATGTCGCCATCGCTGGTGATCAGCGTGCCGTCGGCGATCTGGAGGGTGCCGGTGCCGTTGGCACCGACCGCGGTCGTGCCCGAGGAGGTGACCTGCTGGCCGTTGGTGATGATATAGGCGCCGACGCTGCCGATGGTCTGTCCCACCGCGAAGCGCTGGACGCTGATGTTGCCGCCCACGGTCAGGGTCGCGCCATCGATGTGGAGCTGGGCCGAGGTCTGGCTGTCGACATCGGTCTCGGTGATGTCGCCCGCGACCACCATCGTCCCGCCGTTGAGCTGTATCGTGCCGCCCTCGGTGCCGGCGCCAGAACCGAAATTCACGTTGTTGACGTTGGTGATCGCGCCGCCGTTGAGGGTGAGGGTGGCGGTGTCCGCGTTGCCGCCGACCTGTATGTCATTGCCCCCGAGATCCAGCGTGCCGGCGTTCACGTCGAGGTCTGCCGCGTCGGCCCCCACGAACTCGCCGATGAGGAGGTTCTGGGCGCGGGTGACCGTGGCACCGCCCGCGGCGATCACCGCCTTGATCGGGGTGGTGGCGACGTTGGTGTTGGCGACAATCTGGACCTCGTCGGCGTTCGGGCCGGAGTTCGTGATGAAGCGGAGGTCGAAATCGGGATGCGCCGAGGTCAGGTTCTCGATGTTCGTGATCGTGGCGCTGCCGTCGGTGTTGACGAGCGTGTAGGCGCTGCCGTTGGTGATGTATTGGATCGGGTTGCCCGCGTCCCACTCCCCGACGTTGACCGCCGACCACACCGCCGAGCCATTGGTCCAGGTGGTCGTGAAGGCCGCGGCGCCGGGACGATCCGCGATATTCAGATCCAGCTGGCCCGAGGAGTTGGTGAAGGTGCCGGAGTTGAGGATCGTCAGCGCCGTCGGGCTGGTCGCGGGATCCTGGATCGTATACCGGATGGTTCCCGAGTCGAAGGTGATGTCCTCGACCTTGCGGTTGCCGGCTGTCGAGGCGGAAAAGAACAGCGTGCCGCCGTCGATCGTCATGTCGCTATTACCGGCGCGGTCGACCATCTGGTCGCGGATCGTAAAGGTGCCCCCGAGGAGCCGGATGTCCTCGGTGTTGCCGCTGGTGCTCATCGTCTGCAGGTCGTCGACGGAGATCGTGCCGTTGGTCTGGATGAGGATCGCGTTGCCGTCATTGATGTTGAATTGGTCACGGACGTAGATGTCCCCGCCATAGATGTTGAAGGCGGCCAGCGCGTTGTTATCGATGCCGCTCTGTCCGAGGACGATGTTGGCGTTCACGGTCAACGAGCCGCTCTCCATGTTGAAGATCGCGACGCTGTCGGCGGTGCTTCCCTCGTTCACGCCGATCTCGAAACGGCGGTTCGTCCCGCCGATGACCATGGTGGGGCTGGTGCCGCCGCCGGAGGTGCCCATGGTGAAGACGTTGGTGGCCGCGCCCGAGTGCAGGATCGAGACCGCCTGCTTGCCGGTGTCGGCGGCGTCCGTGTCCCAATTCACGTCGATGCGACCATCGGTGAAGTTGAGGGTGCCGTCGTTGCCGCCGCTGCCGATGATGATCTGGGTCGCATCCAGCTCGCCTCCGGACATGTTCAGTGTTCCCGCGCCATCGGCCACGACGGGGTTCAGGGGGGCGCCCGCGCCGGGCATGTTCGTGGCGCCGATGTACAGGGTCTGGGCGCCGAGGTTCCCGTTGGAGATCGTGGCGGTGAGCCCGCTGTTGATGATGACATTCTGGTTGACGCTCGGGGCGAGACCCGTGTCCCAGTTGTCGCCGAGGTTCCAGCGCCCGTCGCCGCCCGCGCCGCCCCCCACATTGTCGAAATACACGTTCCGCGCCTGGACGGCTGCGATCGCGCTGTTCACGTCGTTCGAACTCCACGCGGCGGTGTACAGGCGGAATGCCGCCACGCGCCCGTCGAAGTTGGAGTAGTTATCGATATTCCCGAGGTCTCCCGTGTGACCGCCCGTGGCGCTGTCACGGCCGCCGATCGCCGCGGTGTCGGACCCGGCCCAGTCTTCCATCGACGTCTCCGTGTCGCCGAAGCCCACCTGGACCCCATCGATGTACAGGGTCATCGTGTCGCCCGTGCCGGGGTTGGCCACGGAATTCGGGTCATCGCGATTGTACACCGCGACCACGTGGTGGTACTCGCCGTCCGCAGAGATGGCGGTGGACAGCGAATCGCTGGCACCCCCATCCTTGACGACCCACTGCAGATTGCCGCCCGAGATCACGAAGGCACTGCCGTCCGTCGCGCCGCCGGTCTCCCAGAAAAGCTGGTTGGCCGCCGTGTTGTCAAACCGCGCCCAGAACTCGAAGGTCGCGTCATCGGTGCTGATGTCCCCGAGGCTCCCCGGGGTGTCGAAAGAGTCCGCCGTCCCGCGATCTCGTTCGCTCGTCACCTGGTTGCTCGTGCGAGGGAAATCCAGACGCCCCCCGATGCCGTAGATGTTGCCAAGGGTGGAGTTGCTCTGCGGTCCCTCCGGCCCCGTCCCCACGCGCGTGTCGAGGGTGAACTCGAAGGGGTTCTCTCCCGGATTCAGCGCGCTGTCCCACGTGTTCGTTTCGGCCGTGATGTCGCGATCGACATTCGCATCAAAGTCCAGCAGCAGGTTGGTGGTGTTCAACTGGGCCATCGCCGGCGACGCCAGCCCCAGACACCCCGCGAACAACACCGCGACACAGCCCTTACGGGCACGTTCTTTCCAGAGCGTTTTCACACGCATTGAAGCTACGCGCGCGCCGGAGGGCAAGCCAACGCATTAATCGGTATCAGTGACGGCATGGGGATCGGAGGGGGCGCGTCACATTGCCCGAAGCTCTGGCGGGGAAGTCGTCGGAACTGCTGGACGCCGCCGACGACATATGGGAATTCTTCGACCGCCATGCCCGCCCGCCGAGGGAATTCCAGAAGGCAGAAAGAAGCCAGCACGAAGATGAGAAACGCGTCCACATATATCACAACTTTGGCCCTCGGCGTCTTCGCGTGCGGGGGAGCGGGTTTCGGGTCGAGCGATGCCGGGGCGGGCTTTCCCTCCGGCGTCGATCCCGCCGATCCTCGGCTCCAGGCCGGATGCCTGGACGTTGCCAGACCCCCCTATCTCGCCGACCCGACCGGCGCGAGAGATTCGACGGCCGCGATCCAGCGCGCCGTCGACGACGCGCGGGATCACGGGCTGGTCTGCTTCTTCCCGGAGGGCACCTACCTCATCTCGGACACGATCTCCTGCGAGCAGAAGGTCTCAAAATTGGACAAGCCGCGCCACGTGGACGGTGGCTCGCAACACTTCTGGCCGGTGCATCGCCCGATCGTCCTGATGGGATCGACCAAGGGGAAGCGTCCCGTGTTGAAACTATCCCCGGTGGCGAAAGGTTTCGGCGATCCCGCGAAGCCCAAACTGGCGATCTGGATCTGGGCGCAGACCTGGTTCGACGCGAAGGGCAAGGAGGAACCAATCTGGGGCAAGGAGCAGGCGAACATCTCCTTCAACCATGTCTTCCGGGGCATCGACATCGACATCCGGGGGCACGACGGGGCGATCGGCATCCGGCACTCCGGCTCGCAGGGGTCCACGATGCAGGACGTCACGATCCTGGCGGACGGCGCCTACGCGGGACTTAACTGCTGCCCCGGCCAGGGCGGAGGAACCTATAACGTGAAGGTCGTGGGCGGGCGCTACGGCATCGTGCTCGAACCCGATAGCCGATTCCCGATCCTCACGGCGTGCGAATTCAAAGGCCAGTCCGAGGCGTGCATCCGCTACGCGAACGGCGGCTCGCAGGTGCCCACGCTCCTCGTTGCCTGCCGCCTCGAGCCGGCCGCGGCCTGCGCCGTCGATCTGGCCACCGAGCGCGGCTACGCCGGAATCAGCATGGTGGATTGCGTCATCGCGCTGCCACCCGAAGGCGTCATCTGCAAGACCAGGGCGGCCAATAACATCTTCCTTGAGGACACGCTCGTGCGTGGCGCTTCGTCCGTGCAGAGCGGCGGCACGAGGCTGCCCTCCCCCTCCGGATGGACGCGCGTGGAGAGGTTCTCCGCGCACAAAGACGACGGCGCGAACCTCCTGAATGGCGAGCTATCCAAAGGCGAGGTCGCCCGATTCACGCCCGACGCGCCAGCGCCCGACTTCGCCAAGATCCGCGACAGGCACTACTCCCCGGCCCCCTCCTTCGAGGATGCCGACGCCGCCAACGTCCGAGATTTCGGCGCCAAGGGCGACGGCGCGACGGACGACACCGCGGCCTTCGCCAAGGCCATCGCCGCGCGCGACAAGGTGTTCATCCCCAACGGCGAGTACTGCCTCTCGGGCACGCTCCGCCTGCGGCCCACGACACACCTGTTCGGACTCAGCCGCAGTTTCGCGACCATAGGCGCCAAGGGCGAGCGCGCCAGACATGGCGAGCCGGGCCCCTCGCCCGAGACGGACTCCTTCGTCATCGAGACCCCCGACGACCCCGCCGCCGCACCCGGCCTGTCATTCCTCACGGTCCGCGGGCGCGTCGAATGGCGCTCGGGCCGCGGCTCATGGATGCTGCCGCGCGCGGGCCTCCACATCTCCGGCAATGGTGGCGGCCGTTTCTACGGCGTCATGGCCATGGGACGGCCGCTGATCCTCGAAGGCATCCGCCACCCCACGGCTTTCTACGCCCTCAATGTCGAGCGCATCACCACCAACCCGCAATCGGAGATCCGCGACTGTTCCCACCTCCGCCTCTATTACTTCAAGGTCGAGTCGGGCACCATCCAGCGACCCAACGCCGGTGATGGCAACACCCCCTGCCGCATTGCCAATTCACATGACATCCGCGTCTATTGCATGTACGGCAACGTCAGGCAACTCGGCCAGAAACCCATGCTCGAGGTCGTCGATTCAACGGACGTCCTCGTTTCCCAACTAAAGGCTTTTTTTCCCGGCCCATTCCCCCACCTCACCGAAACTTTCGGAGGCGCGGCGAGCGCGGTCCCATCCTCGAAGACGTGTGCGCTCTTCGCGCGACGTTCGAGGTGAATCCTTCGGCGGATCGGAAGCCCGGATTCCTTGAATCGCCCTGCGGGGAGGCATGCTGCACAAAGCACTGGAAACCCCCCGGAAGGCTATGGGTGACGGTTGCGACCGCGGGGCCGCCGAAAGCAAATTCCTTCCATTCCATCACTGACTGGATATGAGATCGCCATGCGTCTTTTCGCCATCTCAGTCGGCGCCACGATCTGTGTCTTTCTCGGGTTCCCACTCGCGGCTGAAGCGTTGGAGCCGACGGATTTGCCCGAGGGCATTTTCTTTGAGGCCGAGGCGCTGGACGGCCGCGTTGGCGAAACCGGCTTCGCGACGGTGATCGAGGAACCATTGGCCAGCGGCGGGCGGGCGCTCATCGGGCTCTTCCGCAAAGGCTGGGCGGATTTCGGGGTGGCGATTCCGTCCGCGGGCAAATGGGTGCTGTGGGCGCGGTGCGCGGTGCCGGGCGAGAAGGTGAGGCTGGCGCTGGATTTCGACGGCATCAACACGGGCGGGATGACCGAGGCGACGCTGGCGCGCACCTCGGAGAAGACGGATGGGCCCAAGGCGTATCAGTGGCGCCGGTTGGCCGACGTGGATCTGGAGGCGGGACCGTGGCGCTTCGCGGTCGGGACCGGAGCCATCCGCATCGACTGTTTCCTGTTGGCGCGTGATGTCACCCTGCGGCCCGGGGACGATATCCTGGCGCGGATGGCGGCGGGCGCCGCTGCCCCGCGGGGTAGGGCGTTGCCGGAACTGGCCCACGAGCGTCGGATCGAATCGCACCCGAAGTGGCTGAGGCGCGCGCTCCGTCCTTGTTACGCGCATTTCGAATGGGACAAGGAGATGAATGCGGAGACATGGTGCCGTCGCGCGAAGGAGGCCGGGGCCAACTGCATCTTCGGGTGCGGGGAGATGCCGGCCGGTGCCTTGGACGGGAAGCTCAAGCCCATCTCGCACGCGCACCTCAATCGCGATCCGTCGTTCCGTTTCCCGGAGGACTACGATCTCTCGTACGGGTGGGTGAAAGAGATGGTCGATGCCGCGCACCGCCACGGCCTCAAGATCGTTATCTACGGGGGCGCGCACCGGACGCTGGACCCGTTAATCGTCGAGCACCCGGAATGGCGGCAGCAGGATGCGCAAGGGCGCGCCTATGGCCATGGCTTCGGCTCGTGGCACTCCCCCTACCGCGAGGCCTACATCCGGCGCTGGGTCGAGGTCGCGAAACTCGCCCGCTTCGACGGGATCATGATCGACATGCTTTTCACGGGACCCGCGGGCGGGGATTTTTCGCCGTGGACGGTTGCGGCATTCAGGCGGCGCTTCGGCGTCGATCCACCGCGCGAACCGGATCCGCGCAACCTGACCTGGCAGCGGTGGATCGATTTTCAGTCGTGGTCGCGCGAGGCGATGCTGCTCGAACTCACGGAGGCCCTCCATGCCGCCGATCCGGAGATCGCGGTCATCCCGAACCAGACGAGGGGATGGATCTTCGGCAGGACGGACAGCAATTTCCTGACGGCGCGCGCGGCCGATTGCTGCGACGGGCTCCTGGAAGAGATGGGCTGGGAATATCGCCACAATTGGGAACGCCCGTGGGCCTGGCCGCTGGAGGCGGCGTGGCAGAATCTGTTCCTGCACTGCCGGACGCGCCCCGGCTACGGGCAGATGTGGCACGTCTCGACCCTCAATTATCCCGAGGCTCATGCCCGCGCCCATTCCTTCTCGATGCTCGCCAACGGCACCGCGCCCGCCATGGTCACGGGCGGCAACTGGCCGATCATGCAGCGCATCTGGGAGCACACCAAGTCGTGCGAGCCCTGGCTGGAGGAGGCGGCGCTCGTGCCCCACGCGGCCATCCATTTCTCCGAGGACACGCTGGATTGGCACGCGGTCCCGGCGGGTGACGAGACCTACATGGCCCACATGAAGAACGTCTTCGGGATCTTCCAGGCCCTCCTAGAATGCCACATCCCCGTCGAGATCCTCACCGACGACAACTTGGGTGATGCGGGTGCGCTTGGGCGATACTCCGTGCTGGTCCTTCCAAATTCGGTCTGCCTGTCCGACCGGCAGGCGACCGCGATCAATGCGTTCGTGCGGGCGGGCGGCGGACTGGTCGCCACATTCGAGACGGGGACGCGCGACGAGAACGGCTTCCGGCGAGGGCGCCCGGCGCTGGCCGACCTGCTCGGCGCGGCGCAAGGCGAGGCGGTCGGGTCGGATACCTGGAGCGTGCCGCTCGACGGGCCCGCGCATCCGATCGTGGACGACCCGGTGATCGCCGGATCTGGCGCCTGGCGCCAGGGCATCAGCGAGCCGTCGGGCTCCGCCTACCTGTATGCCGGCCCAAGAGCCCGACCAATCGGCGCGGTTCCGGTGGGCGAGCTCGATAAGAATGCCTTTTCGCTGCCGCTTAAAGGCGGCGCCCAACCCCCAAAGGGGAGCGCCTTCTATGCCCTGATCGCACGGCGGGTCAGCGAAGGCAAGGCCGCTTTCTTTCCCGCCGATATCGGCCACGCGTACTACGTCTTCAACCATCCCCTGAACCGAAATCTCATCGCCAACGCCATCGCATGGTGCGCCGCCCGGGAAAATCCCATCCGGACCGATGCCCCGATGACGGTGCAGACCGTCCTTTGGGAGAAAGGGGGAGCCCGGATCGTGCATCTGGTCAATGACATCTCGTCCTTCGGTCGCGCCGCCGCCCCGAACCCCGAGGCGTTCACCGCTTTCCGAAGCGAGATCGTGCCGATCCATGGCGTTCGGGTCGCGGTCTCCGGCAAGTTCGCCTCGGCGAAACTCTTCCCTGAGGGCAAGCCGGTGCCCGCGCGGTTCGTCGGGGGTGCGTCCGAGGTCACGGTCCCAAGGTTCGACGCGCATGCGATGGTCGTCTTCACTGATCCGCAATCGGCCCCATAGATAAGCATTCAGTGCCGAGGACATCGCCCTTGCCGGATGGCGTGTCGCCGTGGAGACTACCCATATGAAGAGACACATCGGACGCGCGTGGTTATCGGCCGCATTCGCCGGGATGCTCGGGCTGTGGCTGCCGCAGGCGGCATCGGATGCGGCGGAGACAGTTCCGGATAAATGGCAGCTTTCGTGGCGTAAGACGCCGGCTTCGCTCGCGCTGATGAACGGCGACAGGGTCGTCTGGCAATTCAACCATTTGCAGGACGGCAAAGAGAAAGGCTGCCCCTATTTCCATCCGTTGGCGACGATGGGGGGCTCGGTGTTGACCGATCTCCGCCCCGGCGACCACCTCTGGCATCGTGGCCTGCGTTTCGCCTGGAAGGTGATCAACGGGCTGGACGGTTACTGGACGTGGCCGGAGGAGCAAGAGCGCTCGCCGGACAAGGCCCTCGGGCAAACGGATGTCACGGTGGTGAAGGTCACCGCAAACGACGACTTTTCCGCGCGCTTCGAACTGGAGATCAGCTACCACCCGCCGGGAGAACCCCCGGACGTCACCGAGCGACGCGTCATCGAGGTCAGCGCCCCCGGCGCGGATGGCGACTACCGCATCGACTGGCGCGGCGTGTTCACGGCTGGCGCCAAGGGCGCCGTGCTGGACCGCACGCCGATCCTGGGCGAGCCAGACGGGAAGTGGTTCGGCGGCTACGCGGGCCTCCAGTTTCGCCTCGCCCACCACGATCAATTTTCGGCCTGGACCATCTCGAACAGCGAGGGCATCTCCGTCACCAGCGATTCGGACAAGATCACCGCGGAAACAAGGCAACAACTCGAACCGCTGCACGGGAAACCGGCCCGATGGGTGGACCTGACCCTCGACATGGCGGACGGGAAGAAGGGCGGCGCCACGATCATGGACCATCCGGGTAACCTGCGCCATCCGCCGCCGTGGCACATCGCGGCAATGCCGCACGAGTTCCATCATGCGCCCCTGTTCCAGGGCCCCTTCACCCTCGAGGCGGGCAAGGAGCTGCCCCTCCGGTTCCGCATCCTCGTCCACGACGGGCCGTTGCAGAAAGCCGCGGCGGCCAGCCAGTGGGAGGACTTCGTCCGGCAACCATAAGATTTCAATCTCTTCACCCACCGACGCACCGCCGTCGCCCCTTGGCCAGCGATCGCTGACTCGAAAATTGGGTCGCGATGTAGGCTGCGCCTTGGCGCACGCGGACGG
>CAZYWZ010000004.1:0-112818 GCA_964651705.1 uncultured Verrucomicrobiales bacterium
GCAAGAGGCACCAAGCTTCGCTTGGCGCACACGATGGGAAAAAAGTCGGTAACACTGCCGCCCAACCAGGCCAACGACGAGCTCTTCTTCGTCGAGGAGGAACGCCACGTGCGCGCCGACAACACCTTCTCGTTCAAGTCGGTCCGCTTCGAGGCGCCACGCCATCTGCCCGAGCGCACAATCCAGATCCGCTTCGAGCGCCGCCGCCCCACCGCGCGCGTGGTCGTCTACTACAAGGGCGAGCGCATGGGCGAGGCCCGGCCCCTGGACCCGGTCGCCAACGACAGGCACCCCACCAACAACAGACCCCAGACCCAAAACGAGGCACAGCCATGATCCGCTCCCACTTCGGCCTGCAAAAGAACCCCTTCGACCTCGAGTCGCTCGCGCTGCTGGCCCACCAGCAGGAGGTCTTCGACATCCTCAGGGTCCACGCCGGGCAGGGCGGCCTCTGCCTGGTGCTGGGCGAGCCCGGCACCGGCAAGAGCGTCCTCAAACAGGCCCTGCTCGCCCACGACCCCAAGCGGATGATCACCCCCGCGGTCAACCGCACCCTGCACACCTACCACAATACCCTGCGCATCCTCTGCGAGGCCTTCCAGATCGAGTTCAACGGCCGCGACCACCACTGCGAGCGGCTGCTGGTCCAGGAGGCCTTCCGCGTCCACCGCGCCGGCAAGATGCTGGTGCCCATCGTCGATGACGCCCATCTCATGGCCCCCGATTGCCTGCGCAAGCTGCGGCTGCTCTTCGAGGACTTCCCGCGATCCCACAACCTGGTGCTCATCGGCCAGCCGCCGCTGCTCCAGACCCTCTCTCTCTCCATCAACGAGGAGATCCGCTCCCGGGTCACCTACTCGGTGGTCCTGTGATGGGAAAAATCCGGTAACACCGAAATCGCCGGCGGCAACTTCAGCCAGTGGAGCCACGTGGTTGCGATCCTCGTTCGCCCTTCCAGATCTCTTTGAACTCAAGACCCTCCAATCCGGCATGTTGCCACGCCTCCACAAACCGATTCGTCACGAAGGTTGGGCTGACACGAAGGTCTGGAATCTTGAAGATGTCGATTCCGGAAAGACGCTCTCCTTTGAAAACGTACTGACTAATCCGCATGATCCGCCCGCCACCGAAGCGGAGCACAGAGGACGCTCTCTGATCCAGCGCATCCACGATGCGGGTGGGATTGAACAAGACCAGGTCCGCTCCAGAACACGATAGAGCGAGGAGTTCTCCGTGGTCCTCCAGCATCGGTTGCAGTTTTGCTGCTGCTCCTTCTCTCAGTATTAGGGCATGCGAGCCAAGCCAAGGAGCGTCCGACCGTAGAAGCTTCCTCCCTTCGTCCTGGCGAACCAGGTGCATCGGTATCGAACGCCAAGTCCCACATCTAGATTCACCGTTAATCTCAACGTTGATCCGTTCGAAATCCTCTTCCGCCTTTGGGTGGCACAACTCAAAACCTTCGGCAGCCAGTGGCGAGTAGATCGCGACCTTCATATCCCACCAGTCAATAGTACCTGGCGAAGTGCGCCAAGAACTTCTAGTGCCTCAGCTCGAGTTGTCGCCTGGCCCAGCGCCTCGTTAACCGCTTGATAGTACGCACGGGTATGCAGTGTTGAATGAATGGCAGCTCCAGCCGGATTCGCAACGGCCCGCGATGCCGGCAAAAATACCCCGTTCGCGGCCTCGTTGATCCCGATGCCGAAACGGTTCAGAACAGCCCGCGCCGGCGCAGCGCTCTTCGCACTTCCCGCAACGATGTGATGTGCTGCCCATCCCGCTGGCCGCGCAGAACCCGACGCCTGAAGTGCCGCCCCTAAAGCCCTCGACGAGGGAGCCGCGATTTGTACCGCCGCGCGTGGAGCGAAGCGACCAAAAATCCGCCCGAGTATCCTGCCACCCCAAGACGCGATAGTAGGACGAAAGGCGGCAACAGCCGGTCCACCCGCTATGCCGGTTCCCACCCAAACCGATGCATCGACGGAAAGGTCCTGTATGGCTGCGTACCCTTCTCTTGCGCTGGGGCCACTTCCTGGGAGATATGCGGAGAAGGAAGTTGGATCTCCATTGAAGCCAAATGCCGAAACACCATGACACGTGATGCATGGCTCGACTTCGTCGTGCAGTGCCGAGTTGAACAGGGCCAAGAAGGCGCCCGTCACAGCTCCGTTCCCGAATTTGCCGCCGCCAAGTTCCGCCGCGGTGCCACCGACAATGGCGGCGATCGCGGCATTGGCGAACTTCCCGCTCGGCCCTGTTGTGTCGATTGCGAGGGCACCCGTGATGCCGGCGCTGAGGGCACCGGCCCACATCCCGCTGACGAAATCCCCCCCAAAGGACTCACTGATCACCCCGCCGAGCGCGGCGTGCCCGACGACGGAAAACGCGTACTGTGCCAGGTATTCGCCGGTACTTTGGCCTATGGCTATCGCCGCGCTTCCCACCCCCGCGGTCAGCGCGCCGATGCCGGCCTGGATGACCCCGGCCTTCATGGCGCTGGCGAAGTCCGCCCCATTCAGCGCGGCGTTCATCGAACCGGCCACGAATCCGCCGACCGCGCCCGCGAGGATCGGGAGGTTCAGCGGCCCCATGGCGATGGCGATGGCCCCGCCGACGATGGTGGAGAAGATGCTGCTGCCGTCGGAGCCCAAAAAGCTACCGATGGCGCGGAAGAGCCCGCCGAGGAAGTAGCCCGTGGGGTCTGTGAAGCTCAGGGGATTGTTGAGAACGTAGGCGTAGCGGTTGTAGCTCTGGCTGAAATCCGGGAACTGGACGAACGGGTCCGGGGAGAGGAAGCGGCCGGTTCCAGGGTCGTAGATACGCCCGTTCATGTGGACCAGGCCGAGGGCGTCGAGCATCTCGTGGCCGGTGAAGCCGCGGGTCGTGGGCCGCGGGTCCTCCCAGATCGGGGCGTCGAGGGCGCGCTTGCCCCCCCAGGCCTCGAAGCTCACGCGCTCCACGCAGTGGCCGTCCTCGTCGGAGATCGCCGTCACCGAGCCGAGGTGGTCGGTGTGCAGCCAGCGGGTGCGCGCGTTGGAGCCGCCGGGTGCCTGCACTTGGACGACGGAGCGCCCGGCGGGCGTCATCACGTAGAAGCGGTGCTCGACGGAGGCGTCGGGCTTGGTGATGTGCTCGAACAGGCCTCCGGCGGCGTAGAGCGTGGTCGTTGTGGCACCACCGTCGGTCTGCCGGAACAGGATGCGGGCGTTGTCGCAGTCGTACTCCCACTCCGCCGCCACCGACCCCCGCGCTATGGTCGTGGGGAGGTTGGCGGCGTTCCACGCCAGGGCGCGCCCGCCGCCGTCGGTCAGGTTCCCGTTGGCGTCGTAAACGTAATCGGCGCCACCACCGACGCTCCGCAGGGCGTGCGGGCGCACGTCGCCGCCGGTGCCGAAGCCGTACTGCTGGATCTGGCCGTTCTTGCTCGTGAGGTTGCCGAAGGCGTCGTAGGAGAAGGTCGCTGCCCCCGCGGCGCGCAACCGGTTGAGGTCGTCATACGCGTACGACTCGTCGAGGGACTGCTGGCCGACCTTGGCCCACTCGTCCTTTCGGCGCGTGAGGTTGCCGAGCGGGTCGAAGAAGAACTCCTCGAACTGCACCTGGCTGAGCGGGTTCTCACGCTGGGTGCGGATCCAGGCGATCCGTCCGGTCTCGGGCACGTAGGCCCTGTCGGTGACGAGGCCGTTGCCGAGGCTCTCCAGGGTCAGGTTCCCGGCGGCGTTGAACGCGTCGCCGCGCCAGAGGGACTCGGCGGTGTCCCCCCGCCAGACCTCGCGCAGGGCGCCAGTGGCGACGTCGTAGCTGTTGCTGACCGTGAACCCGTCGCGGGGGTATGTGATGGACTGGACCCTGCTCAGGTCGTCATAGGTCTGGGTGACCGCGAACGTCAGGTTGGTGATGGATTCGGTATGGGCGACGGGCCTGCCGAGGCTGTCGTATTCGGCCTCCTCGCGATAGACCAGGGAATTGTCGGAGACCCTGCGCTTCTCGGCGTAATGGAGCTTGCCGACGCCCTTGCCCGTCGCCGTGTCGAAGACCCAGGCCGACTCGTGGTCCGGGTCGGAGCGCCCGACCACCCGGCCCAGCGCGTCGTAGTCGGTCTCGGTGGTGACGTTGCGCGCGTCGGTCTGCGAGACCAGCTCGCCGAACACGTTGTAGCCGTAGCTCCACTGGCCCATGTCGGGATCGGTCATCGCCCTCTTGCGTCCCAGGAGGTCGTAGGTCATCGAGCGGGTGCGGGTCTTGGTGCCGTCGCTCGTGGTCACCTCCCGGAGATTGCCGGCCGCGTCGTGCGCGTAGGAGGTCGTCAGGGTGAACGCCGAGTCCCCGCCGAAGGCGCGTGCGTGGTCCTGGACCGAGACGACCCGTTTCTGGGTGTCTCGAACCGTCACGCGGACCTGGCCGAGCGCGTTGGTCTCGGTGGTGGTCAGGCCGGAATAGCCGAAGCTGTCTTCGGCGTGGGTGCCGCCGGCCTGCGGCGTCGTCACTTTCTTGACGCGGCCGAGCAAGTCGTATTCGGTCGTGATCGTGGGAGGGGAAGCGGAGCCCGCCAGATGGGGCCGCGTCGCGGCGACCACCCGCCCGAACCCGTCGTACCCCGTGTCCTGGTATACCTTCTGGTTGTCGGGGGTGAATCCCACGGTGCGGATGGTGCGGTCCAGCGCGTCCTTGAAGGCGACGGAGGGGGCCGAGCCCGAGGATTGCGTCACGACGTACCACAGCGCCAGCGCCGGCGCGTCGCCGGCGTAGGGACCCTCGTCGGCATAGAACCACGCGGTGGCCGTGGAGGTGTTGTCCGGTCGGGTCTCGCCGGTCTGACGTCCGAAGGCGTCGTAGGCGAACGTCGTCGTGAGGTCGTTGGGGCCGGTGACCGACTGGACCACCCCGATGTGCGCGTGATAGGTGCGCGTCTCGGCGTGTCCCAGCGCGTTGGTGACCGCCACCGGCAGGCGCCCGAGGGCATCGAAGGCGGTGGAGGTGACGCGCTCGACGGTCTGGCCGGGGTCCCGGTGATCGGGGCCGTGGCTGCGGACGCGCGTCGTGTTCCCGAACGCGTCAAAGCCATGGTCGGTGCCGAGGGGCAGGACCTCCGTCGATCCGGGCTCCGAGGTCTCGCCACTGAGCTGGCCGTTCGACGGGTCATAGGCGAAGCCCGCACTCCGGACCACGTCGGGCCAGCCTGGCGCCTGGTGGGTGACCGTGCTGGCGGTGAGCTTGGAGACGCGCCAGCTCTGGAGATCGACCGAATAGCTGCTTTCGGTGATCTTCCGGAAGCCGCCGCTATCGGCCACCTCGACGTGGCCCGGGTTCCCGTAGGCGTCGTAGTCGGAGATGCTGTTGGTCACCGAGGCCACCATCGAGCCATCGAGCTCGTAGGTGGTCTCGACCGAATCCCCGGCGTATGGCGCGTAGATCGTGCCCCCCGAGACGGCGGTCGCCACGGTCTGGTAGGCCGTTTCTGAAACGCCGTTGGTGACGCCCCCGGGCCCGAGGACGACGGTCCTCTCCGGCATGCCGGTGTAGGGGAACTCCTGCTCGTACCAGGTGGTGGTCGTCTGGCCGCCCACGGTCCGATACCTCTCGTCCTCGACCTCGACCCAGCGGAAGCCGAGCATGCCGCGCAGCGGGTGGACCCGCAGGCCGCCGTAGCGGTAGTGCACCCGGTACTCGTCTGGCAGGCCGCCGGACCCGTCGAGGCCCGTGGGCCGCGTCACGGTCCGGACGACCGGCAGTGGCGCGGTGGTGTTGAGGGCGCCGGCCGGAAGTCCGTCGCCGTCTCCCAGCTCGTACAGCCGCGGCTCGCCCTGGGGCACGGGCGTGGCCAGGGTGGCGTAGGCGATCTTGGTCGCCCGTCCCATGCCGTCCTCGATCTCGGTGATCACGTCGTGGATCATCTGGCCGGTGGAGCACATCATGAAGTCCCCGCCGCCGTTGACCCGGAGCATGTCCTCCTTGCCGTCGCCGTTGAAATCCCCCGTGAAGGAGAGGTCCTCCCACCGGGTCCAGACGTCCTTGATCCGTTCCCCGACCTTGAAGGAGGTCCCCGTGGAATAGTAGATCCAGCGGTCGACCCCCTTGATGTAGCCGTTGAACTTCGAGTTCTTCATGACCAACAGGTCGGCCTTGCCGTCCCCGTTGAAATCCCCCGTCTTGAGCTCGGACTCGTCGCTGAACTTGAACGCCGTGCCCCATTTCTTGGGGCCCGCGAAGTTTCCCCCGCCGAGCGACTCGTAGACGCGGATGTCCTCGCCGTTCTCGGTCTCCAGCCGGATGAGGTCCGTCATCCCGTCGCCGTTGACGTCCCCGGCCGTCCAGGCGTAGTTGGTGACGCAGCCCTGCTTGGCGAAGGCCGTCTTCGAGTCCAGGCTCAGTTCGGTGAGTCCGCGGGTCTTGTTGACCAGCAGCGTCCCGAAGAGCTTGAGGTCCTCGTCATAGTGGAAATTGAGGATGTCCGGCAGCCCGTCGCCGGTGAAATCCGCCAGCAGCGTCTGCAGGTAGCCCTTGTTGCTCTGGTAGTCGCCGTCGTCGGTGTTCTCGCGGCTCCAGATCACCTGCCCGCTGGCGTTGGTGCCCCCGTTGAGCATCACGTCGACGTAGATCCGGGAGTCCACGTCCTCGCTGGAGTACTTGTTCTTGCCCGAGACCTTGACGATGTCGAGCTTTCCGTCGGCGTTGAAGTCGGCGGGGTAGAAGAACATGTTCGTCCGCCAGGAGGTGCCGGTGTCGAAGGTCGGCTCCGCGGCGAAACCGGCCTGGGCGGTGTTGCGGAAGAGCCGGAGGTTGACGTCCCCGCCGGATGCGTGCATCTGCGCGATGTCTACCCAGCCGTCGCCGTTGAAGTCCCCCGGGATCCACCGGTCCTGGGTGGCGAAATTGGCGCCCCCGTCATACCAGTGCGCGGGCGACTCGTTGAGGTGGCCCCCGTCGGAGGTGTAGACCCGGATGCGCGTCTCGTCCCCGTCGTCCCGGCGCTCGACCAGCGCCATGTCGGTGAGCGCGTCGTTGTTGAAATCCCCCGAGACCCACTCGGCGTCCGGGTTCTCGTCGGAGGACGGGTGCCTCTTGAGGAGGCCCCCGGGGTCGGTCTCGCGCCGGATCGGTTCCCGCGCGATATCCTCGCCGCGGCCCCAGTCCACCACCGTGAAGTAGCCCAGGTCGTTGTAGGGCTTGCGCGTCCACTCGAACCGGGTCGGCGCGAGGTGGCGGCCCCCGGCGCCCTGGCCGACGGACTCCTGCACGTAGGCCAGGAGCGAGCGCCCGGTGATCTCGCTCAAGTCGTAGGTGAAGGTGTAGCGGCGCACCTCCTGGGACTGGAAGGTGCTGACGACCGAGGCCAGCCGGCGGGTGTTGCGCATGGTGCGGCCCCTGAGGTGGGCGACGGTGCGGTCGCCCTCCGGGGCATCCTCGTAGTTGAACGTCACCCTGGCGTACGGGGCGAGGCCCTGGCCGTCGTTGCCGGTGTAGTCGATGCGCTCGACCAGGAATTCGGAGTCGGTGTTGCCGCCGGAGTCGAGGTGCCCATAGGTGAAGTCGATGTAGTTGCCGTTCTGGTCCTCGATGCGCCTTACGGCCCAGGTGAGCTTCTTGCCGTCGGCCCCGCCTGCGGCCCAGCCGGAGGTGGCGGTGCCATAGGTGTAGATGAGCCCCGCCTTGGTCCATGCCTTGAAGGAGTCCGGGTTGTTGGGGTCGGTGCCATAGGCCGCGACGCGGGTGAACGTGTCGATCTCGGTGCGGTACTCGGCCAGCGCCCCGGTCACGGTGGGCGCCACCTCGATGAGCCGCTGGCCGTCGAGGGCGAAGCGGTCGTTGTCGTCGAAATCCACCCCGTCGACGAACCCGTCGTGGACCATGGTGGCCGCGGTGCGGGACACGGCCGAGAGCCCCGAGATCGCCCAGCCGACGCCCAGGACCGAGTTGGCCTTCATGGTGTAGGAGAGCGCGAGCTTGGGCGCCATGCCGGCGGTCCCCGGCGACACGGTGACCGGAATCGTGTAGCTCGCCTGGCCCGATGGGGTGACCGAAAAGCTCCCGGCCGTCGCCCCGATGTCGGTTGCCTTGAACGGGTCCACCACGAGCGGATCGGTCCTCGGGTCCGCCTGGTACTCCTCGAGGTTGGTGTGGCCGTCGCCGTCGGGGTCGGCCGCCGCGTCCGCCGCGGATCGCGGGTCAAGTCCGTGGTCGACCTCCCATGCGTCGTCCATCCCGTCGCCGTCGGTGTCGGGATCGAACGGGTCGGTGCCGATCTTGAACTCCTTGAAGTCCGAGAGGTAGTCGTCGTCCTCGTCGCCGTTCATGGCGTCGAAGCGCCAGCGCGCCGACTTGCCCTCCTTGAGCGACTCCCGGTACCCCGGATTGCCGGCCGCGGGGATCCACAGGGGCGGCACGTCGGGGTCGCTGGCGTGGGTGAATTCGACCCTATAATCTAGGTTGCCGCAGGCCGATTCCTTCAGCTCCAGCTCGAACTCGTAGCGGTACCGGGGGACATCGCCCGGCTCGCTGAGGTGGATGTCGACCTTCTCGGAGCGCCACTTCGGCGGGTCGTCCTCCGGGTCGCTGATCTCCTCCCAGTCGATGTCTCCGGTCTCGATGATCCGCTCCCTGTGGCCCTCGTGGTCCCGGAAGTGCATCGTCCACTCGCCGTACCGCTCGTCCTTCGAGTTCTCCTTGAACGCCACCCGGACCCTGAATGTCTCGGTCTTCTCCTTGAGCCGCAGCCAGGTCTTCTGGATATCCTCCGGGCCCAGGAGGCCGCCGATCACGCGGACCTCGTCGATCATGCCCTCGAATCCCATGCCCAGCAGCAGGTCCTCGCGGTTCACGGGGAGCGAGCGGTTGGGTTCCGCCCCAAACTCCACCGTCCTCGTCACGACGTTTGAGCCATCGACGTAGAGATCGAGCCTGCCGGGCCCGGCGGCGTAGGTAAGCGCGAGGTAGTGCCACCGGTTCGGCTGCAGCTCGGCCGGTGACACCAGCGGCTCGACGGGGGGCCAGGCCCCGCCCAGGGCGTTGGTGCCGCCCACCGAGAAGGAGACGCCGTTGGTATTGGCGACCAGCCGGAAGCCGGCGGTCTCGTCCCCCTTGCTGAGGATGTTGCCGAACCGCGGGTCGCCCACGCCGCGGGTGGGGTACACCCAGGCGGCCATCGAGATGTCCCCGGAAAGCTCCAGCGCGCCGGTGCCGGTGTCCAACACGTAGACCGCGTCGTCGCCACCGTAGAGCTGGAGCGAGCCTCCGAGGGCCGCCTGGGTGGGCCGCCAGTCCGGGTTGGTCTTGTTGTAGTAGCCGTGGTTCCGGTTGGTGGTCGCGTCGGGGGCCACCCAGCCGATGCGCTGGTCCATCGGCCAGTACCCGATCTCGCCGCGGTACGGCGAGAGGTGGTACTCGACCACCTTCATGCGGTCCCCGGCGACGATCGTCGCGGCGACCGTCACCGGCGCGTTGCTGGCGAAGAGCTGCGCATCGGTGGCGGAGAAATAGATCGTGGCCACCCCGTTGGAGTCGGTGCGCATCGGGGCGCGCAACCCGAACTCTCCGCCGGCCTGCCCGACCGGGGCCAGGGACAGGCGCCCGGAGTACACCGGGACCGCGTTGGTCCCCTGGATCTCGGTGCCGCTGGACTCGAGGGCAAAGAACACCGGCGCACCGGCCAGGGCGACGTTGGTCCCGCCCTGCTCCTTGAAGATCTGCAGCGCCAGGGGCACCCCGCCGGCGAGGTCGGCCTCCAGGACCGTCATGGACGCGGAGCGATGCGGGTCGGTCTCGGGCAGCTCGCCGTTGTAGTAGTCGGTCGGGTCGGTGCCATTGTCGTGCTCCTCCCGGTCGGTGAATCCGTCCCTGTCGAAGTCCTGGCCCGGCAGGCCGTCGGAGGTGAGCATGTCGCCGAAATAGTTCATCTCCCAGGTGTCCAGCAGCCCGTCGCCGTCGTTGTCGATGAACCACAGCCGGTGGATCTCCTCCGCCGAGAGCCCGCGCCGGTAGAGGCGCACGTCATCGAGCAGGCCCTTGAGGTTGTCGTTGCGCAGCGCGGGATCGCGGCCCAGGCCCAGGGGCAGGGGGCTGGGCAGGATCGCCGAGAGGGTGGCGTTGCTCGATGGCCCGCCCCAGTAGGGCGACGCGGGCCAGGCGGCCACGCGGGGCACGTTGGTGCGCCAGAAGCCGGGCACCGCCGGCACCGTGTACTGGGCCAGCGGCTTACCGTCGACGTAGAAGGCCCCGTCGTAGCGGTTGGACTGCGAGGAGGCGGTGAGCGTCACCGCCACGTGTCTCCACTGGCCCAGGCCGAGGTCCACGTCGTAGGCCACCAGCTGCTCCGCGCCGCGGCCGCAGAAGGTCAGCCTCTTCTGGTGGGGGTTGTACTCAAGCTCGTAGCCGGCCTGGTCGGCCCAGTGCTCCTTGCGGGAGACCAGCCGATAGAAGCGGTTGGTCGAATCGTTGCCGATCTTGACCCACGCGGCGATGGTCATCTCGCCGGCGGGATCGAGCGCGTCGGCCCGGGGCACTCGCACCCACGAGTTCTCCCCGTCGTAGAACAGCGCGCCCGGGTCCACCCCGTCGTCCGGCATCCATTCGACGGCGCCCATGAGGGTGCCGTGGTTGCCGAAGCCGGACTCGTCGGCGGTGGTGCCGCCCCCGCCCTCCGCGAAACGCCAGTCGCCGACCAGGTCGGTGCGGGTCACCGCGATGAACTCCAGGTTGGTGGAGGCGCCCGGCGAGGAGGCGCGGGCCGCGAAACGGTTGGTCGCCCCCGGGGCGCTCCGCAGGTACCCCCAGGCGATGGCGCGGCCCTCGCCATCGGTCCTGGCCACCGCGGAGGCCGCCAGGCCCGACGGGTCGTGCCGCCCTGCGACCGACGAGGTCCCGGGGTCGAGGGCGGCGAACGCCACCGGGGCGTTGGAGAGGGCGACGCCGTTGGTGGCGGTGACCAGCACCGAGAACGGCTCACCGAGGAAGTGGCTCCTGTAGCCCTCCTGCCCGTCGCCGCCGTCGATGGCCAGCAGGAACGGCTCCCCGTTGAAATAGTCCGCCGCGTCGGAGCCACCCCCGTATTCGCCGAGGTTGCTCGTCCCGTCCCCGTCGAAATCATCGCCCGGCAGCAGGCCCCAGATATCCCGGATCGCGTCAGTCGGGTCGGCATCGACCAGCCGCGCCTCCCAACCGTCGGGGAGACCGTCCTGGTCGGCGTCGGGCACCAGCGCCGCGGCCTCCTCGGGCGCCAGCGCCCTGTCGTAGACCCGTATGTCGTCCAGGCGCCCCTGGAACCGGGCCCCCTCGCTGGACTCGTCGCCGTCGTGGAAGGCCATGCCGTCGCGCATCGCCCCCGCGCCCGCCGGGCCGTGGGGCCAGAGCTGCGAGCCGGGCGCCTCGCCCAGCGCCAGACCGTCGAGCTGCACCCGGATCGCGCCATTGCTGACCGCCGGGCCGCCGTCCAGGACCAGCGCGACGTGGTACCATCGCCCCGTGGCCAGCGCCCCCGACTCGACCCAGTCGCCCGGGTCCCAGCCGCTCTCCTCAGTCGGCCGGTTCCAGCCGCCGGCAAAGAGGCGGTCGCCGGACAGGTAGATGCCCAGGCCCCGGTTGGTGTCGCCCTCGCCCCAGAGGACACGATGCCCGTTGGTCTCCCCGAAGAGGTCGGCGTTGAACCACAGGCTCACCGTGCGGGCGCCATGGATGCCGCCGTTGATGCGCCCGGAATCCGGGACCGACAGCAGGCCAGAGACCCCGTCGAAGGCCACGGCGCCGCCCGCGCCGCCCATCCGGTCGGTCGCCGCGACGGCGCCGGCGAGCGTCGCGTCCAGGCCGTTGCCGCTCGAGTCGCCGCCGTCGCCATCGAGCCCGTACCACGCCACCAGGCCCAGGCCGAGGCGGTATTCGATCCCGTTTGGCACGCCGTCCCCGTCGAAGTCGTCGCCGGGCGAAAGGTCGCGGATGCTGCGGATCGCATCGTCCGGGTCCGCGTCGACCAATTGCCGCTCCCAGTCGTCGGCCATCCCGTCCATGTCCGCGTCGGGCCCGAGCGCGGCGGCCTCGGACGGGGCCAGCGCCCGGTTGTAGAT
The DNA here is from genome assembly GCA_964651705.1 of uncultured Verrucomicrobiales bacterium. GTDB lineage: Bacteria > Verrucomicrobiota > Verrucomicrobiia > JADLBR01 > JADLBR01 > JADLBR01. The sequence goes on from CAZYWZ010000004.1 coordinate 12,051, forward strand.
CCGCAGCTCGTCGAGGGCGCCGGCGAAGCGCGCGCCCTCGCCGGTCCCGTCGCCGTCGTGGAAGGCCATGCCATCGCGCATGGCGGCCGCCCCCGCCGGGGCGTGCCCCCAGATCTGGGAGGCCGCGGCCGACCCCAGTTCCTGCCCGTCCAGAAGAACGCGCATCGCCCCGTTGGACACCGCCGGTCCGGCCTCCAGGATCAGCGCGACATGGTGCCAGCCGCCCGTGGACAGCGGCCCGCTCTGGATCCAGTCGCCCGGGTCCCAGCCGCTTTCCTCCGCTGGCCGGTTCCATCCGCCCGCGTAGAGCCGCTCCCCGGAGAGGTAGACGTTGATGCCGCGGTTGGTGTCGCCCTCGCCCCAGAGCACCTGGCGGCCGACCGACGGCCCGAGATCGTCCGGGCGGAACCACAGGCTCACCGTCCTTGAGCCATGGACGCCCCCATTGATGTGGGCCGAATCGGGCACCGAGAGCAACCCCGTGATCCCGTCAAAGTCCAGCGCGCCTCCGGCGCCGCCGTTCCTGTCGGCCGCGGCGACCGCCCCGGTCACCGGCGCGTGCAGCCCGTTGCCGCCCGCGTCGTTCCCGTCCCCGTCGAGCGCGTACCGCGCCGCGAGGTCGAGGCCGAGCCGGTACTCGTCGAGGTTGAGGACCCCGTCCAGGTCGAAGTCGTCGCCCGGATGGAAGTCCCACTCGCTCTCGATATCGTCTTCCGGATCGGCGTCCGCAAACCCGCGCTCCCAGGCGTCGTCCATTCCGTCCCGGTCCACGTCGGGCCCGAGGAGGGCCACCTCGTCGCCGGAGAGGGCCCGCCGGTAGGCCCGCAGATCGTCGATCCAGCACGCCGTCGCGTCGCTCCAGTCGTCGTCGCCGATCGCCAGGGCCCCGGTGTTGGACACGGTGGTCCCCGCCAGGGTCACCTCCCTGTCCGGCGCCCCGTTGATGTAGAGCCGCAGCGAGCCCCCCTCCTTGACCAGGGCGACGTGGGTCCACGAGCCCACCGGGATCGGGGAGCTGGCGTCGATGCCCTCGTCCTGGGACGCCGTCGTCGAGACCCGCGCGTGGAGCGCGTTGCTCTCGGGGCGCATCCAGACTCCGAAGGTCCGCTGCATGTTGGCCGCCCCCTTGTGCATGACCGCGCGCCAGTTGCCCGTGGCCCCGGCGCGCAGGTTGATCCAGAACGCCACGCTGAAGTCGGCGCCCCCGGCCCCGAGGTCGATGCCAGCGCCATGGGGCACGGTCACGCGGTCGTCGGCTCCGTCGAGCGCGACCGCCCCGCCCATCGCGCCGCCGGTCCACGCCGCGCCGCCCGAAAGGGTGCCGTGCGCCCCCCAGCCCGAGCCATCGGCCGCCGAGGTGCCCGATCCCTCGTCAAACTTCCACCAGCCGCCAAGCTCCCTGGCCTGGTGGTACTCCTCGACGTTGGTGAGGCCGTCCCCGTCGAAATCATCTCCGGGGAGGAAGTCCCGCACGGTGCGCATCGGGTCGTTCGGCAGGGAGTCCACGAAGGGCTGCTCCCAGGTGTCCGCCATCCCGTCCTCGTCCACGTCGGGACCCAGCGCGGCCATCGTCTCCTCGTCGGGGACACAGTTGTAGATGCGGATCTCGTCCAGGCGGCCCTTGAGCCGGTGTCCGTTCCCTGTCGCGTTGCCGTCGTGGAAGGCGGTGGCATCGCGCATCGCCGCCGCCCCGTTCTTCGCCGTGTGCTCCCAGAGCTGGGACCCCGGCGCCTCGCCCAGTGGCGTCCCGTCCAGGAAGGCGCGCAGCGCGCCGTTGCTGACCGTCGGCCCCCCGTCGAGCGCGAGCGCCGCGTGGTACCATCTCCCCGTCGAGATCGGTCCGCCCGAGAGCCAGTCGCCGGCCCAGTCGCTCTGCGCGGCGTCGCGGTTCCAGGCCCCGGCGTAGACCCTGTTGCTGGACAGGTAGATTCCGAGGCCCCGGGTCGTGCCTCCCTGCTCCCAGAGCACCTGCCTCGTCGTGCCGCCCGTGATCCGGTCGGCGTTGAACCAGAGGCTCACCGTGTGCCGGGGGTGGACCCCGAGATTGACCCATGCCGAGTTGGTCACCTCCAGCACGCCGCTGGTGCCGTTGAAGGCCAGCGTGGCCCCGGCCCGCCCGTACCTGTCCGCCGCGGGTGCGGCCCCGACCGGGTTCGCGTCAAGGCCATGGCCGCTGGCGTCGGTCCCGTCGCCATCGAGCGGGTACCACGCCCCGAGATCCAGGCCGACCTTGTACGCGATGCGGTTGGGCACGCCGTCCAGGTCGAAGTCGTCCTCGGGCAACAGCTCGCGGATCGTCTCGATCCCGTCCCCCGGATCCGTGTCGACGAGCACCTGCTCCCAGCGGTCCGGCATCCCGTCGGCGTCCGCGTCCGGGCTCAGCGCCGCGATCTCCTCGACCGTGAGCGCCCGCCGGTAAACGCGGATCTCGTCCAGCGCCCCCTTGAGCCGCTGGCCATTGCCGGCGACATAGCCATCGTGGAAGATCGCCCCACCGCGCATGCCGGCCGCCCCGATTAGCCCAGGGTGGCTCCAGATCTGCGATCCGGGCGCGTTGCCCGCATACTGGCCGTCCAGATATGCCCGCAGCGCATCGGGGGCCACGGCGTTGCTTCCGTTGAGCACCAGAGCCACGTGATACCACCGGCCCGTCCGCACCGGTCCCATGTCGATCCAGTCGCCCGACCATGCGCTCTCGCTGGGCTCGACGTTATACGCACCCGCGTACAGCCTCTCTCCCGACAGGTAGACGTTGACGCCCCGGACGTCCGCGCCCTCCTCCCATAGGACCTGCTTGTTCTGGTTCGTGATGATCCGGGCGGCATTGAACCAGAGGCTGATCGTCTTCTGGGGGTTCTTGGCCAGGTTGAGCACCGTCGAGTTGGTCACCTCCAGGACCCCGTTGGTCCCGTTGAAGAACAGCGCGCCCGACGGCGCGCCGAACCGGTCCTCGGCCGGCGTCGCGCCGATCGCGGGCGCGTCGAGGCGGTTGGTTGACGAGTCGGTGCCGTCCCCGTCGAGGCGGTACCAGACGGCCAGGTTCAGGTCGAGCCGGTACTCGACGAGGTTGGTGATGCCGTCGCGGTCCGCGTCCCCGTCCGCGTCGGCCACCAGAGGGTCACTGCCGTGGCGGTGCTCCCAGCCATCCGGCATGGTGTCATCGTCAGAGTCCGCGTCGACGGGATCGGTCCCCGCCTCAAATTCGCCGATATTGTCGAGGGTGTCTCCGTCAAAGTCGTCGGCGGGGAGCACGTCCCACATGTCCCTGATGGCGTCATTTGGTTTGGCCCCTACGATCTGGGCCTCCCACGCGTCGGGGAGCCCGTCCTGGTCCAGGTCGCCCTCGTCCAGCAGGGCCAGGAAGGCCACCGGCGGGTGCCCGGGGGCGGAGACGGTGACGCGGTTCGTCAGGAAACCGATCGATCCGTAGCGCAGCCACGCTGGCGCGGTGCCGTCGGGACCGGTCGCGATCACGACCGGATTGGTCAGCCCGGTGCCGTCGTTGGTGACCGCGAGCAGCCCGTCGCCCAGGTCCACCGAGAACTCCAGCGTCGCGTTCACCAGCGGACCCTCGATGTTGGTGGCCCCGACGACCAGCGGACCGGCCAGGAACAGGTTCGTGCTGCCGACCTGCATATCGCCGGACACCAGGAAGATATCGGCCCCCAGGCCGCTCAGCGCGTCGGTCGGGTCGCTGGACCCGAGGTACTCCCCGATGTTGGGGATGCCGTCCCCGTCCGGGTCGCCCGAGTCCCCCTGGCCCAGGTTGCCCGGGCCGAAGTGCGACTCCTCCCAGGCGTCCGGCAGGTGGTCATCGTCCGAGTTCCATGGCGACAGATCGAAGGCGAAAACTCGCTTGACCTGACCCACGTTGGCCAGCGCGAAATCGTTCGCGTTGCTCCCACCGGTCCAAGGGTAGCCCCCGGTCAGGCCCACGGTCCACGGGTAGCCGTTCGTGAGGATGCCGAGTTCGCCAAAGCGGTCGTAGAAAGGCGCCGCGACGGCCTTGAGCTGGCCGAGGTTCGCGGCGGCATAATCGTTCGTGCCCGCCGGGTTGTTCGTCCATGCCGCGACCATCGCCAGGATGTTGGACCCGGCGCCGCCGGGCAGCTTTGCGTCGAGCTCTTCGGACGCCTTGCTGCCGACGTGCTTGATCTGCCCCACGTTGATGGCCCCGAAGTCGTTGGTGGCCACCGGGGCGTTGGTGGAGATCACGGCCCGATCCAGCCACCACGGCGGCGAGGCGCCCACCAGGACGAAGCCGGTCAACGCGGCCCCGGTGATCGAGCAAAATCGGCGGTGCAGCCCCTTCGCCGCGACTGCTCTCGCCGGCGACGCGCCAGCGCGCGCGGCGGCCACACTTCCATTTGAACCCCGTTCCGGATCGCCTTGCATGGCTCCCCCGTATTCCTTCTCACCTGAACACGGCTATTGCGCCGGGCCGTTCGTGAACGCGCCCATCGAAATGTCGCCAGCGGGCGCGACGCGGACCAATCCCGTCATCCGGATCTCCGATCCTGTAATCTCGACCGAACCCCCGTCGATGGCCGTGAGCTCGATGTTGCCGGCGACGACGTTGGTGCTGTTGCCGGTGCCCCCGGAGATCAACCGGATCGATCCGCTATGACCGGCGTTCTCGCCCTCCAAACCCCAAGCACCTCCTGTTCCCGCCCTCAGCGTGATGGAACCCGCATCGCCCAGCGAGGCGTCCCCCGCCGTCAGATCGATGGAGCCACCCCCTCCCGGATATCCGTCAAAGCCATATCCGATACCCCCCGAGATGCTAATGCTGCCCCCCCATCCGACGCCTCCCGCGCACTGTAACGAAATGTCCCCGCCGGCGCCGCTCGAGACGACCGACCACCCGGACAGAATGTCCACATTTCCTCCATATTCACCAATGCCCCCGACCAACACCAGGTCCCCGCCCGATCCCCAGGGAAAGCTGCCCGCCGCAAGCGTGACGTCGCCGCCCGCATCCACAGAATCCAGCATCAGCGTGCCGCCGGTGATCTCCTGTTGGTATGGATCGCCCGGGTGAACAACCAGCGTCACGGAATTCGTCGATATGAGGATAGGCCCGGCGGCAATCCCCCCCGCGCCATGGACGGCCAGATTGCTCGTGACCGACAGATTGCCATCGACGATGAGATCTCCGGCATGTCCCGATGCCGCGATACCCGCCAGCAGGCAGCCCGCGAAAAGTGCCCCCAGCCAATTCCGCCGGACGCCCCAAGTGGCCGCATTCCCCTCGATGTTCCCAGTCTGTTTCATCTCCTGTCTCCTCGGTTCTCGTTGGTATGACCCTGTCTTCCGAAACTGGCCCGGCGCTCGCCGCGATCATCCGCCACGTTCGGATCTGCCGTTGTCTCCCTCATGGCACGCCGCTTCAGGGACGGACCAAGACCTCGCCGATCGGCCGCACCGTGACCGTGTTGGATCCCGCGCCCATGACGCCCTCCAGATACGCGTTCGTCGATTCGCGGATCACGACCGTCGCCGCCGGCGCGCCGGAGGCCCCGGCCACATCGAGCCCGGCCCCGAATGTCCGCTTCGGCCCCCCGGCGGCGCTGGGGTGCGCGGCCAGGCCGTTGGAGAGATCATCGCCGAGATCCCCGTCGACATAGAACAGCGCGACGCCGGTGGCGCCGGGATAGCTGCGGCCATCGTCGGGCGCGGTGCCCATGGCGTACTCGCCGATGTTCGCGGCGCCGTCCCCGTCGGGGTCCGAGTCCCTGTCGTCGAGCGCCGGGTTGAGTCCGCGGGACGCCTCGAAATCATCCGGCATCCCGTCCCTGTCGGCGTCGGGGAAAAGCGGGTTGTCGGGATCCAGCGAATAGAGATCAAGCCAGATCGCGGCGTTCTCGTTGCCCTCCAACTCGAAAAATGCCGGTCCGGTCTGGACGTTGGTCTCGTCCGGCCCGGCGCCGACCGCGTACAGCGAGCCGTCCATCCAGGCGTCGAACTGCGGCGAGGCGAAGTCCCGCCTTATCGTCAGCCGCACCCAGTTGCTCGACGCTCCCCCGGCGCCAACCGGGAAAACGTATCCGGTGTCCTGCGCCGCCCCGCCCCCCTGTCCATCGCCATCGAACACGAAGGCCCGGCCGACGGATCCGTCCAGCACAAATCCGACGCGCGCGCCATCGACCGCGACACACGCGGCCGCGTTGGTCGGCGGGTCGGCCACCGGTCGCACCCACAGGTCCGCGAAGGCGACCGTGGATGTGCCGCCCAGCCACGGGCCCAACTCGGCCTCAAGCACGCCCCGCGTCACGCGCGCGGGCAGGTTTGTCGCGTTGAGCCGCAGAGCCCCGGCCGCGCCCAGCGGGTCGAGATCCGGGGGCACGCTCGCGACTCCGGCCGGCTCCGCGGCCCACCCGACCATGTTGCTGAACGGGACGCCATTGGTGAAATCCTGCACCGTCACCTGGCAGAATCCGGCGGAGGCCATCCCGATCCAAACCACCGCCGCCACCCGTCGCCTCCGGATCGCACCGTTCATCGTCATCTCTCCATCCTCCGTTCTTCCCCTCATGGATCACCTCACCCCCCGCGGGATGCCCAAGTTCGATAACCCGCCCTGGGGCAACGACTCGGGCAGGATCCCGGTGCCCCAACCGCCTCGGCCAGAGAAGCGGCGCCCCGCAACAACCCCGAGCACAGACCCCTGATTCCCCAAGGTCGCGCTCCCAGACAACCTGTGGGGCCGCGAAATGGCAAAGTCTCAAGCACAAGGCGGAACATATTCATCGGTGCATGTTCGTCAAAGAAAATTAATGGACATTCTTGTTACATATAACTTACTCTTCTGTTATCTTGACCACTTATGAACGCCCGCGGCGGTCCATGGGACATGATGCTTGCTGGGCGAACACCGCATGCCCGCAGGAGTACGACCAAGATCCGTCTCCCGCGACCGACCCGCCCCGACCGCGCCATCGCCCCAGTCCCAGGGATGGCTTGGATCGCGAACGGCCCCGGGAACCGACCGCATCCCGCACCTGCAGAGAATCGTTGCCATCGCACCGGTCGGCGCGATGATCGCGAGCCACACGACACCGCATCCTTACAAGGGCCTCGCCCAACCGAAAGCCGAAGGAGAAGACCCTCAGATGCCCCTATCCCCCATCCTCTGCCAGCGGCGCGAAAGACTGGTAGCCGCCCTTCGTCTCGCAGTTGCCCATGGCGTCTTGAGCGCCTGGCGCCGGTGCGAGCGCCTGGCCACAACCCCCCAAGAGGCCGATCTTGTTGCGGGCATTGTCGTGGAGGGCACCCCGCTCATCCGGTGGGCGATGCAGTACGCCCTGCATCCCGCCCCGATCTCGGTGTCGATCTGCGCGGTGTTCTGCCACCAGGCGCCCATCGTCGCATTCGGTCCCGACCCACGGGAATCCTGCGAGCTCGGCGACATCCTCTTCGCCTTTGTCCACTCCCCGCGGCATGGGCCGATCAGGCGAAACGCCCTCCTCTTTCAGGCGAAGGCGTCGGCCCAGCGGCCCCACCGTCTCCGGCCGGACGATGCCGCCCAACTCCGCCTGTACCGCGAGTGGCCTGATTTCGAGTACAGCAGGGCATCTTCCTTGACCGGCCAGTGGCGAAGCGTCACCCCGAGAGAGCCACACGCTGGGGCGCAGTACCTCTTGATAGATGACACGCCACCGGCGTCGCCGACTTGCGGTCTCCTCGGACCCTCCGGCCCAAACCGGGTTGAGACCTGCATGCCGAACGAGCGGCTCTGGGGTCGCGAGCATCTCGCCGCGGAGTTGTTCGGTCTGTTGACCTGCCGTTCGGGACGCCCTTTTGACGACCGGGTTTCTTCGTTGGCCCGACACGACTGGTCGCGGGTCGTGTGGGACTTGATCGAGATCGGATTGCGCAAGGCGTTCACCAGGAGGAACTCGGGATGGACGCGCGAGCCGCGCTTCTCGGGCGAGACCGCTTTTGACCTCGATGGCCGATCCTTTGCCAGGACCTCATCTCCGCACTCTTCTCGCACCGCGGCGGAGATTCTCGGCCGCGACGGCGTGCGACTCCTGTATGAGGATCCCGGCGATTTCCCTCCGAGCAACGTCGCAAGAATCCCGGAACGTCGGGAACCCGAGGAGGGGGTCTCGGTCGTGCTGATTGAAACCTCGGAGGGGACCGGGAACGAATGAACCATCGACCAAGGCGGCCTTGGCTCGCTCCCGATGCCGACCGCGTGGCGCCAAGAGAAGCGCCCGCGGGTTTCCGAGGTCGGGAGGTTCTCGGCGCTTGATCGGCCCGGGCGACTTCTCATCGGGGCTCAGCGCCTGGACATCGACGATGACGCGCGGATGCGCGCGCCGATGGTCGGCATCTTCAGGACGGCCTATCTGAACGACCGGACCCCCTTCCACTCGATGATGGCCCTCCCGGACGACCTGCCGGGCATCGAGTCGCTCGACCCCGAAGGAAATGCGCGGCCCGACGGCGAGAGGCGGTGCCTGCTCTGGCTGTGGGACAAGGGCACCCCATACACTTGAATCTCTCAGGGCATCGGCGCGTCGGCCGGTCGCCGGGCCCCGAAAAGGGGCGCCTCCATCGCCGGCTTCCGCGGGCTGCAGGCAGTCCAACGGCACGCGCACCGGGCGGCCATGCATGTGCGGGCGCTGGGCGGGCGGTTCCAGACCTCCCGCAGGAAGAGCAATCGCCAGACTGCCGTAACGCCCGGCAGTCGAGCCGCGGCATCAGTGGGCCAAGCCGTCGTCCCGCGATCTGCCGATCAACGCCTCCGCGCAAATCATGTCTGTCTCGTCGTTGATGTTGACGGAGCGCGCCTTTGGCATCACATAGGCGAGGGGGCGGGCCCCCCACAGGCTGCCCCCGAGCACCACCTCCGGGAACGTCGCATAGATGGCGCCGTTTCTAAGGTAAACGGGAGCGAACCCTTGGCGCGGGAGGGGGTAGTCCGTTTCGGGCGTGTCCTCGCGCGCCCTGAGGAAGCCCTTCCCGTCCATCACGTAGAGCCGCTGCGGGTGGACATCCGACCGCACGACCGACACCACCGCAGTCGCACCATCCTCATTCTCCAGCAGTCGCCCGATGGCGGTGTCAATATCCGAGGCCAGGCACAGCGGGGCCGTGGCCCTCAACAGCGCGACCACCCGGGGTGCGGTGCCACCGCCGCCGAGCATCGCCTCGACTGTGTTCCGGAAGACGTGGAAGGAAGGTTGCCCGACGACCGACATAGCGGGGTCATGCCTCCGCACCTCCAGGCCGTCAATCTGCCGAGCCGCCGCCTCTATCTCATCGCTGTCGGTGGTCAACACGGCCCGCGTCACGAGGCGCGATCGTTTGGCCGCCAGCACGATGTGATGCAGCAGCGGTCTCCCTGACAACTGGCGCAGGTTCTTTCCGGGCAGCCCCGCAGAGCCACCGCGGGCGGTGACTATCGCCCACACGTCGGGGGGCGCGCTCAATCCGCCCTCCCCGGCACGACATCATATACGGCCAGGCGCTGGAAGGGCTTGCTCCCCGACCTCAATCGCTCCAGATACGCCGCCGCGAGCATCGGGCATCGCCCCACTACAATGACTAGAGAGGCCACCTCCGACGGAACCCCCAGGTCCAGCAGGATCGCGCCCCCCGCCGCCTCGATGTTCATGTACCGCCCACGAGTCGGGCCAAGAATCCCCTCGATATCGCGCGCGGCCCGAACGTATCTTCCGGCAAACCCGTGGCCGTCGCACAGGCCCATCAACGCGGCCGCCCGAGGATCCCTGGAATGATATCGGTGCCCGTATCCAAAGAATGTCCCTCGCCCCTCGATCCTCGAGGCCACGTACTTCTCGACATCGCCAGAGTCGCCGGCCTCCCTGATGACCCCCATCGCCTTCTCCAGCGCGCCTTGATGAAAATCTCCCGATCCCACGAGGAACCCGCCCAGCGCGGAGTTCAGGAACGGAGAGCGACAGTCCGCGGCCATCCGCACCGCCATGGTGCTCTGGCCGGTGATCCCGTGGCTGACGTGCGAGACGATGACCGCCCTGAGCAGGTCTGCCTCCACTTCGCTGGCCCTCCTGCCAAACAGCAGGAGGAAAACGACCTCCTCATATCGGAAATCCCGGATCATCTCCGCCTGATCGACACCGTAGGTTCTCAGGGCGTTCTTGCCGACATCCGTGATCGCCGAAGTCCAAGCCACTTCTCGCGGCATGCCTACCCCCATCCTCGCATTACGGGTTGGTTCACTCGGGCCAGGGCACCGCGGGGGCGATCAGGCCGAGGCCAGATCCGGCCCCCGCCACACCAACTGCCTCCACCCGACATCGAAACAAATCATGCAACGCCCCACCGTGGCGCCCCCGCCGTCCGAGCCCTGCACCCCAGGGCTCCCGCTCGCCCGCGGCGGCCCCTTCTCCCCCATTCCCGGCCATCCGACCCGGGCCCGGGGAAACGGGCCAGTTAGAGATCACAGGTCTGTTGGCACCCTGACCTCGCCCTCGAACTCTATCTCATCCTCGTCAAACATGCCTTCCAATCGCTCGTTCCGGTACTGCTCCAAGGCGATGAAATCCTCGGCCTGTTCGCCGTGCGAACGCCCGGATTCCAACGTCTCCACTCGCTCTTCGACCTTCTTCAATTCCAATCACCTCCTTTCTTTCGCCATCAAATCTCAGATCCTCCGCCGGCCCGGGCGCCCCGCCTAACAGCGGAGTCTCGCGACCCGCAGCGCCCGCATCGTCTTGTCGGCGGAGCGCCTGACGCACCCGATGCAGCATGCGCACTCGATCTCGACAGACACCAGACCGGAGAAACGCGCCCGACCGACGCGCCCGACCTCCTCCAACAGGAGGGCGAGCCATTGCACGAAGCTCTCCTCATCGCTCAAAGACGCTACCACGGAATCCCCAAAATGCCCAGCCCCGTGATCGGACACGTGGGCATGCCCGATTTTTTCCCGGGCCCATGCCGGCAGATCCCCGGGACGCAACTTGGCTATCATGAAGTGGCCGATGTCGAGATTGAGGCCGACCAATCCCGGGTCGAGCGCGTTCCTCTCGACGAACTGGTCCATGCACTCGCAGATGACGCCCAGCGCCGCTATCGGGTCGCTGGGCGAGCCAAACGCGAAGAGCGGGCCGGGCTCCATCTCGAAAGCGAGCGCCGCGTCGGCCTCCGCCAGATCCGGCGCAAGAAGATCCAGCCGCCCGAAGACAGACGCGCAGGCGGACTGGAGGGTCTTCTTGTCCACCAGCCAACCGTGCCTCGTATCCTTCGTTTGCCGATCCGCCTCCCTGAGGCCCGTCGCTATGCCCCCTCCCACCAGTTCGATGACCCTCACGTCGTGCCCCCTGCTCCGCAGGAGCGGCACCAATCGAACGGCGAATCGCAGCGCGTTGAGCCCCAGTTCCGCCCTGCCGTCCCGCCCGGCCGCGACCTCCGGCACAAACGTGGCAAGCGCACCGACCTCCGCCTTTCCGTTGAACGAGCGCGCGATGTCGTCCGCGACGGCGGCCTGCACCTTGGCGTCCTCGCAGTGCGCCGCCATCCACTCCGCGGCCGTCGCGCCCGCAGTCCCGCGAGCCAGACCGAGCCGGCCGCTGACCCGGGCCACATCGGACTGCATCATCAGATATACCTCGGCCTTCTTGACCCGATCGGGCCACGCCGCCCCGGCGAACTCGTACCCCCGCCGATCAAATGATGTGATCAACGACACCTCGGCATGACCGGGCTCGCCCCCGTCACCACATGGCCCGAGACGCCGCCCGGCACCAAGCGCCGCCTCGCCCAACGAGCCCCGGGCGTCTCCCGCGCCCATTCGTTCGCGCGCCTGGATTGCGCCCCAAGCCGGGCCCCTGACCAATCCACGCTGTCCCGCGGTTGCGACCAGGTACCCCGCCAAGAGTTCCTCGTTCTCACGCTCCCGGACAGACGGCGGGTCCATCTCGGCATCCCAGATCCAGACCGACCTCGAGCACTTCTGCACCCAGACCCAGTGGGACCCCGAAATCCGGCCGACCACCCTTGCCAACTCGCGCCTGATGCGCTTCCACACGCTCGGCCCCCCAGCGGGCATGATCCTCCAGGCAAAACGGCGGGCCTGAAAGATCGCCGCCGCCGCGTCCTTCCATTGCATCAGCCGAAAATCAGATTCGCCCAATTCCTCGGGCCCGACCACGGTCGCCCGCTCCACGCAACCGGATTTCTGTACCTGCATGGCGATCCGCCACACCCCGATCCTGCCCTCGCCCACCGCATCGCGCGCCGAAGTCAGGTGCAAGGGCAGGCGCACGGCCCCCGGGACCACCGGCTGGTAAACGAAACGCCGAAGGTCCGACATCGACTCGTCCGCATACGGCGCGGCGCTGTTCAGTTGCAGGGAAGAGACGACCAGATACGGCAACAGCGAAGGATCATGCGCCAGGAACCGGTCTTTCTGGGGGTCCTTCGCGCAACCCATCACCAGCAGGCAATGAGGGCGCCGCCCCACCCCCCGCCTCAGGACCTCAGCGCGCAGCCTGACGCCCGCGCCGTTGGTCCGGTACACGGACCCGACGGGGTCCATCTCGCACCGCGGCGACCCGACGCCGAACAAACGGTACTCGTCAACCGGCACGATGACGGGCATCCCCGAAAGACAGTAAGTCCTCAGCGCTCGGCCAAACTGCTCCGCCGCATCACTGTGGGAACCTTCCGGCTGGTGTCGCGCGATGCGCTCCGCCGTGCTGTTCAGGCCAACCGCGCGATGGCGAAAATAGTTCTCCATGTCGGCGCCCGTCAGGCCGCCGATAGGGAACTGGGCCCTCTCGTGCTCGTGCAACAACGCCGAGATCTCGGGCAAGCCGAACACGCCCTTCGCCTCTTGGCCCAGGGCCATCGACGCCATGAAACAGACCGCGTGCGCGCACGCGCCGATCTGATCGGAATACTGGACGTACGCGGTTCCCGTGCACGGCCGATGCTCCCCGTAAAGGGCACCGAAGTCCCTCGTGTTGACGTGGTATCGATCCAGGGGCAACCACGCGGGTACGCCCAGGACCGAGTCGCCGATGACCCGTGGGAAGCGGATCCCCGAAGGATCGACGCCATTCCCGCCCGCCTCACCCCGCCTCCCATCGGCCGGATCTCCGTCAGAAATGCATCGTCGCGCCTGCTGGGCCAACAGCCATGCCCGCCTGAGATTCATGAAGCTGTTTGGACCGCCCAAGAAGAATCGCACCGCGAAGCGCGGCAGGGACACCCCGTATAGCTCGGCATCGCTCCTGGAGACGAGGGAAGGCGCCATTCGCAGAGCCCGCGGTTTCGCATACCCAGGACCGTCAGTCCAATGACCGAGCCACTGCTCGATGCGCTCCAGGTGCTGGCGTTGGAGCGCCGCGGACACCGCCGTCATGTCAGGGCCAAAAATCTCTTCCGCAACCTCGTTGAAATCCACCAGGTTCAGATCGTCAGCGGCCGCGCCGCCCCCCGTCGTCCTGATCGCCATAACGTCTTCTAATCGTAAGCCCGCACCGCCAAAAAAACTTCGGCGATGCTAGCCCCGCCAATTGGCGCAGGTCAACAGGTTCTTTCCCGGTTTTTTTGGGCGGGCCCCAAATCGGACACGCTGGAATCCAAAGTCCAGATCTGCCCTGATTGCGCTGGTTCGCTCGGTGGGCGCCCCGATCCCGATTCCCGCGCCAAACCAGACCGAGAAGGGCCTCGCTCTCGATGACACCGCCTTTCGAGGATGTCGCCCGCGTGGCCAGAATGTCCATATCCCGACGGAAGAACCGCCGGGCATCCCCACCTGCCGCCGGACCCCCGGGTTCGGCTCGAGTCCCGTCCTGCGGCGGGCCGGTCCTACACCATGTCGGCCCCTGTCGCCCACGCGCAGGTCAAGGTGCCCACGAGAGAAGGCCCGCATCTGCGCTGCCACCCCAGGGTCCGGGTGGCTCAGATCATCGATGATGGCGTGGGACGTGGCCGGTCCGCCTCCAAAGTCGTTCCGTGTTGCCCCCCTTCCCACACCCCTAGCTCGCGGCGCAGACGGGCAACGATCGAAGCGATGCCGCCGAAAAGGGGACACGCATGCAGGCACCTCGCTCCCCCAACGCAACCGCGCGACTCCTGTTCCACGCGAAGGGCTCACCGATCCCGGGCGTCCCGCGATCCCGCTCGACCTCCCGAGGCGAACAGGCCAAGATCGATCAGATCCTGGGAAGGGTGCGCGAATGGCCTGGCGGCAATCAAGGACGGCCACGGGAACTCCCCCGCGGATGCGCGGGCAGATGCCGCACGTCGCATGCCCGCCTGGGGCACGAACAGCGATATCCTTTGAGCCACATTGCTGCCTTTGAGAGCCTGTACCGCGAGGGGCGCATAGCCTTCTTCGTCGGGGCCGGCGCGTCGCGAGAGTCGGGTGCACCGATGCCAGATCAGGCCCTCGGGGCTTCCGCGCGGGTCTTCCTGCCCCAGGATGCACGCGTCGACCTGCTCTTCCGGGCCAGAGAGGGACCATTCTGCGGCATTCAGCCGGAGATCTTCTATGAGCACGTCCTCGTTCTCACGGAGGACGTCGGGGCGCTCCATCTGTGGCGCGTGCTGTCTCCGGCGTGGCTGGCCCGACAGGGCGTGCGGCTCAGCCCGAATCCAAATCACCTGGCCCTGGCGTCGTACGCGGGCCGCACCGGCACTCCAATCCTTACCACGAACTTCGATACGCTGATCGAGGACGCCGCGCGCGAACTGTCCGATCCCGCCCTCCACGTCGTAACCCCATTCTCCCATGACGAGGCCCAGGCCGTCGCCCGCCACTTGGGGTCGCCTGGGCCCACCGGGCCATCCGACCTCTTCAAGCTCCATGGCTCGATCGAGATCGATGGCGCCGCATCCCCCGGCACGCTCAAGACGACCATGGAGGGCATCACCGCCGTGAACAGAAACGTCCTCCGCCTCATGCGTCGGCTGGCGGAGGAGCATCATTTTGCCTTCGTCGGCTACAGCGGCTCCGACATCGACTACTTCCCGGTCCTGGCGGGCATGAAGCTGCGACACCGACCATTCTGGTTCAATCCCGGCAGCGATCCCGTCACCCGCGACCACGCATCCAGGATCGGCGCGATCGAGATCGACGCGTTCCCGTCAGAGGTCTTTGCCGCCCTCCATCCCGAATTCCGGCGCGCGGGGCGAGCCGCCCAGACGGATTGCGGCCCCCTGCTCGATCTCCTGGTTTCCGAGATGCCGGTCCGACTGCGCCATTGCCAGAAGCAGTTGCTCCTGGGCATGTGCCTCAACAGCGTTGGCCTGAATAGGGAGGCGCTGGCGATCCTGGCCGCGCTCTGCACGGACGACGCCTCCATGCCCGAAAGGGATCGCGCCTACGCCCTCCTCCATCTCGCGCGCGTGCAAGACTGCGTGTCGCGATACGAGCAGGCCGCCGTGACCGCCAACGGGGCGCTCGGGGCGATAGCCGCGGCCCGTCGTCGGCGCGCTTTGTCCGCCCACGAAGCCACCGCCGCCCGCGCCAGGGGATTATATCACCGCGCCATGGCAAGGCAGCAACAGATCGGGCCAAACATCCGATACGGGGAGGTGCGCTGGCGCCCGCGACTGGATGATATGCTCACCAGCCTCCTCTGCGGCATCGCCCTCCAGGCGAGATTCCTCGGGATTCGCATCCGCCTGCTCATCGCGCGCGCCCGCGGCCCGCGCCACCAATCCCGTCTCGCATTTGTGCGCGCCGAGCACGCGATGAACGATCACCTCATGATGCTCTTCGGGCGCCTCGTCTCCTTCCTCGAGGCAACCAGATTGATCGGGGTTCCCGGCCTGCGCCCGCTGTTGTATCTGGCCGCCGGCGCCATCCGTCAGCATGCCTGGACGGCCGGCGACTATTTCGTTTACGCCGGCGCCCAAAAGTACCTCCAGAGATTGCGGGGGCACGAGCCAACAGGTGAGGCGGGAGAAACTTACATGCTGCTCCGCGACCCGCTGAATCGGGCGCTCGTGCACAGGGACGCGGCGGTGCGCTTGCTCGAAGGCGGCGACAGGGTTGCCGCAGCCCGGCAGTTTCGCATGGCGGCCGATGCCGCACTGCAGTCCGGGAGCGCCGCCACGGCCGTCAAGGCGCTCGTCGGCCTCCGCGCCTGTGGAGCGGCCTCGGCGGCGGATGAGGAGGACCTGCGGAGACTGAGCGGGGAAGTCGAAGGCCGCGGCTATCGGCGGTTCCGCGCTTGGCTCTTCCGGAGTTGAGGCGGCCCGCTGCCCCCTGCCTCCCGAAGCAAACCCTGGTCTTCCGTCCACTCCAATATCGACGCGGACAGGTCGCGGATCCGCTCGACATCCGCCGCCGCCTCGCCTATCGGATACTCATGGTCGGGCAGAGCGACTTCGGGCCAGGGTCATCGGCACGCCCCTTTCGGAAAGCTGCCGCCTCCCGCCATTCCGCCCGATCGAGGCGTCCCGCCTGGATTCCGCTGACGATCGCCCAGAGATCTCCGGCCCGCATGGATCACTGATTGCCTCAAATGGACGACGCGAAAGCCCAGCAGATGGCGGATGAGCACATCGGGACCTGCTTTGACGGCTGGAGCGTGGAAGAGTACGTCAATCACGGGAAGTCCGCCGCAGTCTTTCGCGCAACGAAAGCGGGGCGATCGGCGGCGCTGAAGCTCTTCGACCCGGAACTGTCTGCCAGATTTGGCCGCGCGGCCCAGATCGAGCGGATCCGCCGGGAGACATCCCTCGTGGGGAAATCCCACCCCAACCTGGTCTCCGTGTACGGCGGGGGGGAGGAACGCGGCCTGCTATTCGTGATCATGGAGTACTTTGACGGGCCCAACCTCGCGGAGGCTCTAAAGGATGTTCCGGCCTCCCGGGTCCGCCCGATCATCGCCCAGATCGCCTCCGCCGCCCGCTTCCTCGAGGACAGCGCCTTCGCGCACCGGGACATCAAGCCGGAGAACATCGGAATAACGCGCGATTGGCAGACCGCCAAGCTGCTGGACCTCGGCGTGATCCGGCCACTGGACTTCAGCAACGTGACCGACGAGGGAGAGCAGCGGTTCTTCGTGGCGACCCTCCAATACAGCCCCCCCGAGCTTCTATTCCGTCGGGAGGACGATTCCATCGAAGCCTGGCGAGCGATCACCTTCTACCAGCTCGGCGCGGTCTTGCACGACCTGCTGATGCGCAAGCCCCTTTTCCAGGAATCCTCGCAGCCGTGGGGTCGCCTGGTCATCGCCGTCGAGCGCGAGATCCCGCAGATGACCGCCGACGGGCCTGACGCCGACCTGCGGCTACTGGCCCAAAACTGCCTCGCCAAAGTCGCGCGCCAACGGCTCGAAACCGTTGAGTGGGACGACTTCATCCGGCCGAAGCAGGGCGACCCCCTGGACGCGGCGCGACAGTCCATCGCGCGGCACCGCGTGGCGGCGGCGCAAACCTCCACGCTACGGCCCAGGCCCGACGATACCACCCACCAGCAGCTCTACGTCTTGCGCAACGCCATCGACTCCGCGGTCGTGCAGAGCATCGCGTCCGAGGGTCTTCCGCGGTACTCGATCAGAAGGGTAAAACCGGACGATCCCTATCTCATCAGGGTGCTGTTCAACCCCTCGACCGGACACGGGCTGAGCCAACACTTCGCCTTTTATTGCTCGGGCGCGGTCGCGGATGCCTCGGCGCACTTTCTCGACCTCGGCCTTTGGGCCTGCGTGGCCCCCGCCACCGATGCCCTGCCGCTGGCCCCGGACCCCGCCCGCGCGATGCGACGGATCCGCGGCGCGCTGATCGATCATGACATCAGGGCCAATGTCCTCGAGTGCCTGCTCCTCGCGTACGCGCGAGCCCTCGGGGCACCCCCCTGCAAGAGGGCACAGCCGCAGTGGTTATCGGAAGGAGGCCCCGTTTGACCTGGTGGCTCAACATCGCGGACCTCGACGAGGATCAGAAGGACGTCATCGCCCTCCCCCCACAGGGCGACTACATGATTCTGGGGCCGCCCGGCTCCGGAAAGACGAATCTCCTGCTCTTGCGGGCCGAATATCTGATCCGCACCGACCAGCCCAACATCTTCGTGCTCATGTTCAACGACCCGCTGCACGAATTTGTCGTCCGGGGCGGGAGCCACTACGCCGTCCCGGCCAACAAGATCCGGAAGATCATGTCTTGGGAGATGTCGCTCCTGAGGGAACACGGGATCGAGGTCACGGGCCTGCCAGAGGAGGATTTGCCGGATCGCCGGAGGTCTCTCGCCAGCAAGGTCCTGCACCTCTTGGACACAAACCAGTGCATCGAGAAACACGTCGAGTGTCTCCTCGTGGATGAGGTCCAGGATTGCTTGCGCGAAGAGGTGGATGTCTTCTTCCGCTGCGCCAAGCACGTCTGTTTCGCCGGCGACAATCGCCAGCGGATCTTCAGCGCCGACAGCCCCATCGACGAGATCCGCGCCAGGGTCAGGACGATCGAGCTCACGACGCACTATCGCATAGCGCACCGCATCTGCAGGGCCGCCGACGCCGTGGCGACAGCGGCGGGCTTGCCGGCCATCGAGGACGATTGCAACTACGGAGCGGGGGAAGGCAGGGTGGAGTTCCTCCAGTGCGCGGACGCCGAAGAGCAGGCCGGGCAGATCATCGCCAGGCTGCAGGTCCAGCTGACCGCATTCCCCGGGGAAATCCTGGGCGTGCTCGCACCGCGGAAACGCGATCGGGACTTCCTCCGCGCCAAGATCGAGGCCTCCCCGATCGCCGACCACCTTTTGCCCAATCGAGAATCCGGGAGCGATGATCCCAGACGCCGCATCTACGTGGCACATCTGCTGGAGGTCAAGGGGCTCGAGTTTCGGGCGGCGCACCTGGGTCTGATGGAGCACCTATCGCTGCTGGGCCGAAACCAGAAGCGCATCGCCTATACCGCGATCACCAGGGCGAAGACGTCATTATCGATCTGCTATTCAGGGACCATCCCCGGCTACCTCGAACAGGCGCGCGTCGCCGTCCAGCCGCCCGGTCCGAAGCCCGCCTTGGAGGACCTCTTCCCGGGAAAGGCCACCCCGCAATGAGCACTGCTTGGCGCGCGCGCGTCGAGAGGCGCGACTTCGGCGACATCCTGTCTCCCGGGGGTCTCTCTCGAATGGCCTTGGCGCCAATCGGTCGCCTGGACGCCCTCCTGGCCGAGAGTCCGGCCAACGATGCGGTCATCGCCGTGTGGGCGAGAGACCCCAGGGACAGCGCCCGGCTGCCGGAGCTGCTGATCTGCGGAAACGACGCGCAGGCCGATTGGGCCGCGTGGATCACGACTTTCGCCGCGGGCGTGCGCCCCTTCAGCGCGCACACGCGCCTTGTGCCGGCGCGCGACCTGGGGACATTGTTGGAAGCCCCCCGTCACCCGGAACTCGACCGGTTTGCATGGCCCATCGCGGGCTTGGTCCTCGGGGAGGTCCTGGCCGCGTACCGGCTGCAGGACGACGCCCTCCGGACAATCTCCGCCGCCGCATGCGCCAGCACCCTCTCCTTCGCCATGTTCCGCACGGCCACTCTCGGCGGCGACCCCGACGGTTTCGGGGAACTACAAAGGGCCTGGGAGTTTGTCCGCTCGACCTCGAACCAGCGCCCGCGACGCCTCGACAACGAGAGGGTGGCGCGCGTTTGCACGACGGTGATACGGTCGCTCGGGATGACCCGCTCATCGGAACAGCCGGAGGCGAAGTCCGACCTCCTGCTCTCGGCCTGCCGGGAATTCGTCCAGACTGGGGGGCGGGTCCCGCCTGCCTTCGGCACGATTCCTGGGTTTGACGGCGCCCGGGAGGCGATGCGCGGGACACGCGAGGACCGGGTGGTCGCATGCGAAAAATTCCTGCGCGGCGCCCCGGCGGACTCCGGGACCGATGCGGAGATCGTGGCGTTTGCCTCCGGCTATCTTTCGAGCCTCATCGCGCCGGGGACGATGTGCCACGCGGGCGTCATGGAACCCATCCTCCACACCTCCGCGACCGCCCTCCTGTGGTATGGATTCTGCGCCGGCTGGACTGGCGTCGGCCCGAGGACCGCCGGATCCGACAGCGGCGAGACCGCCCCTGACCTGCCCGCCAGCGCGCGGCGGATCATCCGCGACCTGGGTCGAGAGGTCCCCCTCTTGGGCGCACCCACCTGTGACATCGCCTTCCCGGAATTCGCGGCGCTGGCCCGCGGCGGCGGCAACCCGTTGGACCACATCGTGCGGATGAGCCAGGGCGCGAGCATCGTCGAACTCCGGCCCGGCGTCTGCATGACCGTCAACGTCTCCCCCCGGCTCATCGAGGGCGAGGCGTCCCGGAGCGATCGGGAGCGCCGCGCCATCGCCGAGATCGGCCGCCGGATCGAGCGGCTCAAGGCCGCGTACAACGAACTCGTTGCCGACACCAAGGGCCCCCGGGACATCGAACAACCCGAGCTATTCTCCCGGCGCAGGAGAAAGCGCTGATCGCCAACCCTCGCAACCCAGACATCGGTGTTGCGACATCCCCCGGCCCGGGGGCGCTTGGATCTCGCGGCCCAATCACCCGCAAACCGGCGCCTATTCCCGCTGGAGGTTCGTGGGCAACTCCTTGTCCAGCAGCGCGCCCGTCGCTTCGATCGCCGCGGGTAGATCCTCGCCAACCAGACTCGCGGCTTTTTCTAAGCCCGACAAAAACTTGGGATACAGCGGTGCCGCCCTCGTCAATCCCTCATCCCTAAAGAGGTTGGTGTAGGCAGGTAGCAAATATTGTGGTGCTTTCCCGGGAGCCAGCAACACGGCACGATACACATCGTCCCTGACGGCGAACTCCAGGAACCGCTCGGCCGCCCTCAGCTTTGGCCCGGCGACTCGCCTGTCGATCGCAAAGCTATCCACCCACAGCAATGGCACGCCAGCTTTCCCCCCCTGGTTGTATAGCTTCACGGAGATCCGCCGGGCGTCCACCACAGGAGTCGGATCACTCGGCGAGGCGATCTCTTCCAGAATGTGGTACATGCGCTCGCTATATCCGACGAGGGCGCGACCCCTGCCGTGAGCAAATTCGCGAGCGTAATGGGGGGGCCATGCCTTGTGGGCAACGTCGCAGCGTCCAGTGCCGACATCCGAGAGCCCGATCAATTCACCGAGCGCCGCCCTGGCCCCTGGGTGCAATTGCTTGCTCGATAACGCCGCGATCGTCTCCCCGGGCGAAAGCCCCAGATCCAGCAGGCAATCCGCATACAGCTCCGCCAAGGTGCTGTGCCCCTTCCAGTCGACCAGAAGTCCCCGGCCACGATCATGGCCGGCGCCTATCGCGGCGACCAGTTCCTCGCGTGTCGTTGCGGCCGCTACCCTCTCGTCGTTGTCATAGAAAAACGTGTAAAGCGCGCAGATCCAGTGGGGGACCGCGTAAAGCGCTCCTTCCATTTCCACGCATTGCGCCGCCGCGTCGAGCGCATCCGGCCGAACCCCCACACCGTTCGGATCCAGCGGCTGAAGCCGCCCCGCCCGGACAAAATCGCGGAGGTAGATGCCGTCGATCTCATAGATGTCGTACGCCGCATCCAAACCGCCCGGCTCGTAGTAATCCCAGTTCTGATCGCCCACGACCAAATCCACGCCCGGATTTTCCGCCTCAAAACGCCGCTCCATAACGCCTCCGATGTGCGCATAGTCGGGCACCCAAGGATACGGCATGACCGTGAGGGTGATCCTCTCGGCACCCTCGGCCCAGGCAGCGAAATCCGACACCGCAAGGAGGCCAAGCGCGAGAGCGGGGGCCAAAACTTCCTTCATGCTCATGGATCGAACCTCATATTTCCTAAAGATCACGGTGCCGACAGGTCACGGCCCAGCTAAAGTTGGGCCGTCGCACACTCCACCTGCCGAAATGGGCCCCCGGCGTTTGAGATACAGTTCGTCGGACGGGCCGATTTGTCAACGGTTTCCAGAGGTGATGTTTCCAGAGGTGTCGCGGGCCGGCCTACCGTCGCCAAGGGCCGGACCAGCACCAAACCCAACCCGACAATCCGCATTGCCCGATCATCGTTTCCCCCGATCGCAAGTCCGGCAAAGAGCCGGCCCCGTTACTCCACCACACACGACCCGTCCTCCTTACGACCTCGGGCTTTTGACCAGAAAAAACTCCGGCGCCGGCGAGTTCGAAGCGACTGCCGCGCCTATCGATGCGCGAACGTCCTGGGTTCACAACCACACCAAGGCCTTCCGGGGCTACTCACTTCGCGCCTCGCGCGCTACGCGAGCATGCCGAACGCTTCTGCTGTGGGGTGAACGTGGCGACCACAGCGCCGCAGGTTCGTGGTTCTTCAATGATCTGCCAGGGGCCCGGCGGCAATGCTGGCCGGTTTGTGAGCGCGGCATTTCCCCTCAATGTTTTCGCCGCGAGGACTCTCAATCGGCTGACTTCTTGGGAAGTCGCGCGACACTGCGCTTGGATTGACGAGTGCCCTACGAGTAGCGTTCCCAGAGCTGGCGCGGCAGCGATGTGTTGATCAAGGTAGGGGACTGCTTCACATTTCCTCAGAACAAGAAGGAGGAGTTATGGCGGCAGACTTTGAAGTCAGGAAAGATGCCAAGAGTGAGTGGTACTGGACGTTTCAGGCCGAGAACGGCGAGACGATCGCCCGAAGCTCTGAAGGCTATAGGAATCGTGCAGACTGCCTTCATTCGATCCGAATCGTCAAAGACTTTTCCCCTGAGTCTTCCGTCTTTGACATGACCGCCGAAAAGCCAAGACTGGTCCCGGATTCGGACGTCAAGTGACCGCTTTGTGACCCCGGCGGCGAAACCCGGTGGGCCCAATGAAGCCAGATTACCTGGAAGGGCGCGCAACCCCGACCGAAGACCCCTGAGCAACCCCATCTAGCCGCGGGCGCCGGATCGCGCCTCTCTCGGGCTATTGCAGGCCGAAGATTCGGGCTTCGCAAGCGGCGCGGCTGGGGTTGGTCCGCGCCTCGATGGGAGCGCCGATTGCCGGGTGAGTGGTTGGCCGGGCCGCACGACCGTGTCCGCGGGCGCCAACGTCGCGGACCAGGCATTGCCTAGCCACCGCACGGATCCGGTTTCTCGGATCTCTTTCTTCCTCCAAAGAGCGCCAATTCGAAGACCTTCACAAAGCAATCCACATCGGCGAATCCGATCTGTCTCAGCCATTCGCACTGATCCTGGAGCGGCGCCAGGATGTTCTCCTTCTTGTCGGGGCGCCTGTAGTACTCGTCGGCTATGGCGTCTCTGTTGACGTGCGCGCCGGATCGGCTGTGGAACTCACACAGGCGGTCGACGAAGAACTCATCGAACAGGTCCTGCCCGGCCTGGGTCGCAGACGCAACATGCTCGAGGTTGAGGAACACTCCTCCGGGAGCGAGCAGGCCAAAGACCTCCCCATAGAGTTCCCGTTTTCGCCTGTCGGGCTGATGGTGGATGGCGAAGCCCGACACCACGATATCAAAGGGACCGTGAGATCTTGCGACCTCGCGCCAACGGGGTGAGGCAAAGTCTGCCTTGGCGATCGTCGCGTTGCTCTGCGATCCCACGGCCTGGCGCGCGGCTTCGAGCATAGGATCCGAAAAATCGAGAAACAGGCCCTTCGCGCGCGGGAAACGGGCCAGGAGAAGATGCCCGAGGATGCCGTTGCCGCACCCGAGATCGAGGATACTCTTTGCGCCAGCGCACCACCGGCCAGCGATCTTGCCTATCGCGGCGAACTGCAGATCGGCTCCCGGGATGGCTCCGCGCACGCCCTCTAGGAAGGCATTGGACAGTCCCTCGGTCTGCCACTCGCTTCTTCGCTCCGCGGTATCCTCGTGCATCCGACGAGTCTGTCGGAAAGCAAGTCACGAGTCAGGGCTTTTGTGAGTCGCGCCGAGCGGAAGGTGGGTTCATCTGCGGGGGCGAGAATGAGGCATCTGCCCGCGACGCGCGCTCCTGCGGGTTTAACCGAATGACCGGCTGGGGCGCGTGCGGTCCTGCCGAGTGGTCGGTCGATTTCATCGGGGGCTTCTCTTACGACCTTCTCCAAGTCGCGGACCAACCAGTAGGGCTTCCGCTGGACGTTGACCCTGTCACGGGCGGGACACCCGCCCAGCGCCAGGACCCGGAGGCCCCGGCCCAGTCCACAGATGAGATCGTGGCCCTGCCGGAACGGCCCGCACCCGCCGGCGTGAGGCGGGCGACTATGCACTTTCGAACGCCCGAATCAGAGCATTCCCTCCTTGGAGAAGCTGCTTCGGGGCCGAGAATTCGGAAGGGTCGCCTGCGAGGAAAATCGCCGTTTTCACCGGAAGGTCCGGTCGCCTCATCCGCACACCAGAGCGCCCGAATCGCGCTTGCGCATTCGGGGGCCGGTGCTATCCCATGCACGGGAAGGAGCCTCCCTTGCCGATTTTTGAGCCGCGTCCCCTCTTTCCCCCGGAACCGGGGGACCTCCTGTTCCAGGACCTGGAATGCCTGGATGCATGCCCGGCCATCGAGGCCGTGAAGCTCGGATTTCATGACAGCCGCATATCCCACGTGGGCATGTTTCTCGCGGTCGGAGGGGTGCCCTATGTCATCGAGGCCTACCCGCCGGAAGTGCGCCTGACTCCCCTCGCCGTCTTCCTCCGTCGATCCAGGGACCGGCTCTCCCGGCCCCGGATCTGCGTCGGCCGTCTCCGGGACCCGTTTCGCCGCCTCATTCCGGGCGCGCTGGCCCAAGCCCTCGCGCTCCGCGGACTCCCTTATGACCGCGTGTACCTCACGGGGGAGGACGCCTATTACTGCAGCGAACTCGTGGTGGACGCTTTCAAGAGGGCCAACGACGGCGAGGAGTTCTTTCCCGAGGAACCTATGTCCTTCAGGGACCCCAGGACCGGCGAGATCCTCGAGTACTGGATCCGCTACTACGCCTTCTTCGGACGGCCCGTGCCAGAGGGCGAACCCGGCTCTCATCCGGCGACCATCTCCCTGTCTGCCAGACTGTCGATCGTGGCCCGACTTGGCTTCTTGACCGGGTGGGACACCTAGCCCCACCTCGCGGATTCGCGCCATGAAGTCGCGAAAGGCGATTTTTTTGAGTTTGTAAGTTGCTGGAGATGAAGGAGGGGGCGCACCAAAGGCTGGCTGAGGTGGCTGTAGTGCCGACCTACCCTATTCCCAAAGGCGCGGAGATGACCATAATGGGAAGCCATCATGTTTCTGCGCTGCAAGACTCGGCTCAAGGATGGCAAGGAGCACCACTACTGGAGCATCGTGGAGAACAAGCGCGTGGCGGGGGCAAAAGTCGTCCAGCGTCATGTGCTTTACTTGGGCGAGATCAACGACAGCCAGCGTGAGGCGTGGCGCAAGACCATCGAGATTTTCGAGGATGGCAGGCCGCATCCGCGCACCGTGGCACTTTTCCCCCAGGAGCGGATCGCGCCCACGCCCGATGAAAGCATCGTGCGCATCCGGCTCGATGGTCTGGAGATACACCGGCCGCGGCAGTGGGGCGCCTGCTGGCTGGCCTGCGAACTCTACGAACAACTCGGACTCGACCGGTTCTGGGCAGGGCGGCTGCCGCCCAGCCGCAAAGGCACCCGCTGGGATCTGGTGCTGCAAGCGTTGTGCGCCTACCGGCTGATCGATCCGGGCAGCGAGTGGCGCTTCCACCGCGAGTGGTTCGAGCGCAGCGCGATGGCCGATCTGCTCGGGGGAGACTTCCGGCTGGCCGAAAGCCACCGCATCTACGGGGTGCACGACCATTTGCTCGCGCACAAGGGGGCACTCTTTTCCCATCTGCAGCAACGCTGGCGGGACCTCTTCAATGCGAGGTTCGAGGTGCTGCTCTACGACCTGACCAGCACCTATTTCGAGAGCGACCCGCCCTTCCCCGAGGGGGACAAGCGGCAGTTCGGCTACAGCCGCGACAAGCGCGGCGATTGCGTGCAGGTGGTCATCGCGCTCATCGTCACGCCGGAAGGTTTCCCGCTGGCCTACGAGGTGCTCGCCGGCAACACCAGCGACAAGACCACCCTGCGCGCCTTTTTGAAGAAGATCGAGGCGCAGTATGGAAAGGCCGAGCGCATCTGGGTGATGGACCGCGGCATCCCGACCGAGGAGGTGCTCGCCGAGATGCGGGCCAGCGACCCGCCGGTCTCCTACATCGTGGGCACGCCCAAGGGCAAGCTGGGCAAACTGGAGGCCGAACTCTCCGGGCGCCCGTGGGAGCAGGTGCGCGAGGGGGTGGAAGTCAAGCTGCTGCCGCGCGAGGCTGAACTCTACGTGTTCGCCAAAAGCAGGGACCGCGTGCACAAGGAACGCGCGATCCGGCGCCGGTGCCTCAAGGAACTGCTGGCCCGCCTGCACGATCTCTCCAAAATGAAGCTCGGGCGCGACGCCCTGCTCATCAAGATCGGGCAGGCCAAGGCCAGGGCGGGCCGCGTCTTCTCGCTGGTCGATCTGCGTCTGCCCGGGGCGCGCGAACCGGTCAATGCGACCACTTTCGGCTTCACCCTCAACAGGAGCAAACTGCGCGAAGTCTGCCGGCGCGAGGGCCGCTACCTGCTGCGCGCCTTCGACGTGCGTGGTTACGGCGCCGCGCGGCTCTGGGAGTTCTACATGCAGCTCACCCGGATCGAGGACGCCTTCAAAAACCTCAAGGGCGACATGGCTATCCGACCCATCCATCACCAGCGCGAGGACCGCATCGAGGCGCATATCTTCGTCGCGTTCCTTTCCTACTGCATGCAGGTCACCTTGCAGCGGCGCCTGCGCGACCTCGCCCCCGGACTCACCGTGCGTTCCGTGCTCGAAAAGTTTGCCGCGGTGGCGATGGTCGACGTGCACCTGCCCACAACAGACGGGCGCACCGTCATCATGCCCCGCTACACCCAGCCCGAAAAGGAACTCAAGATGCTGCTCGCCAGCCTCAAAATCCAACTCCCCGCCCAACCCAAACCCCGCATCAAATCCGACGGCACCCTCGCCCAATGACATCGATGTAGTGCCGACCTTTTAAGCGCCCATGCTGAAAATCAACGACTTGCGACTGCGTCTTGCTCGAATCCGCGAGGTGGGGCTAGCGTGGGGACGATCGCTCGCTGTGCCTGGACGGCCGGCGCGAAGAGCCGTTCTCGCCGGGCCTTCCCATGCCGCGATCTCTCGCCCGTCGGCGATCAGTGCTCCTTGTCAAACGGAATGCCGTCGATCCGTTCGATCAGCCAGTCCCTCCCGGACTTCTGCACCCGAACAAGCTGTCCGACCACCGACGTGACCTTCCGCTCTTCGCCAAAGAGCCCCCTGAAGTCCGACACGCCGTAGCCCGTCTCGAGATACCAGCGCAGCTTGTCGGCCCTCTTGCCCGAAATGAACTGCGCGATCTTCAGATTGTCCAGGGCCTCGGGCGGCAGGTCCAACCGCACCATCTCGTTTCGGATTTTTGTCACGATCTCGACCACCTCGGGCAGCCTCGACAGCCGCCAATCCGCGATGGAGCGGAACTCCCCGAGCGCAGGTGCCCTGGTCTCGTCCTGGAAATACACCACGTAATCGTGCGCGAAATCGCTCTGCGCCGTCACGAAGGCGATGGCCAAGAGATTCAGGCTCGCGACGTTCTTGTATCCCGCCTCGAACCTCGAGAAATCATTCTCCCAGACCCGGTGGCGGAAGCCGTCCGTCAGGCCATTCCACGCCACGAAGCGCTGCCCCGCCTGGAGGTTCCTGAAGAAGGAGCGAACGGCACCATACGAGTCGGGAAACGGCTGCTCCGGCATCGGCAGGAGCCATTTCAGGAGGGTCACCTGGAGGGATAGGACGATAACGAATCCCGCGAGGGCCCCGGTCGCCCGCCACTTGGCCAACCCGCGCGGGCGACCGGCGCCGTCGACGCTGGCCGTCGACTTCAGCGTTCTGAAAAGGACGTACGTGACACCCAGGGCGAGGAGGTTGAACCCGACCGTCACCAGAAGCGGCAGCAACCACGTCTTGTCCACGCGTCAATCCATCGCCTCTCCCGCGGCGAGCGACCTCCGATAGCGCATCCGGCTCGGGCCAACGCCCCCGCGCAACAACCCATTGCCGGTTCTCTTCACTGGTTGTCGGGCGGGTCGGAAGGGTCGAAGTCCGGACACCCCTCGTCGTCGGACTCTGGTTCGCCCTCGATCTCGTCGTTCGCCCGCTCCCGAAAGAAGCGAGCGTGTTTCAACGCCCCGGCCCCGATCCCCCGAACGGTGCTCTGACACTCCAACAACGCGGTGTTCGTTTCCATGGTTCCTCCTGTTCCTCCGACCGACTGGCCGCCGTCTGTGACGGCGGCCCGCGCGGTGCCCCTTCTTGTTGTTCTAAAAAAAATCCTCTCGAACCCGACCAGGACGCCGCGCCGCGAGGCCGGCGCGGGCCAACACCCGCCGTCTCAATGCTCGGTATCTTCTGGGGGGCACGAATCGGCCCCCGGCGGAATGGTGTCCTTGCTCCGGATCTTCCCGTCCCTTCCCTTGACGGTGAGCTCGCCGCCACCCTGGGTCGAGAGCATCCCGGCCGCCGCCCGGATGGCCTCGGCCTGCGTGCCGTGAACACTCGAAGCGCGGGACGCGTCGTTACGCTTGTTCGCCCAGACTCCGCCGGTGCGTTGCGAGACCGTCCGATCTCTCCCTTTGCTCATATCGTGACCTCCCTAATTCCCCCGTATCCTAGGATGGAAAGCGCGAAGGTCAAGAGACGATTCGTCGCCCGTGGCTTGGCTGAGTCTCCCTGCCGGTCTCTCCGGCGCGACCGATCTACCGGGGCGGTCCAAACCGAGTGGTGCACGCGGGACCACACCGGTTTGCCGGGCACTCCGGGGGCCGCCATCATGGCTCCACCACCCACAGGGCCGGCCCGATGACCGGTCATCGGGCCCGGTCACGCACGCGGCCATCGACGGCGCCGGAGCCCTGCCGAGGAAGGCGGGCCGCGCGGAGTGGGTTTTGGGATATGGGGAAAGAACGCTCCCCGCGCGGCCCTGATGCTTGGAAACAGGGGGCCGCACTGGCGGCATGTCCCAAGCACTGGAGGGATGGTCGGGAGAATGGGAGGCGACGGCAAGAATTTTTCGCCGGGGCTGTGAGCCCGCGCGCCCCGGCCCGAGGATCTGGCTTGATCCGTGTCCGAGTCACCGATCGAGCGGCCGCCTCCCAGGCCAACAAGGCCGGCGTTGGCCCCGCTTCGCACCCGCCGTCGCCGTTCTCCGCCGGCGCGCGCCTCGACCCGATCGGTTGATTCGTCGCCCGTCACCCGGCGGAGAGGTCCTCCCGGATCACGTTCGGCCCCTGGGCGATCGGGTCCCCGGTGCGGGTGCGCGAGACGCCGCACGGATATCGCTGGGCCGATGCACGCCAACGCCGACACCGGCGCCATCCGCGGATCCGTCCGGGTCGCGCCCTGGAACGGTAGGCGCGGCCATCTGTGTGCACCGCCCCTTGAACGACTGGGCCCCGGGCGCGGTCGCCCGTCGGGGCGCCGGTCTCAGAATACGTGCTCGCGGAGCGAGGCGAAGCTCTGGCCTCCGAGGCAGACCGCATCATCAATCGGCGTCTCTCGGGTGCTGATGCGGATGATGGCCAGATCCTCCTCCGGCGGGCGGCCCCAATGGTGATCGGAGGACGCCGCGATGCTGGAGATCTGCTTGTCCTCGATGGCGATCACGTGGCAGGAGCCCGAGACAGCCGTCCCGCCCGGCGCGGCGGGGCCCGCAGGGGCGCAGAGCGCATCGAGGAGCGTCTTGAGCGTGTTGTCGATGTCGGGCAGGCCGTTGATGCGCGACTGTGGCGTCGCCCGGATCAGCGCCACCTCGGTCGCGCAGACCCAACCGATGGGCAGGATCGCCGTGTAGAGCGTGTCGCCGACGATCTGCCGGTTTCCCGTCGCGTAGGTCCTGCCGGTGACCGAGTAGAGCCCGGCCAGCTGGGCCTGGAGGCACGCGTCCCGGCGGATGAGCCCGATCTGGTCGAGATCGCCCCGGGATGGGATGCGGCCCCTGTAGACGAGTGTGAAGCGCATGGTATCGGGTTTCCCCGGTCAGTGGGCCTCGGCCGACCCACGGCCCTCCGGCGCCTTCCCCCGCTTGGCGTAGGCGGCCCTGTCGCGGGTCGATCCGCCCCCGGAGGGCCGGAGCACCATGTGGACGGACCCCTCCGAGATGCGCTCCACGCCAAAGGAGGCCCCGACGCCGACATCCTCCAGCGCCCCGGCCATGGCCCCGCGCAGGCTCTCCCAGAGCGCCGCAACCAGCGAGCGCGGCAGCACTGCCCACGTCCCGACGCGGGCCGCCGGTTCGCCGAAGCGCAGCGCGCCGGTGCTGCCCTCGACCGGCGCGGCGAGCGTCACCACCAGCGGCAGGCCGAGCGCGCTGACTTCCTGGTAGAATAGCACCGCGTCGTCCCGAACGTCGACGGCCACCGACAGGCGTCGAGGCACCAGGGGCGAGAGCGCGGGGCCCCCGACGAATTCCACGCGGTCCGCCAGGAAGAGGTTGACGCTCCCGTCGTGCAGCGAGACGCTGGCGAAATCCCCGGGGTCGCCCGCGAGATCCGCCCGCCTGCGCGAGAAGGCCACGAGCGTCTCGACCAGCGAGGCGTCACCCCCGCCGCCGGCCTTGAGCGCCACCGCGTCGGGCGGGACCTCCAAGAGCCGGACGCCGACGAAGCCATAGAGGCCGAGGCCGCCGACCGCGCACCCGAGGTACCCGAGTGCCGCAGGGCGCAGGCGGACGACGCGCTCCATGCCCCGCATCCCGCAAAACAGGAAGAACATGACCGAGAGCACCGCGGCCCCGGCGACCCAGGTGACCGACCCCGCCGACGCCGCCGCGGCGGGCACCCTCAGCCTGAAATCCCCCGGCAGCCGCAGCGCCCCCGGGTCGATCGGCTCCGGTCTCCGCGCCTCGCCAACCTTCTCCTCGGGCGGGGCCAGCAGCGCGCGCCAGCGGCCGATGTGTTCCTGGATCTCCGTCGCCCGATGCGGGGCCGAGGCGATGATTTCCTCGCCCAGCCGGACCCGCCTCTCGACCTCGGTCGCCGGCAGCCCCTCGCGTCCCTCGGGCCGATCCGCCAGATAGGAATCCACGCGCAGCCCGACCTCCCTCCGCCTGACCACCTCCGCGTCCATCGCCGCGATGCACTTCTCCCAACCCGCCCGCGCATCCCCGAGTGCGACGCCGATGGCCGGATGCTTCCCGGCGGCCGCGTCCAGCCGCCGAATCGCACTTTCGCAAGCCTCGCGCGTCACCCCGGCCAGATCCTCCGGCGCGGCGGGGATCCTCTCCTTGACGGCCGAGAGATTGTAACCGCCCTTCTTGCCCGCCGTGTCGGTGATCAGGACGGCGGGCCCGGTTTCCTCGATCGATGCAGCCTCGATGAGCCTCGCGCCGCCCGATCCTCCCAGCACCACCCATTCCCGGCCCTCGCAGGGGGCCGGGGCGGGCCAGGCCCCGAATGGAACCAGCCCGAGCGCCGCGACCGCGCCCCAGCGCCAAAATATCCGATCCGAGCACACCATGTCCGCCGTCCTTTCCATACCGATCGGGGGCCGAATCCGCCGGAACTCGCCACTCCTGGCGGAATCCCTCCGCCACCGCGACGATCCCCTCGGCGCGATTTCCCGCGGATTCCCCAAAACCCTCGATTTGTTACCTGCCCCTCTCTAGTCCCCATTCCCTGGATGTCAACATCCCCGCGGCTTTCAAACCCCCGGTCTGGGGGACAGCGCCCCGGAACAGTCGGGTCGGTCCAGTCCATTCGCCCCACCGCCCCGGCACCCACCCCGCCGCAGGGGGGTCGGGATTCGGGCCGCCCCACCGACGCCGACACCGACGGCATGGGCGCCCCCGGCCATGCCCCGGCCAAATCATCTTGCCGGGGATGCCCGGATCCCTAACAGTCATCCTCGTGGTTTTGCCCTGCTGCCGCCCAGACGTGACCCCGGGGCGGCCCCGCCCCGTCGCGTTCGAGAGACCACGCGGGGCCCGGCCCCCCGATTCCTGGGTCGTCCCAACCCGGATCGCCCCGCACCCGTGAAGAGGCTCATCTCCGAGGAGCGCACATGGTTCTGGCCCACGGAAGATATCCGCGCCCTCGAGGGGAGGGGCCTCTGCATCGTGGATCGGGATGGCGGAACGACCCTGGCCAGGCTGGGCCTGAGGCATGCCGACCCGGCCGGCTCGCACGCCGGAATGGTATCGGTGGTCATGACGCGTGCGAGTGCCGAGAAGCCCGAGTCGGCCGGGGATGGGCGGGGGCCGTTCGATCTCCCGCTGAGGATCGATCTGAGGAGCGACTACCTGACCCCAGGGGCGGTCGACCTGCTCCGGGAGTCGGGGCCGCGATCCGGCGGCGAGGGGTTCACCATCGAGCTGTCGGGCTAGCGGCCCGGAGAGTCCCTGGCCCCCGCGGCTCCCGAGGCGACGGGACCCGGGATTCGGGGGCGCCGGACTCCGCTGTGGCGAGATTCCGGGAACTCCCGCCATGACCGCCGCCCCCGCCGCCGCGCGATGCACCGTCGCCGAAGAGATCGCCAACGGCATCACCCATGGCGTGGGGCTCCTCTACTCCGTCGCCGCCCTGGCCGTCCTGGCGGCCCGCGCCAGCGCGCTGGGGACCGCCTGGCTCGTCGCCGGCTGCACCATCTTCGGCGCGACCCAGGTCCTCATGTACGCGACCTCCACCCAGGACCACAGCATCCCGCAGCCGCGGGCCAGGGCGGTCCTGCGCTTCCTGGACCACTCGGCCATCTTCCTGCTGATCGCGGGAACCTACACCCCCTTCGCCCTGGTCAGCCTGCGCGGGCCATGGGGCTGGTCGCTCCTGGCGGGCATCTGGGCAATGGCCATCCTCGGCATCGCGCTCCGGGCCCGGACCGGCGGGCGCGGGCGACTGGGCGCCACCGCCCTCTACGGGGCGATGGGATGGGCGATCCTCATCGCGATCAGGCCCCTTGCCGAGAGAGTGGCCCCGGGCGGCCTGGCGCTGCTGGTCGGCGGCGGCCTGGCCGACACCGCCGGCACCGCCTTCTACCTGTGGCGGCGCCTGAGGTTCCACCACGCCATTTGGCACCTCTTCGTGCTGGCCGGCAGCCTCCTGCACTTCTTCGCGGTCTTGTATTACGTCGTTCCCCGCGCTCGCTAGCGAGGGCGAGTTCCCACCCTCGCGTCCCCTCGCGAAGACTGCGCCGCTAGCCTGACCTTCGCAGACTGAGAAGCGCTCAGGTTGATTTTGAGGCACTTGCGTCTCGGGAAGGACCTTGGTCGGCCACACATTTTCCGGTGCGATCCTTGTAGATGCGCGGGGGCGGTTGTTTGGGCAGTTGCCAGTGGAGCGCGTGGAGCAGGGCGATTTGCGCGGGTTCTGGACGTGTGATGCGTTCCAGGCAGATCGCGCCGCCGGAACGCAGATCGAACCAGACCTCCACCATCAGGATCCGGTCGAATTGGTCGAGCAGCTGCCAGGGCGTCAGGGCCGGGGCGGCGGCGCGGAGTTGATGTTTCAGACACACCCAGAGGCAGTAGCCCAGGAAGGCGACCATGACATGGGCTTCGACCCGCCTGGGGGTGAAGTGCCAGATGGGCCGCACCGCCATGTCGCTTTTGAGGGTGCGGAACACCGATTCGACTTCGGTGAGTTGGGTGTACTGCTTCCAGAGGCTCGCCGGGTCGGTGCCGGTGAGGTTGGTGCGCAGCAGGTAGGCTCCGTCGCGCAGCCCGCAGTTGCGCAAGCCCGTCTTGTCCCATGTCCAGCGCAACCGCCCGCGCTGCTGATCGTATTGGACCTGTGCCAGCCGCCAGGCCACCGGCCAGCGTTCGCTGAGTTGTCCGAGCTTCATGAGCGCCTTGGCCGCATCCTTGAGCCGGCCCTCCTGGAGCCGGCTGGCCAATCGCCCCAGATCCCGGTGCAGGCCCCGAAGCTGGCGGGCCCGCATGGCCTTTTCTTTGTGGGCGCGCTGGCGGCTGCGGGCCAGCACGTAGGTCTCTTCGGCTTCGGGTAGCAGTTGCACCGCCACCTCCGGGCCGATGTTTTCCCACTGCCCCTCCAGCAGCCGCTCTTCGTGGCGGCGCAACGCCGAGCGCGGCGTGCCCACCAGGTACCGGGCCCCGCCGCGGCGCAGGCTTTGGAGGTTTTCTTCGCTCACGATGCCGCGGTCAAACACCCAGATGCGCTCGGCCTTGCCGTGCTTCCGCTCGAGTGAGGCGATCACATCGCCCAGCGTGGTCACATCGGCCCGGTCCCCGGCGAAGACCTCGTAGGACAGAGGGAAGCCCTCCGGGGTCACCACCAGCGCGATGATGAGCTGCTTGCAGTCGGGCCGGTGGTCGCGGCTGTAACCCCGCCGCGCTTTGGGCAACTGGTCGGCCCCGCCCTCAAAATAGGTGCTGGTCAGGTCGTAGAGTAGCAACTGGAACTTCGCCCCGAACAGATCGCGCCAGCGCCCCGCCAAATGCCGCTCCAGCGCCTCCTTGTGCTCCAGCATCCGGTCCAGCGCCCGGTAAAGCCGGTCCTTGGCCGCCACCGACGCCCCGCAGTCCAGCAGAATCTCCATCGCGGTCTGCGGAAACCATTTCTCGTGCACGAAGAGCTCGCTGCGCGGGGCCACAAGCCGGTTGACGGCCAACAGCTCCACCACCTTCTCCCAGGCCACCGCCCCGCGCTCTCCGGCGAGCCGCTCCCGCCAGAACTCTCCCAGGCCCAACTGTTCCCACAGCTTGCAGCCCACCCAGCACGCCCCGAAACGTCGCGGCCGCCTGATCTCCAGCGAACCCAGCACCACCTCGGCAACGTCAGGCGCATCCCCCGGCGCGCGACCCTCCCGGTCGCTGAAGAGCCGCATCTGGCGGCTGGCGCCGTTCTCGGTGAGCACCTCGATGGTCCGCTGCCACCGTTCCAACTGCGTGGTGTTGAGTTCCCCCAGGTGCAGCACCGTGCGCTGAAACACCCGCTTGCGGCCCACCCGCACGCTCTCTGCCACCGAATAGTAGACGTGCTGCTTGCCGTCTTTGCGCCGACGATGCGCCTTGAGGTACACGCCGCCAATGTGCCCGCAGCCCCCGCCAGCGTCTACCGACTAGGTCGTCCCACACGCCCTTTCGGAGCTTCTTCGACACACCCTCAGAGGGAAGACACGCGAAAAAAAACCTCAAAACCCAAAAATCTCCCAAAATCTGCGAAAGTCGGGCTAGGCGTGATCGGCCTCCCGCATCGCGCGCGCGCCATGCCATCTGGGCAGACGAGCGCTCAACGAGGCCCCGGCGGTCGCTGCTGCCTCGATCTTGCCTGTCTGCGAGTCCCGTTCTGTTCGGTCGCCGCCTCGTTCCCCCATCGGCGACAAAACGATACAGCGCGCGCGACCGTTGTCCCGTCCCCCTCGGGTGTCCCTGGTCGGCGAGGGATCCCATCGGGGTCACTCCGGCGCTTCTGGCGGCGAGTCAAGGTAGAGGTAGCTCCCGCAGTGCTCGCAGAGCGGGAGGTCGTCGAGGGTGATGAGATTGGCCCGGCTGCCTGAGGGAACCTGCAGGAAGCAATTGCCGCAGACCCAGTTCTTCACGGCGGCGACACTGGACCTGCCGCGGGCCCGGATACGGTCGTGGTGCGACAGGATGAATGCGGGCAAGCGGGAGCGGACGACGCCTATCCTCTCGATCAGCGCCCTCTGGCGGTCGGAAAGGCGCCTGGCGGGCCTCTTGCGCCTATTGGGCTCCAGCCCATTGAGCTCGCGCAGGAGCGCCATCATGTCCGCAATCGAGGTCGACGCCTGCATAGGTTCTGACAATTCGCAGGAACGATCCGGTACCGCAAGCCCGATGTATCGGCGTTCCGCCGACGCTCGCCGTTCCGGATCCGATCGCATCCTTCGGGAGGTCATGCGTCGGTCGCGGTCGCTCGGCAGCGAAAGCGCCCATGTTGAGCCGGCGCCATCGCGAATCGGCCCGCTCCATAACTGTCGCCCGATCCCGCCATCAACCGCCGAGTCCCGCGGTCTTACCCTCGATCACCTAGCTCACCGGCGCGATTCTTTGCCCGGTGCTCCGCCAGATCGATCCGTCTTCCGGCCCGATCCGGCCAGGCTCACCCGTCGCGACCAAAGACCCCATTCAGGATCCCAAAGACCCGCTCTCCGACCGCGAGCAGTTTTTGAGGGACCTCCCGCCCGGACCTCAAGTCATCTGCGATGAGCTTGGCGGGAAGGCGCTTATCGAGTCGCGGCCTGCCCATTCGGTTCAGGGCAGCGTTGACCCTGTCCACGATACCACTCTCTTTCTCCCCCTTGTCCGCGAACTTCAACTCGACCCCGCCGAGAGCACGGCGGACTGCATCCAGATAGTACTCCGCCGGGATAAGATCTTCGATCTCGCTTGCTCCCGAGTCCCCGCTGATCTGTTCGACGGCCACACATTGGTCGCCCAAGTCGGCCAGTATCCGCTTCAGCTTCTGCTCGGCGATCTGTGCCGCCCTGTCGCCGTCCAACAGGATGGCGAGCTTGATGCCGTGGCCGACAAGCATCGAGGCCAGGGGCGCCATGTTCGTTGCGCCTCCGACAGGCAGCATCACGACATCGTCGCGAAGGCAGGTTCGCCCCGCAACGGCCAAGGCCTCATTGAGCCCGTGCAGGAGGAGGTAGTCGGTCGGACCCTCGACCAGCACCTGTCGCTTCGACAGGAAAAGCGACTGCCAGACCGAGTAGCCAAGGGCGGCCTGCAGCGGAAAGAGCGTGTCGCGGTCCTTTGGCCACACGTCATTCGAAACGCACGTTCCGCCCGGCGACTCGTAGACCGCCCTCGCGCGATCAAGGTTCGATCCGTCGATCATGAATGGGCTGTGCGTCGTATAAAACAGCTGATTGGCCCTCGAAAGCCTCTCCAGAAATCTGATCAGAGCGGCCTGCGCGGTCCCGTGCAGGTGGAGTCCAGGCTCGTCCAGGAGGAGGATGCAGTTCCTGTGCTGTTCCTCCGCCTCCACCAGGAACACCAGATAGAACGAAAAGAAATAGCGCATTCCCTCGCTTCTCTCCTCCAGCTCGACCTTTCCGGGATCCAGGTCATCGCTGACCCATATGCGGAAGTAGTCGCCATGGAACTCGTAGTGGAACGCATGCCGGCGCTGGTCCCACCATCCGCCGAACTTCCGAGTCATCTGCGTCTGCGCCGAGTCCGCAAGGATCGTCAGCTTGTCGATCGCCTCGCGGGTGGCAGGGCTCGGCTGCTGGCCGTGGGGAGGCCGCCCCAGGGCGGCGATCTCCTGGATGTCTGCGCCCACGTGCTTGAACAGCGCCAGCTGGACGCGCGTCTTCGGGCTCCGGTCGTTATTCTGGAGCCGGGCCACAAACTCCGGGAGGTAGATGTCGCTTTGCAGCACCTCGTAGCTCCCAAAATAGAGAAAGTGCGGCATCTTCTCTGCGACCCAGGCCCGGGCCCGGTCCAGGGACTCCAAGAGCGCAACGTCGTCTCCAATGGGCTTTATCCGATCGACCCATGGGGCGATTAGCTCCTTCTGCCACGATTCACCAGCATGCCCCAGCAGGTCTGCGCCGATCGCCGCGAGCGATTCGGAAGTAAGATGAAAACCCGGCTGCCGCGCGGCCGCGATCGCACCGTTCAGGTAGTTTCGAATATTCTGCTTGGTCGCCTTCCATGGCTCGCCCTTTCGATCTGGGCCAACCGAAGCATCCACCTCAGAAACCAAGCCCTCAAGCACCCCCAACCATCGGGCGGCGTCGGCGCCAGGTTCCTGCGGGATAGGCTCAAACACCACGTCGAGCCTGTCAGAGTAGCGGCGGGTGACCGTGACTCCATCCAGCGGATCGAGAAGGCCGCAGATCCGCGACAGCTCTTGCCGTTCCTCATCCTCGATCACGAATCGCGCCGAGGCCACGGGCCAGTCTCGCCTCTTGAACTCGTCCGTGTATCGCCCGTGGGGAAACTCCTTCAGGCCATCGTACTTCGCTCCATCCGTCGGTTTGAGCTTCGAAAGCCCACGCAGCAGCGCGGTCTTGCCCGCCTCATTCTTTCCAACGAACACCATCAGGTCCTGGCATTCGACCCATCCCGTGTCCTGGATTCTCTTGTAGTTCTGCACGCGAAACGCCCGGAGTTTCATTTCGTCCCTTTCCTCATCGCGGACAGCATTGCACCTCCTAAGATCCGCCAGGGCGAAGCCTACCAGATCCCAGATGGACCGCACAAGGCACCATTGCTCGGACTCTCGGGACGGCGGTTCGAAGTCACACGCCATGGGCAAACTCGGGGTCTGCTTTCATAGGCAACCGCTGTCCGGTGTCATCACGAACATGCGGCTGCACCAAACAGGGCGCAAAAATGCCGGGGTCAAATCTATGGGACTTCGCGGGCCGGCGCACGATGGTCGAGGAGTCTGGCCGATGCGCCGCGGGCCCGGGTGCCACCACTGCCCAGAAGTGTAGCCCGTTTGGCCCTCCGGCGCCTTCGGCGCCTCATCCCCCTCAAGCCGGCATCAAGGAAGCTCTTTCCGCTTCGCCCGAATGCGGGCCGGACCGAGTGCACCACGTAGAGGTGTTCAGAGACCACCGATCCAAGCCAGAACGGCAGCGGCAGCCGGTCTTTCGTAAACGCCGAGCTAAGCGTCCCGGTCCCGAGGCACCAATTGATGAACCTGGAGGGCCAATCCTCCAGAAGCATCTCCGCCCAGCAGAGGGCCCTGGCCCTCTCGGTCACGTCCATTCTCTCAAACTCTCCCCTTCCACGGAGAAACGGCAGCCTATCCGGAAACGGTCCCCTTTCGGCCAGAAACCACCGGAGATCGTGCGTGCTGTTGCATCGGCATACGACGCTCAGGATTAGCCTGAGCCCCTGGAAGAATGCGAGGGGATGCAACCAGACACGACGATTCAGGCGAAGCATACCCTCATCCAGCCCGCCATCGAAACGACGTTGCCACTCGATCAGGCCATGGAGAACCTCCTCAGGGAGATCGGCGACCCTCGCGGCCCGATAGTCACAGCGGCAGGTCGAGCAGAACACCGGTGACCGGGATCCGGTCCGCCTCCTGTCTCCCATCTCCCCCCGATGGAAATTCACCGGGGAGCCGCACCGGGGACAACGGTCGTGCAGCAGGCGGCGGTGGACGGGGCAGACGACCCACGCGGCGAGTCGCCATCTCCGCCGGAAGTATGGCGCCGGGTCGGCGGCCAGGCATTCGGGACAAAACTGGGTGCCATGGCGGGAGCGGAGCCTGTGGTAGATCCCGAGAGGCAGGATCAATGGCGTGTTCCCACCGGGATTGACCCGCTCGAAAACCACCCCGGCGAGATCCGAGAGGGTGGTCTGGCGGGCCCTCTCCAACCCCACCCCCGTTCCCTCCGCCAGCGGGGCCAGAAATGCGTCATCGGCCAGCCTGTCGATGTCGCGGTTCCAGATCTGGCGGTCCCGGCCCCACACCGTTGCACAAAAGGACTGGAGCTTCTG
Organism: uncultured Verrucomicrobiales bacterium; assembly: GCA_964651705.1. GTDB lineage: Bacteria > Verrucomicrobiota > Verrucomicrobiia > JADLBR01 > JADLBR01 > JADLBR01. Next base: position 51,412 of record CAZYWZ010000004.1, read on the forward strand.
CCCCTGGGCCCGGGCTATCCTCAGCAGCCACGAGGACAGCAACTCGTCTCGCTGCGGCCTGGGGCGCACCGACCATAGTCCCCGGGGCGCCGCGTCACCCGGCCCGCCGCAGCGACGGCGCGACCCACTCGATTTCCTTGAGGGCGTCAAGATCGATGCGCTCCGCCCCGGCCCGAATGGCGTGGCCCGCGGCGAGCTCGAGGATCGTCGAGACCTCGCCGATCAAGCCCTCGCTCATCTGGTGGATTCGTCTGGCGATGGGCGTGTCGGCGAGCCCCGAGGGCCGCCGGAGCGCCACCACCCGCTCGAACCCCGCCAGCAGCTGGCGGAACTCGGTCCCGTATTTCCAGGCCGCGAGGAATACCGCGTGGAACCGGTTCGAGAGCTGGTCGTCCGCGCGGATCGCCGCGAGAGCCTCCGGGGTGCCGACGACGGCGACCGGCATCTGGAGTTCGTTTCCAAGAGACTTGATCATCGATGCCATTGCCCGCGCCCGCGCCCTGTCGGTGGCCAACAGGTGGTGGATCTCGTCGAGCACGAGGATCCGCGTCTCGCACGCCGCCAGATGGGCGACCACCTGCGAGCGCTTGTATGCCGCCGGATCCCGCGGCCGGGCCGGCGAGGTGAATTTCGCAAGGATGGCGTCGTAGAACGAACCCTCGCTGGCGGGCGCGGGCACCTGGACCCGGACCACCGGCACGCCAGATGCGTCGCTCCCCGGCCGCGGGTCCGGGGGATTGAGTTCCTCGAAGCGCCTGACCAGCGACGTCTTTCCGTTGTTCGTGGGCCCGTAGATCACCAGATTCCTCATCCGCTCCGTCCGCGGGGCCTCGAGCATGCCCTGGAGGCGTCCGATGAGGGCGGCGGCGGCGGGATAGGAGATCCAGTGCGGCTTACCCAGTCGGCGAATCCGCTCCTTGGCCGGCAGCGCCAATTCCGCGGCAGCCTCGGGTTTGAGGTGTCCGGTCTCCATCAGTACTCCGCATCGAATGGGACGACCGGCCCCTCGTCGGCATCTTCTGGATATGCCCCGGGCTGGCTGGCCGCGGCATCGGATGCTGCGGCATGGATGCCCGCGCTGTTGCGCTTCTTCTGGGCCTCCCGGCGGACACGCTTGGTCTCCTTCTGCGCCTGCTCGATGATGCTGTTCTGGTTGCGCCTGGCGCGGACGATGGCGTCCATGTCCCGCGCGTCTTGACCCTCGGCCCTCATGCGGCGGCGGATCGCCTGGAATTCCCAGATGCTCATGGGCGGCCAGCCCGGATCGCCGTAGGGGATCGGGTGGTAGACCCGGTTGTCCGGGTCCCAGAAATAGACGACGCTGATGTCCCGGGGATCCCGCCTGATGAGGAACTTTCTCGGGAGCCTGCGGTTCTTCGGATCCCTGGCGTCCCTGAACGCCCGGAGCACGTCGCTCCGGTACTCCACCCAGTCCCATCTGACGCCGTATTCCTCGACCTGCGCCTCCCTGAAAGGGAGAAAATCCAGCCTGAAGCGCCCCGCGTCCGACGGCATCCTCGGCAGCCCGCATGCCGGGTGATCGGCACCGCCCTCGGCGTCCTTCCTCCAGGCGACGATCGGGGGCATGCCGATCTCGGAGTGGATCTCGTTGTGGTAGTCCCCGCAGATGACCTCCATGAGCCACCGCTCCGTCTCGCGCAGTGTCAGCGCCGCCCTGGCCTCCGAGTCGTACTCTCCGCGCTCCTCCGGGTTCGAGAACGTCGCCCCGGGGACTTCCTTCAGCCGACCGGCAAGCGTTCCGAGCGCCCTCTCGATGTGGCCTCCCCAATTCGGCTTCTCGACCGGGCGCCACATCTTTTCGATCCCGTATTCCTCGCAGGCCAAGGCGAGCATCTCGCCGCGGAATTCCTTCGCGTTGTCCATGTGCAATGACTCCGGCAGCCCCATCACCGGCCAAGGGTGGCAGCAGCCAAGGTGCTCCAGGAGGGCATCTTTCGGCAACACGGATTGGGTGATGGCCAGCCCCGCAGCCAGTGCGCCGGGATTCTCCAGTGCGAGACAGTGCCCGGTGACCGCTCGGGTGCGCAGATCGAAAACCAGGCTGAGGTGGGGTCGTCCGATGGGCAGGCGGTGCACGTCGTCGACGATGATCAGATCCAGCGGTGTGTGATCGATCTGCACGACCGACAATCTGAACGGGGCATCTGCCGAGCCCGCGCTCACCCCGAACCTCTTCCGCTCCGCGCCGACCCCTTGCCTCTTGCGCACCGCCCTGGGCGCATCCAATTCCCTGATCCGCGCCCGGAACGTGTTCACGTGCGGTGGACGGACCCCCGCATCGATACATCGGAGCTCCAGCTGCCGATAGCAGGCAACCACATTGCGCTTCTGGTCCTTCAGATACAGGTCCTGGATCACTCCGGCGACGAGATCCTCGACGGCGCCGTCCAGCTTCCGGCTGCCCGGCTTCACGCCCCTTTTCTCATCAAAGAGGGCGGTCACCGCCATATTGTTGCGATAGCGGCGAAGCCACCGGTAGACTGTGGTGAAATGCACCCCCTCATCCTTCGCCAGTTCGCGCACCGAGCGCGTGATCCCCTCGCGGTCGAGTACCTTCCGGACGATCAGTTGACGCCTCTTGGCTGCGCCCCAATCCTGCTCGGGAATCGCCGCCAGATCCTGGGCGGGTGCCGCGGCCTCGTCCGGGAGCCGCAGCCCATCGATCCGGACGATGTCGAGATCTCCGCTGGCCATGTCCTCGACCAGCACGTGCTCGGCCCGGGCGGGACCGAGGACCCTCACGGCCCGGTCTCCCGCGACGAGCACCCTGCCTGGCTCGAACCTTATGACTCCCACAGGGGCGACCTCCATTCCCGCGGCATCTCCCCACGGTGATCCCAGGACCGGATCGGCGAGCGCATCGTCAGGGGGGCGTGAAGGTCGATCACGAAGTGGCCCGAGACAGCCATCCTCCACATCGTGCTGATGAGGCGCGCCCTGCGATCCGGATCCCCGTCGGGCTTCCCCGACTTGAGAAGAGCGCCAAGCACCTCCTCGGGAGTCGTCCCCACCCGCCCGGACACCGCGCCATGCACTGCCATCCAGTCCTCCTTGCTCGGCTCGAATCCCCGGTATGGGCGCAGGAACCGGGCGTTCCGAAGGTACGGAACCCTGATGTGGGTCTCGGTCAGCACCCGGAACCGCCAGTCCCTTTCCCCGCAGTACCGCTCGGCCGCCGCGTGTTTTGCCTTGTCTCGCTCGTCGCATTCCTGGACGTCCGCCGAACGCTTCACCTCCACGAGGAGCACTTCAGATTCGGCCGGCGGCAGGAAACGCGGGTCGAAACGGATCAGGGCATCCGGGGTGTACTTGCGCGCCCGGCCTCCGTCGTCCGTCCAGGGAACCTTCAAGGGTTGGTCGTAGAAAGCCACCACCATCGGGTCAAAATCAAGGATCGTCAGCAGGTCCCGCTCCAGCGGGGATTCAAACTGCTTCACCTGATGGTCTTTAACCGAGACGAACTCCCCGGTCAGGGTCGTGGCGCTCTTTCCAATCCATCTGGCCCGGGCGGGGTAGTGAATCACGTTCCCGCCCCTCAGATTGCGGCATTCCTCGGCTCTCATGTTGTGTGCATTAGCCCCGGATCCATCCCATGGCGGGAAAACCGGGAACCTGTCGCCGAGAACATCCGGAGGACCGAAAGACCCTCCCTCTCGCCCTTTGGCCATAAAACTACCCATGCCCTACCAAACATATACGCTATCTGTAGCATTTTTCCATGTATTTCAGAGGGGGCACCAACCCCGCGCCCGGTGAGATCAGCCTCGCCCACAATGGCGTGCTCTTCCTCGACGAGTTTCCGGAATTCAAGCGCTCCGCGCTCGAGGTCCTTCGCCAACCCCTCGAGGACGGCCACGTGACGGTCTCCCGGGCGGCGGGGACGATGACGTTTCCCGCGCGCTTCATGCTCGTCGCCGCCATGAACCCCACCCCCGATGGCAAACCCGCAGCGGAATCGCGCTCCACCCCCAATGAGATCCGGCGCTACATGGCCCGGCTCTCCGGGCCGCTCCTCGACCGCATCGACCTCCATGTCGAGGTCTCCGCCGTCAAGGTCCCCGCTCTCGCCAACGCCGCAGAAGGCGAGCCCTCCGCCGTCGTCCGCGCCCGCGTCGAGGCCGCCTGCGACCGCCAGCGGCACCGTTTCCGCCGCCACCGCTCCGTCCGCTACAATGGCCAGATGGGAACCCGCGAGATCCGCCACGCTTGCCCCCTCGACGCCCACTCCCAGGAAATCCTGAACCTCGCCGTGGGCGACATGCTCCTATCCGCCCGCGCCTACCACCGCATCCTTAAAGTCGCCCGCACCATCGCCGACCTCGACGCCTCCGACGCCATCCGGGAAAATCACCTCACCGAGGCCATCCAATACCGCTCCCTCGACCGCCAGCTCTGGGGATGACCGATCTCGATCGGGGACTCAGGAAACGTGGCCGTCGCTGCGACCCGTCTGCTTCCTGAGTTCCTGAGTCCCGGATCATCCCCCGCCGAGCTTCGCGTTCACCGCCCCCATGACCGCGAAGGCATCCGCCACGTAGAGCACATCGGCCTTCCCGCGCGCCCAGCCGCAATTCGGGTCCAGGTTGACCGCCCGTCGCTCCGCGATGAACCGCCAACCGACGGTGTGCGGTTCTTCGCCGTGGCAGCAGGTGGCCAGGCCCTTCGGGTGCCGCGGCGTCGAGCCGGTCTGCCCGACCTGATTCAGGTGGGTCAGAAAAGGCAGCACGGCCTGTCCCTCGCCCCCGAGATCCACCAGTGACTTCGTGCTCCCGAGCGACGCCCGCGTCTGCCTCAAGAAATCCCGGATGATCGCCTCGGCATCTTTGGCGTGCACCTGCCCATCGCCCTGCTTCTTGGTCCACCCGGCGCCGGTCACGAACAGCAATTTCGCGTCCGGACGAATGGTCTGCGCGTCTTCGGAGGGGGCCTGGACGCCGGCGACCTTGGCGCGGACCGCACCCGCATCGGCGGCCACCTTCTCCACGCCGGGCGCCCCCGCCTCCCCCTGCCATGCGGGCGCCACGCCCGATTCGATCGCGAGACACCACGGTCGCTGCGCCCGCGTCAGGCACCCCTCGAGCCGCTGCCGATAGTACCAGCGATGGATGCGGATCGCATCACCCTCCCGCGCGATCCCGGTGACGTGCGTGTCCGCGCGCCCGCCGAGCCGATGCGCCAATCCCGGCAGCACCCGATTCCAGCGGGACGACGCCGCGACCACCACGATCGCCGCGCCCGCCGCCCGGCAGATCGCTTCCGCGGCGACCACGTCGCTCCCGTATCTCGCCTGCGTGAATGCCTCCCCCTCGACCGCGAGCCAGCGCGTCGCGCCGCACCCGCCGATCGCTGCCGCGGCCTTGCCGGTTTCGCCGCCGATCAGGCCGACGGTCAGCTTCCCGCCTTCGGCCAACTGCCGCGCCACCGAAAGCGCCTCAAGCGCCGCGGACGATACCGCGCCGCCCTCCTCCACGTGGGCCAAAAATAGAACATCTTCCATAAGCCTCACTCGCTCCCCAACCACGCCACGATCTCGTCGGCGATCTGTTCCGGTGCCATATCCTTGACGATCTTCGTCTCCCGCTGCTGTTTGGGCGCGGACACGCTCACGAAGGTCACGCCCTCAGCGCCAACCTTCGCCGGCTTGGCCTTCTGCAGCGCGGGCATGACGCCGCGCATGTTGGCCATGCCCACCTGCGGGTTGTTCTTCGGCTCGGGCAACCCGCCCGTCGCCCAGCCCAGCACCGCCGGCGGACCCGGGCACACCGCGACCTGATGGCGGCCCCCCTCGATCCGCTCCAGGATCTTGAAGGAACCATCCCCCCCGATCTCCAGCAGATCCACGCCCTGAAATTGCTCCGTTATCCCAAGCCGCTCCCCGACGATCTGCATCACCGCCCCCGAACCGCGCGCGGCCGACTCCCATCCCCCGAATACCAGCAAGCGCGAACGATCCAGCCCCGCGATCCCCTCGATCGCGCCGGCCAGCGCCTCCGCCACCTCCGCCGCCTCGGTGAATGCACCCCCCGGCCCATCCAGCGGCACGAACTCGAATGGCACCCTCTGCGCCACCGTCATCATCACCTGCTGCAGCTTCGCCTTCGGCCCCAGGCTGACCAGCCACACCTTGCTCCCCGGCCGCTGCTTCGCGAGATTCGCCGCCTCGTACAGCGCGTGCCCGGCCCACGGGTCCAGCCACGCCGGCAACATCATCTCGTTCTTCAGCCCCGGCCCCTGCGGGCCGGCCACCGGCTCGATCGTCTGCAGCGGGTCCGGGACCACGCTGCCGCACACCACGATGTGATAACCTTCGCTCATGCTTTTCTCCAATACCCCGCGCCTCCGCGGGGGATGGCATTAGGGCTGGTTCTGGGCAGAGTTTCAAGTTTCAAGTTTCGGCGGCCGGATGGCGATACCGCTTTGGGTCCGCGCTCGGGTCGCCCCTGGCGATCGGGGCGCGGGCGTTGACCCTGGTGCGCGGGTCCCGGCTTCGCCGGGAGCCAAAGCGGTGTCGCCGCTGCGCTCTGCCACCGCAGTCCAAAAGTGGGTCGCCTCCTGCGCTGTCCTTGAGAGTAGGCGCGCAACCCCAACCAACAGGAAGTTTCTGGCTAGCCCCGCCGCCTGCGGAGAACCAGGCAAATCAGGCCCAGTCCGAGCCAGAGCGTCATCGTGGCTTCGGGGATGACGAGCGAGACGGCATCGAGGGCGGGTCCCATGTTACCCGCGGTTTAACTGACAAACTATTGGACGCGCTGTAAACAGCATACCGGTGCTCGGTCCATCCCATGTCGCGCCCCGGCGAAACGGAAATCGCTTTCGGCGACCCCGCGGGCGAATCGCGATCCCCTTAATTTTCCGCCGAATGCAGGCCGCCGGTGCCCGAGCGGAAGGCGATGACGCCCTGTTCCGGGTCATCGGGGTTCGCCTGCGCGCAATTCCATAGGCAGGCGCCGCAATGGACGCACTTCTCGCGGTCGAACACCGGCATGCCCCCGGGGCCCGGCATGATCGCCTGGCCCGAGCAGAGCTCGACGCAGATCTGCGTCCCGCAGCGCTCGCACAGGTTGGGATACCGGAAAACCACGTGATCCGCATACCCCACCGGGGCCTGCACCTTCCCGCCGATGAGCAGCGCATCCTGGTGCGTCACGAGCAACTGCCCATCATACGGGATCGCCGGCCAACCGCACCGCTCCATCAGCGCCCCGTGGATCGACTCGCCCTTCGCGACGCATTCCTTCCGGATCGCGGCGATCTCCTCCGGCGAGATCTTCCCGCGATAATACTCCTCCAGCGACGGGACGCGCCGGTGCGGCGGCACCGGGCGCCCGGGGATCGCCGCGAGGCCCTTGGTCAGGCCCGCCAGCGCCATCCCCACCAACCCGCTGATGAAGCCATGATGAAAACCATCGCGCGCCTTCTCCGCCACCCGCGCGTCGCGCTCGACCCAGCTCTCGCGCCGGCGCCGCACGTAGGTCGCCTCGAGATTCTCTCGCGTGAAGGGTCGCCTCTCCTTGAGTAATTCCAATACGCCCTCGGCGAGCTGCACGCCCGTGGCCCACGCCTCATCGACGCCCGAGCCGGTGAGCATGTTCGTGCTGCCCGAGCCCTCGCCGATGCGCGCGTAGCCATCGCCCACCAGCCGCGGCTCGCCCCGCCGGCCCGACTCCTGCAGCGTCTTCGCTCCCCACGAGCGCAGGCGGCCACCCTTGAGGTGCCGCCACAGATAGGGGTGCAGCATCCAGTGCTGCATGTAGCGGTAGGCCGTCCGCACCGGGCTATCAAACCACGATGGCACGAATATCCCCAGCGACGCGACGTTGCCCGGATGCACGTACAGGAACCCGAAAATCTCCGGCTCGGGGTAGCCGAAGGTGTGCAGCACCGTCCCTTCCTTCAGCGCGCAGCCCTCCGGCAGATCCACCACGACCTTCATCCCCACCGCCCAGTCGCGCTGGTGATGTCCCTCCGGCAACCCGAAGTGCTCGTCCAGCTGCCGGCCCACCGGGCCGATCGGCCCGTCGCCCACGACGGTCAGCGCCGCGCGCACATCCATGCCGGGCATGTAGCCCTCGCCCGGCTTGCCGGCCTTGTCCGTCCCCTGGTCCAAGAGGCGAACGCCCTTCACCGCCGCCCCATCGATCAGCGCCTCCGCCACCGGCGTGCCGGGCCAGATCTGTACCGCGCCCGTCCCCATCACCTGCGCGCCCACCCATTGGTTGAACTGCCCGATGGACATCACCAGCCCGCCATGCTTGTGCAAGAACGCCGGCGTCCAGGGCAACTCTACCGCCTGGTCGCGCACGCCCAGGACATTCGCCGCCCCGCGCATCAGGCCATCCGCCACCGCCAGCAGCCTCGGCCGCCGGCTCGCCCCCACGGGATCCAGAAGGTACGCGACCCTCTCCTCGGCGACCTCCGCCGCCATCGGGATCTGCGCCACCTCCAGATCCGGAAAGCTCTCCCGGATCGCCCGAGCCGCGGTCACCACGCCCGAGACCCCGAAGCCGATATCGTCGGCCCGCTCGTAACAGATGACCTGCGGGGGCATGCCCGGCGCCACCGCGCTCTCGAACGCGGGCGTGCCATCCTCTTGCATCAGGCGCCCCGCCAGCGTCTTGAGGAATCCCGCCGTCGCGGGACCAAACCCGATGCAGACGATGTCCGCCTCCATCGCTTGGCGCTCCACCGCGGGCGCCCCATCCTGATGCGATTCCGACATGGCCTTGCGCCCACGACCCGGCCCGTCAGGCCGGGTAGTCCAGCGCCTCCGGTATCATGACCTTCGACAGCGACTCCGCCGCGCGATCCTTCGCGAGCCGGGATCCCGTCAGGCAGCCATCGAGCTTGGTCCTCAGCCGCCCGAAGGCCTCCATGCCCTCCATGCAGACGCACGGGCCCGCCTTGGATGGGCGCGATTGCCCGCTCTCGACCACGTCCGCGCTGCCGCGCGCCGCGCTCGCGATGCCCGGGATCACCCCCTCGAGCCCATCCAGCTCGTCCGCCCCATAGCACGCCGAGCAGCTCTCGCCGGTCCACGCCGGGTGCCGATTGTACCCGAAGACCAGCTCCGCGCAGATCCGCCCCACCTCGCCGGACGCCCGCGCCGCCTGCACGTGGCAGAGGTCGGTCAAGAATGCCACGGTCCCGCCCAGCCCCTCGCCCAGCGCCGGATTCTCCGCGCCCCGGGTCTCCAGTTCCAACACGTCGAGGATCTGGCACCGCGCCGCCAGCAGCCAGCAGAGCGCGTCGGCCAGCGGGAAGGTCACCCCCTGCCGGTTGCTCGTGTAGAGCTTCTGGCCGTTGGCGTCGGTCGCCTCCTGGAGGTGCCCCAGCGTCCAGAGCCACAACTGCATCGCCGTCGCCAGCGTGCACGCGCCCGTCCCCGGCCGCTCCGAGGAAAGCGCCCGCATCTCGCCGGCCCACTGCCGGAATTGCGCCAGGAATAGCTCGTTGGTCATGGTCACCGAGAGCTGCCGCCGCTGGACGGCCTCCGGGCCCTCGTAGGTCGCCTCCAGCTGCGCGTCCATCCACTTGTGGCCCAGGAACCCCGGGCAATCCTCCGTCACGCCGTACCCGCCCATGAGGCTGACCGCCTCGCGCATCATGTTCGCCCCGTGGCCCGTGTTCCACAGCTTGCAGGCCGGGCAGTACACGTTCGCCAGCGAATCCATCAGCGCATAGCGGACCAATGGCTCCGCCTCCGCCACCTTCTCCTCGGCCGCGCCCACCAGCGCCATCGCGCCCTTCTGCGCCTCGGCCTTCGCCTTGAACGCCGCACGACCCGTCAGCTTCCTCTCGGCCAGGATCTTCTCCACCTCGCGCTCCAGCGGATCGATATCGTCAAAGAGCCGCGCCGCCGCGAACCCCAGCGAGGCGCTCGCCTCGCCCGCCGCCCACACGTCGATGAGCCGGTGCAGCACGTCCTGCTTGGTCTGCAGCCCCAGATCGTGCCGCGGCGTCCCGGGATCGCCCCCCGCCCCGCCCCGGAAACGCCCCCTCTGGTAGCGCACCACCGGCTCGACCGCAGAGAGCAGCTTCGCCGCGGTCATCAGGCCCACCGTCACCCGCGTGCGCTTGAACACCGCCTCGATGATCTCCCCGTGGCTGTAGTTCGGCACGATCACCCCATCCTTGACGGTGTACCCCCCGATGATTCGGCTCGCCGGAATCTTCTGGCTGAACACCGGGTCCCGCGTCGAGGAGAGCTGGTGCACCAGCTTCTTGGTCGGCACCCCCCGGTCGTAGATCCCCGGATCGGTCTCGTGCAGGATCACCATGCACGAGCCCTTGATCTTCGGATCGTCCGAATCCACCGCCGCGGTCACGAAATTCGCGAAGCCCATGTTCGTGATGAAACGCCCGCGCTTGTCCACGTGCAGCATCGGCTCCCCGCCCTCCTTCCACTCCGCCACCCGCAGCTTCCCACCCAGCAGCCCCGTCTCCACGCCCACGAACGGGATCGGCTCCGTCAGCGCGAACGCCCCCCGCCAGGGCTTGCGCTCCTCGCCCGGCTGCGGCGGCGCGCACAATTTTAAATAATGGTCCCGCTGCTCCGGCGTCCCGCGCTCGTGGATCGGCGAGAGCCCCAGATTGCCCGCCAGGCTGCACGTCGCCGCCCCCGCATCCACCCAAGACAGCTCGAACGCCACCAGCGCCATCGCCAGATTCTTCGGTCCCTCGATGAATCCCCCGTGCTCCGGATCCATGAACACCGCCGTGATCCCCGAGGTGTCAAAAACTTCCAACAGGCTCGCCTTCGCCTCGGTCCACTCGTGCGAGTTCCGCGCCCCGTTGGCCACCAGCCGCGCCACCGGACCCCGCGCCACCGACCGGCTCGATTGCACCAGCATCGCCAGATCGTACCGGTCCGCAAACCGCCACATCACCTGCCGCACCTCGTCGCCAGGCAGCGTCTTCAGACCCTCGGCGATACCCTTTGCTACTGATTTCGTTTCCATATTAGACGGGCTAAACTCCTAGCGACCTTCCCCACCAAACGGAAGTGAAAAGCGCCCCGCCCCCCCGCCCCGAATCCGATGTTGAATCTTGCCCCGCCCCACCCAATTATTCCGCCAGATGGCCCCCCGCCCGATCGATGAACTGAACCGCGACGAGACCAACGCGCTCGACCTCTCCCTCCGGCCCATCGATTTCACCGAGTTCGCCGGACAGGCGAAGATCAAAGAGCGCGTCGAGGTCCTGGTCCAGGCCGCCCGCGGGCGCGGCGAACCCATCGAGCACCTCCTCTTCTCCGGCCCGCCCGGCCTCGGCAAGACCACCCTCGCCCACATCATCGCCCACGCCATGGACGCCAGCATCAAGGTCACCTCCGGCCCCGTCATCGAAAAGGCCGGCGACCTCGCCGGCATACTCACCAACCTCGAGCGCGGCGACGTCCTCTTCATCGACGAGATCCACCGCCTCAACAAGGCCATCGAGGAATACCTCTACCCCGCCATGGAGGACTTCCGCCTCGACATCATCATCGACCAGGGGCCCCACGCCCGCTCCGTCACCCTCAACCTCCCACGCTTCACCCTCATCGGCGCCACCACCCGCGCCGGCATGATCAGCGCCCCGCTCCGCTCCCGCTTCGGCATGGTCAACCGCCTCGATTACTACATCCCCGAGGAGTTGAAAACCATCGTCCTCCGCTCCGCTCGCATCCTCGATGTCGCCATCGATGACGCCGCCGCCGCCGAGGTCGCCCGCCGCTCCCGCGGCACCCCCCGCATCGCCAACAACCTCCTCCGCTGGGTCCGCGACTTCGCCCAGGTCAAGGGCTCCGGCCACGCCACCCTCGAACTCGCCGACCGCGCCCTCGCCATGCTCGAGATCGACCAGGATGGCCTCGACGAGATGGACAAGCGCGTCCTCGAGGCCGTCGTCCACCGCTTCGATGGTGGCCCCGTCGGCATCAACTCCCTCGCCGTCGCCGTCGGCGAAGAACCCGGCACCCTCGAGGAGGTCAACGAGCCATTCCTCATCCTCCAGGGCTTCCTCCAGCGCACCCCCCAAGGCCGCGTCGCCACCAAAAAGACCTGGCTCAAACTCGGCCTAAAACCCCCCGGCCAACAGGCCGACCTCTTCACCGAGGCCTGAGCCGACCCATGTTTGGACTGCGGTGGCAGAGCGGAGCGGCGACACCGCTTTGGCTCCCGGCGGAACTGGGACTCGATCGGGCGATCGGGGGTCGGTTCTACCGGTCTACCGGGCGGTCTACCTGTGTCTACCTGTCTACCTGGGTCGGACCACCGGATGTGTTGTAATGACAGTCACTTGGGAATGGGCGGGGGGTGGTTTCAGGGCCTTAGGATCGATTTTTGGGCCTTAATTCTGCCTCCAAGGACAGAGATTTGCGGGCGATTTTCAACGTCGAAAATGGGCTCCAGAGAGCCGAATCCCATCGTCGGCACTACGTAACCCTTTGATGTCCGGACAAAACCTGTGGTCCGACCCCGATAGACCTACGGCTTGCCCTGGCCTCAGGCTCACGCCATCCTGAATCCCACAGGCGGCCGCCGTGGCCCCTGAACGTTCTTTGAAACGGGCAGAAAACCCGCCGACTGGCACCTGCTCGCGCCGCCCGACGGCCGCCTCAAAACCCTTGGACCAAGGTTGGCCCGGAGGGGTTGCAAGCGGCAGAAGCAGCAGCGGTCCCCCTGACCTTAGAGGTTGTCGTACAGGCCGCCCCGCATCTCGCTAAACTTATCCCGTACGCTGGCTGGGGTGCCGCCATTGGTGGCGCGGTCGGGTACCTAGCCACGATTGAGCCGCTGAAGAGGCCAGAGATCCCGCCGGGATCCCAGGTCAACAGCGTTGATCGTGCCGAGATGCCAGCGATGGCAGACCCCGCAGGAGCCACCGCTTCCGGTGCATCACATTCTGGAGGCGAGCAAGCGGGAAGTACAGCTGCAGGGTCAACGCAGAGTCCAAGCAACCCAGAAAGCGACTCAACAGCAGATGGAACACGAGGAGATTCGACATCGGAAAGCGCCGAGGGCACCCATGAAGAATCACAACGGAGGACGGCTCAGGCACCGGACGATTCGAAGGTCGACAGTCAAGCCGTCCCTCGGAAATCCAACCGCCAAATTCGCAAGGAGTGGGAAAAAGCAAACGGCAAGCCGTGGCCCAAGGACGCAGCCAATGGACGAAACCAAGACGTAAGTCATAAGAAGGCCCGGGCAGACGGAGGGACTGACGCCCTTGATAATGTCGAGCCAAAACCGCATGCTGAACATATTCAACAGCATCAGGACAACGGCGACTTCAAGAGGTGGGGTGCCCGATCCAAGAAGGCCGAAGGGCAGTAGGGATGGGAATTTCCGATGGACACCAGTAGTTTTCAGCCTCAAGGCACAATAGAAGGGGAGTCCCCCGAGGACGCCGCCTTGCTTGAAGAGATGGCCCAAGAAGTGCGGTTCTACCTCGGGTCATTTCATTGGTGTCCGACCATTAGCCGGGTTCTTATGGCATACGGCATTGGGGGGGTAGTTGCGGTCTTCTGGGTTGAATTCGCCCAGCCGATAGCAGGAACCGATACGGCACTTTGGGTCGTTACCGGAGATCTTCCGCCTGCGTACATGGTAGTCGACGAAATCGGGACGCCCCGTGTCGCCCTAGAAAAGTATTGTTCTCTTATGGCCGAATGGATTGATGCAGTGCGCGCTGACGGTCCCACGAGTGACGTATTCCCAGTTCAAGCTGTTGCTAGCGAGGAAAATGCGGTCCGTCTAGAGAGTCGAATTCGCTTCCTCCGCGAGCATGTAATTCCCAACATTGGTCAGGCGGCTCATCCGAGTTGATTTGCCTGCGGTGTCGGACCGGGTTTCATAGCGTTTCTGAACTAGCGTTTCCGAACATCCTTCCATCACCTTTCTGCGCAAACATCTGACCAAACGTCAGACGCGATGCATCGGAGATGGAATACGGCAAGAACACCTCGGCCGAAAAGCCCGCTGCATGATCGACACACACTTGAATCGCGTCGGATTTCTCGACCTCCCCTGGAGGAGTGACCCGAACATCAAATATGATTGCGGTCGCCTTACAGCAACCCGAAAGCACGTTGGCCATAAGTCGAGATCTCAGAAGTTCTATGAGAGATTCTGATCCTGGGCGCTCCGTTCCCTCGATCTTACCGCCAACGTGAACGATTTCACCACCTGGGCGCATGAATCCTGCGTACGGGAAGAACTCTCCGTGCTCCTCCAGCATCCGTTTGGCGAGCGGAAGCAAGTCGTTCATCAGTGCTTCAGATTCTTCTCTTGGAGTTGGCATTTGACTCATTCTTGATCCTTGGGCCCAAGATCGGATCGGCGTTCGATTCGGGTGCTGCTCTGTTCCATTGGTTTTGTCACGTGCGTGTTCTTACCTGTGACAACCACGTGCTCCCGTCCGGACTGCTCAGCAACCTCGCGCTGCGCTTTCATTTGGCTCGTGTCAGCGACCTTCTTCGTGTCTTTGATTTCGCCCACCCGTTTCGTGTTTTCAAAATCCGGAATGGTGTTTCCGTGCGACGTAGAGTGCTTAGTCGTGTTCTTCGTCTCCCCAAGATCATCCAACACCCGATTCTCAGACTGCTGTCCCCGCTTCATCGCAGCGCCGGCCTCAGATTGTGATTTCTGTTGCGTCTCTTGCGCGCTCTCTGAGGTCGATCCGGCTTCAGAGTCCTTCGTGCTAAAGTGCGCGATGTCGTCGAGCAGGAGCCGTCCAGAATTGGCCACGACGGCAACACCGTGGGCCGTAACAGCCGCGCCCGCGCCCGCTAGTACAACGCCGCCGGCGACGGCGGGCACCGCCACTTCTGCGACCGCGCCACCGGTGCCGCCGATGGCCACGACGCCAGCGCCTGCCATGTTGGCGCCAGCCCGGGCCATTCCGTTGCCCGCATGCGTCTCGAAGGCGCCTTGCCCGAGGCCCAGAGCATGCCCCGCCGCCAGTCCGGCTTTATAATATCCCCCAGGACGGTATGGGCGGTTGATGTCGGAAGCACCGTTTGACTCGGCCCATCCCTGACCCGTGCCCGCAACGAACTGGTCGAATTCCGCCGAGAACAGACCCTCCGGGTCAACCTTGGTCCAAGGGTTTTGGAGGAGGGCAGGCGCCGCCCAAGGCGGGATCCCGGCTCACAGGACCCGTTTCAAAGAACATTCGCTGGAGGCACCGGAGCGTCGCCAAGCGTTACGAGGTTGCAGCGGTGGGGGTGGAGAGGCAACTTCGTTTCGGCTGAGTCGCTGGGCAAGGAGGGTTTGTTCTGCGGCCCGGGCATGCTGGGGCAAGCGTCAGCCGAGAATCTCGCGCAATCGCGCGCGAACCTCCCGCAACTTCGTCTGGCTCAGGCTCCCCGCCACGTACAAAATCACCGACCGATCGACCGTAAAAAGTCGGTTGGGCCGGACGTAGCTGTCCACGGACAGACGACCGCGCTCGAAATCGGCGGATGTCAGGGCGACGGAATAGCCGTCGGACCGGCTTTGACTGGTGATCTGGCAGAGCACAACGTCATCGCCCTTTAGATCCGCCACCACGAGGGCTGGCCGGCGCTTTCCCGGCCGCAGGTCGCTCTGGGGAAAGGGCAGGACGACGACATCTCCCGCTACAGGTTTGCCCACGCGGCGTCCTCCTCGGGCGCTTCCCAGTCCTTGGCGAGGGCCGACTCGCTCAAGCGCAGCCCGTCGAAGGAACCGTCCTCGGACCGGAGCCGAAGAAACCGCGCAAAGTCGTAGACCTCCCTCTGCAACGGTTCCGGCAAATTCGCAACCTCCTGCTCGATCAGTTCACGCGTAGCCATCGTCTTCTCGCCTCCTGTCAACGCTCCAAACGCCATCCGGACGGGGGCGGCTCGGCTCCTCGGCACCCGTGGGCTCCCCGGATTCAAATCCACCGTCCGAGAGAAGCCTAGCGCCTTCGCGGGCGTCTCTCAAGGGCAGGAAAAGGGGTCAGAGAAGTCATGGTTTTTTGTCATCTCCCGTATGCGTTCAGGGCTGGTGTGCAACCGCCGGTCCGACGCGGCGCGGCGCCCCAGCGCCGAAATCACCCGGCAGCAGTAGGAGCGGTCCCCCATCGCCTCCCGCCGGCCCCCCCCACCGCGCCATCACGTGGTAGCACGCCCCCGCGTGCTCGATCCTCACCTTCAGCGCCACCCCAACACCCTGCATGCCGCGTCCCCAAAATGTCAATAAACCATGACTTCTCTGACCCCTCTTTCTGACGCGACAGCGCCCATGCGCTCGAATCAATCAAAGACACGCGACCCTGATGGCTTACACCGACTCTGTGTGGGATAAACTCGAAAGCAGGTTTGCTGCCAGCTCGCAGGATGGATCGAGGCGGAGCGCCTGCGTGAACGCTTCCTTAGCAGATGCCAGATTCCCGGTAAACTTGTGGATTAACCCAATATTCAAGAACGCGTCCGGTTGGGGTCTAATTGCGACGCTGGCAGAGTAATCCTCAAGTGCCCCACTGAGATCGCCGGTCTTCTCTTTGCATTGGGCGCGGAAGAAATACGTCGTGGACGCGTCCGGTTTGAGCCGAAGTGCTTCACTAAATTGCTGAATGGCTGGCCCAAACTGCTCCATCTGATATAAACACCATCCCTTGTTGGCCCACAAGCGAGCGCTGTCCGGCGTTGCAGCGATTGCGGCGTCGAGGGCGCGGATCGCTTCTTGATATCGCCCTTCGCGCGCAAGAGAATCTACAAGCGCAATAGGATCGATGTTATTTTTCATAGTCCTCGTCGAGCTGCGATTTAGTTCGATCCACCCTGCCTTCTTTTTTGTCGTGCGCTGCACGGGTAGCATCTTTGCCATGAGCCTTTTCAAGCTCCCTGTTCTTCCATTCTTCGTACCTCTCCGAGGCGGGTTCTTCATAATCAGCATCGCCGTGCTTCTTCTCCCGAGCCTCGGCTTGCTGTCGGGCGCGCCGATCCTTCGCCTTCACCTTGGAACTCGCAGCGCTTGCGCCACCCGTTTGTCCAGCCTGAGCCTCAGCCTCCGAAGCTTCTTGGGTCTCCTTGGCGCTTTCCGAGGTCGAACCAGCTTCAGTCGATCCTGACGTCTGTGAATCGTTCGCGGTGCCACCAGACGCGGCCGTCGAATTCCCGGCAGGGGAAGGAGTCTGGCTCCCTTGTTCGGCGGAGTAAGAACCGCCAGCGGCAGCCGGTTGGCTGGAATCCGCCGTCGTGGGCATTTGCACCTCGGCACGATCAACGCTGTTGACCTGGGATCCGGGCGGGATCTCCGGCCTCTTCACCGGCTCAATCGTGGCTAGGTACCTGACCGCGCCGCCGATGGCCGCGCCCCATCCAGCGTACGGGATGAGTTTAGCGAGGTGGGGGCCGACCTGTACGACAACCTCTAAAGCCAGGGGGACCGCCGCTGCTTCTGCCGCTTGCAACCCCTCCGGGTCAACCTTGGTCCAAGGGTTTTGAAGCGGCGGCGGAGCGGAGGCGTCTAGGCGCCGTTGGGGGCGCCTTTTCAAAGAACATGTGGCGGCGCCTGCCGCCGACGATCAGTGTGGCTATCCGGGCCTGGCCCGGCAAGTCCAGAGGCGGGCAAGCGCCAGAGGCTGACCTTGCTCGGCCCGGAGTTCCCGGCTACCTTCTGGTTTCCGCGTGCACATCATCACCCGAAAGCGCCTCAACGAGTTCGTCGCCATCCATCCCGACGCCCTGCCGTCGCTGAGCCGATGGTACCGGCTGATGAAAGCCAGCCAGTTCTCGTCGTTTTCCGCGCTGCGGCAGGCCTTTCCCGACGCCGATCGGGTGGCCAACAAGACCGTCTTCGACATCGGCGGGAACAAGTACCGCCTGATCGCGGCCATCCACTACAATCGACACAAGGTCTACATCCGTGCTATATTGACCCACGCCCAGTACGACCGGGGCGATTGGGAGCAGGACTGACGCCATGACAGCGACACAGATCACGAAGGCGAAGAGCGCTTGGCCGGTGTTGGCCGACACGCTTCGGGTGCCGCACACCGAAGCCGAGTACGGCGAGCTGCGCGCCCTGCTGGACAATCTGGTCGACGAGGTCGGCGAGGACGAAGGCAACCCGCTCGCCTCCCTGATGGAGGTCGTGGGGGTCCTGATCCAAAAGTACGAGGACGAGCACGTCCCGGAACTCGGTTGATCGGGTTGGCTTGAGTTCCCGGTTCCACCCCGCCATATTGACTTCCGCTGGCGAGGCCACGACGTCCTCGCCGACCGCTCTTTGATAATTCGCGGCTTCCCGTTGACCGGCTGAAGCCAGCCCCCCTTCCAAAACCCTTGGACCAAGGTTGACCCTAGCGGCCTCTCCTCCGAAGACGAGGAACAGACCCCAGAGACGGAAGTCGCGTCAGATCAAGGCGCTAAGGCAGGTGGGGCGCTCAAGAACTCTGACAGCCGTGCCCGCGGCGGCGGCGCAATCCCCCTAAAACCCGAAGAGACCAGCGCTCCCGAGGGGAGTGCCATGGATCATCTGACCATCGGCGACGGGAACAAGATGGCCGCCGTGCTCGCCGGAGATGAGCGGGCTCTTCATCAACTCCAAGAGGGCGAGCAAGGGTTGCGGGAACTGGGTGCGTTTTACGATGCGGGTTGCCGGACGGTCTGCCCCCCCGTTAATGTTGCGGAAGATGTTCAGCAAGGGAAATGGGGCAAGGCCACGCTGGAAATTGGATTCACGCTCCTGCCCGGCGATGAATTCGCGAGGGGCCTGTTCCAAGGAGCAAAGGAACTCGGACGATTCGAAGTGGGCCCCTACAAACTACTGCGCGAAGTCGCTGAAGCAGGTCTTGATGCCCACCACGTTGGCCAAAAGTCGATCATGAAGCAATTTATTCCGGGCTATGATCTCGAAACCGCACCGTCGATACTGGTTCCTCGGGTTGGGCACACTGTGCGTGGCGCCAACGGTGTCGTGTCTCGCAGTACGAAGGGCCTCAAGAACGCTCGCGATGTGGTCGCGCGGGACGTCAGAGAGCTTCGGAGAGTCTATCCGGACGTGCCCAATGCGCAGCTGCAAGAGTTGATTCAAATGAACAAGGATATGTATCCACAGTTACAAAAGCCATGACCCCTCAGGAATTCGTCGCTAGCGTCCGAAAAGAGGTGATACACCGGAACCTCGCCGCGTACGAGGATGTCCTATCGACGCAGCCAGAACGCGTCAGTGACGCAGTCTGGCAGCAAATACAACAGGCTTACTTGTCGATGAACGAGGACCAACGATCTGCTCTCCGATTGATCGCCAGGCAAGCCGTGATCGACACAACATCAACCATTCTTGGAATCCTGGATGGAACAACGCTGCTTGAGAACTTCCGTGAGAACTTCTGTCTGAGCTGCGGAAGCCCTTCTCAAAGGCTCAACGGGGACCTACAGGACTACTTCCTCGCAAGCTTGGAAGACACTCCATCGACTTGATTGGGTCATTAGGACTTGGGGTGGCGGACTTCGACGCGCGCGACAGCGACACCGCGACCGTGTCACCATCAAGGCCCACGCGCCACCTCATGGGGTAGAGACTCCCACTGCTTCGAGTCCAAACCCATGGTAACGCCGGCCTGAACCAACGCCTCATAGACTGCCAGACTGATCGGGTTCTGTACGTCCTTCAGGACGGCACAGAGAAGTTCGAATGCGAGACCGTATTCACCATGGTCTATGTATTCCTGAATGTCACCACGATCAGAGGCCGCAACGTCGGGAAGGTCCGCATTCAGGATTTCCCTCAGACGGGCTTCAAGCCGCCCGTAATCGATTGGATCAATCTTCTGGATCATTCTCTTTGGTGCGCTCCGGATTCCTCGGAACGTTCGTTGGGTATCCCGTAACGATTCGAGACCCAGTCTTGGTTGGTTCGGTCACTGCTTTGATGTCTATGCCATCACGGGTTCCCGTGTGTACGGTCCTGCCGTCCTTTTGCGTCTTCGTGCCCGCTTGGGGATCGGTGACTACATCAGAGATTTCGTGCAGGATCTTCTTGTCGCTCCACGTGCTCGGAAATTCGCTCTTCCCAAGTCGTCCTGTGCCGAACCGATGTCCTCCGCCGGTCTTGTCACCTTCGAGAATGTGTTGGCGCGCTGTGTCGTCTGTCAAGTCAGCGTAGTCTTGGCTCGCCGAACCTGATGGCGATGTTGTTCTCGAATCCCCAGCGGCCTTGTTCTGAATCTCCGCGAGTTTTCGATCCGCAGCCGTTGGGTCGGTCTGCCGCAAGGACAAGAATTCAGCCGCGTCGCCGGCGTCGGTTCCGGCGGGAAGGATGAAACCCTTTTGGGGCTCGGGTCCGCCTGAGCTTGTGGTCGTATCGACGGAATTCATCCGCGACATGTGCGGAAAATCGACACCATCCACCCCAGTCCGTTCCGTCGTGCCGCCCACCGCTGCGACTGCTGCGACAGAGCCAAAGATTGCGGCTCCCGCCCCTGCGGTTTCCAACACGAGGATCCGGGCGCCTTGGCGGACAAGCTGTTGACCGACAGCGTTCAACAGCGGATCGAATGCCGGTGGCGCCACGGTTGGCGGCGAGGCTGGGAACTGGAACAACCCCTCCGGGTCAACCTTGGTCCAAAGGTTTTGGAGGAGGGCAGGCGCCGCCCAAGGCGCGATCCCGGCTCAAAGGACCGGTTTCAAAGAACATTCGCTGGAGGCACCGGAGCGTCGCCAAGCGTTACGAGGTTGCAGCGGTGGGGGTGGAGAGGCAACTTCGTTTCGGCTGAGTCGCTGGGCAAGGAGGGTTTGTTCTGCGGCCCGGGCATGCTGGGGCAAGCGTCAGCCGAGAATCTCGCGCAATCGCGCGCGAACCTCCCGCAACTTCGTCTGGCTCAGGCTCCCCGCCACGTACAAAATCACCGACCGATCGACCGTAAAAAGTCGGTTGGGCCGGACGTAGCTGTCCACGGACAGACGACCGCGCTCGAAATCGGCGGATGTCAGGGCGACGGAATAGCCGTCGGACCGGCTTTGACTGGTGATCTGGCAGAGCACAACGTCATCGCCCTTTAGATCCGCCACCACGAGGGCTGGCCGGCGCTTTCCCGGCCGCAGGTCGCTCTGGGGAAAGGGCAGGACGACGACATCTCCCGCTACAGGTTTGCCCACGCGGCGTCCTCCTCGGGCGCTTCCCAGTCCTTGGCGAGGGCCGACTCGCTCAAGCGCAGCCCGTCGAAGGAACCGTCCTCGGACCGGAGCCGAAGAAACCGCGCAAAGTCGTAGACCTCCCTCTGCAACGGTTCCGGCAAATTCGCAACCTCCTGCTCGATCAGTTCACGCGTAGCCATCGTCTTCTCGCCTCCTGTCAACGCTCCAAACCCCATCCGGACGGGGGCGGCTCGGCTCCTCGGCACCCGTGGGCTCCCCGGCTTCAAATCCACTGTCCGAGAGAAGCCTAGCGCCTTCGCGGGCGTCTCTCAAGGGCTATCGGGGTAGGGCTATCGGGGTCGGACCACAGGATGTGTTGAAATGACAGGAACTTGGGAATGGGCGGGGGGTGGTTTCGGGGCCTTAGGATCGATTTTTGGGCCTGAATTCTGCCTCCAAGGATGGAGCCTTGCGGACGATTTTCGGCGTCGAAAATCGGCTCCAGAGAGCCGAATCCGGTCGTCGGCGCTACGTAACCCCTTGATGCGCAGAGAAAACCTGTGGTCCGAACTGGATGGAACCCTGGGCCGTTCGGGGAGCCAAAGCGGCGCTGCAACGCCGCAGTCCAAACAAAGGCGACTCGGGCGGGGGCGGCCTCACGCGGTCGCGCGGCGGCGGACCATCTGCTGTTCTTGGCGAATCTTGACGACGGTCTTTTCGGGCAGGACGCCGCGCCACTGGCTCAGGGGGTAGAGGAAGCTGTCGCGGCCGAGGAGGGCGCCGGGGTTGATGACGCAGTTGCAACCGATCTCCGTCCGGTCGCCGATGATCGCCCCGAACTTCCGCAGGCCGGTGGGGAATTTCTGTCCGTCGTGCTCGATGACGATCTCGCTGCGGTCGAGCTTGACATTGCTGAGGATCACCCCGGCCCCGAGGTGCGCCTTGTGGCCGAGTATCGAATCGCCCACGTAATTGAAGTGGGGCACCTCGCAGCCATCGAACACCATGGCGTTCTTGAACTCGCAAGAATTGCCGGCCACGACCCAATCGCCAAGGATGACGTTCTCGCGGATATAGGCCCCGGCGCGGACCTGGCAGTTGCGCCCGATCCAGGCCGGGCCCTTGATGACCGCGCCCGGCTCGACCACGGTCCCGTCGCCGATGTAGACCCGATCCCCCACGAAGGCGTGCCCCATCACGCGGCCGCGGTTCGCCGGCTCGAGATGCGTCTCCAGGTACTTGCCGATCTGCTTGAGCGCGTCCCAGACAAACTCGACCCCGGCGAACAATTCGCGGTGCGCGGTGCGCGACAGATCGAGGTACTCTTCGGGGCGGAACATATAGATCACCTTAACGCAACGGGGCCGTTTCTGAAATCAAAACCTATTTGCCCACGGTGGCGCCCGCCTCGTTGCCGGCCTCGTCGCGGGCCCGGATGAACAGCCGCCCGCCGGGCGCCGGGACGCGGAAATCCTCCGCGCCGGAGTCCAGCACGCCATCCGCGGGCATGACGGGATCGAACTCGAGCCCGTCTCCCGAAACCTTCACCTCCGTCAGCACCGAGGCGGCGTCCTCGACGCGGAAGACCGCGTTGCTCCCGTCGATCCGCGCGCCGGAGATCTGTGGGGCGTGGTTGTCTATGATGACCAGCTCGCTGATCCGCTCGCCGGTCAGCGGCGCGAGCGGGTTCGACGGGCGATCCGATGCGATCACGCGAAACTCGTAGCCGCCATCCATCCAGCCCGAGGTGTCGAGGCTCAGCAGCGCCCGATCCAGGGGTTCCTTGAATTCCACGAAATCGCCCTGCCCGCGCGGGCGCCAGCCGACGCGAAATTCCAGCGAATCGCCATTCGGGTCCTGCGCGGCCCACGCCAGCGTGCGCAGGCTCTTGCGCTCGACGCGGGCGAACCTCGCCTCGTCCCCGGTCTCTCCCCCGCCATCTTTCTTCGCCGCGAGGATCTGGGACGCGCTCTTGGGCGACGACGGCATCGGCGTGCGGGCCGCGGGCTCGTATCCCTCCCCCGGCGGCAGGATGGCAATCCTGGTGACCTCGGGGGGGAGGTTTCGCTGGGCGTAGTAGACCTCCGCGCGCCGCGCCATGCCCTCCCCATCGAAGCGCAGCTCGAACTGGAGGTAACGCGCGGGCGCGCTGGCGACCTTGCCCCCTTTCAGTTCGATCCAATCGCCCCATGTCCCATCCGGTTCGCGGCTGTTCCCGCTCCGGGTCCTGACCGTAACGCCCGCGCCCTCGACCCGCAGGCCCCCCCACGTGCTGAAACTCCCCGCATCGATGGCCTCCGAGCGGTACCATCCCTCTTTGCCCGCGGGACCGAACTTCATCCACGCCGCCTCATTGCTACCCCCCGCCCAGAGCCCGCCCTCGCCCGCGAACAACACCGTCACGTCCTTCGAATCCACGTCCCCCACGATCCTCTCGCGCCCGTCGTCGCTGACGCCATACACCCTGCCCTCGCCGCCGGTGCCGATGACCCACTCGCCGCCGTGCCGGGCCAGCGATTGCGGGAACTCCGCCCCGCCCCACAGCCGCCGCGCAAAACCGGGCTCGACCAGGAGCCACAGGTCGCCTCCGCCCGACGGCGCCGACGGCGCCGATGGCTCCGCCTTCGATGGAGCGGGACCCGCGCCCTCCTTGTCGCCCTCCTCTTTCTTGGAATCGTCGCCGCCGCCCGACGAACTGGACCTCAGCGAGATCGTCACCGATGGCGACGAAGACGACGGCGACCTCTTCGCGCCCGCATCCGCCTTGCCGCCGGCGACGAACGCGATGCCCCCGCCCCCATCCACGACGATCTGCCTCACCTCCCCGCGCCCGGAATCGAATAGCGCGAAGGCGCGCCCCTCGCCCTCGAGGCGCAGCAGCAGCCCGCGGCCCTCGGTGCCGAACAGCACCTTGCCATCGCGATCCACCGCCAGGCACCGGAGGTTCGACTCCTCCCCGTCGTAGACCACCGAGCCCTTGCCCTTCGCGATCACCTTGAACAGCCGACCCCGCGTCCCCGTCGCGACATACAGCTCCTTGCCCACCCATTGCAGGGCCCACACGTGCTTCTCGCCCGGCTCGTAGTACACCTCTGGCTCCTTCCCCGACTCGCAACGGTAGACTTTGCCCCCGGGCGAGCACGACGCGTACACCGCCCCGTCCGGCCCCGCCGCCACCGCATAGACATTCGCCCCGGGCAACTTCGCCACCTCCGTGATCTTCCCCGCCCCATCCGCGCGCAGCACCCGCCCCTTCGGCCCCGTCCCGAGAAGCACGCCACCCGCCCCGTCCGGCGCCGCCGCCCAGATCGCCTCCACCCCCGCGGAGACCAGGTTGCTCGTCACCAGAAATCTCCCGCCCGCCGACACGAAACCATCCTCCGCGATGACCGCACCCTCGGCCTCGCCCTTCTTCCAATCCGAATAGGTCTCGTGAACGACCCGCCGCGTCTCCACCGCAAGGGCCGACGAGCCCAGCATCACCCACAACATCACGCACGTCGATTGCATCGAATACCTCCGTTCCGAAAACCGCTCACCGCACCGGGAGCCGCGCGTGGGCGGAACCTCCCACCTCGCCACCCGTCTCCCGGCTCATTTCCGCCACCACCGCGTCCGAGATCGTCTCGGCGGCCGTGGAACCGTTGCGCAGCACCGCCGCCACCGAGGCCGGCACATCGTCGTGCCGCCCCAGGCCGTCGCGCACCCCGGCCTGCGCGCGGCTCACCCGCAGCATCAGCACATTTTCCCGCCCCAGCCGGTTCATCCCCTCGATCAATTCCGCCAGCGATCGCACCCCCGGCCCCTCCTCGCGCCGAGACGCGATCAGCGATGACAGGAGCCCGCTCTCGGAACGCACCCCCGCGTCGCGATCCAAAAAGCTCCTCTCGTCATTCGCCTCCACGCGCAGCACCTCCCCCGGCCGCGCCTCCTCCGGAACCTGAAAATAAAATTCCTCCCGCTCCTCGCCACCCCAGCGCTTCCGCAACCGCACCTCCGCGCGGACCCTCTCCCCCGCCCTCGCCTCGCGCGGCCAGAGCGTCACCGATTCGATCCGCGCCTCGCCACGCCGTTGCCCCACCTTCACCTCCAGGTCCAGGCCCTCCGGGCGCACCCGCTCGAAAGGTTGCCCGAACACCCGCCGCAGCCGATTCCGCAGATCCATCGAGAGATCCAATACCGCCCCGGAATCGCCGCTCGAGAATCCGTCGAGCCGGACCGCCGGCGCCCCGCGCACCCGCATCTCGCCCGACACGCTCACGGTCAACTCCTCGCCCACGTGCTCGCTGCCCAGCACGGCATCCACCAGCAGCGATGCCAGCGCCGACGGCGCCAGCTCCTCGTGCGACACGAAATTCCCGCGGTACTCCACCGGCCCACGGCCCTCGAAATCCACCCGCACCCGGTACGGCGGCAATTCCGGCTTCGCGCCCACGCGCCCCGCGATCGCCGATAGCCGGTCCTCCAGCACGGTGCCCGCGACCCGCCTCATGTTCGCCATCTTGAAGGGCCTCTGATAGCTCGGCACCGTCGTGATGATCTCCGCCTCGCACATCGGCAGCTCCACCTCGCCCAGGCCCATCATCGGGTGCCCGAAGGCCAATACGCGATCGCCCTCGCGCCACGTCAGCGTCCCGGTCCCCCCCATCGTGATGTCCCCGGTCAGGAACGCCGCCGACACCGCCGCGCCCGGCGTCAGCTCGCCCCCCGCCTTGTTCGGGTCTCGCCCTCCGCCGCCCCCACCCGTCACGATCAGCCCGCTCCCCTCCCACAGCTTCTCCAACGCCCGAAGCGCCCTCCCCGTCGCCCCAGAAATTTGCAGCGGCAGCGCCAGCCAGTCGCTCGCCACCCCAGCACCCAGCAGCCCCTCCCGCACCAGGCGCCGCATCGAAAGCCTCGTCGCCTTCGGCCGCGCCCGATCCAGGTACGCCCCCGTCTCCAGCATGTCCTCGATCGGCGTGAACCCGCAATGCCCGTCCTTCTCAAAAATCGCCACCCGTCGCGACAGCGCCCCCGCCAGCCTCCCATTGATGTATAACGGGCTCCCGCTCATCCCGTGCACCGCGCCCGTCAGCCGCGTCTTCTCGTCCACCAGTCGCCCGATGATCATGTGCTTGCCGGGCCCGATCCCGTTCTCCTGAACCCCCAGGATCTCCGCCTCCACCGGCACCGCGTTCGTCCCCTGCAGCACCGTCATCACCACCCCGCGCATCCCCGCCCGGATCTCCCCCACCGGCATTGTCACCGGCGCGCCATTGCCAAGCCCGACGCCCAGCGCCAGCCAGCCCACACATGCCATCGTCCCCGATATTCTCCGGCTCGACATAAACGTACATATTTGCCCCTTCCCCAAAAACCCGCAACTCTTGGTTCAAGCCGCCCAGATTTGCTGCGGCGTCCAAGCGCTGCTTTGGATTGCCCCGAACGGCCCGCGAGGCAGACATTCCAGAGATGCCCGCAAATTTTGTAGGCCGCCCGGGCCAGGCGGCAGCGGGAATGACGTCCCCCCTAACGATGCGGCGCGTCCCCGCACCCGGGCATCCCGCCGGAACCAAAGAGAACTTGACCCTGGCCCCGTTCTGGTATACCAGTACCATACATGAAGCGCCCGACCGCCGCGGTCCCCCTCCGGCAGCTCGCCTACGAGCACATCCAGGCCAGGATCTTCTCCGGGCAACTGCGGTCCGGCTCGGTGGTTTCGGAGCAATCGATCGCGGCGGAGCTGGGGATCAGTCGGACACCGGTGCGGGAGGCGATCCGGCATCTGGAGCGGGAGGGGATGCTGGAGCCGGTGCCGCGGTACGGGACGGTCGTCCGTGACGTGGATCGCCGCGATCTGGCCGAACTCTTCGAATTGCGGGAGGCGCTGGAGCCCTTTGCGGTGGCGCGCGCCGCCGGGCGGCTCACCCGCGAGGACCTCTCGGCCCTCGACGGTTTCTGCCGGGAGATTCGCCGGCTGGCGAACGGCCTGGGGCGGACCCCCGAGCAAGCGCTGGACGCGGAGGGGATGCGGCAGTTGCTTGCGGCGGACATGGGATTCCATCTCACCCTCTTGCGGGCGGCGGGGAACACCCGGCTGTTGAAGATCGTCTCGGACTCCCGCCTGCTGGTGGGGGTCCTTGGGGCGCGGCGCCAGGAACACACGCGCGAGGTGCTGCGGCGCACGTGCAAGGAGCACGACGCCATCCTGCAGTCGGTCGCCGCCGGCGACGCGCGCGCCGCCGCGCGCCACATGGCCGCCCACATCCGCTCCAGCCGCGACCAGGCCCTCGAGGCCCACGACCTCGAGCAGGTCGCCCGCACCGTCCAGCGCGACGACGCGATCCTCCCCCCGGGTTTCTTGGCTGGCGCATCACCCCGGGGCGCCCGCCTCAATACGTAGTCATGCGATCGACAGGGACCATGCCAATCCTGATGGCCATGCTGGCGATGAACGGCACCGAAACTCGGTCGGCAGACGCCGGCGCCCCGAACGAGGCCCAGGTCACCCGCGGTCCCGGCGGCCGCATCCTCACGAACATCAATGTCTGGTCACCCGACGGCGAGTGGATCGTCTACGATACCCGCGGCGATCCCGCGGGGGACATTTTCGATGGCGACCGCATCGAGATGGTGCGCGTCGCCACCGGCGAGGTGCGATGCCTCTATCGTTCTCGCAATGGCGCCCACTGCGGCGTCGCGACATTCCATCCCCGCGACATGCGCGCGCTCTTCATCCTGGGTCCCGAGAATCCCGCGCCCGACTGGCAGTACGGCCCGGCCCATCGGCAGGGCGTCATCGTCGACGCCGCGGACCCGGACACGGCCACCCCGCTCGACGCCCGGGACATCGTCCCCCCGTTCACCCCCGGGGCACTGCGCGGCGGATCGCACGTGCATGTCTGGGACGCGGCCGGCGAATGGGTCAGCTTCACCTACGAGGACCACGTGCTCTCCCGCTTCCAACACCCGGGCCCCGATCACGACCTCAATGCGCGCAACATCGGCGTCAGCGTCCCCGGTCGCCCCGTCTCGGTTCCCAGATCCCACCCCCGCAACCACGACGGCTCGCACTTCACCGCGCTCGTCACCCGCACGGCGGCCAACCCGCGCCCCGGTTCCGACGAGATCTCCCGCGCCTGCGAGGAGGGTTGGATCGGCACCAACGGCTACGCCCGCGCCGATGGCACCCGCCAGCGCCGCGCCCTCGCGTTCCAGGGCCATGTCCTCACCCCTTCGGGCCAAACGATCGCCGAGGTCTTCGTCGCCGACCTCCCCGACGACATCACGCAGCCCGGCGAAGGCCCCCTAGAGGGCACCGCGACCCGCATGCCCCACCCACCCCGCGGGGTCGCGCAGCGGCGCCTCACTTTCACCCCCGATAGAAAATTCCCCGGCATCCAGGGCCCGCGCCACTGGCTTCGCGCCTCCCCCGACGGCTCCCGAATCGCCTTCCTCATGAGAGATGACTCCGGCATCGCCCAGCTCTGGACCACCTCCCCCAACGGTGGCCCACCCTCCCCGCTCACGCGAAACCCCCACCCCATCGCATCCGCTTTCACCTGGAGCCCCGATGGCCGACACATCGCCCACGCCATGGACAACTCCGCCTGCATCACGGACGCGCAGACGGGCGCCACCGCCCGCCTCACCCCGCGCTCCGATGACGCCGCCGCCCCGCGCCCCGAGGCCTGCGTCTTCTCCCCCGATGGCTCCAAGATCGCTTTCGTCCGCCGCCTGCCCTCCCCGGATGCACCGGCTAACCAGATATGCGTGGTGAATGTCAAATGAAGCAACTGTCGCATTTTGCCTTTTTTGTAGCCGAACGCGCCAAGCGTTTGGCCCGCCCCACCCGCCCCACCCGCCCCACCCGCCCCGTCGCCCCAGCGCCCGCGCGCTCGACCATGCGGCGAGCTGCCCTGCTCCTCCCGCTATCCCTCTCCCTGCTCGCCCTCGTGCCGACCCCCGCACCCGCAGGCCCGATCCGCCCCCTCGCCCAAGACCACGTCATCGTGTACGAGTCGCCCGACCCGGCCACGATCTATTGCTACACACCGGGCATCACCCGCCTCGAAAGCGGCCGCCTCGTGGCAACGTTGGATCGCGGCGGACGCGGCCTCAAAAAGGGCGAACCCCAGGGCAAGATCTTCACCTCCGACGACCGCGGCAAGACATGGACCCATCGCGGGGACTTCCCCTTCCTGCACGCCCGGCCGTTCGTCGCGGGCGATTCCCTCTACACCCTCGGCCAGGCCCGCGATCTCATGGTCACCCGCTCCGACGACCGCGGCACCACCTGGACGCCCGCGGCAAAGCTGACGGATGGCCAGAGCTGGCACCAGTCTGCCTGCAATGTCCACCACGCCAACGGCTGCGTCTACCTAGTCATGGAACGCCGCGTCACCGGCGACATCAAGACTTGGGGCGTCGGCGAGATGGCGCCCGTCCTCATGCGCGGCAAGGTCGGAGCCGACCTCACCCGCCGCGAGAATTGGACCTTCGCCTCCGAACTCTCCTTCCGCGACACCATCCCCAACATCGAGAAGGACCCCGCCATCGATTTCTTCGGCGTGCCCTTCTTCCCCGCACCGTACCCGAAAGGCTCGCTCCCCGCGCCCCGCCGCAACTGCGCCCCGATCGGCTGGCTCGAGACCAACGTCGTGCAGTTCAAAGACCCGGGCCACATCTGGTTCGACCCGAAGGGCAAGACCTTCCACCTCTGGGCCCGCGCCCACACCGGCGGCACCGGGTACGCCGCGATCGCCAAAGTCGTCGAACACGACGACGGCTCGATGACCACCTCCCTGGAGACCGTGCCATCCGGAAAACGCGCGCTCTTCGTGCCGTGCCCCGGAGGCCAGATGCGCTTCCATGTCCTATACGACGAGGCCGCCCGCCTTTTCTGGCTCCTCTCCTCCCAGGCGACCGACTCGATGACGCGGGCCGAACTCCTGCCCGACGGCCGTTTCAACCTCCCCAACAACGAGCGCCACCGGCTCCAGCTCCACTTCTCCAAGAACATGATCGACTGGTGCTTCGCAGGGATCGTGGCCATCGGCAATTCGCCCAAGGAGGCGCGCCATTACGCCAGCATGATCATCGACGGCGACGACCTCTGCATCCTCTCCCGCAGCGGCGACGCCCGCGCCAAATCCGCCCACGACGGCAACCTCATCACCTTCCACCGCGTGAAGGACTTTCGATCACTGGCGTACTGAGAAACCCGAGAGACACATGACGACCCACACATTCGCCAAACCATTGCGCGGCATCGTCCCGCCCATGATCACGCCGCTGCGGGGCCGGGACGAACTCGACGCGCCGGGCCTCGAGCGCCTCATCGAGCACATCCTCGCCGGAGGCGTCAGCGGCCTCTTCATCCTCGGCACCACAGGAGAGGGCCCAAGCCTCGGCTATCGCCTGCGCAAGGAATTGATCGAGCGCACCTGCCGGCAGGTCGGCCAACGCGTCCCCGTGCTGGTCGGCATCACCGACACCGCCTTCGCCGAATCTCTCAACGTCGCCCGCCGGGCCGCCGACGCCGGCGCGGCCGCCGTCGTCGCCGCACCACCCTACTACCTTCCGGAGGGCCAGCCAGAATTGCAGGAGTACCTCGACCACCTCGTCCCAGAACTCCCCCTCCCCCTCTTCCTCTACAATATGCCCTCCCTCACGAAGGTCTCCTTCGAGTTGGCCACCGTCCGCCGCGCCATGGACGACCCGCGCATCATCGGCCTCAAGGACAGCTCCGGCAACATGATCTATTTCCATCAGGCCGTCGGGCTCCTCCGCCATCGACCCGATTGGACGCTGCTCATCGGCCCGGAGGAGATGCTCGCCGACGCGGTCTTCGCCGGTGGCCACGGCGGCGTCAACGGCGGCGCCAACGCCTTCCCGCGCCTCTATGTCGATCTCTTCCACGCCGCCGCATCGGGCGATCTCTCGCGCGTCCGCCAACTGCATGACCGCGTCATGCGGATCAGCGACAACCTGTATCACGTCGGCCGCCATCCGTCCGCCATCATCAAAGGGATCAAATGCGCCCTCTCGCTCCTGGGCGTCTGCGACGACTTCATGGCCGAACCCTTCCACCGCTTCCGAGAACCCGAGCGCGACAGGGTCCAAAGCTTTTTGAAGGAAATCCAGGGAGACCCCGCATGAAGACCCTATCGGCCCTCATCCCGATCCTCGCGCTCTCGGCGCACCCGGCGGCGCCCCGCGCCGCGCTCCCGCCGGAAAAGGTCCCCGGCGTGGTCATCGACCACATCCCCGCGGCGACCGGCGTCTATGTCGGGTCGCCGAGCATCGCGGTCTTGCCCGATGGCCGCTATGTCGCCTCCCATGACCACTTCGGCCCCAAGAGCACCGAGAAGGTCTGCGCGCTGACCGCGGTGTTTCGTTCCGCCGACCGCGGCCAATCCTGGAAGAAGATCTCCGAGGTCGATGGCGCGTTCTGGTCGAGCCTCTTCGTCCATCGCGGCGCGCTATACCTCCTCGGCACGGATCGCCACTACGGGAATATCGTCATCCGCCGATCGAACGACGGCGGAGAGACCTGGACGAAGCCCTCCGATGGGAAATCGGGCCTCCTGCGTGACAATGGCGAATACCACTGCGCCCCGATGCCGGTCCTCGAACACGCCGGCCGCCTCTGGCGCGGCTTCGAATGGCGCAACCCACCCGCCGAATGGGGCGTCAACTACCGGGCCACCATGTTGTCCGCCCCGGCCGATGCCGATCTCCTCGACGCCACATCCTGGACCCTCGCAGAACCCCTCCCAAGCGACCGGGCCTGGAACGGCGGCGACATGGGTGCATGGCTCGAGGGAAACGCCGTCGCCACACCAGACGGCAACCTCGTGGACATCCTCCGCGTCGAGATCAAGACCTCCCCCAACGAAAAGGCCGCCGTCGTCCAACTCTCCCCCGATGGCACCACGATGTCTTTCGACCCAGCCACCGGCTTCATCCCCTTCCCGGGCGCCGCCAAAAAATTCACGATCCGATTTGACCCCAAGAGCAACCGCTACTGGTCCCTGGCGAGCATCGTCCACGAGCGCCACCTCTCGAATCGCCCCGGCGGCACCCGCAACACGCTCGCGCTGACCTGCTCGTCCGACCTCGCCGACTGGACCGTGCGCTGCATCGTCCTGTACCACCCCGACACCAAGAAACACGGCTTCCAGTACGTCGATTGGCTCTTCGACGGCGATGACATGATCGCCGCCTGTCGCACCGCCTACGACGACGGCCGAGGCGGCGCCCACAACGCCCATGACGCCAACTTCCTCACGTTCCATCGCATCGAGAGCTTCCGCTCGAAAACGATGGCCGACTCCGTCGCCATCACCGACATGCCCCCACCCCAGATGGAGACGCCCGACATCGTCGTCACCGGCAAGGGCTGGGAGCCCGCCACGCTCGCCGAAAAAGCGGTCGCCTTCGGCAACCGAAAGTACGTCTGGCTCGGCGTTCCCGAGCAATTCCGCGGCTGGGGCATCACGCAGACCCTCGGCGGCGAACGCCCCGAGATTCGGGCGAAGGCCCTTCGCGACACGGTTCTCTTCGCGACGACCGCCACGAAGAATGCGGACATCGATCTGTCCGGCTGGCGCCCCTTGGCCCCCGACGCGTTCCACTACAATGACGGCGGCAACACCCGAATGTCCATCTACTGCCGTCCCATCCAAGCGGGTGAAGAGATCCGGCTGCCCCAGGGCGGCTGGACCGGGATGGCCGCGCTCCTGCCGCCCGAGGGCACCGGCGTCGCGCAACTCGCCGCGCCATCCCAGGAACTTGAACGCCTCAAATACAACCACCCCGGGCTCGTCGTGGACCTCGGCGTCGGCCTCTGGGCCTGGCCGCTCCCCATGGACTTCGATGGCGACGGCGACCTCGACCTCGTCGTGAACTGCCCCGACAAGCCCTATAATGGCACGTACTTTTTCGAGAACCGTGAGGCAGCCGTTCCTGTCTGCCCCGGGGCACAAGCGCCACCGGCGGGGCAGACAGGAACGCCTGCCTCACACGGCAAACTCCCCGTCTTCAAACCCGCCCGCCGCATCAGCAAGGGCCTCCAAAATGTTCAGGTCAGCTACGTCGATGGCAAACCGCGCGTCCTGTCACCGGGCTTCGAGTATCCCGACTTTCTCAAGACCGGCCTCGACAAGGGCGTCAGACTCCCCCTCCCTCCCAACATCCACCCGAATAAGGTTCGCGCGAACATGTGGCGCCTCGCCGATTATGACGGCGACGGCGCGCAGGATCTCATCATCGGCGTCGGCGACTGGACCGATTACGGCTGGGACAATGCCTACGATGCCACCGGCACCTGGACCAACGGCCCGCTCCGGGGCTTTGTCTATCTCCTGCGCGATTCCACCAGTAGCCGGCGAGGTAACGAGGCGGACCGCGCGCCAGCGGCGACCCGTCCGCCTCCTGACCTCGGCGGCTACGAAAGGCCCGTCAAAATCATCGCCGGCGACAAGCCCGTCGAGGTCTTCGGCTGGCCATCGCCCAACCTCGCGGACTTCGATGGCGACGGCGACCTCGACCTCCTCTGTGGCGAATTCCTCGACGGCTTCACCTATTTCCAAAATACAGGAACCCGCTCCAACCCCAAATATGCCCCCGGCGCGCGCGTTCAAACCCCCGAAGGCAGACCGCTGGTCATGGACCTCCAGATGATCACCCCGACCGCCATCGATTGGGATAAGGACGGCGACCTCGACCTCATCGTTGGCGACGAGGACGGCCGCGTCGCTTTCGCCGAGAACGTGACGCAGACATTCCTGTCTGCGTCCGAGGCAGACAAGAATGTCCGCCCCACGCCCCAATTCCTCCCCCCGCGCTATTTCCAGCAGGAGGCCGATGACGTGAAGTTCGGGGCGCTGGCCACCCCGTGCGGTTTCGACTGGGACGGCGATGGCGACACCGACGTCATCTGCGGCAACACCGCAGGCTATATCGCCTTCTTCGAAAACCTCGGCGGCCCCGGCGTCGAAAAACCAAAATGGGCCGCCCCGAAATACCTGGAGGCCAACGGCAAGGCCATCCGCATCATGGCCGGCCCCAACGGAAGCATCCAGGGCCCTTGCGAGGCCAAGTGGGGTTACACCACGCAGACCATCGCCGACTGGGATGGCGACGGCCTCCCCGATATCATCGCCAACTCCATCCTCGGCAAGGTCCACTGGTACCGCAACGCCGGAACCCGCGCGGCGCCCAAACTCGCCGCCGCCCAACCCATCGAGGTCGAATGGGATGGCCCGCAGCCCACCCTCGCCTACGGCTGGCTCCGCCCCGATGGCAAGGCCCTCCTCACGCAGTGGCGCACTACCCCCGTCGCCGTCGATTGGAACAAGGACGGCCTCTGCGACCTCGCCATGCTCGACCACGAGGGCTACCTCGCCCTGTTCGAACGCGCGCGCCGCGAGGGACGGCTGGTGTTGCTCCCGCCCAAGCGCGTCTTCTGCGATGAGAAGGGCGAACCCCTCCGCCTCAACGAGCGCACCGCCGGCAAGAGCGGGCGCCGCAAATTGTGCATCGTCGATTGGGATGGCGACGGCAGGCTCGATATCCTCGCCAATGCCGCCAACGCGAAATTCCTCCGGCAGATCGAAGCCCGCGACGGCAAGTGGCTATTCAAAGACATGGGCCTCCTTGTCGCGCAAAACATCGAGGGCCACGACGTCAGCCCCACCGTCGTCGATTTCAACGGCGACGGCATCCCGGACTTCCTCGGCGGCGCCGAGGATGGACGCTTCTATTACCTCCGAAACCCCAGGACCAAGGAGACCCCATGAATCAAATCGCAATTTCCGAAAAATGCACCCCGGGTGTAGCCGAACGCGTCAAGCGTTTGGCCCGTTCAACCCCGCACTTCCTGCTCTCCCTCCTCGCGGTGCCCGCCGCCGCCGACCCCGCCATCGTCTCGAGCGAATTCGTCTACGAATCGGCCCCATTCCCCTCCTGCCACGCCTCGACCATCGCCGAATCCAAGGGCGGCCTCGTCGCCGCCTGGTTCGGCGGCACCCACGAGAAGCACCCCGACGTCGGCATCTGGGTCTCGCGCCGCGAGGACGGAAGGTGGACGACGCCCACCGAGGTCGCCAATGGCATCCAGCCCGGCGGCACCCGCCACCCCTGCTGGAACCCCGTGTTGTTCCAACCCGGCGATGGACCCCTCCTGCTCTTCTATAAAGTCGGTCCATCCCCACAGACCTGGTGGGGTGAACTCCGCACCAGCGAGGACGGCGGCAAAACGTGGGGCGACGCGCGACGCCTCCCCGAGGGCATCCTCGGCCCCATCAAGAACAAGCCCGTCCAGTTGCCCAATGGCGACATCCTCTGCCCGACCAGCAATGAGACCGACGAGAAACCCAGCCGATGGAGAGTCCACTTCGAGCGCACCCCCGACCTCGGCAAATCCTGGGAGCGCACCAAACCGCTGAACGACGGCATCGCCATCCAGGCCATCCAGCCCAGCGTCCTATTCCTCGGCGGCGGTCGCCTCCTCGCCCTCGGGCGCACCCGCCAGGATCGCGTCTTCGAGATCCGTTCGGATGACGGCGGAAGAACCTGGGGCGCGATGACCCTGGGCTCCTTGCCAAACAACAATTCCGGCACCGATGCCGTCACCCTCAGGGACGGACGGCACCTCATCGTATACAACCACATCGGCGGCACGCCGGGCAAGTGGGGTGGCAAGCGCACCCCGCTCAACCTCGCCGTCTCTTCCGATGGCAAAGCGTGGCAGGCCGCCCTCGTGCTCGAGGACGAACCCAAGGCCGAATTCAGCTACCCCGCCATCATCCAGACCGCCGACGGCCACGTCCACATCACCTACACGTGGAAACGCCAAAGGGTCCGCCACGTCGTCATCGACCCCGCAAAACTCCAGCCGCGCCCCATGGTGGATGGCCAGTGGCCCGCCACCCCGGCGTCCGGCCCGAGCCCCATCACCAATAGCGCCGAATGGAAGGACG
This sequence comes from uncultured Verrucomicrobiales bacterium, assembly GCA_964651705.1. Taxonomy (GTDB): domain Bacteria; phylum Verrucomicrobiota; class Verrucomicrobiia; order JADLBR01; family JADLBR01; genus JADLBR01. Next base: position 87,469 of record CAZYWZ010000004.1, read on the forward strand.
GCCGCCCCGTCTCCCTCCCCGGCGCGCGGCGACCCAAGGTCGAGAGCGTGTTCCTCTATCGCCCCGACACGGAGTGGGCCTACTCGCACCACCAGAGCCTGACGTTCTTCAAGGGCCGCTTCTACGCCATCTGGTCCAACGGCCACCAGGATGAGGACGCCCCCGGCCAGCGCGTCCTCATGGCCACCGCCACCGACTTTAACCACTGGACGGTCCCGCGCCCACTCGTTGACTCCGCGAAGGACGAGCAAGGCGTCGAGCGCGTCCTCACCGCCGCAGGCTTCCACCAGCACAACGGCACGCTCATCGCGTATTTCGGCAACTATGGCCCAAACAAGGAAACCACGCGCCTCCAGGCCGTCACCACCACCGACGGCGAGAAGTGGAGCGCCATCCGCGAGATCGGTGTCCCCGTCAACCCCAACCACCCACCGCAGCCCACCGCCTCCGGCCGCCTCATCATCTGCGGCAACATCTCCTTCCCCTACTCCGATGACCCGTCCGGGCTCTCGGGCTGGAAGATGACCGGCATCTATCCGGAGGAGATGGCCGCCACGATCAAGGATGACCCCGCCTCGTTCCACGAGGTCGCCCAACGGCAGGGGTGGCAGACACACCTCTGCGAGGGTTCCTTCTACCAGACCGGCGATCGCGTCCTCCACATGCTGCTCCGGAGCACCGCGCGCCCGCACGATGGTCGCCTCTGGCTCACGCAGAGCCGCGACGACGGCGCCACATGGTCCCAGCCGCTCCCCACCGCCTTCAGCGACACGAACGCCAAATTCCACTTCGGCCGCCTGCCCGACGGCCGCTTCTACTACGTCGGGAATCCCGTCGGCGGCGGCCGCACCCCGCTGGCGCTCTCGCTCTCCCGCGACGGCGCGCGATTCGATCAGCACTATATACTCGGTGAATCCAAGTACGAGAAGCGCCGCCCCGGGAAACACAAGGGCGGCGAATACGGCTACCCCCACGCCCTGATCCACGACGGATTTCTCCACGCCATCGTCTCCCGCCAAAAGGAGGCCGTCGAGGTCCTGCGCGTCGCCCTCTCGGAACTCGAGCCACCCGCGAACCGATGAGACTCACCCTCGCACTGCTGGCCGCCGCCGCCATCCATGGGCTAGCGCCCGCCGCCACCAAACCCAACATCCTGTTTATACTTGCCGATGACCTCGGCTACGGCGACCTCGGCTGCTACGGGCAGAAACAGATCCTGACCCCCAACATCGACCGGCTTGCCGCGCAAGGCACCCGCTTCACGCAGGCCTACGCCGGCTCCCCCGTGTGCGCCCCATCCCGATGCTGCCTGATGACGGGCATGCACAATGGCCACGCCCAGATCCGCGACAACGTCCCCCACGGCACCTTCCTGCGCGACGAGGACATCACGGTCGCCGAGGTCCTGAAGTCCGCCGGTTACCGCACCGGCGCCATCGGCAAATGGGGCCTAGGCACCCACCCCTCCCATGGCACCCCCGAGCGACAGGGCTTCGACGAGTTCTTCGGCCACCAGGACCAAGACCAGGCCCACTTCTATTACCCCGATCATCTCTGGGACAACGACCGCGTCGTCCTGCTGCCCGGCAACCGCGGCGAACGAAAGCAGCAATACACCCAAGACCTGTTCACGGATCGCGCGCTGCGCTTCATCGGCGAGAACAACGACGGTCCCTTCTTCCTCTACCTTGCCTACACCCTCCCCCACTGGTCCGACTACCCCCTGAACTCTGACGAGTCGCAGATCGTCCCAAGCGACGCGCCCTACGCCGACCGCGATTGGCCCCAGGTCGAAAAGAACTATGCCGCGATGGTGACGATGCTCGACCGCGACGTCGGCCGGCTCATGGCGCTCCTAAAGCAAAAAGGCCTCGCCGACGACACGCTCGTCTTCTTCACCAGCGACAACGGCCCTTCGGCCGAAGCCAAGCACCGGCCGGCATTCTTTCAGAGCGCCGGCCCGCTCCGGGGCGTGAAGCGCGATCTATATGAAGGCGCCATCCGCGTGCCCATGGTCGCGCGCTGGCCGGGACACGTGCCCGAGGGCAAAAGCAGCGATCTCCCGTGGGCGTTCTGGGATGTCCTTCCGACCCTCGCCGAGATCGCCGGCGCCACGGTGCCCCACCGCATCGACGGGCATTCCATCGCACCCGCCCTCTTCGGCGGCAAAGCGCCAGGCCACGAATTTCTCTATTGGGACTACGGTCACGCGCGCGGCATCTATAAACAGGCCGTCCGCCTCGACCGATGGAAAGGGATCCGCAATGTCGCGGACTCGCCCATCGAACTGTACGACCTGTCCGAGGATCCCGGCGAATCGCGGGACCTCGCCGCGCAACACCCGGAAGTCCTGGCCCGCATCGGCGAGATCATGACGTCCGCGGTCTCTCCCCACCCCGGCTACCCCATCGCACCACCAAAGGCGCCAGCCAAACGGACGACGGCGCCATGAATGCTCTCGCCCCGCTGTCCATCGCGTTCATGGCCGCCTTCCCGTCCGCCCAGGCCCAGACCCCAGAAGCCCCGCCAAACGTCATCCTCATCCTCGCCGACGACATGGCCACGGGTGACATCTCCGCCTTCAACAAGGGCCTGACCCGGACGCCCAACCTCGACGCCTTGATCCGCGAAGGCCTGTGGTTCGATCGAGCCTACTCCGCCTCGCCGGTCTGCGCGCCCGCCCGCGCCGCCCTCCTGTCGGGCCGCTACCCGCACCGGACCGGCGTCGTCTCGCTCAACCTGCTCAAAGAACCCGAGCTGACCCGCATGCACCGCGACGAGACCACGATCGCAGACATCTTCGCCGCCAACGGCTACCGCACCGGGCTCGTCGGCAAATGGCACGTCGGCCTCGGCGAAGGCTACGGCCCAATGGCGCGCGGGTTTCAGGAGGTCGCCTGCTTCCACGGCTCCGACGGCCTCGGCTACTACCGCTACGCGATCCACACCGATGACCGCATGGCCGAGCCCCAGGCAGAACGCGACATCTACCTCACCGACGAGCTCACCGCGCGCGCGATCGCCTTCGTCCGCAGGCACGCGGCCCGCCCGTTCTTCCTCCACCTCGCGCACTATGCCCCGCACCGCCCCCTCCAAGCGCCCGAATCGGCCGTCAAACCCTACCTCGATGCGGGCCTCGACGAGAAGACGGCCACGGTCTACGCCATGATCCAGATCATGGATCGCGGCATCGGCGAATTGCTCCGCGAGCTGGATGCGCTCGGCATCCGCCGGCGCACGCTGGTCCTCTTCGCCAGCGACAACGGCCCCGACATCCTCGTCCCCGAACGTTTCAACCTCGCGCTCCGCGGCGGCAAATACATGGTTTACGAGGGCGGCATCCGCGTCCCCTTCATCGCCAGTCGGCCGGGCCAGATCGCGCCGGGACGGCGACAGGAGATCGTTCACTTCACCGATGTCCTGCCCACCCTCGTCGACTATTGCGGCATCCTCCACGAACCGAAAAAGCCCCTGGATGGTTGCAGTTTCGCCCCGCTCCTCGCCGGCTTTGCCGCGCGGGAATCGCCGCCCCGCTTCTGGCAGTGGAATCGCCAGGCGCCCAACTACACCCACAACGCCGCCCTGCGCGATGGCCCGTGGAAACTCGTGCGGCCATTCCTGACCAAGGACAACATCGCGGGCGATTCCAGCGCGCCCGACGAACTCTACCACCTCGACAACGACCCCGGCGAGGCGAACGACCTCGCGGCCCGGCATCCCGATCGCGCCAACGCCATGCGCGAGAGACTGGACGCCTGGTCCCGCGACGTGGAGCGGGAGCGCACGCGGACACCATGAGACCGGCCCTCGCATTCGCCGCCTGTTGCCTCGGCGCCCTCGCCCCCGCGTCGGGCCAGGAGCGCCCCAACATCGTGTTCATCCTCGCGGACGATCTCGCATGGTCCGACCTCGGCTGCCACGGGCATCCCTACCACCACACGCCAAACCTCGACCGGCTCGCAGGCGAGGGCGTGCGATTCACGCAGGCCTACGCCCCGGCACCGATCTGCTCGGCCTCGCGCGCCGCCATCCTCACCGGCAAGACTCCCGCCCGACTCGGCTTCGAGTTCGTCACGAAGGACAAACCCGGCTCCCAAGAACTCAACCAACCCCTGCGCTCGCCCCCCTTCACCCTGGACCTCCCCCTTGAAGAGGTCACGATCGCCGAGGTCTTGTCGGCGGCGGGCTATCGCACGGGTTTCTACGGCAAGTGGCACGTCAGCCGGCACCACGGGGGCTACCTCCGGTGGTCGCCAACCCACGGGCCCCTCCAACAGGGGTTTGCGGACGGTGACGAGGACTTCGGCAGCCATCCCTGGGCCTACCTGAAACGCGAGGGCAGAGAGTTCGCCGACCTCGCCGAGGGACAATTCCCACCCGATGCCCTCACCGACCAGACCATCGCCTTCCTCCGATCCAATCGGGAAACGCCCTTCTTCCTCTACTGGTCGCACTACTTCGTCCATGACCCCATCCACACGCGCTGCCGGTGGCTTCAGGAGAAATACCTCACCATGTTGCCGCCCGGCGCCGATGCGATACGCGCCACCTACGCCGCCATGGTGGAAACGCTGGACCATCAGATCGGCCGAGTCCTGCAGGCGCTCGATGACCTCCGCCTCGCCCCCCGCACCCTCGTCGTGTTCACGTCCGACAATGGGGGCCACCCCAACTACGCCGCCAACGGACCCCTGCGCGGCAGCAAATGGAATCTCTACGAGGGAGGCATCCGCGTCCCCATGATCGCCCGCTGGCCCGGCGTGATCCGGGCCGGCTCGGCATGCGCGGAACCCGTGACCGCCTGCGACCTATTCCCCACGTTCCGCGATGTCGCCCGCGTGCCCGCCGACGGCATCCCTCGCGACGGGCAGAGCCTCATGCACCTGATGCGCGGCGAGACCCCGCCCAAAGAACCGCGCGCCCTCGTCTGGCACTTTCCCTACTACCACCCGGAGAAGAACTTCTCGGAACACCCCGCCCAGATCGGGGTGAATGACTTCGCCACAAGCCAGACGCGCCCGCACTCCGCCCTCCGCCTCGGCGACCACAAGCTCATCCACTTCTACGAGGATGATCGCGACGAGCTCTACGACCTCCACGCCGATCCCGGCGAACAACGCGATCGGGCCGCCGCCGATCCCGGACGGGCCACGGCCCTGCGAAGCCACCTCGACGCATTACTTCGCGAGGTCAACGCCCGCCTGCCCATGCCAAACCCAACGCCCAAAGCGAAACCGAGAACCACCCCATGAAGAACCCCATCCCCATCGCTGCCGCGCTGGTGGCCGCATCCTTGGCCGCCGCCGGATCGGCCAAGGGCGCCGAAAAGCCCAACGTCCTCTTCATCGCGGCCGACGACCTCCGCAATGACCTCGGCTGCTATGGCGACCCGCTCGTCAAATCACCAAACCTCGACCGGCTCGCCCGGCGCGGCATGGTCTTCGAACGGGCCTACTGCCAGCAGGCGGTCTGCAATCCCTCGCGCGCCTCGCTGCTCACCGGCAAACGCCCCGATACCCTCCGCATCTGGGACCTGCCCACCCACTTCCGCGCCAACGACCCCAAAGTGGTCACCCTGCCACAGCATTTCAAGAACCACGGCTACTTCACCCAGAACATCGGCAAGATATTCCACAATTGGATCCACGAGATCGAGGGCGACCCCGATTCCTGGAGCGTGCCCGCCGTCTACCACTTCAACAATCACGGCGCCGACAAGCCGCAGGTCGCGGGCGAACTGCCGCCCAACTTCGCGGAGGACCCGAAATGCGAATGCCGCGACGTGCCCGACGAGGCGTACTTCGACGGGCGCATCGCCAATCTCGCCACCGAGGCCCTCCGGCAGATGAAGGAACGCGGCCAGCCCTTCTTCTTTGGCCTAGGGTTCTGGAAACCCCACTCCCCCTTCAACGCGCCCAAGCGCTATTGGGACCTATATCGCCGGGAGGAGGTGACGATGCCCGCGAACCCCGATTGGCCCACGGACGCCCCCCGAATCGCCTGGCACGACGCCCGCGAGATCCTCGGCGTCAAGGCCCGCAAACTCACGCCCGAGGCCGTCCGCGAAATCCGCCACGGCTACCTCGCCGCCATCTCGTACCTCGATGCCCAGATCGGCAAGGTCCTCGACGAACTCGATCGCCTCGGCCTGGCCGAGAACACGATCGTCGCCTTCTGGTCCGACCACGGCTACCATCTGGGCGAACACACGCTCTGGGCCAAGACCTCGAACTTTGAACTGGATGCCCGCGTCCCAATGATCATCGCCGCGCCCGGCATGCCCCGGGGAAACCGCACCCTCGCACTCGCCGAACTCCTCGACCTCTACCCCACGCTCGTGGAACTCTGCGCCCTGCCCGCCCCCGGCGCCCTCGATGGGATCAGCCTCATCCCGGCCCTCAGAGACCCCGGACAATCGGTCAGGCCCGCCGCCCTCACCCAGCACCCTCGCCCCGCTTACTACGACCGCGAGCCATCGAAAACCCCGACCGCCATGGGCTATTCCCTGCGGACCGACCGCTACCGGTACATCGAATGGCGCGACTGGAAGTCGGGCGATGTCATGGCCCGCGAACTCTACGACCACCAGGCCGACGACGCCGAGACACGCAACCTCGCCGCCGACCCCGCCCGCGACGCCGACATGCGGGAATGCGCCGCCGCCCTCCAACAATTCCGGCCCATTGTCCAACCCGGCTGGCAACCGACCATCCCCTGAGGACGCCCGGATGAACCTATTTGCCCGAAGAGATATTCTAAAGGGACTGACCCGCGCGGTCGTGCGGCGCGCGTCGTTCCCCATCGATATCCACAACCCCGACGGCATCGGTCAGGCGCAGGGCGTTTCCGCCGAACACCCGCTCGGCAAGGACCCGGCCGTGAAACCCTACGATATCCCCTACGACTGCCTCGTGCCCCTGCGCGTGGACGGCCTCCTCGTCGCCGGCCGCTGCATCAGCGGCACTCACGAGGCGATGGCCTCCTATCGCGTGCAGGTCATCGCCATGGGCATCGGCGTCGCCGCCGGCACCGCCGCCGCCCACGCCTCCCAACAGGACATCCAACCCCGCGATGCGGATGTCGCCAAAATTCAGGAAACGGTCTTCGAAGATGCCTGACTCGAAAATACGTCGTAACTCTCTAGTAGCGAGGGGCCTTCGCCCTTCGGCGGCGGATAGGCCGAAGCCGGAAGCGGCTTCGCTACCATTTTCTTCCCCGGTGGTGCCCCGCGAGCGGGGCACGGGATCTGACCTGAAACTTCCCCCCGGTGGCGTCTGGCACAGACGCCCTACAATTTTTTGTAGGCCGCCTGTGTCAGGCGGCTGCGGGAATGGAGTTTCCACATGAATGATGCGGCGCGTCCGCGCGCCGGCGGCGGGGCTAGCCAGAATCTTCGCACCGCGCTGGCGAATGACCTGCCCGGCGGCCTTTTGGAGTGCGGCGTTGAAGCGCCGCTTTCGCTCCCCGAACGGCCCGGTCTGCGCCCGCCCCCAAAATCGACAACCCAATAATCCTGAAGCACACATGAATCCCAACCCCCAACTCCCCCTCGCCGACCTCGCCGTCCTGGCCCTCTACCTCCTTGGCACCCTCGCGCTCGGCCTCTGGGTCGGGCGCCGCGGGCGCGACCCCGAGGGCTTCATGGCCGCCGGCCGCCGCGTCCCCGCCTGGGCCGTCGGCCTCACGATCTTCGGCACCTTCGTCAGCAGCATCAGCTTCCTCGCCCTCCCCGGCAAGTCCTTCGGCGGCGACTGGAACCCGTTCGTCTTCAGCCTCTCCATCCCTCTCACCGCGTGGCTCGCGGTCCGCTTCTTCGTCCCGTTCTATCGCCGCTCCGGCAACCTCTCCGCCTACGCCCACCTCGAACAGCGCTTCGGCCCGTGGGCCCGCACGTACGCGGTCGTCTGCTACATCCTCGTCCAGATCGGTCGCACCGGGACCATCCTCTATCTCCTCGCGCTCGCGCTCGCCCCGCTCACCGGCCTCGGCATCCCCACCCTCATCCTCATCGCGAGCGTCGCCGTCATCGCCTACACCCTCTTCGGTGGCATGGAGGCCGTCATCTGGACCGACGTCGTCCAGAGCATCGTCCTCATCGGTGGGGCGCTGGCCTGCGTCGCCATCCTCCTCTTCGGCATGCCCCACGGCCCCGGTCAGCTCTTCGAGATCGCCGCCCAGCACCGCAAATTCTCCCTCGGCGACCTCGGCCCCTCCCTGAAGGCCTCCACCCTCTGGGTGGTCTTCGCCTATGGCCTCTGCATCAACCTCCAGAACTTCGGCATCGACCAGAGCTACGTCCAAAGATACCACGCCGCCAAGGACGATGCCGCCGCCGCCCGCAGCGTCTGGCTCGGCGGCCTCCTCTACCTCCCCGTCTCCGCCATCTTCCTCTTCATCGGCACCGCCCTCTTCGCATACTACTCCGCCAGCCCCGACCTCCTCCCCACCTCGGTCGACGCCTCCAGCCGCCCCGACGCCGTCTTCCCCCACTTCATCGCCACCAGCCTCCCCGTCGGTGTCGCCGGGCTCGTCATCGCCGCCATCTTCGCCGCCGCCCAATCCACCGTCTCCGGCTCCATCAATTGCTCCGCCACCCTCGTCCTCTGCGACGTCTATCGCCGCTACTTCAACCCAAACGCCGACGACCGCTCCGCCATGCGCGTCCTCCGCGCCACCTCCCTCGCCTTCGGCATCCTCGGCACCGCCGCCGCCTTCTCCATGATGCATATCCGATCCGCCCTCGACGCCTGGTGGGACATCGCCGGCGCCTTCAGCGGCGGCATGCTCGGCCTCTTCCTCCTCGGTCAACTCTGCCCCTCCTGCTCTAGCCGCGCCGCCGCCAAGGGTACCATCGTCGGGATCTTCGCCATCCTCATGCTAGCCTTGCCGCGCAATGCCCTGATAAACAAAATCTTAAATATCCCATCGATCCCCATGCACCCGCTGCTCACCGTCGTCGTCGGCACCCTCGCCATCCTCGCCGCCGGCATCCTTTTCGCCTCCCTCGAGCGCCGACAGCCCCCGCCAACCGCCTCACAAGCCTCCCCCCCAACATAAAAGCGCTTGTCAGCAACGGCTTTATCACTCATAGTCTAAAGTATCAAAATTGCCCATCCAATCAGCCGTGGCACCAAGAAGATGAGGTGGCTGCAATACGCGGCGCTCGGCCTCTTGTTCTTCCTTTTCCCCCATCCGGGGTTGTTGGCACAAACCAACTACTCCATGGACGTGACCAGCGTCGCCCTCTCGCCGTACGACTGGGCCACGCCCTCGAACTGGGATCTCAATAGCGTCCCGGGCGTCGCCTTCGGCCTCGGAAGTTCGAACGATATCGCCACCATCAATTTCAACGTCGGGGGCGCGCCATCGGTCACCTTCAGCGCCACCGAGTACATCTTCGCCACGCTCTCCATCACCGAGACCGGCTCCGCCAACTCCGATGGCAACTTTTTCGGCAACACCGGATTCACGAACTCGATCAGCGATCCCGCGCCCTATACGCAGACCGTCCAGCGCGTCGAGTACCTCAGCGGCGGGCGCCAGGTCGATTTCTATCAGGACGTCATCTTCCAGGACTGGACCGATGGCCGGGCCTTCGAGATCGACACCACCGGCGGCAGCAGCCTCGACTTTGGCGGCGGCATCGTCGGCACCGAGGGGCTCCGGATGATCGGCAACGATACGTTCTTCATCCGCGGCTACCAGATGACCTACGGCGCCGGCCTCTCCAACGGCCTCATCATGAGCGGCGAGGTCGGCGGATCCAAGAACTTCTATTTCGACACCAGCCAGGGCCCGGTCGTCCACTCCATCCCCAACCTCGTCATCGAGAACTCCGGCGCCGCCAACATCGACTTCGGGCGCCTCGGCGGCACCAACACCGTCACGGTCAACATCAGCAACGTCTTCCTCGGCACCAACACCACCAATTTCCGCCTCGGCGGTGGCTCCGGCTCCGACGGCACCGAATTCACCACCGTCAACGTCCTCGGCCCAGTGGACTTCTCCAGCGCGAACGCCTCGGCCAACCGCACCATCTTCCTGGACTCGGTCTACGGGGGCGTCGTCAATTTCCACAGCAACATCGTCGTCAACCAGGACCTCGACGTCGCCCGCACGGTGCTCTGGAACGGCAACGGCGTCGCCCGCCTGTTCGCCGACATCATCCAGACCAACGGCACCCCAACCAGCCTCACCAACCGCCTCGACGGCGACAAGAGCCTCGTGGTCGAGATCGATGCCGAAAGTCGCCTCGGCACCGGGAACGTCGACATCCGCAACGGCTCCGTACTCCGGATGAACTACGACGTCTTCGGCGACGCCAACGGCTACCCCGGCTCCAGCTTCCGCTACGGCGAGAATGCCAACACCCATTTCGATTTCGCCACGGTCCAATCCGGCTTCTTCGACCCGATCGCCAACAACACCTCCTCCGCCCTCGTGATCCGCGCCTTCAACGGCCTCAGCGGAAACCTCTCCAACGCCGTCTTCTCCGGCGGTTCCCAGAACATCCTCTTCCAGACCAACGCCATCCTAGGCGAGCGCGCCACGGTCTTGCCCTCCCGCGCCGATCTCGGCGGCGCCATTCTCTATCAGGGCATCCAGGACGCCGGGGGCACCTACACCAATATCGGCGATGACGGCGCCACCTCGATCTTTAAGGGCGTCGCCATCTCGGCCCTCACCCCCATGGGCAATGGCGACCTGCCCGTCTTGGACGACCCCATCAACGTGTCCTACCTCGAGGACACCTTCCTCAGCGGCTTCTACGGACGCCTCACGGCCCGCCCCGGCCAAGACCTCGAGGTCCTCATCCCAGGCAACGTCTTCGTCTCCGCCAACTCCAACCCCCTCGGCGGCCCCAGCAACGCCTTCTTTAACGCCACCACCGGCGTCGCCAATTTCCGCGGGCCAGGCACCCTCTCCTTCCAGCGGCGCTACGGCATCGACCCCTGGCAGGGCACCGTCACCAACCTCGTCCGCATCGGCCTCGACGGCGTCGCCGGACCCGAGAATCCCCTCGGCATCCAGAGCCGGAATTCCCTCATCGTCGACCTCATCGGCTCCGGCGCCCTCCCCCTCGGCAAGACCATGACCGTCCTCGACGGCCAGATCCGGGTCCGCGGCGGCGATAACCTCGGCGAGACCACCGGCGCGACCAACACCACCCTCATCATCGGGGCCGGCGGGAGCATGCTCTCCGATGACGGCACCGGCAACAACGCCGGGACGATCACCATCAACCGCGGCAAGATCGTCTTCCAGGACGACGGGGCCCTCTACACCGGCACCCAGCCCGACCGGTTCAACGCGAATCAGGCCAACGTCTTCGCCGCGATGGAGTTCGGGCCCAATTCTCTCTTCATCATCAACGATGGGAGCTCCGGCACCGCTGGCGAAGCCGCGTACCGCGACCTCAATACCGACCTCTACACGCACATGCTGTCCAACATGAATATCGTCATCGGCGACGACGGCATGCGCACGGCGCGCGTCGCCAACGCCACGGCATTCGCCATCGGCGACGGCAAACGCCTCACCCACGCTGCCAACAGCAACGGAAACCTCAACCGCCTCTTCACCATTTCCGGAAGCGTCACGACCGATGTCCCGGTCGTCGCCGTCGCCGGCTCCAGCAACGTCTTCATCACCGCCTCGGGCGGCCGCACCTTCAACATCGGCGCCGACGTCATCACCACCAACTCGCTGCTGACAACTTTCAACAGTTTCACGAACCGGTTCATCACCGTCATCGACGATGGATCGAACCGCTCCAACGCGACCCAAAATGGCGGGGTGAACCTGACCGGCCCCACCAACCTCTTCCAGGCCATCCTGGTCCAGGGCGGCACCGTCACCATCAACGGGACCAACGCCGTCGCCCACGACATCGAGTCCCGAGGCATGCGCGGCGCCACCGCCGCCCTCCGCTTCTGGTCCGACCTCAACACCGTCAGCAATGCCCTCGCCACCGACGGCGGCGACATCTGGTTCGGCAACACCCCCGGCGACATCTCCATGATCTACGGCGACATCGTCATCCGCGAGACGACCAACGACAGCGCCAGCGTCATCCTCGGATCCGGCTTCGTCCAGGTCGCCGGAAACGCCTACGTGGACAATGTCTCGAACACCAACGTCGCCTTCGGCGTAAGGACCCGCCCCCAACTCAGCCTCTATTCCGATACCGGCATCGTCAACGGGTCCGTCTGGGTTGGACCCACCAACCCCGGCATCGCGGGCTCCGGCCTCCTCCGCATCAATGACTCCGACGACGACGTGACGATCATCGCCGGCGATATCATCCTGAATCAGGGCGCCGCGGATACGACCGGGACCGCCATCAACCGCGGCGATCTCGTGGTCTCGAACAACATCGTCGTGAACGCATTCGGCATCGATCGCCGAACAATCGTCACGAATGACATCATCCGCACCCCCAGCGGCAACGCCAATTTGCTCCAGGTCATAGCCTACCGCGACGCGGTCACCAACGACGGCGTCGGGATCTACGATCGCCTTAAGGATGGCACGATGGCGCTCGGGTCGGACGGCATCATCGTCAGGCCCTACGGGCAGGTCCTGTACGACCTCAACCGAACCAATGGCTTTACCCAGGTGTTCGGCCAGAAGATCACCATCGACAATGGCGGGCCCTCATACAAGGAAGACCAGGCGATGCTGTGGATGCGGGCGACGACGAACGCCTTCCTGGGCGTCGCCGGTTCCGGCGCCTCGCCCGTCGAACTCACCAACATCTGGCTCAACGAGAATGCCCACCTCCGCATCGATGAGGAGAATACGGCCGTCAGCGTCGGCCTCATCCTCGCCGGCACCAACACCGCCGTCGGCGAGGGCACACCCGGCCAGGCCGACGACTTTGACCTGCTCAGCGTCGCCTCGAGTTCGCCCGGCTCGCCACGCACGCTGGCCATCGGCACCACGAATTCTCCCAACGCCAACGACGCGTCATTCGAGACCCTCCTCGTCGGCCCCTCCTCGACCGACGTCACCCTCGATATCATCAACGGCCAGCTCACCAGCCGCCGCGACCTCGGCGGCGATGTCCAGGGCGGCGTCATCGTCCGCCAGAATCAGGCCTTCCTCATCACCTCCGGCCCAGACGAGATCCTCAACCTCGCCGGCAGCGGCCGCGTGATCGGCGATGTGTCGGTCAGCAACAGCCTCTCCCCCGGCGACATCGCCCTGAACCCGGGCACCCTGACCATCACCGGCGATGTGCGATTCTTTGATACCTCCGCCTTTAACTTCGACCTCCGGGGCGACGATTTCACGGTCGGCGGGGGTGTCAATGACCTCCTCTCCATCGACGGTCCCGGCAGCGATCTCATCCTCGATGGCACCGTCAACGTGGCGGGCATCGGCACGTTCACCAACGCCGTCCTGGGTGATACTTGGACCATCATCCGATATGGTGGACTCCTCACCAGCAATGGCCTCGAGATCGGCGCCATGCCCGAATTGGGCCCAGGTCTCACCTGGGCCGTCGACTACGACCTCGCCAATCAGTTCGTCAACCTCACGATCGTGATCCCCGAGCCCACGACGTGGGTTCTTCTCACCATCGGCCTCGGCCTGACTGGTCTCGCCGCCCGCCGCCGGCGGCCCTGACTCAAGAAATTCCAGATGTAGCCACGGTCGTCAGACCGTGGATATCCCAACGCGCGGCCCATCTGTGACCCGATGGGCTACACTCCGCCGCCCCGGCGCTGCCCCCCGCCCGGGGCATGCGGTCTCACCTGAAACTTGGAACCACGGATATCGGGATGCCGCGGATAAGGGGGATGACTGGGATAATCTATTGTAATTGAGTTAGTCGTGAGCCGGGCGGCAGCCGCCGAGCTCAGGCGGTGGCCCATTTTATGGACTGCGGTGGCAGAGCGCAGCGGCGACACCGCTTTCGCGTCCGGCGGAGCCGGAATCCGCGCGCTAGGGTCATCGCCCGCGCTCCGATCGCCGGGGACGATCCGGCCGCAATTCCAAAGCGGCGTCGCCACGCCTCGCGGGGTTCTGGCCTCGCAGTCCCACGGGCCCCTCGGTCCAATCGGGAGTCCGTTGGCCAAGCCCCTTGTTTGACCGGACTGCCGATGGGTGTTGCGCCAATAGCCCCCACCCCGTATTAGAAATCGTGGTGCCGCGCGGCATTCCCGCGGCCAGCTCTCATGGGCCGCAGACAACAGCAGATCAAGGCCGAGGAGGCCGCCCGGGCCTCCCGCCGCCGCCGCGCCCTCGCCTTACCGGTCGCCGGGGCGATCGCCCTCTCCGCCCTGATCGCGGCCCTGATCACCCGCCTCACCAACCCAGAGGAGCCCATCATCCCCGGCCAGACCATTCCCATGGAACTGGCCAAGCGCTCCCGCATCCCCCCCAACGAGGCCGTCGCCTGCGGCAAATGCCACAAGACCGAGTTCGACCTCTGGGCCAACTCCCAGCACGCCTGGGCCAACCGCCTCATCAGCACGTCCCGTGACCGCCACGCCTTCCACCCCGACCGCGTCCTCGTCCACGGCTCCTTCACCAATACCATGCGCCACGCCGACGGCTTCTTCGAGATCACCACCGCCGGAGGCCGCTCTGGCACCGCCTCCGTCCACCGCGCCGAGGCCGTCATCGGCATCGAGCCCCTCCGCCAATATCTGGTCCCCTTCCCCGGCGGACGCCTCCAGGTCGTCGATGTCTCCTACGACCCCATCCACGACGAGTGGTTCAACGCCCAAGGCGACGAGGACCGCCAGCCTCACGAATGGGGCTACTGGAAGAACCGCTCGATGACCTGGAACGTCCAGTGCGCCTACTGCCACATGACGGGCCTTGAGAAAAATTATGACCCCGCCACCGACGCCTACTCCACCACGTGGCGCGCGATGGGAATCTCCTGCACCCAATGCCACGGCACCATGCCCGCCCACATGGCCAACCCCAAGGCCCCCGTCATCGCCGAAGAGAAACGCACCAGGGGACAGATCCTCCACGCCTGCGGCTCGTGCCACTCCCGCCGCGAGGAACTCACCGGCCGCTTCCAGGCCCGGGATGACTTCTTCGACCATTATCGACTCTCCCTGCCCGACCTCGGCAACACCTTCCACGCCGACGGCCAAGTCTGGGACGAGGACTTCGAGTTCACCTCTTTCCTGACCAGCCGCATGGGCCACAGGGGCGTCCATTGCCTCGATTGCCACAACCCCCATTCCGGAAAGCTCATACTTCCCGCCGACAACAATGCCGTCTGCATGCAGTGCCACACCCCGCCAGGACGCAATGGTGCCATCCCCATCCCCGACCCCGTCGCCCACGGCCATCACAAGGAGGGCTCGACCGGAAACCTCTGCGTCGAGTGCCACATGCCCATCACCAAATACATGGTCCGCGACCCACGCCGCGACCACGGCTTCACCAGCCCTGACCCATTGCTCACCAAAGAGCATGGCATCCCCAACGCCTGTAGCCGCTGCCACACCGACAAGTCCCTCGAGTGGAATATCGAGTGGGCCGAAAAGTGGTACGGCGACCGCCTCGAACGCCGCTCCCGCCACCGCGCCCGCCTCGTCGCCCGCGCCCGCCAGATGGACGATGCCGCCCTGCCCGCCCTGCTGGAGATGGCCCGCTCCGAGGAAATCGACGCATGGCGCGCCGCCCTCATCGGGGTGTTGCAGCCCTGGTTCCACCGGCCCGAGGTCCGCGCCCTCGTCGAGGAATCCCTCAAACACCCCAGCCCCATGGTCCGCTCCATCGCCGTGCGCCTCCTCAGCCCCGCCCAGGACGCCATCCCCCTCATCGGGCCCCTCCAGTCCGATCCCTCCGCCCTCGTCCGCGTCGATGCCGCCTGGGCCGCCACACAGCACCGCACGCGCACTGAACCCCCCGCCTACAAAGAACTGCGGGAATACATCGACCACACCTCCGACCAACCCCCAGGCGCACTCCGGCAGGCCCAGCTCGCCCTCGCCGAAGACCGCCACGCCGATGCCGAATCCTGGGCCCGCAAGGCCGCCCAATGGGACCCCACCGGAGCCGCCCATAACCTCCTCGCCAGAATCCTCCACGCCATTGGTAAACGCGGCGAGGCCATCCAGAACTTCCGCGCCGCACTCCGCCTCGAACCCACCAGCCCAGATCACCCCTACGCCCTCGCCCTCCTCCTCGCCGAAACCGGCGATGTCCAAGAGGCCGTCAAACTCCTCCAAAAAGCCGTCGAACTCGACCCCCCCTTCGGCCGCGCCTGGTACAACCTCGGTCTCGGTCTCGCCCAGCAAAACCGCCTCGAAGACGCCATCGCCGCCCTCCGCCAAGCCGAAAAACTCATGCCCGATTCCCCAGACCCCCCCTACGCCCGCGCCACCGTCCACCTCCGCCTCGGCGATATCCCCGCCGCCAAAGACGCCGCCCGCAAAGCCCTCGCCATCCAGCCCAACCACCCCGCCGCAAAAAATATCCTCGATAACTGACCTCGAGAATTCGACGTAACGCTCTAGTAGCGAAGGGCCGGAGTCTACCCGCCATGGCGGGCCCTTCGGCGGGGGATAGGCCGAAGCCGGAATGTCGCAACAATCGCCCCTGGCGATCGGCTTCGCTACCATTTTCCGCTCCGGTGGTGCCCCGCGCGCGCCGCCTGACGCCTGAATCGAAATTGCAGCCGTAGCCACGGCCGTGAGGCCGTGGGCCCCGCCCCACGGCCCCTCCGTGACCAGAGGGGATACATTTTACCAATGCTCGTACCCCGCAGGCAGGGCATGATGTCCGACCTGAAACTTCAAAGTTCGAGTCGGGCTGAATTCGCCGAAAACCCTCTGACGCACAGGCTGTTGCGCAGATGATCCGCGAGGCAGTCACTTGAGGAAATCTCCACACGAACGACTTAGCCCAAAACGCGGCGTCGGTTCTCTTTTAAATGCGGCGCTGAAGCGCCGCTTTGCGCCGCTTTGGATCCCCGAGCAAGCCCCGGCGTAAGCTCGCTGCCAAACCTCCATTATCAGCCCAGCGTTAAGATTCGGCCCGCCACACATTTGTCGCATTTCCCCACTTGTGATCCTCGCGAGACTCTGCCAACTTGATGCCGGAGTTGAATTTATGTCCCAGATAAGAACGGTTCCCGCCGGTCTCGCGATCGCCCTGTGCCTCTTCACCGCTCCCTCCTGGGCTGCGCCCAAGGGCTTTCAGGAAGCCATGGTCACCGAGGCCGTCAACCAAGTCGATGTCGTCTCGGGGACAGCCCAGCGCCCCGCACGCGTGAATCAGGTGATCCGCGGCACCGAGATCATCCGCACCGGCCAGCGCTCCCGCGCCGAGCTGAGATTCCCCGACAACACCATCGCCCGAGTCGGCGCCAACGCCGCCTTCGCCTTCCGCACCGACACCCGCGGCTTCGAACTCCAAAAGGGCAGCATCCTCTTCCATTCGCCCAAGGGCCTCGGCGGAGGCCAGATCCGCACCGCCGCCGCCACCGCATCCGTCCTCGGCACCACCATCATCGTCTGCGCCACACCCAACGGCGGGTTCAAGGTCCTCGTCCTCGAGGGCAAGGCCAAGGTCCAAACCCCGGGAGGCCGCACGTTGGTCCTCGGGGCCGGACAGATGAACTTCATCCTCCCAGGCGGCTCCCAATCCGCCGCCCTCACCTTCCGCCTCAACCAGCAGGTCGGTAGTTCGGGCCTGGTCAATGGCTTCGGCTCCCTCCTCGCCTCCCTCGAAAAAATTCAGCAGGCCATCGAGCGGCAGGAAAACCTCATCTCCAAAGGCGGCGCCACACCGACCGACCTCATGATCGGCAATCTCAACGAGAATCAACTCCTCGAACTGCTTGTCGACGACCCCAACTCCAAACCGCAGAATACCATCCCCTCGGACCTCCCCCCCGAAACCCTCGAGGCCCTCGAGGCCCTCCAGGCCGCATTCAACCGCTACGTCGAGATGCTCCAGACCCCCGGCTACGTCGACGACGGCCCGCTCGACCCCGGCCATGTCATCCAGCCCAACGAGCTCGACGACCCCATCAACTTCCTCGCCTTCTCGCTCGCCCTGGACTTCTTGGGCGTCGAGCAATACCCGCTCTCCGGCGAGGGCCCCGGCTTCACCCTCATCCAGACGCCGGACTTCGCCTTCGCCCCGCTCTGCGCCGGCTTCGTCGCCCATAGCCTCGACTTCGATAACGCGGTCATTGACCTCTCCGACTTCGGCGCCTGCGGCATTTTCACCTTCCTCTCCATGACCGACATCTACATCAATGGCATGCTCGAGGTCGGCGGCTTCGAGGGCATCGTCGACTTCCACGCCCTGGGCGAGATCTTCTTCCCGGTCGAGGGCTACATCGATTCCCTGAACCCGGGCATCAGCATGGTCTTCGCCTCCGCGGGGCCCATCTCCATCGATACGATGTCGTTCAATCTCCCGGGCGGATTCCTCGGCCTCGCCTCGGAACAGGACATCACCCTCAACTCCGTCGGGGTCACCGCCGATCAGGGCGTCCGCATCAAGGCCAACGGCGCCATCGATATCTCCGACTTCACCCTCTACGCCTCCTACGGCGGTGGTTACGGTGACTATGTCATCGTCAATGGCCCGCCAGAAAATGGTTACACGATGCCCTACGCCGATATCTTCGCCGGCGGGCCCATCAGCCTGTATAATGTCGATTTCGGCATGGCCAATGTCGTCGCCCTCACCCCCGACACCCTATCCATCGGCGGCACCTTCTACGCCAACGGCATCGACGCCATTGCCGGAAACATGGACTTCGATATCTCCATACTCGGGGATTACTATCCGATGCTCGAACACGTCCGCCTCACGCAGGTCGCGGACTGGGCCATCGGACCCACCAGCCTCTACGCCTACGACGAGATCGCCCTCGGCTCCTTCGGCAATCTCTCGCTCGACCAGACGTATCTCAACGCCTATGGCGGCATCACCCTCTCCGGCCAGGATGTCACGCTCGACAACTATTCCTCGCTGATGACCTCCTACACCGATGGCGGCAAGGGCATCACCCTCGACGCCGCCGGCACCCTCGAAATCCTCGGTTCCTACGTCTCCTCCGCCCACCACCTCGATCTCCTCGGCACCCAGATCACCGTCGATGGCTCCACCCTGACCGTCAACGCCACCGACCCGATGCACCTCCTCCGCGTCGATGCCCTCGATGCCTTCATGGCCAACGCCACCACCTTCAGCTCCTCCGGTCCCATGGACATCATTGCCAAGAACCGCATCGACCTGACCGGCGGCTCCATCACCGTCGCCAGCCCGCACACCGTCAGCCTGTACGCCGGCGACCGCATCAATGTCAACGGCACCGCCTTCAATGCCGGGAACATCCGCCTCCAGGCCATCACCATCGCCCTCCAGAATGTGAACTTCCCGAATGGTTCCATGGTCACGCTGCGCTCCGGCAACGGCATGCTCGCCCCCAACCCCAACCAGAACCAGCCCGTCATGCCGGGCTACGTGAACTATATCCAAAA
Source organism: uncultured Verrucomicrobiales bacterium (assembly GCA_964651705.1). Classification (GTDB taxonomy): domain Bacteria; phylum Verrucomicrobiota; class Verrucomicrobiia; order JADLBR01; family JADLBR01; genus JADLBR01. Next base: position 106,947 of record CAZYWZ010000004.1, read on the forward strand.
TGTCCGGTACGACAGCCAACTCCTCGGCATCGAAATACCCGCGATGCACGCAAACATCTCCATCCAGAAGATCAACCCCTGAAGACCCCATGAGCCGACACGCCACAGCCCCACTGTTTCTCGCCGCCGCCCTCGCGCTCGCCGCACTGCCCGCCGCCGCCCAGGTCGGCACCCTGCCCCAGATCTCCACCGCCGCCGAGATGCAGCGCCGCCAGAGCCTCATGACCGAGACCCAGCGCGCCGTCCACGAAACCCAGGAGGAGGCCCCATCCCTCTACGCCGACGAGATCTCCGACGTCGGCCGCCAGTTCCTCGTCAAGGTCAAACCCCGCCGCACTTGGGTCGAGGCCCGCGTCGATAGCCAGTTCTATTACACCTCCAACTTCGGCTACACCGAGCCCGGCACCGACCCGGACCCCATCGATTCCTCCGTCCTCGTCAGCACCGCCGAGGCCGCCATCTCCCCCACCTTCGACCTCGGCGGCGGCAAGCTCAACCCCCGCATCGGCTACCGCCACCAGTGGTACAATTACGACCTCGTCGAGAATAACCTCGACATCGATGGCCTCGGCTTCGGCCTCAACAACTTCGACTTCGATATCCAGTCCATCTTCGCCGAGGCCCGCTATACCTTCCCAGGCGCAGACTGGTACGCCTTCCTCGGCGCCGAGTTCAACCGCTACCTCGGCCACGAGGGCCCCATCGATGACTACGCCGAATTCTACAAGGAGTGGCTCCCCTACCTCGGCATCCAAAAATCCTTCTCCCTCGGCGAGCGTTCACTCTTCGCGGTCGAGTACGACGCATTCCTCCACCTCTCCGAGGTCACCCCCGCCTCCGAGCTCCTCGCCGCCGACGGCGTCCCCCTCTTCACCGTCGACGATAGCGGCGAACTCGTCCCCCTCGGCCAATTCGATCCCAGACCCAACGCCTACATCAACGACCGGATGGACCACATCCTCACCGTCTCCTTCTCCCACATGCCGGTCGATAACGTCATCCTCCGCCCCTTCTACCGCTTCATGTACACCGATTACCTCAAGGGCGACTGGGGCGACCGCAACGACACCATCCAGACCGTCGGCATGGTCGCCACCTGGTACCTCGCCAACTGGTGCCAGCTCCGCGGCTTCATCTCCTACGACCATCACGAGTCCGACGACGAGCGCATCCCCGACTACCGCAAATGGGACGCCGGCTCCGGCGTCACCCTCTCCATCAAATTCTAAATCCGCTCGCCCGCGCCGTGGTAGTAGCGAAGGGCCGGAGTCTACCCGCCGTGGCCTCCCGTTGTAGCCAAGGGCCGTCGCCCTTCGGCCGCGGGCCAAGATAATCCTTGGAAAACGGGCCGCCACACTGCCATCCTGTTGATCGTGACGGGCCCATGAGAAGTTGGATTCCGATTACCGCTGGCGTCGCCCTGGCCCAACTCGCCATGGCCGCCCCCATCGCCTTCCAAGAGGCCACAGTCACGGAGGCCGTCAATCAGGTGGACGTCCTCTCCGGCGCCTCGCGCCGCAGCGCCCGCACCAGCGACCGCGTCCGCGGCAACGAGATCGTCCGGACCGGACAGCGCTCCCGCGCCGAACTGCGATTCCCGGACAACACCATCGCGCGCGTCGGCGCCAACGCCGCCTTCGCCTTCCGCACGGATACCCGCGGCCTCGAACTCCAGAAGGGAAGCGTCCTCTTCCACTCGCCCAAGGGCCTCGGCGGTGGCCAGATCCGCACCGCCGCCGCCACGGCCTCCGTGCTCGGCACCACCATCATTGTTTGCGCCACCCCAGAGGGCGGCTTCAAGGTCCTCGTCCTCGAGGGCAAGGCCAAGGTCCAGACCCCGAATGGCAGGTCCCTCGTCCTGCGCGCTGGCGAGATGACGTTCATCCTTGCCCGAAATGGCAACATCTCGCCCGCCCTCACCTTCCGCCTGAACCATCAGGTCCAGGACGCCAAACTCGTCAATGGCTTCGCCGCCGCCCTCCCCTCACTGGCCAAGATCGGCGACGCCGTCAAGCGCCAGGAGGGACTCATCCGGCGCGGCATCATGGACCCCACCCGGCTCCTCATAGGCCGCCTTCGTGACGACGAGAACCTCGAGCTCCTCGACCCCAACTCCGCCCCCCAGAACACCGACCCACTCCGCCGCTTGGACAACCCCGCCGCGCGCGAGCTCTTCCTCGCGCTCCTACACCGCTACCATGTGATGCTCAACCGCCCCGGCCTCGTGGACGACCGCCCACTCGACCCGCGACACATCGTCCATCCCGCGGAACTCGATAGCCCGATCGCCTTCGAGGCCTTCCTGCTCGCCCTTTCCGATGCCGGGTTTCGTCCCCGGCCCCCATCCGGCGAAGGGCCCGGCGTCAACATCATCGATGCCCCGGATTTCGCCTTCGCCCCACTCCAGGCCGCCTTCGTCGCCCGTGGCATCGCGTTCAACGATGCCACCATCAACCTCTCCCACTTCCGCGCCGCCGGCATCTTCACCTTCCTCTCCCTCGCCGATATCCTCATCCAGGGAAACCTCGAGGTCGGCGGCCTCCGCGGCATCGTCGACTTCCACGCGCGCGACGTCATCCACTTCCCCTCCGGTTCCTCCATCGCCTCCCTGCACCCGGGCGTCAGCATGGTCTTCGCATCCGGCGGGCCCCTGCTCCTCGACGACGTCTCCTTCGATCTCCCACTCGGATCCCTGGCCCTCGCCTCAGCCCGCGATATCGACCTCCTCGATGTCACCGCAAACGCCGGAAAATCCATCCGGGTCAACTCCCGCAACAGCGTCCACCTCACCGACGCCAACCTCAGTTCGGCGGGCCCCATCCTCCTTAACTCGCGCGGTGCCATGGACCTGAGCGGCGGATCCCTGGATGCCGGAACCACGCCCTCGCCCAATCTCCTCCGCCTCACCGCCGGAAGCCGCCTCGACATCTCCGGCACCGCCCTCCTCGCCCAAAACATCCGTCTCCAGGCCATCACCATCGCCCTCCGCGACGTCAATTTTCCCCCGGGCTCCGACGTCCTCCTCCGCTCCGGGAACGGCATGCTCGCCCCAAACCCCAACAATCTTACCCTCAACGGCGGCGTCGCCCTCCCCGGCTACGTCAATTACATCGACAATGTCCGCTACGGAGGGAGCCTCCTCTACGGCCAGCACCCCAATATCTCCATCCAGAAAATCAATCCCTGACACACCCAAAATCTCCCACGACTCCCCTTGCTTTTCGCCCCCACCAATGCCTATATTTCTCTCCCCAATCAGCGCGAGTGGTGGAATGGCAGACACGTACGTTTGAGGGGCGTATGCCGAAAGGCGTGGGGGTTCAAGTCCCCCCTCGCGCACTGCCTTTCTACGAGACGAGGGAAACTCCCGTTCGACGGGTCAGTTTGTGACAGGCTTGTGACAGATTCTCCTTGACGATCCTGCCCCCGACCGCTCAAACGGGCGCCATGAAGCGACTCCGGGTCGGGGCGATCGAGGTCAAGATCTACGAAACAAGACAGGGCACGCACATCGCGGCGTTCCCCGACTGGGACGGCAAGAGGGTGCGCATCCACCGCGCGGACGCGCGCTCGGCCGAAAGCGCGGCGCGGAACCACATCCACCAGCACTGCGCCCCCGACGGCGCCGAAGAACGCCGCGCCGGGGACATTCTGAAACCCTTCGGCATCACCCCAATTGAAGCCGCCCGCATCGTCGCGGAGGCGCGCCAGCGTCCGAGCATCACGGTCGCCGCATTCTACCGGGACTTCCGCAATACCAAAGAGAATCGCGTGGGCGTTTACCGTCAACGCGACTTCACCAAACACATCGAGCGTCGCCTTGTCCCCCGCTTTGGGGATCGCCCCATTGCCTCGATTTTGGCCCCGGAGATCGAACGATGGCTCGACGCATTGCCCGGCACAAACCGCACCCGGATGAACATCCGCGCCACGGTTGTCACTTTCTTCAGATCTGCGCGACGTCTCGGCTACCTGCCGGAAGGCCCGACAGCCGCGGAGAAAGTCGAGCGGCCCGAACCTGAACCCCCCAAGAAGGAGTTCTTCAGTCCCGACGAAATGCGAAAACTCCTGGCGGCGGTCGATGTCGTTGTACTCCCACCCCTGGTACTCATCGGGTTCGGAGGGATGCGGTCCGAGGAACTCTGCGCCGCCAAGGGCGTAAAGCCCGTGCTTCACTGGAAGCACATCCGTTGGGAAGACTCCACCATTCGCGTCCCCGCCGACGTCAGCAAGACAGGCGAATGCCGATACATCGAAATGCAATCGAATCTCGTTCGCTGGCTAAAACCGTTCCGAGACCGAACCGGGCCCATCTTCACGATGGATCGGCTGGACGACAAATTCTTGAAGCTGGCCGCACGAGCCCGTGTCGCCTGGCGGCACAATGGCCTCAGGCACTCCTACGGAACCTACCGCGTAGCCGCTATCCAACAGATGGGGCAAGTTGCCCTCGAAATGGGCAACGAGGAAACCATGATCAAGCGGCACTACTGGACTGCCGTACCCAAGAGCGAAGCCGGAAAATGGTGGAACATTTTTCCTCCCGACGGTTTTGTACCGATGCCGACGCGGTCTCGGCGGAACTCAACCCAAGCGAACAGCCAACACCGTTTGGTTGTGCCCAACGACTATTCGACCGAATTAAGAGGGCTTCGCCGCAAGCGAACGCCACGGGGACGCCACTCCTCCCCGGCCCCCCATCAACGCCTACAACGCTGACGCCGCCGTTGGACGGTTCATTTCGAACTCAGATGCCAGCCTCATCTGCATTTATTGCCCTGCACCACGGCTCAACACTGATTCAAGTCACCGCGCCTGGCCCCGTTCGGTGGCTGATCCAGACATTCCAGAATCACTTGACGCCCGGTGCGCTGGAAAGGTCTCCGTGGTTGTTGTCTCGGCAGGGCCACGATCCGTTGAAGATGATTCCAGTGGCTCTTCTTCCCCTTCCTCAACATGCACCACCAACTCCTTCGAAATCTGCGGCTTCACAACTCCCCCCAACTGGGCAGCCCTTTCGATCTTCGGATATTCGCGGTCGATGTATTCCATTATGAGCTTCCGCGCGAATGAACTGGGCGCCGGTTCCCAAACCCCATTCCTCCAGCTCTTAAACTCCGCCCCGATGGCGAGCTTGTCGAACCGCTCGCGGTAACCAACGGGCAGGTTCACGGTGATGTTCTTCGTGTTGGGCGACGGCTGAACCATAGTCTGAATCAACTTAGCCAAGCATTTGAATTAAGTCAATTCTCCTTGAGAGGCAGGGCATTAGCCAGCCTTGCAACATTAAAGCGCTTTTTCTAACTTTTCAACGCACACTTGCTTGGCTTGCGTTACTTGCGCGTATATGGCACAGTTGGCCCATGCACCAACGCCGACACAGCAGCCCCGACAAGACGGATCAAGCCAACGCCGACCGTTCAGACCATTCGTTGGGGAGGCGAGCCGACCGATCGGCAGAACCGAGCCCTAGTATCCGCCGCGCCAGACCGCGTACCATCGCCAACCGTCCGGATCCCTCTCCGCATCGAGCCGACTCCAGAACGACCCCGCCGCCACCCAAGCGTGCTCGCAAGCACGCTGCCCCCGCTTCGTCGCGGCCGAAACAACGCAAACAATTCCGGCCGTCGGCACCGCCCCACCACGGCCCTCTCCCAGATATCGCGACTCCCTTTGCCGCTCTCACACACACCCTCAATCAAATCCGCACGACCGCCGAATCCATTCACCAACTGTTTATCTCCGCGTCCTCAGAGATCAGTGCCCTGAAGCACCTCTCCCTCGATCAAACTGCCGCCCTCCTCTCCGCCTCCACCCGCTGTCACCGGTCACTTCAAAACCCGCCACGGGCGGTCGATTCAAAACCAGCCAG
>CAZYWZ010000005.1:0-103506 GCA_964651705.1 uncultured Verrucomicrobiales bacterium
TCCAGATGTAGCCACGGCCGTGAGGCCGTGGACCGCCGCCGCGCGGCCCCTCCGTCACCGGAGGGGCTACATTTGCGGCACCGGTGGGCGGGCGGCCGCCGGTTCCGGCGCATACACCGGGGTGCCGTAGGGGATCGGCATCTCCACCGTGTTGGCGGGCCCGATCGCCTCGATGCGCCAGCCATCGCGCCCGCGCCGCAGGGTGAAGTCTTGCGTCTCGTTGCGATCGCGGAACACCTGCTCGACACGGAGGATGGCGGCGCCTTCGGGCGCCTGGCCATCGGCGGGGGGCCGGCTCAAGGCGATGCCGGTCATGTCCCCCGATCGGCGCCGGAGATCGTCGGCAAAACGCTCGGCCCCGGCCTCTTTTCGCGCCGCATCGAGCCGGGCCAGCAGTTCGCCCCGGAAGCACCCGAGGTACGCGGGGGCATCGCCCTTCGCGGCCGCCTCGAACATCGCGTAGGCGGTGGCCTCGGGTCCCGCCCCGCCGTCCCGCCCCCGAAACCAGAGGGCAGCGCCGATCCCCGCAAGCACCGCGAGCGCCACCCAGGTCGGCGCGGTCTCCTTGAGACTCAAGGCCCCTCCTCGATGAACCGCACGTCTCCGGCCGCACCAGGCCGCACGATCACCTTCTTCGTTCGCGCCAGGATCTCCTCCATCGCCTCGGCATGCATGCGCCGCCGCGTCAGCGCCGCCTCCCCGCCGGTCTCCTCCAATATCCGCTCGAATCGTTTCGCGCGCGCCTCGGCCAGGGCGACGATCTGATAGGCCTCGCCCTCGGCCCGCCCCGCGATCGCCGCGCCCTCGCCCCGCGCCCGCGGCAGCAGATCCTCCCGGTATCCCTCCGCCTCCGCGATCAACCGATCCCGGTCCGCCCGCGCGCTGGTCACCGCACGAAACGCGTCGGCCACCTTCTCCGGCGGCGCGCCCCTCTCCTGCGAGACCGAAAGGATCCGCACGCCGACGCCGTGGGCATCGAGGATGGCTTGCGCGACGTCCCGGACGCGCAACTGGATCTCGGCCTTCCGCAGCGTGAGGATCTCGTCCACCGGCATCGACGCCGCGATCTCGCACAGCGCCGACTCGCACGCCCCGCGCACCGCGGCCTCGGGGTCCGCCGAGCCAAAGAGAAATGTCTTCGGGTCCGCCACGACGTACTGCACCGACAGCTGGATGTCCACGATGTTGCGGTCGCCGGAGAAGAATTGGCTGCGGCCGGGATCCGGCAGGCTCCCCGTCAGCGCATCCGCGGCGCCGCCGCCCACGCTCACCCGCCGCGCCTTGCTGACCTGCACCTTGGTCAACCTCTCGATGCCAGCGGGAAACCCGAAATGGATGCCCGATGTCACCCGGTCGTTCACCACCCTCCCGAATCGTTGCACCACGCCGCGCTCCGCGGGCCCCACCGCCCGGATCCCGCTCACCAGCCAACCCACCAGGCAGAGCCCGGCGATGACCGGCCAGCGGTGCGCCAGCCAATGCCATATGCCGCCACGATGAGGGTCATCGTGGCCGCGATGATGGTGGTGTTCGTGGGTATCCTCGGGCCCGTGATGGTGATGGCCGTGCGCATGACCCGGATCGTGCTGGTGCGGATGGTCGTGGCCCCCGCCCCCCCCGTCGTGATGGAATAGCGCGCGCATCTCGAATGGCCCCCGCCTCAGCGCGCCTCGCCCCCGGAATCCAGCGGACGGACCGACGGATCGGTCAGGTAGCGGAACAATTCCGAATCCGACGAGAGCACCAGCGTCGTCTTCTCGTTGAGCAACTTCCGGTAGGCCTCGAGGGATCGCAGGAACCGGAAAAATTCCGGGTCCCTGCCGTGCGCCGCGGCGTAGATCTCGATCGCCTTGCGGGCGGCCTCGCCCCGCTTCAGTTCCGCCTCCTTCTGCGCGTCGGCCAAGACTTGCGCCTTCTGCCGGTCCGCGTCGGCCCGGATCTTCAATGCCTCCTCCTCGCCCTCGGCCCGATACTGCCGCGCGATCCGGTCGCGCTCCGCCCGCATCCGATCAAACACGCTCTGCTTGTTCTGCTCCGGAAGGTTGAGCCGCTTGAGCCGCACGTCCACCACCTCGACCCCCAGCCCCGGCAGCGCCCGCTCCCGGCACCGCCCCAGGACATCCGCCAAAATCTTCGGCGCCACCATCTCCCCGGGCTTGTCCGAGACGAGGTCCGACAGCGGCCGCGTCCCCACCTCCGCCGCCAGCTCCGCCCACACCACGTCGTGCAGCCGCGCCTCCGCCCCCGCCTTGTCCGTCGCCCGCTGCAGGAACACCAGCGGGTCATCCACCCGCCAGCACACGTAGATGTCCAAAAGGATATTCTTGGGGTCCTTGGTCAGGAACTCCGATGGCCTCGGGTTGTACAGCTGCAGGCGGCGGTCGAATCGCAGCACGGATTGGTAAGGCATTTTCACGTGGAGGCCGGGCTCCCGCACGGTGGCGACGTGGCGGCCGAATTCCGTGACGACGCCAAACTCGGACTGGTCCAGCGCGTAGAGGCTCCGCCAGACCAGCAGCGCCAGGACCGCCCCGGCGGCGACGAGGTTTCGTGGGTTCATTCTCATGGGGATTCTTTCTCTGGGGCGCCCTCCGGCAAGGGCGCGGCAGACTCCGTGGCGATGGGGGGCGGCGGCGCCATCCGGGCGGCGGCGGGACCGACAAGCGTCAGGCCGTGGCGGGCCGACCCCGGTTCCACGACCGTGAGCCGCGCGCCGGCGAGCGCGCCCTCGATGGTCTCGATGTAGAGATTGAAATCGGTGACCTCCCTCGGCCGGGGGTCGGTGCGGCGCGCGCCGGTCTGGAGACGGAAGGACTCCGCCTCGCCCGTGGCGCGCGCGACGGTCTCGAGGTAGACGGCCTCGGCCTTCTCCTTGGCCCGGACGGCCTCGCCCCGGGCAAGCGGCACCTGCTCGTTGCGGTAGGCCTCCGCGCGATTCACCAGCGCGTCCTTCTCCTCTAGCGCGTCGAGCACGTTGCGGAAGGCCCCGACGACCTCCAGGGGCGGATGCACGTCCTGCAGGTCGATGCCCGTCACCTCGATGCCCAGCCCGCGACCCTCCAGGGCGGCCCGCGCGGCCTCCAGCGCCTCCTTTTCCACCCGCGCGCGCCCCGTGGTCAGGATCTCCCCCAGCGCATTGCGGGCGACCACCTCCCGAAGGGCGCCCTCGACCGTGGCCCGCAAGATCGTCGGCGGATCGGCGGCGCCAAAGAGAAACGCGACGGGATCCGAGACGAGGTACCCGATCGCCGCATGGACGTCCAGCAGGCTCTGGTCGCCCGTGGTCATCGTGGATTCCTCGGGCACCACGCGGTACCTGCCACCCCGGTGCTGGATGTTCCACTCGTAAGCCGGCGGCGCCTCTCCCGCCGCCGCCGGTTCGGCGCGGAAACCGACCTCGAACCGCTGCTCGCGGCCGCTCACGCGATCGAGGCGCCCCATCGGCCAGGGCGCCCGGTAGTGCAGCCCCGGTCCCGCCAGGGGTTCCACCACCCGCCCGAACAACCGCACCACGCCGGTCTCCTCCGGACGGATGATGAAAACGCCGCTCGCCAGCCACAGGAGGCCCGCCGCCCCGACCGCCCACCGCCAGTGGCGCCGGGCCAGAACCCCGCACGATTCCCGCCAGTGATGCGCGCGATGCGCCATCTCGTGACGCGACCACAGCAGCCGGAGCGAATTGGCCACGACGAACAGCGACGCGACCTGGTGCAGGATCGCCGCGGCCACCGGCCCGACCAGTCCCCAGCCCGCCGCCGCCATGCCCAGCGCATTCAGGCCAAAGGCAAAGAAAATGATATTCTGCCAGATGGTGCGGATCACGCGCCGCGCGAAAAGGATCGCCTCGGGCAATTTCTCCAGATGGCGCTCCCCAAAAATGGCGATCCCGGCCGCCTCGATGGCCACGTCCGTGCCGACGTCGGTGAGGGCGATGCCCACGTCGGCCACCGCCAGCGCCGCGGCGTCATTCACGCCGTCGCCCACCATGACGACCGGCCCCCGATCGCGCCGGAATTCCGAGACGATGCGGGTCTTGTCCTCGGGCATCAGCCCGCCGCGGATATCCTCCAGCCCCACCTCGGCACCGAGGTGCCGCGCCGCGCCCTCCGAGTCGCCCGTGAGCATGCACACGCGCCCGGGGAAAAGCCGATTGAGCGCGGCGATGGCATCCTTGGCCTCCTGTCTCGCCGTGTCCCGCGCGGCGATCAGGCCGAGCGTCTCCCGGTCGCGCGCCACGAAAAGGAGGCTGTGGCCCTCGTCGCGCAGGGCCCCCGCCGCCGCGGCCAGGGACTCCGGTATCCGCGCCCCCGCCGCCGTCAGGAAGGCCTCCGACCCCGCGCGCAGCGCGCGCCCGCTTGCATCTTTGCCGCGGATGCCCATGCCCGGCTCCGCCACGATCTCCGCCGCATCGTCAAGCGCCAGGGCCCTCTCCCTCGCCGCACCTAACACCGCCCTCGCCAGCGGGTGCTCGGAACCCGCCTCCACCGCCGCGGCGGCCCGCAGCACATCGTCGGCGGCAACGCCCGGCGCCGCCGCCACGCGCGCGACCTTCAGCCGCGCCAGCGTGATCGTCCCCGTCTTATCCAATAGGATCGCCCGGGATCGCCCCAGCAGTTCGAGCGCCACGCCCCCTTTGACCAGCACCCCGCGGCGCGCCAGTCGCCCGATGCCCGCCGATACCGCCGTCGGCGTCGCCAGCACCAGCGCGCACGGGCACGCGATGATCAGGATCGACACCGCCCGAATCAAATCGTTGGTCAGGAAATACGCCAGCCCCGCGCACGCCAGCACCACCGGCAGAAACCAGCTCGCGTACCGATCCGCCAGACGCTGGCTGGGCGCGCGGTGTCCCTCGGCCTCTTCCACCAGATGCACCATCCGCCCAAATGCCGTATCCTCCCCGACCCGCTCAACCCCCACCTCCAGCGCGCCCGCGCCATTGACCGACCCCGCCAAAACCCGGTCGCCAGGCCCAAGGTCCCTCGGTAACGATTCCCCCGTCAGCGCGCTCTGATCCACCGAGGTCCGTCCCGAACGGATCTTCCCATCCACCGGCACCCGCTCGCCAGGGGACACCGCGACGATATCCCCCGCCCGGATCTCCCCGATCGGCACCCGCTCCCTCCCGCCCGCCGACAGCCGCGTCGCCTCGCGCGGCGCCATCCGGATCAACGCGCGGATCGCCCCCCGCGTCCGCTGCACCGCGATCCCCTCGAGAAAACCCCCGATCAGCATGATCAGGATCACCTCCGCCGCCACGAAATACTGCCCTATCGCGATTGCCGCCCCCGCCGCCAGCAGCACCGCCAGATCCGCGGACAGCCGGAACTTCAGCAACTCCTTCAGCGCGTTCCAGAGGATCGGCCCGCTGCCCAGCACCGCGCCGATCGCGTTGGTCGGGATCCCCGCCACCGCCGGCAGCGCGCCGGTCGCCGACAGCACCATCCCGGCGCCCACGAGCGCCGCCAGCCCCAGCGTGTCGTACGGCCGGGGCTCGTGCCCGCCGCCATGCGCGTGGCCCATGCCCATCCGGAAAGGATACACGCTCGACCCCCGTCGCCAAGACCACAGCCGCCACGGGAGTGGGGCAGTCATCCCCGTCTGCCCCCGGGGAATACCGGGCACCCGAAATTTTCAGCGCAACCGCACGATCCAGTCCGCGATATCGCGACGCATGCGCCGCCAGTCCTCGGCGGAGAACCGCGCGGCCAGTGCGTTGATCAGCGGCGCCTCCTCGGCGGAACCGACGCTTCCCTGCCCCATGATCAGGCCCGTGTCGGCGTCGACCGGGCCGCCGGGAGGCGCGGGCCCCTGCGCAGGCTCTGCCGGACCCGGCCGAGCCCCGCGGATCAAGCCCCGGAGCCGTCCGACGAACGCCCGCGCCTTCGCGCATTCATCGGGCGCCCTGGCGCTCGCGTCCTCGATCGCGGCCTCCAGCGTCGCGAGGTACCGCAGGTCGTCAAACCCCTCGCGCATCGCCTCGTAGCACCGCGTGGGCACGAGGTCCGCGGGATCGTCCGGCCCTGGCGCCGAGAGGACCCAATCGTGTCCCTTCTTCTCCGGCCCATCGGTATCATCGAAGGGGTTGCCGTCATAGGACTGATAGATCCACGGACAATGCGACGAGAAGGGTCCAGCCCAGAGGTACAGGCCATTGACGATCCGAGACCACTCCGGCGTCCAGTGCACGCCGCGCGCGTTGTGGTAGAACCACGCCTCGTCGCCGCCCGCGCGCAACTCGGCCTCGTACTCGTCCATCGTGTGCCCCCTTCCGAGCCACCATTCGAACGTGTACCCGTGGTTGCAGCGGAGATCGACGAACGGGTCCAACTCCCGGCGCATGGCATCGCTCTCGTCCCGCACGGTATTGAACGTGATGTACAGCTTCACCCCGGGCACCTGCCGCACCGCACGGCTCAGGCGGATATACTGCGCCAGCAACTTCTTGCTGCCGAAGACCTCGTCCAGATGCGAGGCGAACAGCCGGAATCCCGAGGCCTCTTCCCGCTGGAATCTCGCCAGCGCCTCCATGGCCGCCTTCGCCGCGCGCGCGAATGCCTCATCGCCATCCAGCGAGGCGCCGTCCCCATCCTTTCCCAGATCCTCGTGCCCCAGCAATCTCGCCAGGGTCGTCAGCCCAGTCCCCACCACGACCGTCGCGCCATCGAAACCGGCCTCCTTCAACAGCGCCAGCAGGTCGCGGACCTCGGCGAGATCCGCGACGGGGTTGCCGTCCTCCATCCGATACCCGATGGCGACGCCGGGGTGCAGATTGCGGATGCCATGTTCCCGCATGTCGCGCAGCTCGCGGAGGAGGCGCCCCCGATCCAGCCCGCCGCGGCCCAGGCGCGCGTAGGTCGCCAGCGCCTTGTTCGGGTGCTCGGCCAACCGGATCGGCAGGACCTCCAGCCGCACCGGCACCTCCCGCGCGCCGCCCGCGTGCCGCAGCGTCAGCGTCCCCGCGTACATCCCCGGACGCGCGCCCGCCGGGACATCGAAGGATAGCCAGATCTCCCGGAATTCCCCCGCGGCCACGTCCACCGCCTTCCATCGCGGCAAGAAACGATTCACGATCGCCGTGTCCGTTGGCTTCGCGGTGTAGAGTCGCCGCATGGGCGTGCGGATCACGCGGCGCACCGTCACTCGGTCGGCGGCGATGGTCCCCCCATCCGGCGAGAGCAAGTCCGAGACGGCGACGCTCAGCCCGGTCAGGGGCCCATCCGCATAAACCACCAGCGCGGCCGGCTCGATCTCCCCGGGCGATGCAAAGACATCCACTCGCGCGTCGCCCGCCCGCGGCGGCAGCGCGGGCTCCATGTCGTCGAGATAGTCCTTGGCCACCACCCGCATCCCGGCCTGCTCCCTCGCCCCTTCCGGGCCGGCGCCGCGATAGACACCCTCAGGCTCGTGGAACTTCCACCCGGGACTCAGCCGCGCCCTCGGCACCACGGCCTTGCCCGTCGCCCGCCCCGCATCGGAATAGCGCGCGATGCGGCTGATGCAGAATTCGTCGATCGCATGGCCCGAGCCATTCAGCGTTATCTCCTCTGGGGCCCCGCGCGGCCCAACCGCCCCGTCCCGCGACGCCACCTTCTGCCCGTCGAGCCAAAACGACAGTTCGCCACCCCCCCAGCAGGCCGCCACGTGGCGCCACTCCCCTGCCCTGAGATTCGCATCCCGCGCATCAACGCGCCGATAGACAAAATTCGTCGACCCCGCCTCGCTCGAGCACGTCGCCACCCCGAAACGCCCATTGGCCAGCTGATTCAGGTTCAGGTAATCCCGCTCCCCAGACCGGATACCAAGGATGCCCCTCGTCTCACCCGGAACCCAATCGCTCCCGGGCCTCAGCCAGAACTCCACCGTCCCAGACTCCCCCAAGAAATTCTCCGGTCCAGAAAAACGAACCGACTGCCCCTCGCCCAGCGCCAGCGCGCCGCCAAACCGCCCATCCTTGACGACCTGCCCGTCCCCAGTCGCCAGCGCCAGACCCGCCGCGTGATCCGCATTCGCCCCGCCGTCAAAATGCGCCAGCAATAGCGTGTCCTCGTCCGGAGAGATCGGCCCCCCAGGCGGCCCCGCCATCCCCAGCCCGACCGCAGCCAACCAGACGCACGCACCCGCCGCAACGCCCGCGCTCATCCCACCACCCTGCCGCAACCCAAGACAGCTGACAAGGCAGCGCGCGACGGAACACCTCGGGCGACTGGAGCCCGCACCCGGGCGCGCCAGGGCACCGCCGGATCAGGGTATGTAGCCCACCTGGTCACAGATGGGCCGGAGCAGCCAGTGGGGTCAGTCATGGTTTATTGGCATCGTTGTGAAGGAATGACAAATAGCCATGACTGACCCCACCGCTGATTCGTGTCAGACAATGAGACCGATTGGCGATGGGCGATGGCAGGTCGCCGATGGCGGATTCTCGAATCAATGTCGCCGGCTTGCAATATGGCCATAAATATGCTTCCTTTGGAGCATGAAAACCACTTTGGAGATTCCAAACGATCTCTTTCGCGAGGTCAAGTCGACCGCTTCGCGTAACGGGTTGTCGCTGAAGCAGTTTGTGGCGGAGGCCCTCCGCGAAAAACTAGTGGGGCGGGCCGGTGTGGGTGGCGACAAGCCGTGGATGAAACACTTTGGGGCGCTGAGCGATTTGCCGCGGGAAGAGCATGCGGCGATCAACGAGCGCATCGAGACATTTTGCGAGCGGATCGACGAGGAAAAGTGGTCGTGATTCTGGACACGAACGCCCTCTCCGCCTTTCTCGAAGGGATCCCCGAGGTCCGTGACGCCGCTTTGGGCGCAACGCGTCTCTGCCTGCCCTTAATCGTCGTGGGCGAGTATCGTTTTGGCATCGAGGGTTCGTCGCGCCCGGCGGAGAACGAAAGGCGTCTGGCCGAGGTTTTGCGGGATTTGGTGATTCTTCCCCTGACGATGGATACGACCATCGCCTACGCCCGGATCGCACACGCCCTGAAGGGACAGGGACGTCGGATCCCGCACAACGTCATCTGGGTGGCGGCGCTCGCAAAGCAGCACGATTTGCCCGTTCTTTCGAGGGATGTGCACTTCGACGTGGTCGCAGGAATCCGTCGGATTTGCTGGTAAAATTCCGCTCTCCGCCCGGCGCTCAGAGCCCCAGGAGCGCGGAGCCCGGCTGCTCGATGAATTCCTTCACCCGCACCAGGAAGGTGACCGCCTCGCGGCCATCGACGAGGCGGTGGTCGTAGGTGAGCGCGAGGTACATCATGGGCCGGATCTCGACGCGTCCCTCGACGGCGACGGGCCGCTCGGTGATGGCGTGCATGCCGAGGATGCCGCTCTGCGGGGGGTTGAGGATGGGCGTCGAGAGCATGGAGCCGAAGACGCCGCCATTCGTGATCGTGAACACCCCGCCCTCGAGGTCGGTCAACGCGATCTTCCCCGATCGGGCCTTCGCCGCGTAACCCGCGATCGCCTGCTCGATCTCGGCAAGGGACATCCGGTCCGCGTCGCGCAGCACCGGGACCATCAGGCCCCGGTCGGTGGACATGGCCACGCCGATGTCAAAGAAATGATTCTCGACAATTTCGGCGCCATCGATCCGCGCGTTGATCTGCGGCACGGCGCGCAGGGCCTCGACGGCGGCGCGCACGAAGAAGGACATGACCCCGAGCTTGATGCCGTGCCGCTGCGTGAAGCGATCCTGATAGCGTTTCCTCAAGGACATGACCGCGGACATGTCGACCTCGTTGAAGGTCGTCAGCATCGCCGCGCCGGCCTGCGCCGACAGGAGCCGCTCGGCGATCTTCCGCCGGATGGCCGACATCGGCCGCCGCGCCGTGCGCTCCCCCGGCGCCGCTGCGCCCATCGTCCCCAGGGAGGCGGCCGGTATCCGCCCCGCCGCGGCAGAGAGCTTCCCCTCGCGCGCCATGCGGCGCAACGAGGGCGGCAGCGGCAACGGCTCCCCGGCGCGCCCGTCACCGGACGCGGCCTCGCCGCTACCCGCGGGGGCCTTCGCGGCGGGGGCGCCCGCTTCCGCCGGCTCGCCCTTCGCCGGGGTCTTGGCCGCGGCCACGGCGGCGGCCGCCTTTTCCGGCTCCCGCTTGGCGGCCTTCGGTTCGCCCCGGGCCGCGGGGCGCGCCGCGGTCTCGTCGATGCTGCCGATCACTTGCCCGACCTTGACCTCGCCGCCTTCCTTGGCCGCGATATGCAGCACGCCCGAGGACGGCGCGGGGATCTCGGCGGTCACCTTGTCGGTCTCGATCTCCAGCAGGGTGTCGCCGCTCTCGACAAAATCTCCCTCCCGCTTCAGCCACGCGCCGAGTATGCCGGACGTGACGGATTCACCAAACGAGGGGACGCGGATCTCAGTGGCCATGTGTTTCTCCTATGCGGCGGGTATCGCGCGCTCGACGAGGTCGCGCTGCTCGAGTTCGTGGATGGCGTGCGAGCCGGTCGATGGGCTCGACGAGGCATCGCGCCCGGCGTAACGGATCTCTCGCCCGAAGAGCCGCCGCAATCTCGGCTCCATGAAGGTCCACGCCCCCATGTTCTCCGACTCCTCCTGGCACCACACCAGTTCGGCGTCCGGCGCGTGCGCCGCCACGACCTCCTTCAGGCGCCCCACGTGCAGGGGGTACAGCTGCTCCAGGCGAACGATCGCCGTGTCGTCGGCTCCCGCCTGCTTTCGCCGCTCCACCAGATCGAAATACACCTTGCCGGAGCAGAGCACCACCCGCCTCGCGCCAGAGGGCACCCCCGCGTCCGGGAGGACCTCGTGGAACCTGCCGCCGCCGATCTCCGCCAGATCCGACGCGCAGCGCGGGTCGCGCAGCAGGCTCTTCGGCGTCATGAGCACCAGCGGCTTCCGGATGACGCGGAGCGCCTGCCGCCGCAGGATGTGAAAATAATTCGCCGGCGTCGTGCAGTTCGCCACCTGGATGTTGTCCTCGGCGCAGAGCTGCAGGAATCGCTCCAGCCTGGCGCTCGAGTGCTCCGGGCCCTGCCCGTCGTAGCCGTGGGGCAAAAGCAGCACGATCCGCGACGTCACCCCCCATTTGGATTCCGAGCTGCAGATGTACTGGTCGATCATCACCTGCGCCCCATTGGCGAAATCCCCGAACTGCGCCTCCCAGATCGCCAGCATCCCGGGATAATCGAGGCTGTAGCCGTAGTCGAACCCCAGCACCGCGGCCTCGGAGAGCGGGCTGTTGTAGATGCATATCGTCGCCTGGTCGCGCGCCACATTCCGCAGGGGGATGTACCGCTCGCGCGTCTCGATGTCGTACAGCACCGAGTGCCTCTGGCTGAAGGTCCCTCGCCGGCTGTCCTGCCCCGAGAGGCGGATCGGCACGCCCTCGCGCAGCAGCGTCCCGAAGGCCAGCGCCTCGGCGAACGCCCAGTCCACCGGCTCCTCGCCCCGCGCCATCCGGCCGCGCTGCTCCATCAGTCGCCCGATCTTCGCGTTGACCCGGTGCCCCTCGGGCACCCTCGTGATGGCCTCGCCCACCTCCCGCAGCACCCCCGGCCCCACCGAGGAATCGAAGGGCTCCAGCAACTGCGGGCAACTCATCGGCTCCTTGATCGCCGGGACGAACTGGCTGGTCACCGGCTTGCAGGCGTTGAGCGCGTCCTCCAGCCTGCCCTTGAACGAGGCCACGTAATCGTCCACCTCGTCCCGCCCCAGCTCGCCGCCCTCGATCATATCGTCCATCAGGATCCGGCTGCTCCCCGGGTGCCTCTTGATCGCGGAATACAGCGTGGGCTGCGTGAAGCTCGGCTCGTCGCCCTCGTTGTGGCCCAGCCGCCGATAGCACACGAGGTCCACCACCACGTCGCGATGGAATTTCTGCCGGAACTCCAGTGCCAGCTCGATCGCGTACACGGCCTTGAGCGGGTCGTCGCAGTTCACGTGGAAGATCGGGATGCCCAGCATCTGCGCGATGGCGGTGCAGTGCGGCGTCGAGCGGCCATCCTGCGGCAGCGTCGTGAAACCGATCTGGTTGTTGACGATGATGTGCAGGGTGCCTCCCGTCCGGTAGCCGTCCACCTGCGAGAGGTTGAAGGTCTCGGCCACCACGCCCTGGCCGATGAACGCCGCGTCCCCGTGCACCAGCACCGGCAGCACGCTCGACCGCTCGTCCATGTCGCCGAGCCGGCGCTGCCACGCCCGGGCCTTGCCCTCGACGACGGGATCGACGGCCTCGAGATGGCTCGGGTTCGGCGCGAGGCTCACCCCCACGCTCTCGCCCGAAAGCGTCGGGCACACCGCCTCGTAGCCCTGGTGGTACTTGACGTCGCCGTCGCCGCGCGCGTTCGCCGACACGTACTTGTCGTGAAATTCCGAGAACACCGCGCAGAGATCCTTGCCCAAGATGTTGGCCAAGACGTTCAGGCGCCCGCGGTGCGCCATGCCCATGACCACCCGCTTGATCCCGAAGCGCGGGCACGCCTCCAGCACCGAGTCCAGGGCCGGGATCAGGATCTCCCCCCCCTCCAGCGAAAAACGCTTCTTCCCCACGTAGCGCGTGTGCAGGAAATGCTCGAACAGCTCCGCCTCCAACAGGTGGTACAGGATCCGCTTCTTCTGCGCCGCATCGAAATTCGGTCGGTTCCGGCAGGTCTCCATCCGCTCGCGCAGCCAGTAGCGCGACTTGAAATCCTGGATGTGCATGTACTCGACGCCCAGGGTGTCGCAATAGGTGTCCTTCAGGATCCCGAGGATCTCCCGCAGCGTCCTCGGCCCGCCGCCCGCCACCGTCAACGACTCGAATACCGTGTCGAGATCCGATTCGGAAAACCCGAAATTGCCGAGCTCCAGCTCAGGCAGTTCGGTCTTGTTGAACCCCAGCGGGTCCAGGTTCGCGATGTAATGCCCCAGCATCCGATAGCTGAAGAGCAGAATGAAAATCGACCCCTGCTTCCGCAGCATTGCCGGATCCACGCCCCCGGCGACGACCGCCCCGCCCGCCTCCGCCGGCGGCTGCTGGCACCCCAGTTCGAACCCCTCGAAAAAGGCCCGCCACGTCGGATCCACCGACGACGGTTCCCGCCGCCACTCCTCGTACAACCCCTCCAGTACCGCCCCGTTCGCCCCAGAACCCACGCTGCCGTTGGCCTTCGAAACCCCCTGCGAATCAGCCACTTTGATGCCCGAAACCATAAAGAGCCATTTTAAAAATTGCGAATTGCCCAATCTTCCTAATCTGCTCCGCCCACCCTGTCAAACCCGCTTTGGTTGAGTCGTGAGGCAGACATTTCTGCCTGCCTTTCCGATCAATCGGAGGGCCAATGTGGACTGCGGCGTGGCGGCGCCGCTTTAGATGGGCGCGTCGGGTCCTGTTGGAGAGTCTGGCGGCGGGAACTCACCGGGCCGTTTGGGGCAATCCCAAGCGGCGATGCCACGCCGCAGTCCAAAATAGGGCGGCCGCCTGGCACAGGCGGCCTACTCCATCGGCATGTCCAGAAAGCTCCCCATGAGGCTGGCCGGCGCGCGCAGCTCGCGGGAGGCCCGCCCCCCGCCTCCCGCCGCCTCGACCTCGACCTTCAGCCCGCGGTCGCCGAGCTGCGTGGTCCGCGATGCCGCGTACTCGCGCTGGAAATCCCCGAGCGTCGCCACGGGCTTGCCCCCGATCGCGACGATCTTGTCCCCCCGCCCAAACCCGGCGGATTGTCCCGAGCTGCCCTCCAGCACCCATCCCACCTCGATCCCCTGCCCGCGATCCCACAGCAGGAGTCCCTCGGGCAGATTGAAAGGATGGATCTCGGGCGCGCCGCCCTGTCCCGCGATCACGAGGAACAGATCCCTTCCCCCGTGCAGATTTAGCATCGCGCGCATGGGGAGATCCGAATCCCACCGCGTCTTGAGCGCCCGCTGCTCCAGCGCGATGGACGCGGCGGACCGCCGCTCGACATCCGGCAACCCCTCGGTCCTCGAGTAGGCCTGCTTGCGGTCGACGCGCTTGCGCGCCTGCCGCATGTCCTCGTCCTCTTCCTCCGGCATGCGATAGATGGTGTAGAGCTGCGTTCCCGCGGGAAGCACCGTGCGACCATTCACCATGACGGCGGCGGTCAGGTAGGCCTTCCCATCGCGGGTCTCGGAGGGGAAGACGAGCCCGATCTTCAGCACCACGGGGCCATCGTCGGGAGAGGGCGCCTCCCCCTCTTGCCCCGTGATCTCGCGGGCTGGTGCCAAGCCCGCCCAGGCGCACGCCATCATGACCAGAGCGCCACACACCACCCTGCGCCAAACCGGATCCAACACGCCTCACCATGCTCCCCCCCACATCCCGTGTCAACCCGGGGCAGGCGATGCCCACCGGAGCGGAGAACGCAGCCCATCTGGTAACAGATGGGTCCGGGTGCTAAGCCAACGTGTCCACGGTCTGACGACCGAGGCTACACCCCGAATTTTCTAGCTAGATCCCATGCCCCGCCTGCAGGGCACCACCGGGGCGGAAAATGGTAGGCTGCGCCTTGGCGCACGCTGCCGAATCGAACGTCCGCGCGCGCCAAGGCGCAGCCTACATCGCGACCCAATTTTCGAGTCAGCCCCGCCGCCGGCGCGCGGCGGGGCTAGATGTTTTCCAAAACGCGCCGGGTTATTCATGTGGAAGCTTCCGGTGGATGTTGCCGGCTGAAGCCGGTACTCCAAGCCGTGCCGCCGGGCCCCTGTTCGGAGTCCCGCCTTTAGTCGGTCAGGGGAACCTGTGCGGTCCGCTGGGGGGAGCCAAAGCGGCGCTGCAGCGCACGCAGTCCAATAAAAGTCGCCTCCTTGCCCGCCACGCGGGCGGGCACCCCCGAATCCGCAAGTGCCTCAATTATAGAGAACTATCCGGTATCCGCGGCTTGATGTTCCTGGCCAGATCCGGCGCCCTCCGCCGCCGGCATCTTCGGGCTCATCGGCGCCGCGTACTCCCAGTGGGTATCCTCAGGAACGAATGGACACCCGCGCTGCGGCTTCTTCTGCCACGTCAGCCCCGGATACGAGATGACGAGGTCCTCCCGCGGTCGCGTGATCGCGACGTAGCAGAGGCGCCTCTCTTCCGCCATGCTGCTCATCTCCTCGGTCCGCGGATGCGGCAACTGCTTCGAGCCGGCGCCGAGCAACCACACGCCGTCCCACTCCAGGCCCTTGGCCGAGTGGATCGTGGACAGCGTGATCGCCTGCTCCGGGTGTTCCTTCGCCGTCGTCCGGTCGAGCACAAAGCCATCCAGAAACTCCGCGAGGCTCCCCTCCGAAGACGCCATCGAATGGACCAGCGCGCCGATGGTCGCGATGCGCTCCGGCGCATCTTTCGGGTAATTCGTCTCGATCAGCGGCTTGATGTGCTCGGCCAGATATTTCCCTTTCCCGCCAATCTCCCTCGTCTCGCGGATCCTCCGGACCCACATCGGCAGCGCCTCGGCCTGCGCCGGCCAATGGTTCCCCTCCAGTCGCCCATCGTGCGCGTCGATGGCCTTGGCCGCGGTCCCCTCGCCGATGCCCGGGAACTGCGTCAGGCAACGCAGCAGCGCGAGCCGGTCGCGGGGATTGAGCGCCAGCCTCAAGAACGCCAGGAAGTCCTTCACCTCGGAGGCGTCCGCCAGCGTGAGCCCGCCATATTTCCGATACGGGATGCGATAGCGCCCCAGGGCAATCTCCAGCGCGGTGAGGAGCTTCGACGAGCGCGTCAGCACCGCGCAATCGCACGGCCGGCTCCCCGCGGCGACCCTCCGCTGCACCCAGTCGATGACGCCGAGGGCCTCGTGGTCGGGATCGTGAAACACCAGGCACCGGACGCTCGCACGCACGCCGTTGGCCGCCCGCAGCGACAGCGCCGCCTCCGAGCGCGCCACCACCGCGTTGGCCAGGTCCAGTATCGCCTGCCCGCTGCGATAGTTGTCCTCCAGCCGAAGCACCCGCGTGTCGGCCCGCCTCGCGGAAAATTCCGTGATCAGCCGCGCGTCCGACCCGCGGAACGCGTAGATGGACTGGTTGACATCGCCGACGACCATCAGGTGCTCCGGCGCCAGCGCCTCGAGGATCGCCGCGTTGAGCCGATTGTTGTCCTGCATCTCGTCGACGAGGACGTAACGCCAGCGCTTGCGCTGCGCCGCGGCGAAGGCCTCGTCCTCCCGGAGCCGCCGCTCCCACAGCACCAGCAGGTCGTCGTAATCCACCGCGTTC
This sequence comes from uncultured Verrucomicrobiales bacterium, assembly GCA_964651705.1. Classification (GTDB taxonomy): domain Bacteria; phylum Verrucomicrobiota; class Verrucomicrobiia; order JADLBR01; family JADLBR01; genus JADLBR01. The sequence goes on from CAZYWZ010000005.1 coordinate 16,151, forward strand.
GCCGCCCGCTTGAGCCGCTCGTAGGCGGCGATCACCCGCTCCAGCCGCGCGACATGCTTGGGGAACATCGGCTCCAGCAGCCCGCGCACCGGCACCATCGTGTTCCGCGCGAAGGAATACGCGCCCCGCAGGCGCTCCGGGGCGAAGAGGGCCGATTTCGGCTGGATCCCGCATTCGCGCAGCGCCGACTTCCACACCGACTGCGACTCGCCCTCGTCGATCGTGGTGTATCGCCCATCCCGCAGCCCGAAGCCCGCCGCGTCCTCCCGCATCAGCGCGCTGGCCACCGCGTGGTACGTGCCCACCGTCAGCACGTCCCCCTCCCCCCGCCGGGGCCGCCCCTTCAGCAACCCTTCCACCCGCGACCGCATCTCCTCCGCGGCCTTGCGGGTAAACGTGATCATCAGGATGGCCTTGCGCGGCACGCCGGATTTCACCAGGTCCGCGACCCAGTGCACGCTGGTCGCGGTCTTTCCCGACCCCGCGCCCGCGAGCACGACGACGCGACGGTCACGGCAACCGACAACCTCCCTCTGTGATGCGTTCAACTTCATCGCCATACGCGGGAGGGCGCTCGCCATCCCAAGCAGCCCAGCCGATTTACGCGGGAACCCCCGCGTTGCAAGGAAAAGTCACACCAGCTCTCTGGCGTGCGGGAACAGCGCCGGCGCGCCGCCGGTGTGCCAGAAGACCACGGTGTCGGAGCGGGTCAACTCGCCGGCACGGATCATGGCGATCAGCCCCGCCATCGCGCGCCCGGTGTAGACCGGATCTAGCAGGACACCCTCGGTCTCAGCGACCAGCCGAATCGCCCCGCGCTCCGCCTCGCCGACAACCCCATAGCCCCCGCCCAAGAACTCCTCGCGGAGGATCACATCGCGCGCCGAGAACTCCTGACCCAGCCCGATGAGTGCGGCCGTTTCCCTCGCGAGGCGCAGCACCCGTTCGCGCGGCGACTCTTCGCCGATGCCCTCCTTATCGATGCCGATGCCCACGAGTTGGAACGGCTGGCGATACGCGGCCCTGCCCACCATCAGCCCGGCGTGCGTCCCGCCCGAACTCGAGGGGAATATCACGTGCGTCGGCCGCGCGCCGAGGGCATCGGTCTGGCGGCACAATTCCCCGACGGCATCGACGAAGCCCGCCGCCCCAAGCGTCCCAGACCCGCCATAGGGGACAAGATATGGGCGCCCGCCGGCCCCAGCCAATCCCGCCGCGATCTCCGGGATCTTCTCGCCCTTGCGCAGCGGCCCCGTCCAATGGATCTCCGCCCCCAGCAACACATCGAGCAGCAGGTTGCCCCCCGGCACGACCGGCGCCTCGCCACCGAGCACCAGATGGCACCCGAGCCCGCACACCGCCGCCGCTGCCGCCGTCTGGCGGCAGTGATTCGACTGCGCCGCCCCACCGGTCACCAGCGTGTCGCAACCCCCCGCCAGCGCCTCGCCCACGAAAAACTCCAGCTTCCGGACCTTGTTCCCTCCCAGCGCCAGCCCCGTGAGGTCATCGCGCTTCATCAGGATCCGCGGGCCGCCCAGCCGATCCGACAACCGCCCCGCCTCCACCACCGGCGTCGGAAAAAATCCCAGCTGGCGGCGCGGCAGCCGATGGCAGAATCCCGGCGTCTCGTCACTCGGCATCGTCGCCCCCCACTCTGCCCAACCGGACCAAGGCGGCCATCCGAAAATGTGCCCGGGTGCCACGCCCCGCACGCGGGGCACCACCGCCGATGAAAATCCCGACCCTTCTCGCCGCGCCAAAGCGGTGCGAGGACGCCCCGCACTCCAAAGCGCTGCGCGCGAAACGCCGTGGCATTCCAAGATGTTGCCACCGCCCTGCGTTGTTGCCGCATTTCGGCCGAAGGCCTGTGGAGTGCGGACCGTCCCCGGGCCGCTTTTGGCGGGCAATGGGGAATTTCGAGCTAGATTCCGTGCCCCGCACGCAGGGCACCACCGGGGCGGAAAATGGTAGGCTGCGCCTTGGCGCACGCTGCCGAATCGACCGTCCGCGTGCGCCAAGGCGCAGCCTACATCGCGACCCAATTTTCGAGTCAGATCCCGTGCCCCGCAGACGGGGCACCGCCGGGGTAGAAAATGTAGCCGAAGCCGCGAGGCTTTGGCGGCCAAACGCTGACGCGTTCGGCTACGGGAAGCGATGCGGCAAATTTCGAGTCAGCGGCGGGGCGTTCTCACGCGTGGTGATACACCTCCCAGCCGAGGTATTTGGACAGGGCCTCCTTCGTGCCGGCGGCGATTCGGGAGGGGTTGACCGCGACGTGGTGCTCGAAGCCGTTCTCGCAGATGTGGGCGAGGAGGGCCTGGAAGCGTGGGATGCGGACGACGCCGAAGCCGCCGAAGGTCTTGAGCGGGTCATCGGTGAGGTCGCCCTCGCCGAGGTAGGCCCGGATCTTGCCCGCGGCGTCGTCGGTGCTGGCGCGGAGGTAGGTGAAGCCCCCGGCCCTGACGCGACCGACCACGGTGCCGTATGTGTTTTCCTTGCCGACGGTTCCCGCGATGATCTCCTGGTAGTCCATGGCGGGCGCGCCTTCGCCGGAGGAGACGAAGATGTCCTTGGGGAGGTTGGAGCAGTGGAAGATGACGCCCTTGTCGGGGTCGTCGCCATAGTTGTTGTTCCAATCGACGAGCGCGGATGGGCGGCCGGAGCCCTGGACCATCGCGTACATGGCGACGGTGCCCATGATGTCGACCTCGCAGGCGGAGCTGAGTCCCATGTTGCTCATCATGCTCATGAGGGTGCAGGGGACGACCCCGAAGAACTCCTCCATGGCGGTCCAGCACTGGATCGCCGTCGCCCCCAGGCGCGTTTCCTTCATCCACTTGTCCACGGCGACACCGAATTTCGCCATCTTCATCAGCGCGGGCGCGGGGATGGATTTTGCGGGTACGTAGGCGGTGATCTCCTTGAGCTTGGCCTGGACGGGTTTGTCGTCGTCTTTCATTTTACCGATCCAGCCGAAGAGCTCGAAGAGATCGAGGGTCTCGATGCTGATACCCGCAGACTCGAGGAGTTTCTCGCTATAGCGGACGGTGTTGAATGCGGTGGGTCGCGCGCCGAGCGCGCCGATGCGGAGGTTGCGGAGGCCGCGGACGACGCGGCACGTGACCGCGAAATCCTGGAGGTCCGAGGCGAGGCGGGGATCGTCGGGATCCATGGTGTGGAGTTGCGTGAGGGTGAAGGGGATGCCGTATTGGCGGAGGTTGTTGCAGACCGACATCTTGCCGCAGAAGCTGTCGCGGCGGTCGCGGATGGTCATGATCTTGGGCTCGTCGGCGAACGCGTGCACGAGGACGGGGACGCGGAGCCCCGACCATCGGATGGCGTTGGCCACGCCGCGCTCGTCGCCGAAGTTGGGCAGCGTGACGAGGATGCCGTCGATGTCGGCGGCGCGGCCCCTGAAGAGGTCGGCGCACTTCTGCGCGTCGTCCATCGATTCGACCGCGCCGAATTTCGTGGCGTCGGTGGGGAGGATGACGGCGCCGATGCCGAGTTTCTCGAGCAGCGCGAGGATCTTCTTGCGTCCCGCGTCGCAGAGGTGGTCCGGGAAGAAGCCGCGGTTGCCGACGATGATGCCGAGGGTGATGGTGGTCTTGGTTTTCATGGGGTCAATATGGTTGTCTGATTCTTTGGTTTGCTTGCCGGTGGATGTGGGAGCGCCGTGGGGCGGGTGGGGAAAAAGCGGTGCGAGGACGCACCGCACTCCAAAGCGCGTTGTGCGAAATGGGGCATGGTGCTGGGACGAAGACGGGGTCGATGGATGCCGAACGATTTCGGCCGCAGGCCTTTGGAGTGCGGCGGGTCCCCACGCCGCTTTTCCGCGCGACCAGGAGATTTCGCAGTAGGCGTCACGGTTCGATCTCGAGCGCCACGACGGATTTTGGCGGGAGGGTGGCCGAGAAGCCCTTTTCGGAAGGTCTGGCGTCCTCGAACGGGGCGGGTTTGACGCGCTCGGGTTGGTCGAAGGTGTTGTGGGCGGTGATCTCGGGCGCGGTGAGGACGCGGCCGGAGATGCGGGAGGCCTTCGTGCCGCGGAGTTCGCAGTCGATGGGCGCGGGCCTGTTGGGATCGAGGTTGCAGAGGGTCACGTGGATCTTCCCGGAGCCGTCGCGGGAGGCGGAGGCGTTTACGGAGGGGATCTTGTCCGGGCCCATCGCGTAGTCGGCGCAGGTCAGCTCGTCGGGGAGCCATGTCGCGTCGTGGTGGGGGACGAACATCTCGAAGACGTGGTACGTCGGGGTCAGGAGCATCTTCTCCTTGTCCGTGAGGATCATGGCCTGGAGGACGTTGATCGTCTGGGCGATGTTGGCCATGCGGACGCGGTCGCAGTGGCGGTTGAAGATGTTCAGCGTGAGTCCGGCGACCAGGGCATCGCGGAGGCTGTTCTGCTGGTAGAGGAATCGGGGGTTCGTGTCCGGCTCGACCGCGTGCCACGCGCCCCATTCGTCCACGATCAGGGCGATCTTCTTCTGCGGGTCGAAGCGATCCATGATCTCGGAGTGCTTGGCGACAAGCTCCTCCATGCGCAGGGCGGTCTTCAGCTGGTGGAACCAGTCGCCCTCGTCAAACTCGGTCGCGGAGCGGCTGTTCTTTCCCGTGCCGCAATAGAAGTGGAGGGCGAGCCCATTCATGCGCTTGGTGCAGCGCCCCATGAGGACCTCCGTCCAGTGGTAATCATCGCGGTTTGGGCCGCAGGCGATTTTGTAGATCTGGTTTCCGGCGAAGTTGCGGACGTAGGTGGCGTAGCGGAGGTATTGGTCGGCATAGTATTCGGCGGACATGTTGCCGCCGCAGCCCCAATTCTCATTGCCGACGCCGAAGTATTTCAGTTTCCATGGTTCGGCGCGGCCATTGGCCTTGCGGAGCTCCGCCATGGGGCTGACGCCGTCGAACGTGATGTATTCGACCCACTGCTGCATCTCGAGGACGGCGCCGCTGCCGACGTTGCCGCAGATGTAGGGCTCGCAGCCGAGCTGGGCGCAGAGGTCGAGGAACTCGTGGGTGCCGAAATGGTTGTTCTCGGTGACCCCGCCCCAGTGCGTGTTGATCATGGTGGGGCGCGCCTCCTTCGGGCCGATGCCATCCTTCCAGTGATACTCGTCGGCGAAGCAACCGCCGGGCCAGCGCAGCACGGGGATCTTTATGCCCTTGAGCGCCGCGACCACGTCGTTGCGGATACCGCGGGTGTTCGGGATGGGGCTGCCCTCGCCGACCCAGATGCCCTCGTAGATGCAGCGGCCGAGGTGTTCGGCGAAGTGGCCGTAGATGTTGCGATCGATCTTCGCCTTGCCGCGGTCGGCATGGATGACGAGGCGGTTCTGGGCTGGGGGGGCGTCGGCGGCGGGTGATGGGGAGAGAGAGGGGAGGAAGAGGCAGAGGCAGAGGAAGAGGGCGTGCGGTCTCATGGGGGTTCTCCTTACTTTGCGTTTTTGGCGGGCGGGGTCACTCGGTGAGAAAGATAGGGCTTCAAATGTTGTGGGCAACGCCAGTTTGCGCACAAAGATCGCCAATTTGCGAATTTTGGCGGAACGCGATCGCGGTCGGAAGCCGACTGACGAGGATGCGGGTCCGCTGCAGGCGGGGTGGAGGAGCGTAGCCCATCTGGTGACAGATGGGTTCGGGCGCCCGGCCCGCGCGTCCACGGTCTGGCGACCGTGGCTACGTCTGGAGTCCATACAAAACCTGGCTGGACATCCGGGGTGGGGCGTTGAGAGTCACGCCTTGAAGATGTCGTGTTTCGCGATACCCGGCGGTATGGTTTCGTGCGCCGTTTGGCTCTTGGGCTGGGTCTTGCTGGCGTTGGGGTTTCCGCAACCCAGTCATTGCGCGCCGGGCGCCGGGCCATCCCCCCTTGTGATCTGGGATTGCGAGTCGGCGGCGGCCAAGTCCGGGCTGGAGGTGGTGCCATCGGGCGCAAAGGCGGGGAGGGCCGCGGTGCGGTGGCGGAATCATCTGGCCAATCCATCGTTTTCCGTGCCGGGCGTGCCGAAGGATTGGACGGGGTACCACGAGCTTCGTTTCTGGCTCCATAACGCCAAGCCGGTGCCGGCGCGCATCGCGGTAATCGTGGGTTCGGAGAATCCTTCGACGAATGGCGGGGATTATTGGGGGTATCAGATCGCGCTGAATTTTTCTGGGTGGAAGCGGATCGTGCTGCCGATTGGGGAGAAAGGGGGAACCCGGTCGCCGCGCGGATGGGATCAGGTCGATGGGATCAGCCTGCGGGCATCCGGTTGGGGCAACGAGCCGCACCCGGAGGCGGAGGTGTGCCTGGATCAGTTTGAACTGGTGGTGAACCCGCCGCGGCCTGGGCCGGAGATCGGGGATGCCGAGTTTTTCTCGCTGTTGGATTTGGATCGGCCCGATCTCGCGGAGGTGAAGGCGGCGGTGGGCGGCGGCGATTTGGGCGTGGCGAAGGAGGCGATGCTGCGACACATGCGGGAGCGGGCGACGCCGAAGTGGTGGTTTGACTGGCGGGATCGTGTTGCGGGGGTGAAGCCCGTCGTTGGCGGCAGCGAGGGGTGGGACTATTACGGCTCGGGGATCACGATCGATTTCGAGGGGTGGAAGCGGTTCACGATCCCGCTGGACACGTTCAAGAGGGCGCGAAAGCCGATCGGCTGGCACCATATCAACAAGATCTCGTTTTCCGCGACATATGGGGGCAGGGAGCCCAGGCCCGGGGCGCGCCTGGCGCTCGATGACATCCGGCTCGTGGGCGCCGAACCGAGGTTGCTGGCCGATTTCGAGGGCGCGGATGGGGCGGAGGCGTGGCGGGGGCTGAGCCCGAGTGATGAGGTGGCCCAATCTGGGAAGCGGTCTGGGCTGTGGGCAGACCTGCGGGATGGCGTCGCGGGCGAGTCCATCCCCACGGACTGGACCCCGTGGGCGGCGCTGGATTTCTGGGTCTGGTCGGCCAAGGCGACCGGCGACCGGATCATGATCATCTGCGAGTCCGAGACCCCGGATGTCAGCGCGGCGGATGCGGTGTGCCGCCACATGCACGGGGGCTATTTTCTGGGGGAGAGGATCAACTGGCAGGCGAACAAATTGCCGCCCGACGATCCGGCATTCACGCGCGAGTGGACCTATGGGCTAAACCGCTTTCCGGGATGGAACGCGCTGGGCGACGCCTACTGGAAGACGGGGGATGAGAAATACGCCAGGGAATGGATCGCGCAGATGCGGGCCTGGATCGAGGATAATCCCTATCCGCGTTATTCCACGGGCAATGACACACTAACGTGGCGGACGATCGAGGCCGGGATACGGACATCGGCGGCGTGGCCGAACGCGCTGTACCGGTTTCTCGGATCGCCGTCGCTGACGGCGGATGACCTCGTGATGTTCCTGAAATCCTGGATCGAGCATGCGCGTCACCTGATGCGGATCACGGTCGAGCATCCGGAGCACGGCGGCAACTGGGTGACCATGGAATGCAACGGGCTGGGCCACCTGGGCATCCTGTTGCCCGAGTGCCGGGATGCGCCGCTCTGGCGAACGACCGCGATCGACCGTCTGACGGAGGAGTTGGACCGGCAGGTGTATCCCGACGGGGCGCAGAAGGAGCTGACCACCGGATACCATCAGGTGTCGCGGAGGAACTTCGTGGAATTGCTGAAGCTGGCGCGCCTGAACGGGGTGGAGATGCCGCCGGGCTATCTGGGGCTGCTGGAGCGGATGTACGATTACAACCTGAAGGTCATGATGCCGGACGGACTCCTGCCGCCGCTGAACGACGCGGGTCTCACGGCGGTTCGGGAGTCGATGCGCGAGGGCGTGGAACTTTTCGGGCGGCAGGATTTTCTCTGGGCGGCGACGCGCGGCGCGGAGGGGCACGGGCCGACAAATACCTCGGTCGCCTTGCCCTATGCGGGCTGGTACATCATGCGGTCGGGATGGGGGATGGAGGACAAGTACCTGCACTTCGAGGCGGGTCCTTTCGGCATCGGCCACCAGCACGAGGACAAGCTCACGCTCTTCATCTGGGCGATGGGGCGAACGCTGCTCACCGAGGGCGGGACTTTCTCCTACGACCAGAGCAAGTGGCGCCGCCACGTCCTGGGCACGTGGTCCCACAACACGGTGCTGGTGGACGGGCAGGAGCAGCGCCGCAGGGGGCTGAAGGCGACGTACGAAACCGCGGCGCCGTGCGATAACCTGTGGGTCAGCGCGGCGGAGTTCGACGCCGCCGATGGCGTGTACGACGATGGCTATGGGCCGAAGCGCGATGTCCGGGTCAAGCACCACCGGACGGTGATCTTCGTGAGGCCCGATTATTGGGTTGTGGTCGACCGGCTCGCGGGCGATGGCGGGCACGGGTACGACATCCTCTGGCACCTAGACGCGGATGATGCGGCACACGATTCCGCGACCGCCGCGGCGTGGGGCACGGATCCGGGCGTGGCGAACCTGCTTGTCGTGCCGGCGCGGCGGGACGGGCTTTCGCTCGAGATCGTCAAGGGACGCGAGGATCCCGTCCTCGGCTGGGGGTTGGTGTCGCGGCGCAAGCCGCGCCCGTGCCTGAACTATCGGGTCCGGGCCGAGGGGCCGGTGACGCTGGCGTGGGCGCTGGTGCCATTCCGGGGCGAGCGGCCAGCGGTTGATGTGAAGCCGTCGGCGCAGAGCGATGGAGATTCCGTGGTGGTGACAGGGCCATGGGGCGTGGACACGGTGCGGCCCGGGAGGCGTGGCGAGGCGGGATCCGTGAGCGTGCGGCGTTCGGCGAAGGGATCTGGGGACGTGGACTGAACGCGGTCGTCGCCCCCTGACTTGTCGAGCTTTTGATGGCCCCACCTGACGCATTAACCAATTCGAATCTTCTGGCCCCGTCGGAGGTGGCGCGGTAGAGCCAATGCGCGAGTTATGAGCAAGCCCCGTAGGAGCGGGATCCTTCTTCTTTCCGTTTGTGCGGTCGCGTCCCACGCCGAGAGCCCCGGGGGTTCGCGCGCGGCGCCCGGGGCCGACGCCATCGTAACGTACGAGGCGTTTGGCGCCGCCGGAGACGGGGTCACCGACGACATGGAGGCGATCTGCAAGGCCCATGACTTCGCCAACCGGAGCGGGCGGAGCGTCGGTTCCAAACCGGATGCCACCTATCATCTCGGGCGCCGCGCGCTCACGGCCGTCATCGCGACCGACACCGACTGGAGCACCTCGCGCTTCCTCATCGACGACAGCCAGGGCGTCGAGAACCACCGGCGACCGCTATTCGAGGTGCGCTCCTTGCTCAAGCCGGTGGACATCAAAGTCGACCGCCTGTCGCGGGACCAGCCGGGCCTGGACGCGCGGCCTCCCGGCGACTGCCTCGTCTTCGTGGAGAACCGCCACCGGAAGATCTATATCCGGCGCGGCCTCAACCAGAACAGCGGCACCGGCCAGAAAGAGGTCTTCATCCTTCGGCGGGACGGCTCGGTGGAGGGCGCGATCGAATGGGACTACGACACCATCACCCGGATCGAGGCCCGACCGATCGACCCGAGGCCACTGGTCCTGCGCGGTGGCGTGTTCACCACCGTGGCCAATCGCATGCGTCAGGAAAAGGGCTACAACTATTGGAGCCGGAACATCCGCATCGGCCGCTCGAACACCGAAGTCGAAGGCCTGACCCACCGCGTCACGGGCGAGACGGAGGTCGGGCACCCCTACGCCGGCTTCTTGAGCATCCACCAATGCGCCAACATCACGCTGCGCAACTGCGCCATCGACGCCCACAAGACCTATCGGACCATCGGATCGGCCGGCAAGCCGGTCTCCATGGGCACCTACGGGTACAGCGCGTCGCTGGTGGTGAACTTCCGCATGGTTGGCTGCCGCATGCAGGACATCACCGACCGCAGTCGCTGGGGCGTGATCGGCAGCAACTTCATGAAGAACATCCTGCTGGAAGACTGCGCGCTCAACCGCATGGACGTGCATCAGGGCGTTTCCGGGTCCTACGTGATCCGCCGCACCACGCTCGGCCACGCGGGCTTCAACGCCATCGGCCGGGGCCGCCTGATGCTGGAGGATTGCACCCTGCAGGGTTCGAACCTGATCACGTTCCGCTCGGACTACGGGTCGACCTGGGAGGGCGATGTCGTCATCCGCAATTGCCGATGGATCCCGAGCGCGGGCGCCGCGTCCAGCCCCGTCCTGTTCGGCCTGCGCAACGACGGCACGCACGACTTCGGCTACCCCTGCTCCATGCCGCGGGAGATCCGGATCGACGGCCTGTTCATCGATGACTCCAAACACCCGAAGGGATATGCCGGCGTCACTTTCTTCACCGACCCGGGTGGTGGCCCCCAGAAGGAAGCGCCGTTCCCCTACGCCTGGACCCAGGCACTAAGAGTCCGGGGTCTCAAGACCGCGAGCGGCCTGCCGCCCCGCGTCTCCGCGAATGCGGCATTGGCGAAGGCGGTCGCCCTCACGGTCGAGTGACCGGGGCGCCGCCGGCCCCGGCGCCCGCGCGCCACCAGCATGCGGTGGAGGCATCCCTTGCGCCGACGAGCTCAGCGCGGGGCGGGTTCCGTCTCGAACCTTGCCGCTTCGATCGGGGCGCCGGAGCCTGGGATGAGCCAGGCATCGCGATCGAGATCAGCGCCGCCGCCGATTTCCTGGATGACGACCCGGTCGATGATGCGGACGGCGCGCTCGGCCATCAGGGCGAAGGCATCGTCTCCCGGCTTGTCCGGGGTGCGATCGGGGAAGCCGATCCTCGTGCGGCCGATGTGGTAGAGGCCGGAGAGTCGCTTGTCAGGGAACGCTCTCTCGACGCCCTCCTTGCCGAGGAGGAATCCGAGCAGGCCGCCCCACGTCGCGGTCGGGTTGTCCGAATCCCATCCGCAGAGGGCGCCGATCTGGATGGTCCTGCGGAAATCCCCCTGGCCGTAGAGGAGGCTGATCAGGCTGGCGCCAAAATTGATCCCGGCATCGAACCAGCTCCGGTAATTGTATCCGTCGGTGGTGACTCCCGCATGGCGCTCGTTGAGGGCGTCGCGCGTTCTCTCCCAGTCGTCCTTGTCGGGGTTGGCTTCGTAGTCCTTCCGGATGAAGTCATACATTTTGGCCGGGTAGGATCGGTTTGGGAGGCGCTTGCGGGCCTGGTCCGCCAACCACATCAGCTGTTCCCGGCGCGGCCGTTGTGGGTCCACGGTTGACGCCAGGGCGTGCATGATCACGTAGAATTCCGAGATCCATTCCGATTCCCGGTAGGCCGTCGTGCGGATCGGCATGTGTGCCATGCGGAGGGCGACGTCGGGCCTGGCCGGGGCGAGGAGCCCGAATATCTCCGTGGTGAGCTGCGCGTCGATCTGGTCGTAGAGCCGATTATTATCCGGGAGGCTGGTCGCCGGCGGCAGCATGCCATCGCGCATGAGGTGGAAGGCCCGTTCGTTGGAGACCCACAGGAAGTTATTCTCCTCCGCCCTGATGTGCTTGAGCCAGCCCTCCCGGATCTGTTCCGGTTTGGCGACGCTCACATCGTGGGTATCGAGGATGTCCTGGTAGATGTATTCGATGTCGGTGTCGTCATCGGCGCCCCAGGGCGCGCCCTCTTCCACCAGCACGAATTCTATCTTCGCGCCCTTTTGGCCCTTGTCCGTTCCCCAGTCCTCGTCGGTGAAGAAAGGGGCCGTCTTCCGGACGCCCTCGGTCCTGAGCCCGGTCCAGTTGGCGATGCATTCTCCCAACCAGAAGCCGCACAACTTGTCCCGGTATCCGGTCCTGGAGACGACAAGGTCCCCGTCTTTCCGGGAGTATTCTGGATAGGCCAGCGCGCTGTCGGGCGGGACGGGTCCTTGCCCGCGGCCGGGGGATGCCGCGATGAGAAATGGGATCGCCAGGGCTATCGGGAAGGATCGGTGTGGGCGCATGGTCTTCTCCTGTGTCTACGTGAGCCCGGTGGCGCGGCCGGAGGGGAGGACGCGGATCTTGGCGGCGGCGGGGACCTTGGGGAGGCCGGGCATGGTGACGATGTTGCCGCAGATGGCGACGATGAAACCGGCCCCGGCGGAGATGCGGAGTTCGTTGACGGTGATGCGGAAGCCGGAGGGGCGGCCGCGGAGGGAGGGGTTATCGGAGAGGGAGAGGGGGGTCTTGGCGATGCAGACGGGCAGGTTCGTGAGGCCCTGTTTCTCCAGCAGTGCGAGATCCTCGCGGGCGCGGCGGTCGAGGTCGGCGCCGTCGGCGCCGTAGAGTTTCTTCGCGACCGTCTCGATCTTCTTATCCAGCGGCATGTCGAGCGGGTAGAGGTAATGCGGTTCGGCGCGGCGGTGTTTGGCGGTGGCGCGGAGGACGGCCTCGGCGAGTTCGACGGCGCCGGTGGCGCCCCTGTCGAAGTGCTCGCCGACGACGGCCTCGACGTCCTGCGCCTCGCAGAATTTCACGATCTTGCGGAGTCCGGCGGGCGTGTCGTCGGGGAATCGGCTGATGCAGACGACGGGCTGGATGCCGAAGATGCGGATGTTCTCGATGTGCTTGGCGAGGTTGCCGGTGCCGCCGCTATCCTTGAATCCGCCGTGGTATTCGATGGCCTTGGCGGTGGCGACGATGACGGCGGCGGCGGGGTTCAGCCCGGCGGTGCGGCACTTGATGTGGAAAAATTTCTCCGCGCCGAGGTCTGTGGCGAAGCCGGCCTCGGTGACGACGAAGTCGGCCAATTTCAGGGCCAGGCGGGTGGCGATGGCGGTGTTGGTGCCCTGGGCGATGTTGGCGAAGGGCCCGCCGTGGACGAGGGCGGGGGTGCCCTCGAGGGATTGGACGAGGTTGGGGTGGACGGCATCGCGCAGCAGGACCTGCATGGCGCCGACGGCCTGGAGGGCCTCGGCGCGGACGGGTTCGCCCCCGTACGTGAAACCGACCACCATGCGGCTCAAGCGCTCGCCGAGGTCGGCGTAATCCCTCGCGAGGCAGAGGATGGCCATGACCTCGGAGGCTGGCGTGATGTTGAAGCCGTCGCGGCGGGGGACGCCGTGGAGCGGCCCGCCGAGGCCGATGACGATGTCGCGGAGCGAGCGCTCGTTGAGGTCGATGACGCGGCGCATGACGATGCGGCGCGGGTCTAGGCCGAGCTCGTTGCCGTGCTGGAGGTGGTTGTCTGCCATCGCGCAGAGAAGGTTGTTGGCCTTCTCGACGGCGTACATGTCGCCGACGAAGTGGAGGTTGATGTCCTCGGCGGGGACGACCTGCGCGCGGCCGGCGCCGGTGCCGCCGCCCTTGATGCCGAAGTAGGGGCCGAGGGAGGGTTCGCGGAGGCAGATCATGGAGCGCTTGCCGAGGTGGCGGAGCGCGTCGCCGAGACCGATGGTGGCGGTGGTCTTGCCCTCGCCCTGGGGTGTGGGGGTCATCGCCGAGACGAGGATCAGGCGGCCATCGGGGGCGTCGGCGCGGCGCTGCAACTCCGCGATGGGGATCTTCGCGATGTGGTGGCCGTGGGGAAGGATGTGGTCCGCGTCGAGGCCGATCTCCTTGGCGACCTCGGAGATCCGGCGATGCGGCTGGCCGTTGATGGGCGCTGGTGCGTCAGGCATAGGGTGTACGGGGAATACAGGAGCCCTGGGCCAAAGGCAATTCTGGAGGGATCCGGGGGACCTCGTCCCTTGACAATCGGGGGCATGGTTTCCAGCCTGCCGATTGCGCGGGTCGTGCGTCATGGAAGGCAGGGCCAATTTTCTCTGGGCGTTTCTCTCGGGGCCCGCGTTGCCCGAAGACACGCGCCACACCTACCGTTGGCACATGGCGTACGCGCTGCTGCTCGCGGCGGCCATGGGGATCTTGGCGAATGCCCCGATCGTGGCGGTGAAGCGGATGGATCCCGAGAAGTGGCACATGACATTGCGGCTGGTGCTCTCGGGCGGCGGGCAACTGCTGGTGCTCTGGCTCGGGGTGTGGATGGCGACGCGGCGCAAGATGCCGTTTGTGGTCTGGCCCGGGCTGGCGTTCGCGGGGTGCTCTTTCGCGATGGCGCTGGCCACCCGGGATGCCCTGTCCTTTCTGGTGCTGCTGGGGCTGGGGGTGCTGTTCGAGACGGTCTCGCGGCCCGCGGTGGCGGCGGTGATCCGGCAGAATTATCCCGCGACGCACCGCGGTCTGGTGACGGGGGAGATCCGGAAGTGGTCGAGCCTGGTATTTCTGCTGTTCACGATGCTGTCGGCGATGGCGCTGCGCTGGGCGGGGGATGGGCCGGAGGCGATGGTCCGGGCGCAGATGGTGGTTTCTGGGGTTTTGAGCGTGGCGGGGTTCATGGCCTTCGATCGCATCCGGGTGAGGGGCGATGAGGGCCCGCGCATAGGGGGGGGAGAGGAGGCGTCGGGTCACCTGCGGGAGGCGTGTCGCATCGTGGCGCACGATCACCGATTCCGCCAGTACCTGTTGAGCGGCTTCCTGTTTTGTTTCGGGGGCCTGATGTATCCGTCGCTGCTGGAGCCGCTGCTGGCGGGGGAGCTGGGTTTCGGCTATGTGCAGACGGCGCTGCTGATCAACGTGGTGCCGGGCGTGCTGGCGTTCGCCACGACGGGGGCCTGGGGCCGGTGGTTTGACAAGACCAACACGTGGTTCTCGTGGGTGGTGATCCGCGTTTTCTGGGCGCTGGATGCCCTGATCTTGGCGGCGACCCCGATGGCGGCGGCGGCATTCCCTGCGGCGGCATCGGCATTGCCCCTGGCCGCGCGGCTGTGTCATGGCAGCGTGATGGGGGGTTCCTGGATCCTGTGGTGGCAGGTGGGGACGAATCATTTCGCGCCGCCGGGCGCGAGCACGACGCGTTATCTGGGCCTGCTGGCGGCGATGAACGGCATCGGGCGGATCGTCGCGCCGCTGGCCGGGGCGTGGGTGGCGACGCGATATTCCATCGCGGTCGCGCTGGCGGCGGGCGGGGCGATCGTGATGCTTTCGGCGGCGCACGCGTGGTGGCATGCCCGGCGCGAGCGGGGCGTTCGGCCGCTGGCCACGATGGCCGATTTCGAGGCACAATTTCGCGAGGCCGTCCTTGTGGAGGGCGGGTCTGGCGAGCAGAATGTGGCGCGTGGAAAGGAGAGCGGCGGTCATGATGAGAAGACGTGAGTTTTTAAAGGCGGGGATCGCGGGTGCCGGGGGTTTTGCGATTTTGAGATCGGGCTTGTGGGGAGCGGGGGGGGAGCCCCCGTTGCGGGTGGCGCTGATTGGCGCAGGGTGGTACGGCAAGACGGACCTGTTCCATCTGATGCAGGTGGCGCCGGTGGAGGTCGTGGGGCTCTGTGACGTAGACAGCCAGATGCGGGAGGAGGCGGCGAGCCTCGTCGCGGAGCGACAGCCCTCGAAGAAGCGGCCTCCGGTATTCGGCGATTACCGCAAGTTGCTGGACCAGCAGGATCCGGAGATCGTCCTGATCGCGACCCCGGATCATTGGCATTGCCTGCCGATGGTGGAGGCGTGCAAGGCGGGGTCGGATGTCTACGTGCAGAAGCCGATCAGCTATGACGTCGTGGAGGGACAGGCCATGCTGGCGGCGGCGAGGAAATACGGGCGGACGGTTCAGGTGGGGCTCCAGCGGCGCAGTACGCCGCACCTCCTCGCGGCCCGGGACAAATTTATCAAGACGGGGGCGCTGGGGAAGATTGCCTACGTCGATATCCATAGCTATTACGGGGGGCGCGGCGCTTTTCCGCCGAACGAGAAGCCGCCGGCGCACCTCGACTGGGAGATGTATGTCGGGCCGGCCGAATGGCGGGAGTACAATCCCGGCATCCATCCCGGAAAGTGGCGCGGTTGCCGGGAGTTCAGCAACGGGCAGACGGGGGACCTGTGCGTCCACTTTTACGATGTCGTGCGGCACTTCCTCGGGCTGGGCTGGCCGAAACGGATATCGGCGAGCGGCGGGATCCTGATGCGGGACCCTGGCGATGGCGGGGGGCTGCATGACACCCAGACCGCGATCTTCGACCACGGCAGCGTGCAGGTCGTGTGGAACCAGAGAAACTGGGGCCAGAACCCCGAGCCCGACTACCCGTGGGGCGCGACGCTCTATGGCGATCAGGGCACGCTCAAGATCAGCGTGAAATCCTACGATTTCATCCCGAAGGGCAAGGGCGAGGCGGAACGCGCCGACTTTCTCGACGAGAAGGAAAAGTATCCCGAGGACGTGGCCCACAAGCGGACGGAGCTTTTCGCGGCGCCGGCCACGCGGCGCCACATGCAGGACTTTCTCGCGGCGAGGAGGGTGGGCAAGCGCCCCGTCTCGGATATCGAGGAGGGGCACATCTCTTCGGCGAGTTGCATCTTGGCGAACCTGTCGATGCGTCTGGGCAGGAGTCTCGAATGGGACGCCGCCGCGGGCCGGGTCAGGGGAGACGACGAGGCGAACGCCCTCCTGGCGAGGCAATATCGGGGCGAGTGGAAGCATCCGACGCCGGAGAGCGTGTAAGCATGAAAGTGGTGGCATTCAACGGGAGTCCGAGGCCGAAGGGCAACACCGCCCGGATGATCCGGGAGGTCTTTGGCGTGCTGGAGGCCGAGGGAATCAGGACAGAGGAGGTCTCGCTGGCCGGGAAGCCGTTGCCGGGATGCACGGCGTGCGGCGACTGCATCCAGACCAAGGATGGCCGGTGCAGCATCGGGGGCGACGCATTGAACGACTACGTCGAGAAGATGCTGGGGGCCGATGGGATCATCTTGGGATCGCCGACATATTTTTCCGATGTGACCGCGGAGATGAAGGCGCTGATCGACCGCGCGGGGTTCGTGGTGCGGGTCAGCGGCGACCTGCTTCGGCGCAAGGTGGGAGCGGCGGTGGTCGTGGCGAGGCGCGCGGGGACGATCCACGCGTTCGACACGATGAATCACTTCTTTCTGATAAGCCAGATGGTGGTGTGCGGTTCCAGCTATTGGAACATGGGCATCGGATTGGAAGCGGGGGCGGTGGAGAAGGACGAGGAGGCCCTCCAGACGATGCGCACGCTGGGCGAGAACATGGCCTGGCTGTTGAAGCGGCTGAAGGGGTGAGGTGGGCGTCTCTGCGAGACGCCAGCGGGGTATGTTTCAGGCGAGCCGAGGTCACCCCTTGGCCAATGCGTCGAGCGGCGCCTCGCGGACGGTGTTGTTCTCGACGACGAAGAACTTCTGGGCGAGGGCGCGCGCCTCGGCGCGGCTGTGGGTGATGTGGAGGGTGGTGACGCCGGTGGAGCGCTGGACCTGGCGGAGGAGGGCGTGCATCTCGTCGCGGGTCACCTCGTCGAGGGCGCTGAGGGGCTCATCGAGCAGGAGGATGCCAGGGCGGAAGGAGAGGGCGCGGCCGAGGGCGACGCGCTGGGCCTCGCCGCCGCTGAGGCCGGCGGTGCCGCGGTCGAGGAGGTGCGCGATGCCGAGGAGCGAGGCGAGTTCCTCGACGCGGGCCTCGATGGCCTCCGGGGAGCGGCGGCGGATCTCGAGGGCGAAGGCGAGGTGCTGGCGGACCGTCATGGTGGGGAATAGTGCGATATCTTGGGGGACGAGGCCGACGCCGCGCTCGCCGGGTTTGAGGCGGGTGACGTCGCGGTCAGCGATGCGGATGCGGCCGGAAACGATCTGGCGGAGGCCACAGATGGCTTCGAGCAGGGTGGTTTTCCCCGAACCGGTGCGCCCCATGAGCACGCCGTAGCAGCCCTGCGGCAGGGTGAGGGTGACGTCGCGTATCGAGAACGCGCCGGCACGGGCGTGGAGCTGATCGATCGCGATCACAAGACCCTCTCCAACGGTGCGCGGAGGCCGAAGGCGCGCGCGATGCCGAGCACGGCGAGCGCGGCGACGATCATGAGCAGGGAGACGGCGACGGCGGCCTCGAGATTGCCCACGGAAAGTTCTAGGAACACGGTCGTGGGGAGGACCTCGGTGCGGAGGCGCGTGGCGCCGGAGAAGACGAGGATGGGGCCGAACTCGCCGAGGGCGCGGGCCCAGGCGAGGGTGGCGGCGGTGAGCATGCCGCGGCGGGCCTCGGGGAAGGCGACGCGCCAGAAGGCCTTGGCGCGGTTGCAGCCTAGGGTGAGCGCGACGAGCTCGCGGCGCGGGGGGATCTGGTCGAAGGTGACGAGCATGGTGCGTACGGCGAAGGCGCAGGCGACGGCGAACTGCGCGATAATGATGCTGGGGACGGCGTAGGTGACGGGGATGAAGCGCTCGATGAATTGGCCGGGCGGGGTCTGGAAGAGGATGAGGAGGCTGATGCCGACCACGAGGGGCGGGAGGACGATGGGGATGTCGAGGATGGCGTCCATGACCCTGCGTCCGGGGAATCGGAATCGGGACATGAGGTAGGCGGTGGGGACGGAGACCCAGAGGGCCAGCAGGGTGGTCAGGGTGCAGGAGATGAGGCTGAGGCGGACCGAGAATCGGATCTCGGGGCTGTTGAGGGCCGCGAGGAGGTGATGGGGCGTGGTGTAGGTGGCGTCGGCCACGAGCATCGCCACGATGAGGATGGTGTAGACCGAGGAGAGCAGGCCGAGGCCCAGATAGAACGGCCAGTCGGGACCCGGGCGATGGGGCGCGGTCGAAGCGGCTGGGGGCGGGGGATTCAACGGCGCGACATGGGGGAGACAGGATTAGCGGGTTGGGCGTGGCGCGGGTGCTTGGTCAGGGGCTTGGCTTTGGCTGAAACCGCCAGCCGAAGCCGACCTCGGTGAAACGCCCCTTGGCCTGGGCCGTGGTCAGCGCCTCCAAGAGGCGTCCCATCATCTGCCTGTAGGGGGTTTCCTTGCCCACCGCGAAGGGCTGGGCCATCGAGGCCAGCGGCGAGTCGATGGGTATCGCGTCGAGGTGGTCTCGCATCGGCTTGTGGTTCGTCCGGCAGGCGATGATCGCGTCGAGCGAGCCGGTGCGCAGCTGGTTGACGAGGAAGTCACCCGTGGGCGATTCGACCTTCAGGTTGGGCTGGATCATCTCGTAGGCGCCCATCTCCTTGAGCATCTTCCATGCGATGTTGCCCATGGCGGATTTCTCGTGGTGGGGCAGGCCGAGGCGGACGCCCGGCTTGGCGAGGTCCCGAACGCTCCCGATGCCCTTGGGGTTGCCTTTCTGCACGAGGATCATGAGGTTGTTGTCCACGACGGTCTCGGGGTTGAGGTACATGTCGGCGACGGAATCCATGAAAGTGGTGTCGCAGGAGAAGTAGGCGTCGGGGCGCTCGCCGGCGCGCATCTGGGCGACGAGGACGCCGCAGCCGTTGTAGACGGTGGTGATGCGGCAGCCCTCGCGCGCCTCGAATTCCTTGAGGGTCTTTTCGATCCCGGGGCGGAGCATCGCCCCGCTGAAGAGGACGATCTCGGGCGCCTCGGCCCAGGCGTCGCCGTCGGCGGGGGCGTAGCCCTTTGCCTTGAAGTGCGTGAGCCCCTTGTCGCGGGCGGCGAGGTACCGGGCGAATCGCAGCGCGGCAGGCGCCTGTTTGGACGACTGGAGCACCGCGACGGTGACGGTCTCGACGTGGGGATCCAGTTCGGGGACCGCGACCGCCTCGAGTTCGGGGTATTGGGACACATTGGCGTCCCAGATGATGCCGGCGTCGGCGGAGCCCAGCTTCACGTCGTTGGCTACGTCGTTGACCGTCGGCTTGAAGACCTTCGCGTGGGCCTCCAATGGGTTCCAGCGATCAATTTTTTCAAGTGCCGTTTTAACGAGTTTTCCGATGGAGGCGGCCTCGGGGTTGGCGAGCGCGACGGCGACGCCCTCGCGCGTCAGGTCGTCCAGGGAGCGGATGTCCTTGGGGTTGCCCTTGCGGACGGCGATGACGGGATGCTGGTGGGCCAGGGGCAGGGTTTCCGCGATGAGGCCCTGTTCGCGGGCGAGGCGGATATAGCTTTCGTCCGCGGCGACGTAGAGGTCGCCGGATCTGGACACGCGCAGGTTATTGAGGAGGGTGCCGGATCCCCCGTACTGCAATTGGATGGGGATGCCGTATTGGCGCTCATAATCTCTGGCGGCGGCCTCGACGGGGGGTTTGATGCCGGCCGCGCAAAAGACGACGATCTCGCCCTCGGGTTTTCCGCCCCGGCCGTCGGTGGGGCGGAAGAGCAGGGTGCCGAGAAGTGCGATGGCGAGGATGGAGAACAGCGCGACCAGCCAGGCGGGGTTGACCGCGGCCAGGGTGCCGCGCGGTTTATACGCTCTCATGGGTGGGAAGAGCTTACCGCAACCCGGTCGAATGCAAAGCCGGATCGGGCGGGGGCGGATCGAGTAGCGAAGGGCCTGGGCCCTTCGGCGGGGGCCGAAGCCCGAAGGGGCTTCGCTACGGGGGTCGCGAGGATTTTGTGCACGATGCTGGCTTCAGGGCAGGCGCGCGACAAAGGCGCCATTGCCGCCGGTGCCGATGTAGATTTGGGAAGGGTCGTGCGGGTCGAGGGTGATCGTGTGGACTTTGAGGCAGGAGAGCGTGGTGCCGTTGATGGATTGCCAAGAGGCGCCGGCGTCGCGGGTCATCCAGACGCCCTCGCCGGTGGAATTGTCATGGAAGGGGTGGTCGGTGCGGCCGACGAAGGCGACGTCGGGGTCCTTGGGATCGATGGCGAGGGCGTCGGTGAAATTGTCGTCCAGGACGTGATGCCAGGTGGCGCCGGCGTCATCACTCCGGAACACGCCGCCGGGGAATAGTTTCCCGTTGCTGAACTTCTCTCTGGCGGTGAGGTATAGGCGGGTGGGCTCGGATGGCGCGACGAGGAGGTTCTTGATGTCGTTGGCGGGCAAGGCGGGGCAAACGGTACGCCACGATTTGGCGTAATCGGTGGTGGCGCAAAGGGCGGCGGGGATGCCCGGTTTGCCTCCGATGGTGCAGAAGAAGGCGGACGGCTGGCCGGGGACCTGGGCGAGCGCGCGGACGCCGGGATGGGGGAGTCCGGAATTGCAGGAGTGCCAAGAGCGTCCCCCATCCTCGCTGGTGAAGACCCCGTGGCCTTCGGCGACGGTGAGCAATCGCCTGGCGGCCTTCGGGGAGGATGGGTCCAGGAGCAGTGGCCGGTGGCGGGCTTTCGGGAGGCCCGTCTGTGGTATACCGATCATGGTCCAAGAGCGGCCGCCGTCGCGCGATTCGGCGATGACGCCTTCGTTCTCGTGCCATTGGCCAAAGGCGGCCCAGAGGTGTTCGGGGTCGTCGGGATCAAACGCGAGAGCGAGGCAGGAGTTCTGCAACTCGCGGGGAGCGATGCCATCGACGTGCCGCGAGAAGCTTTTGCCGCGGTCGCGGGAGACCAGGAGACCGATATCGTAATAGCCGAGATAGAGGCGCGCCGGGTCGTTGGGGTGAACGGCGATGGTGTGGAGGCAGGTGACCTCGAGCCCCGTGCCCGCGAAACGGCCGTCGGGCCATGTGCGGCAATAGGCCTGCTGCCAGGTGTCCCCGCCGTCGGCGGTTTTGAAGACGTGTCCCGAGGTGCCGAAGTACAGGACGTTGGGATTGAGCGGTGAGATGGCGAGGCATTTGACGGTGGGTCCCCAGTCCGTGATCCAGCCCATGTCGATGTTGGGATTCTCTCCGCGGCGAACGACATCGGCCCATGTCTTGCCGCCATCGGTGGTCTTGAACAGGGTGGCGTTGACCCAACCGCTGCCGCCCACGTAGGCGATATCCGCGTCGTTGGGGTGGACGACGATGCGGTCGTAGTTTGCGGTCAAGGGATCGGGGGAGCCGGGCTTGCCGACGATTTGGCGGAGGCCCTGGAGGCGGGGTTGCCAAGTTTGGCCGCCGTCATCGGAGCGATAGACGCCGCCCTGCCAAGGCGCGCGTCCGGGTTCCGACCGGATCGTGAGGTACAGGGTGTCGGGGCGTGAGGGGGATCTGGCGAGACGGCGTGCGTGGGGATGGGGCAGGCCCTGGGTGGAGGCGTGCCATGTGGCGCCCCCGTCCTGGCTCTGAAAAACACCGTGCTGGCAGGCGAGGTGGAGTCGTTTGCCATCGCGGGGATCGACGAGGATATCGCTGATCAATGCGTCGAGGGGAAGGCTGTCGGGCGCATTGATCCTAAGCCAGATCTCTCCCCCATCGGTGGTCTTGTAGAGGGAACCGGTGCCCTCTTTGAATAGCCTCGGTCGCCCGATGCCGGCGTAGAGGGTGTCCGGGGCTTCGGGGTCGATGGCGAGGGATCCGATGGGGGCGCTCCACCGATGCGCGTGGGGCTCGGGGAAACCGTTTCGCAGCCATCGCCAACGCCGCCCGCCGTCATCGGAGCGGTACACGCCGCTCTCGCAACCGATGAACAGGGTGCCGGGGATTTTCGGGTGGGGCACGATCGACTCCACCCAATAGTCGGTGAGGCCGATGTTGTGGATCGTGAACGAACCGCCCCCATCGTCGGAGCGGTAGAATCCGCCGACGTCGCAACCGACGAATACGGCATCGCGGTCGTGGGGGCTGGCGCAGATCGACTGGATCCAGCCGCCGCCGCCGGGGCCGATGTTGCGCCAGCGGACGTCTGGCGGAGGGTCCGGGACCATGGCGAGAGAGGAAAGCAATAGGGCAACCGCCGGCACGTGCATCGACGCGATGATGTCAGAGTTTAGGAGGGTGTGCAATGGGTGCGGGGTGCCCAAATCCTCGCGTAAGGCACTACCCGGCGGCGCAACACTTGGGAATGTAGGGCGCGAAATCCCTTTCGCGCCACGGGCAACCGGCAGGACCGTGCGTGGCGCGGATAGGAATCCGCGCCCTACAAAACTTGGCACGGTGACGTGCCTGTGTCCTATACGGTTCGTTGAGGGCACGTCACTCGGGGAGCGATCCTTACGCGAGGATTTGGGGGGTGCGCGTTGGCTGGCGGGGTGGGCCAAACGCCTTGGGGCGTTCGGCTATGCCTGCCGCTCGTGGACCTTGCCCCAGTAGATGTCGAAGCGGTTCTGGAGGAAGAGGCGGACGGCCTTGGTGAGGGCGCGGCACTCGAGGCGTTGCCCTTTGGCGACGACCTGTTTCAGGGAGTCTTTGGCGGAGACGCGGAAGGACTCCTGCCAGATGATGGGGCCCTCGTCGAGGTTGGGGGTGACGAAGTGGGCGGTGACGCCGGCGACGCGCACGCCGAGTTCGAATGCCTGGCGGTAGGCGTTGGCGCCTGGGAACGAGGGGAGGAGGGAGGGGTGGATATTGATGATCTTGTTCTTCCATCGCCAGACGAAATTTGGGGAGAGGATCTTCATGAAACGGGCGAGGACGATGAAGTCGATCTGGTGGCGCTCCAGGAGCGCGAGGAGGCGCTCCTCGGCGCGCGCGCGGTCGGTCCACCCGATGCAGTGGAAGGGGATGCGGCGGCGCGCGGCGAGGGGCTCTAGGGCGCGGTAGTTGCCGGCGACGAGGGCGATCTCGCAGGGGAGTTTCGCGGCGAGGAGGCCCTCGATGCAGTGGGGTTCCTTGGTGACGAGGACGGCGCAGCGCGGTTTGGCGCGCTCCTGGAGGACGCGGAGCGTCATGTCCATCGCGAGTTCTCTGGCGAGCGTGGCGACGCGCGAGCGGAGTGCGCGCTCGTCGAAGCGCGCGGTGGGCCAGGACGCCTGGAGGGTCATGCTGAAGCGGCCGTGGTGGACCTGTTCCTCGAGCGCCTCGATGTTGGCGCCCATCTGGAAGAGGAGGTTGGTGAATCGTGCGATGACGCCGGAGCGGTCGCGGCCGATGACGGTGAGGCTGGTGTAGCGTTTCATGGGTGGCTTCGACCTAAACAAACGGCATGAGGCGGGAGAGGATCAGGCAGGCGGCGAGGCCCGCGACGGAATTGACGGTGACGACGATGGTCCAGGAGCGGAGGGTCTGGGATTCGTTGAGGCCGCCGAGGCGGCTGACGACCCAGAAGCCGCTGTCGTTCATCCACGAGAGGATGAGGCCGCCGAAGCTGACGGCGAGGAAGACGTAGACGGGGTGGCAGGCGGTGTAGCCCTGGAGGAGGGGGGCGATCATGGCGGAGGCGCTAAGGACGGCGACGGTGGTGGAGCCCTGGGCGGCGCGGATGACGGCGGCGACGGCCCAGCCGAGCAGGACGAGGTCGACCTGGCGTCCTTTGGCGAGGTCTTGGACGGCCTGGCCGATGCCGGCGTGGCCGAGCATGAGGCCGAAGGCACCGCCGGCACTGGTGATGAGGATGATGACGCCGGCGGCCTCGAGGGGTTTGGCCATGAGGTCGGAGGCGGCGGCGAGGCCGATGCGGCGCTGGCGCATGAGGATGGCGAGGGAGCAGGCGGCGCCGAGGAAGAGCGCGACGTGGCGATTGCCGAGGAGGCGGATGATGGCACAGGGGCCTGGGGCGGCCTGCGACCATGAGGGTATGGCCTCGACGGTAGAGCCGGCGCCGAGGAGGAAGAGGGGCCCGAGGACGGGGAGCAGGGAGAGGGCGAGGGGCGGGAGTTCGGATTCGGGGCGTTCGGGGGCTGCGGCCGAGCCGGTGAGGTCGGGGGGCGGGATCTGGAGGCGGCGGTTGATCCATCCGGCGACGGACCATGAGGCCGCGAGGGGGAAGAGTCCGACGAGCAGCGCGGGGACCAGGGTCGAGCCGGGGTTGATGTGGAGTTGCTCGGCCATGGCGAGGGGGCCCGGGTGGGGCACGGCGGCGCAGTGGGTGATGCTGCCCGCGCAGCAGACGGCCATCAGGTATAGGACGTAATCCTTGCCGGTGCGGCGCGCGAGGCCCTGCACCAGCGGCAGGAGCAGGAAGAGGTAGGTGTCGAAGAAGATGGGGATCGAGAGGACGTAGCTGCTCAGGAGGATGGCGAGGCCGGCGCGGCGTTCCCCGAAGGCAGCGAGGAAGCGGCGGACGACTTTTTCTGCGGCGCCGCTCTCGGCGAGGCACATGCCGATGACCGCGGCCATGGCGATGGGTATGGCGACCTTGCCGCAGACGACGCCGAATTCCCGCGCGGTGAGCTCGACGGCGGCGACGAGCGAGCCGGAGGCGCCGGCATCGGCCAGCGTGCCTCCGATGGCGCCGGCGACGACGGCGGCGATGAGGAGCGCGACGAAGGCGTGGAGGCGGGCGACGCCGATGAGCGCGACGAGCAGGCCGACGCTGACGAGCAGTGCGACGAAGGGGCGTGCGCCGAGGGCGGCGTCGGCTGCGGCGAGGGGGGTCACCGGAAATCAGATCTTGCCACAGAGGTGGACCTTGAGGCCGAGGGCATCCATCATGGCGGCCTTGGCGTAGAGGGCCTTCCGGGCGGTGGAGAGGTCCTTGCCGTAGGCGACCTGGATGTGGTTGGACTTGTGGCGCGCCATCATCTGGTCGCGGGAGATATCGCGGAGCACGACGTGCATGATGGGCCACTGGGACGTGGTGAGGCGCCAGCGCTCCTCGGTTTCCGCGCGCGGCAATTCCACCACCTCGCCGATCCCGGTGTCGAAATGGAGACGGTCCCCGGAGACGTAGGCACGGCTCCAGACGACATAGCCGGGTTTGCTGATGCCCTTGACGGTGCTGCCGCCGAGGCGGAAATACATCGCGGGCTGCCGTTCGCCGACGGCGCCGGCGTAGCCCCCGACGAAGTGCGCGGGAGGCGCGGCGCCGGAGATCTCGAAGACCCAGACGAAATCGTCGATGCCGTCGCCCTGGTAGTGGCGACCCCACCGGAGGTCATGGAGGGTGTTTTCCGGGGGCAGTCCCATGGCGTTCCAGACGCGCTGGGTGACGAGCCCGTCGAGGCCCGCGCATTCGTCGACCTCGTTGAAGTGCGGCAGGGGCTGGCCGGGGTAGAGTTCCTCGCCCGAGCCCTCGCGGCGGACCGGCGGTCGCTCGGCGTTATTCAGGAGGCCCTCGGCGAGATCGGAGGCGGGCGCGAGGTCCTTGAGGCCCTGCTGGTATTGGATCCCGATGGTCGCGCAGCCGAATTCGTCCGCGATGCGCGCGGCGGCGATGTACATCTTGCACTGCCCCAGGATCTGGTTTTCGGTGAGGTCGGTGCCCTCGTCGTTGCCGAGCTGGAACTTCATCCCCCGGTCCACGATCCAGCGATAGGCCTCGCGCGCCTCGTCGTCGGAGACCGCGAGCATCTTGGCGTAAAGGGCGGATTGGGAGAGGCGCTCCTTGTAGACGCCGGTGGGGTGGAGCAGGGCGTCGGGGATGATGGCGTTGAACATGCCCATGCAGCCCTCGTCGAAGACCCCCATGATGGCCTTGTCGCGGAGCAGTTCCGCCGCGAGTTTCCGCCCGAGCCTGGCGCTGCCCTTGGAGGCGTCGGAGGCCCTGAAGGGGCGGACGTGTTTCTCGGGGTGCCTGACGCGGCCCTTCTTCAGCCACTCGCGGAGGCCGCGGACGAAGAACTTGTCGGTGAAGTCCTCGCTCCAGAGGGAGCTATACCTGACGCCGGCTTTGGTGAGGCTGCCGTTGAGGTTGAGCATGCCGACGAGGCCGGGCCAGGTGCCGGACCAGTTGGCGACGGTGAGGATCGGGCCCTCGTGGGTGCAGAGGCCGTGGAGGACGTGGTGGCTATACTGCCAGACCGCCTCGGCCACGACCAGGGGCGCGTCTTTCGGGATGTCGCGGAAGACCTCCATGCCGCGCTTCTGGCTGTCGATGAAGCCGTGGCCCTTGGCGGGATCGAAGGGATGGCCGCGGACGACCCTGTGCCCCTCGCGCTCGATGGCGGCGATGACCTGTGCCTCCATCGCCTCCTGGGCCGCCCAGCAGTTCTGGTTGGCCGATAGGCGCAGGTCGCCGTTCGCGATCAGGTAGATGGGTTTGCTCTTCTTCATCGTGGTTCGCCTCCGCGGTGGGCCCCTCGGGGCCGGTGTTTCGTGGGTGAAGACAATGGTTCGGAACTCCGGGCGATGGTGCCGCGGGGGTTCCCGCGAAGTCAAGGGGGATTCGGGTTCCCACAACGCGCCGTGATCGGGGCCGTCGGCCGAAGCCGGAAGCGGCTTCGCTACGGGTTGGGCGAGGGCTCGGCGGTGGCGAAGGGCCTTCGCCGTTCGGGGGGTCACGGAGGCGTGGGGCATGGTGGGTCGGGGGGCTTTTCGGGGGGTCGGATTGGAAGGCGCGGCTTTCCAGCAGGTTAAGGAGAAAAAAGTTGTTGACCTGGGGGGAGTGGTGGGTAGATTTGGGTCAATGTGGGGCCAAGAGTGCCGCTAAGGGGTATTGGCCCATGTGAGAAGAAGAGATGCCGGCGAATTACACAGATCATTTTGAGCACATGCTCGATGAGAAGCGTCGTCTGACGATACCGGCGGAGTGGCGTGACGAGGGTTACGAGAAGCAGCTGTTCGTATTTCCGTCGGCGGACGGGTGTTTGAAGGTTTATCCGAATTCGTGGTTGGCGGCGCGGCAGGAGAAGATCGCGGAGTTGAAGATGGGGGATCCGTTGCGGAAGCAGATCGAGCGGGTGGCGGGGACGGCGCAGAAGCTGGTGTGGGACGGTCAGGGGCGGGTGAGGGTGAAGGACGGGCTATTGGCGCGGGCCGGGATCGATCGGGCGGTGCTGATGGTGGGGGCGTTGGATCATTTTGAGTTATGGGATCCGGGGCGGCGCGAATCGGTGTCGCCGGTGGAGGTGAACGTGGAGGAGGCAGACATATGAAAGTGGGCAAGGCGGACATCCTGGTGGAGTGGCTGGAGCGCCGCCGGGCGCTGCTGGACCAGGAGGCGGCGATGGGCGAGGAGGTGCGGCGGGCGCGGGCGGTGCGCGTCGGCGAGAGGATCGAGCGGCTGCGCGCGATGGCCGATGGATTTTCCCTGAAGCGGGCGGCGAATGGTCCGCCGATGAACTGAGGCCGTCTGGGGTGGTGAGGGCGATTTGGAAAGGAGAGGCGAACCGTGGCACCGGCCGGTGATGGTGGGCGAGGTATTGGAGGCGCTGCGAGCGGCGCCGGGCAAGATGTATTTCGACGGGACGGTGGGGATGGGGGGCCACAGCGAGGCGCTGCTGGAGCGCGGGGCGTGGGTGATCGGGCGGGATCGGGACGCGGAGGCGCTGGCGGAGGCGGGGCGGCGGCTGGCGCGATTCGGGGAGGCGTTTTGCGCGCAGCGCGGGGATTTCGGTGGGCTGGAGGCGTACGGGGATGGGACATTCGACGGGGTGCTGTTGGATCTGGGGGTGGGGTCGCACCAGCTGGAGGAGGCTGGGAGGGGGTTCAGTTTTCGATTCGACGCGCCGCTGGACATGCGGTTCGACCGCTCGGGGGGGCAATCGGCCGCCGAGCTGGTGCGTTCGGCGACGGAGGAGGATCTGGTGCGGATCTTGCGTGAGTATGGGGAGGAGCCGCGGGCGCGGCGGATCGCGCGGGCGATCATCTCGTGGCGGCGGAAGGGTGGCGCCCTGACGACGCTGGGGTTGGCGGGCGTGGTGGAGGCGGCGTGCGGGGGCCGGCATGGCGCGAGGATCCATCCGGCGACGCGGACGTTCCAGGCGCTGCGGATCGCGGTCAACGACGAGCTGGGCTCGCTGCGGCGGGCGCTGGGGGCCTCGGCGCGGGCGCTGAAGCCGGGCGGCCGGCTGGCGGTGATCACGTTCCATTCGCTGGAGGACCGGATCGTCAAGGGGTTCATGCGCGAGGCGAGCCGGGAGTACGAGGACACCCCGGAGTGGCCCAACAGCGTGCCGAATCCGGCGAGGGCGTTCGAGATGGTGACGCGGAAACCGGTGGTGCCATCGGCGCGGGAGTGCGAGGAGAATCCGCGGGCCCGGAGCGCGAAGTTGCGGGTGGCCGAGAGACTGGGAGGTGGGTCGTGAGAAATCGCAGGAGGGTCGGGCAATCTTTGAGGTTCATGGTCGCGATCAAGCTGGTCGCGTTCACGGCGATGCTGACGCTCATGGCGCTGGTGTTCGTCATGCAGAACACCACGATCAAGAGGCTCAACGACGATATCGTGGGGCTCGAGCAGCGGCAGGCGCAGCTGGCGGACGAGGTGCGCATCAAGCGGGCGCTGCTGGCGCGGCTGCAGAATCCGGAGTGGATCCGGAGGCGCATCGCGGAGATGGGGCTGGAGTTGCAGGAGGTGCGCTCGGAGCAGATCGTGCGCGCCTATGGGATGCCGCTCGCGGGAGGGTCGCGGGTCGTCCGCGTGGCCGAGGAGGCGGTGATGGGCCCGTGAAAGACGACACCACGTGGCGGATAGCGCTGGCCGTGACGGTCATCGTCAGCGGCCTGAGCCTGCTGTCGCTGCGCCTGGTGCAACTCCAGATCGTCGACCACCCGCACTATCTGGACCGCGCCAAACAGAACCACACCTTCCGGCGGACGGTGCCGGCGCGGCGGGGGGAGATCGTGGACTGCGCGGGGAACCTGCTGGCGACGACGGTGCCGCTGAAGAGGGTGATGGCGGACCTGAACAAGATGCGCCAGCTCCTGGAGCGCAACCGGAAGAACGTCCTGCGGGATGGCAAGGAGCGGGTGACGGAGCCGGGGCACATCGCGGCGCGGCTGGCGCCGTATCTCGGCGTGCCGGAGGCGGGGCTGGCCGCGCAACTATCGTCGCGGCGGGATCTGGTGACGCTGCGGGCGGAGCTGGACATCGAGACGTGGCGGGCGATCGACGGGCTGCGGCTGCCCGGGATCGAGGCGGTGGACGCGTTCAAGCGGGTCTATCCCTCGGGGCGGCTGGCGAGCCACGTGGTCGGCTACGTGGATGGCGAGGGGGTTGGGCGCGGGGGGGTGGAGGCGACGATGCACGACTACCTGCGCGGGGTGGAGGGCTGGTACCAGTCGCAGAAGGATGCGCTGCTGAGGGAGCTGCGGATGTATCGGTCGCAGGATGCGCCGCCAAAGCACGGCTACACGGTGGCGCTGACGCTGGATCAGACCGTCCAGCTCATCGTCGAGGAGGAACTGGACCGCGCGCTGATCGAGCACCAGGCGGCGGGGGCCTGCGCGGTCGTGATGCGCCCCTCGACCGGCGAGATACTCGCGATGGCGAACCGGCCGACCTTCGACCCGAACGACATGGAGTCGCCCGACTGGGCGACGGTGCGGAACCGGTGCGTCTCCGACACCTACGAGCCCGGGTCGACGTTCAAGATCGTGGCACTCGCCGCCGCCCTGGAGGAGGGGCGGGCCGGGCTAGAGACTCCGGTATTCTGCGAGAACGGCCGTTACGAGTACGCGGGCTTTCCCCTCAGGGACACGGGTTCCTACGGGATGCTGACGGTCAAGCAGGCCTTTCAGAAATCGAGCAACATCGCGTTCGCGAAACTTGGCATCCAGATGGGGGCGCGGGGGCTGTACCGGCACGCGCGGGCGTTTGGGTTTGGGGACGAGGCGCTCGGGGGGATGCTGCCTGCGGAGGCGCGGGGCAAGGTGTCGCCGCCGGACAGCTGGTCGGAGGTTTCGGTGAGCCGCGTGCCGATCGGCTACGAGGTTTCGGTGACGCCGCTGCAGATGGCGGCGGCGTTCTGCGCGGTGGCCAACCGCGGGGTGTGGATGCGTCCTCTGCTGGTCAAGGAGGTGCGGGACGCGCGGGGGCAGATCGTGGCGCGTTTCGCGCCGAAGCCGGTGCGCCAGGTGATCCGGGGCGAGACGGCGGACGCGGTGATCGAGGCGCTGGAGGCGGTCGTGTCCGAGGAGGGCACGGGAAAGAGGGCGATGGTGCCGAACTTCGCGGTGGCGGGGAAGACGGGCACGACGAAGAAGATCGATCCGCTGACCAAGCAGTATTCGGAGAGGCGGTACATGGCGTCATTTGCGGGTATGGTCCCGTCGCGGGAACCGTCCTTCGTGGTGGTCGTGGTGATCGATGAGCCGCAGGGCGACGTGTACTATGGCGGCCTGGTGGCGGGCCCGGTTTTCTCGGCGATGGCGGGGAGGATCGCGCGGCATCTGGATCTGGAGCCGGTCTACCCGCGGGCGGAGGTGGTGAGGCGATGAGGCTGTCCGAACTCATCGCGGCCGTGGGAGGGGCGACGGTCCAGGGGCCTTCCGACGTGGAGGTCCGCGGGCTGGCGCACGACTCGCGAGCGGTGCGGGCCGGAGATCTCTTCTTTGCGGTGCGGGGCGGTCACGTGGACGGGACGTCGTTCGTGCCCGACGCGGTGAAGCGGGGGGCGGTGGCGGTGGTGGCGGAGCAGGCGTGGTCTCCGGCGCCGGGGGTCGCCGCCGTGAGCGTGCCGGCGGTGCGCCCGGCGATGGCGGCGATGGCGCGGCTATTCCGCGGGAGGCCGGACGAGGGCCTGAAGATGGTCGGGGTGACGGGGACCAACGGGAAGACGACGACGACGTTTCTGGTGAAGCACCTGATGGAGCGGGCGGGGGTGCGGTGCGGGCTGATGGGGACGGTGCGCTACGAGATCGGCGAGCGCGTCCTCCCCGCGGCGCGGACGACGCCGGAGTCGTGTGACTTCTATTGGCTGCTGTCCAAGATGGTGGAGGGCGCTTGCGGTGCGGTGGCGATCGAGGTCTCCTCCCATGCGCTGGTGCAAGACCGCGTGGCGGGGGCCAAATTCGACGTGGCGGTCTTCACCAACCTGAGCCGGGATCACCTGGATTTTCACCGGACGATGGACGAATATTTCGAGGCGAAGCGGCGGCTATTCGCGTGGCAGGCGAAGGCTGGGGGCTCGGCGGTGATCAACGCGGGAGATGCGCGGGGCCGGCAGCTGCTGGCGGATCCTGCCGTGGAGTTCCGGAAGGTGTCATACGCGGAGCGCGGCGCGGACATCGGGTGGGCCGCGCATGGGTGGAGCCCGGCCGGGGGCCGGGTGGAGTTTTTCGCGGGCGGGGAGCGGGAGGCGGTGGCGCTCCCGCTGGTGGGGGAATTCAATCTGGAGAACGCGGCGGCGGCGATCGGGGCGGTGATGTCCCTGGGCGTGGCGTTCCGCGATGCGGTGCGTTGGCTGGCGGACGCGCCGCCGGTGCCGGGGCGCCTGGAGCGCGTGCGTGGCGGGGCGTTCGGCGCCACGGTGCTGGTGGATTACGCGCACACCGACGATGCGCTGGCCAAGGCGCTGGGGGTGCTCAAGGGGTTGCCGCACGGGCGGCTGATCTGCGTGTTCGGGTGCGGGGGCGACCGGGACCGGAGCAAGAGGCCGCTGATGGGGCGTGCGGCGTCCGCACTGAGCGATCTGGTGATCCTGACCTTGGACAATCCGCGGGGCGAGGATCCCGCGGCGATCCTCGCGGAAATACGGGCGGGGCTGGAGCCGGGCGCGGCTCACGAGGTGATCGAGGATCGCCGCGAGGCGATCCGGCGGGCGATCCGGTTGGCCGGCGAGGGGGACATTGTCCTGATCGCGGGCAAGGGCCACGAGACCTACCAAGAGATCGGCGGGGCGCGTTTCCCGTTTGACGACCGGGAGGTCGCGGCCGAGGCGATGGGGGAACGATGCGCCGGATGACCGCCAGCGAGATCGCGGGGGCCTGCGGGGGCGAGATCATCTCGGGCCCCGCGGGGGCCGAGGTGTGCCGGGTGACGACGGACTCGCGATCGGCGGGGGCGGGGGATTGTTTCTTCGCGCTGCGCGGGGAGCATTTTGATGGGCATGACTTCGTGGGCGACGCGGTGGTGGCGGGCGCGGCGGCGGCGGTGGTCGAGCGCGTTGTCGGGCGCGCGGGCGGGGCGGCGATCATCCGGGTGACCGACACGCTGGGGGCCCTGCAGAGGCTGGCCACCGGCTATCGGAGGTCGCTATCGATCCCGGTCGTCGCGATCGGCGGCAGCAATGGGAAGACCAGCACCAAGGAGCTGACCGCGGCGGCGCTCTCGGCGGGATTCCGGGTTGCCAAGACCCGCGGCAATCTGAACAACCACATCGGCGCCCCGCTGACCCTTCTGGAGATCGGGCCGGCGCACGGGGCCGCGGTGATCGAGGTGGGAACGAACCATCCCGGGGAGATCGCGTCCCTGGCGGCGATCGTGGCGCCGACGGTGGCGGTGGTGACGAACATCGGCCCGGAGCACCTGGAATTTCTCGGCGACGAGGCGGGCGTGGCGCGGGAGGAGGGATCGCTGCTGGATGGCTTGGGCGAGGGTGGGGCGGCGGTCCTGAACGCGGACGACCGGTGGCTCGGTGAGTTGCGGTCGCGGGCGCGGTGCCGCGTGATCACGGGGGGCTTTGGCGAAGGCGCGGACGTGCGGGTGGAGTGCGTGGGTTCCGGGGAGGCGGGGCAGCGGTTGCGCGCGACCTCGGGCGGCGACGTGGTGGAATTCGGTCTGCCGCTGCCCGGGCGGCACATGGCGCAGAACGCGGCGCTGGCGCTGGCGGCCGGGACGGCCCTGGGGCTGGGGCTCGGGCCGATGGCGGGCATGTTCGCGGGGGTGCGCCTGCCCGGCGGCAGGATGCGCTGCCTCGCGCGCGAGGGGGTGCGCCTGATCGATGACTCCTACAACGCGAATCCGGCCTCGATGCGCGCGGCCCTGGGGCACTTGGCGACCTATTCTGGCCGGAGGGTGGCGGTGCTCGGGACGATGGGGGAGATGGGGGATGGGGCCGGGTCCTGGCATCGCGACGCGGGCGCGGAGGCCAAGCGCCTTGGCATCGATCGGCTGGTGGCGGTGGGGCCGTTCGCCGGGGAGTATCGTTTCGGGGCGGGCGGGGAAGCCGAAGTTTTCGACGACGTGTCGGGCGCGGTGGCCTTTCTGCGCGACGAGGTGCGCGCGGGGGACACGGTGCTGCTCAAGGCGTCCCGGTCGGCGAGGTTCGAGCGGATCGCGGAGGCGCTGGGCTTCGGAGCCGCGAGCGGGGAGGGCGTGAAGTGTTAGAGCTATTACATCTCTGGTCCGACGAGTTTGGCGGGCTGAACGTCTTCCGGTACACGACGTTCCGGGCGATGGGCGCGGTGACCACGGCGGCGCTATTCTGCCTGCTTTCCGGGCCGTGGTTCATCCGGAAACTGACCGAGCTGAAGATCGGGCAACCCATCCGGACCCGCGAGGAGGTACACCGGTTGGCCGAGTTGCACGGCGGCAAGCGCGGCACCCCGACCATGGGCGGGGTGATGATCCTCTTCTCCGTCGCGCTCTCCTGCCTTCTCTGGGCGCCGCTGGGGAACAAGTTCGTGATGCTCGCGCTATTCACGCTGCTGGTGCTGGGCGGGCTGGGATTCGCGGACGATTACCTGAAGGTGACCAAGAAGAAATCGGCCGGGGTGTCCGCGCGCGCGAAGCTGGCGGTGCAATTGGCCGTGGGACTGACGGTGGGCGGGTGCCTGATCATGGATCCGGCGACGCACGATCAGGCCTGCAGCCTCCAGGTGCCCTTCCTCAAAGATCCCCTGGTGGACAACCTCGGCTGGCTCGCGCTTGCGTTCTTTGCGCTGGTGCTGATGGGGTCGTCGAACGCCGTCAACCTGACCGACGGCCTCGACGGGTTGGCCGCGGGCTGCACGGTGATTGTCGCGAGCGTGCTGGGGATCTTCTCCTACGTCTCTGGCACCCCGAAGCTGGCCAACTATCTCTTCCTGCCGCTGACCCCGGGGGCGCAGGAGCTGGCGGTCTTCTGCGGTGCGGTGGTGGGCGCGACGATGGGATTCCTCTGGTACAACTGCCATCCCGCGAAGGTCTTCATGGGCGACACGGGTTCGCTGGCGCTCGGCGGGGCGATGGGGACGGTGGCCATCTGCATCAACCAGGAACTGCTGCTGGTGGTGGTGGGGGGGATCTTCGTGGTGGAGGCGCTATCGGTGATGCTGCAGGTGGCGTCGTTCAAGTTGCGCGGCAAGCGGATCTTCGCGATGGCGCCGCTGCACCACCATTTCGAGCTGATGGGCTGGAGCGAGACGGCGGTGGTCGTCCGGTTCTGGATCCTGGGGATTTTCTTTGCGGCGCTGGCGCTGCTGACACTGAAGCTGAGGTGAGGCGACGATGGATCTCGCGGGCAAGAGAGTGCTGGTGATGGGGGCGGGGCGAAGCGGCCTCGCGGCCACCGGGCTGCTCCGCGCCCGCGGCGCGCGGGTGACCGCGATCGATTCCGGTGGCGGCGCCGCGCTCGAGGCCAACGCGGCGCAGATGCGCGGGATGGGCGCGGAGGTGAGGCTGGGCTTTGAGGGGGAGCCGGAGGCGAGGGCATTCGATCTGGCGGTCGTTAGCCCGGGGATCGATCCGCGGCGGGGCTGGGTTCCGGCGCTGGAGTCGGCTGGCGTGCCGGTGTGGGCCGAGCTGGAGCTGGGATGGCGGCACTGCCATTGCCCGGTGGTGGCGATCACCGGGACCAATGGCAAGACCACGACGACAGAGCTCTGCGACGCGGTGCTGCGGGCGGGCGGGCTGCGGAGCCGCGCGGCGGGCAACATCGGCGAGGCGCTGTCGGCGGTCGCGAACGCCAGCGGGGACCTGGATGCCGTGGTGGTCGAGGTGAGCTCCTTCCAGCTCGAGCGCTGCCGGACATTTCGCCCGAGGGTGGCGGCGTTCCTGAACTTCGAGCCCGACCACATGGACCGATACGATTCGGCGTCGGACTACCTCGCCGCGAAGATGCGGCTCTTCGAGCACATGGGCCCGGAGGATCTGGCGATCGCGAATATCTCCCTCGGGCTATCGGGGCTGCGGCCGCGGCTGGCGACATTCTCCGCGAGGGCGGATGGGGCGGAGTACGGGTTGGCGGGGCGTGCGATCACTGACCGGGGCGTGCCGGTGGCAGATCTTGGCGCGACGCGGTTGCGGGGGCCGCACAACGCGGAGAACGCGATGGTGGCGGTGGCGGCGGGGCAGTTTTTCGGGGTCGGGGCGGCGCAGATCCAGGCGGCGCTGGAGCGGTATGAGCCCGCGGCGCACCGGTGCGAGTGGGTGGGGGAGTGGGGCGGGGTGGCCTTCATCAACGATTCCAAGGCGACCAATCCGGCGGCGGTCGCGGTGGCGCTCGAGAGCCAGTCGCGGCCGGTGGTGCTCATCGCGGGCGGGAGCGACAAGAGGCTGCCCTTCGAGCCGCTGGCGGGCCTGGTCGCGGCGAAAGTCCGGGCCGCGGTGCTCATCGGGCAGACCGCCGATGCGATCGCCGCGGCGTGGCCGGGGGTGCGGCAGGTCCGCGCCGGGAGCATGGACGAGGCGGTGGCGCTGGCGCGGGCCGAGGCGAGGGAGGGCGATGTCGTGATGCTGTCGCCGGGTTGC
The DNA here is from genome assembly GCA_964651705.1 of uncultured Verrucomicrobiales bacterium. GTDB lineage: Bacteria > Verrucomicrobiota > Verrucomicrobiia > JADLBR01 > JADLBR01 > JADLBR01. The sequence goes on from CAZYWZ010000005.1 coordinate 52,075, forward strand.
GCCAGTTTCGACATGTTCGTGAGCTACGCGGACCGCGGGGAGAAGTTCAAGGCGGCGGTCAGGAAGATTTCTGCCGTCCCGGATACCCGGGGCGACACGATGGAATGCGGTGCAGAGAGGAAAGAGAGATGAGCAGACCGGGATATGACATGGAGTTAGAACACCCGCAGGGGATCCAGATGTCCCACGTGTTCCTGATCGTGCTGGCGCTTCACGTGCTGGTGATCGGCGGCGCGCTGGGGTACCACTGGATGCGGGGCCGCCTTGGCGACGAAGAGCCCAAGGTGGCAAGCCAGGAGAAGAAGGCGGTCGCGCCCGAGGGCGCCGGACCGAAGGTGGCGTTCCGGACGGGCGGCTTCGAGCCGGCATCCGAGCGCCCGCTGCCGCTCGAGGAGCGGCGCGTTCGGCCGGTGGACCGCGAGACGACGGCGCTGGATGCGGTGCGATTGGCGCACGTGGAGCCGGCCCCGGCAACCGCGGAGAAAGCGGGGAGCCCCGGGGTGGTCGCGCCCGTCCCGCTGGCGCTCGAGCAGGCGCCTGCGGTGGTGGCCGCGGCACCGGCGAAACCGAAGGCGGTGGCGCCGCAGCCCGTCGTGGCACAGGCGGTCGAGCACGTCGTCGGGAAGGGCGACATGCTTGGCAAGATCGCCAAGCGCCATGGCGTGACCGTCGCGGCGCTGAAGGAGGCCAACGGGTTGCAGAGCGACCTGATCCGGATCGGGCAGAAGCTCAAGGTGCCCAGCGCCCCGGTGCCCGCGCCGCAGGCGCAGGCCCCCGCGGCGATGGTCGCGCAGGCCCCTGCGACGCCCGGGCCGACGATGGCGCAGCAGGTTGCCATGGCGGCACCGGCGGCAACCCCGGCGGCGGATCCCGGGCGGGTCTACGTGGTCTCCAAAGGGGATACGCTCTGGGGTATCTCGCGGCGCTTCAAGATGGCGCCGGAGCAGATCGCGAAGGCCAACCGGATATCGGACCCCGGCCGGCTCCGGGTCGGCATGAAACTGGTGATCCCGACGGAGGCGCTGGGCACCGAATCCGGTCAGAAGAAACCGCGCGAGGGCGACGCGTCGAAAGTGGCGATGTCGGGCTGATGGCGAAACGGGAATCGGCGGAGGGCACGAGAGATGCTGTTGAAGAGGCATAGCGCGCTGATGCTGTTCATCGCGGTCGTGGGCCTTTGTGGCTTCGGGCTGGTGATGCTGTACAGCGCCAGCGCCTTTTCGCGGCAGGCGGAGATGGCGGGCGACCCGTTCCACTTTTTAAAGAACCAGGCGGCGTGCCTGGGTCTCGGTCTGCTCATCTGTGGGACGCTGGCGTTCGTCGATTACCGCGTCTGGTGGCGGCACATTCCCTGGCTCGGCGTGGCCTGCCTGTTGGTCCTGGCGCTGTGCTATGTGCCCGGGGTCCGTCACGTGGCGAACAACGAGGCGCGGTGGATCAAGCTCGGGCCGCTGGTGGGCCAGCCGAGCGAATTCGCGAAGGTGGTGCTGCTGGTATTTCTGGCGGGATGGTACGACTGGATGCGGCTGCGCCGCCGCTCGATCGTGTGGGGGATGCTGCTGCCGGGCATCGGGGCGGCGCTGCCGATCGGGCTGATCCTCTTCGAGAAAGACATCGGCACCGCGGTGCTCCTGGCGGGGGTGACTGGCGTGGTGATGTTCGCCGCGGGCGTGCCGTTCCGGTGGCTCGCGGTGGCGATGGTGCTGGCGTGCGGCGGGATCGGGGTGGTGGTGGCGAAGTATCCCGCGAAGGCGGCGCGGATCGTGGGCTGGATCAACAAGGAGGACCCGTCGGTGAAGGCGGCGCGCTGGCAGCAAGAGCAGGCGAAGATCGCGCTGGGCTCTGGAGGGCTGGAGGGCGTGGGTTTTGGCGACAGCCGGCAGAAGATGCTATTTCTGCCGGAGGCGCACACGGATTTCATATTCGCGATCATCGGGGAGGAGCTCGGCGTGCGGGCGACGCTGACGGTGGTGGGGCTATTCGTGATGTTCGTGGTGGCGGGGGGGTTCATCGCGAGCCGGGCGCCGGATCTCAACGGCGTGCTCTTGGGGACGGGGGCGGTGGTGCTGGTGGGGTTCCAGGCGTTCGTCAATATCGGCGTGGTCACCGAGATACTGCCGAACAAGGGCATACCGCTGCCGTTCATGAGCGCGGGCGGTTCCGGCATCCTGTCGATGCTGGCGCTGGTGGGGTTGCTGGTGAGCATCGCCAAGCGCGGGGAGGACGTCGAGGAAGACGAGGTCGAGGATGGGCCGCGGCCTGGCCGGGGGCCGCGGACATGGTTTGGGAGGTCGCCGTCGCCGTCATTGCCGGCGTGGCTTGAGGAAGGGCATCCGGCGAGGTCGCGGGGGGGCGCGGCATGAGCGGGCGAGTGGCGATCGCGTGCGGCGGGACCGGGGGGCACCTGTTCCCCGGGATGGCGGTGGCCGACGAGTTGCTGGCGCGCGGCGTAGAGCCGCTGCTCCTGGTGTCGCGCAAGAAGGTGGACGCGGTGGCGCTGCAGGGCGGGCGGCATGCGTCGGTGGCGCTTTCGGCGATCGGCTGGCCGGGGCTGCGGTCGCCGCGGGTGCTGGCGTTCGCCTATGGTCTGGCGAAGACGTGCGCGGAGTGCGGGCGGATATTTCGCGAGCGGCGGCCGGGGGCGGTACTGGGGATGGGGGGCTTCACATCGGCGGTGCCGCTGTGGCTGGCGCGCCGGAAAGGGATACCGGCGTTGATCCACGATTCGAACGTGATCCCCGGGCGGGTGACGCGGATGCTGGCGGCGCGGGTGGACCGCGTGCTCGTGGGTCTGGAGGCGTGCCGGGGGCGGTTGCCGGAATCGGCGGCTGTGGTGGTGACCGGGACACCGGTGCGGCGCGGCGCGGGTGGGGTGACGAGGGAAGAGGGTCTGGCGCTCTTTGGTTTCGACGCGGCCCGGAAGACGGTGCTGGTGATGGGCGGCAGCCAGGGTGCGATGGGCGTGAACGGCGCGATGCTGGCGGCCCTTGGCGCACTGGGCGAACGGGCCAGGGCGTGGCAGTTCCTCCACCTGGCCGGGGCGGAGGACCGCGCCCGCGTGGAGGCCGCCTATCGCGAGGCGGGTGCACGCGCCACGGTGCTGGCTTTCTGCGACCGGATGGGGGCGGCGTACGCGGTGGCGAATGTCCTGGTGGGCCGCAGCGGGGCTGCCTCGCTGGCGGAGATCTCGACGGCGGGGATCCCGATGATCCTGGTGCCCTTCCCTCACGCCGCGGACAACCACCAGTGGCACAACGCGAAGGTGTTCGGGGACGCGGGTGCGGCGATCGTGCTGGAGCAGTCGCGGCTCGACGGGCCCTGCCTGGCGGGGGCATTGGCGGAGATCCTGGAGGGGCCGGGGCGGGCGGAGGCCATGCGGGCGGCGTGCCTGACCTTTTCTTGCGAGGGTGCGGCGGCGAGGGTGGCGGACGAGGTCATGGGGGTTATGCGCCAATGAGTGAGCCGCTGCCATGGCTGCCGGACAAGTCGCGCCCGATCCATCTGGTGGGCGTCGGCGGCAGCGGCATGAGCGGGCTGGCGCGGCTCCTGCTGAGCGCGGGCTATCGGGTGACTGGATCGGATATCGGGGGCGGGCCAACGATTGACGCACTGCGTGACCTCGGGCTGGGGTTCTATCGGGGCCACGCCGCCGAGCATGTCGGCGAGGCGGGGCTGCTGTGCTATTCCTCCGCCGTCGGGGAGGACAACCCGGAGCGGCGACGCGCGAGGGAGTCCGGGATTCCCGCGGTGCGGCGGGCGAAGCTGCTCGGGGCGCTGTTGCGCGGCAGGCGGGTGCTGGTGGTCGCCGGCACGCACGGCAAGACCACGACGACGGCGATGCTCGCGACCGTGCTGCGCGAATCGGGGACCGGTGCGGGATTTTACGTGGGGGGAGAGGTCGAGTGCCTCGGCGGCAACGCGGCATGGGGCGAGGGCGATCTCTTCGTGGTGGAGGCGGACGAGAGCGACGGCAGCCTGGTGGAGTTCGAGCCGCACTGCATGATCCTGTTGAACATCGAGGCGGAGCACCTCGACTTCTTCCGGGATCTCGGGCAGATCGCGGAGATTTTCGGGGCGCTGTGCGACAGGACCCGCGACAGCATCATCTATTGTCGCGATGAGGTGACGGCGGCCTCGGTGTGCGCGTGGCGGGGCAACGCGACGAGTTACGGGCTGGGCGAGGGGGCGCAGGTGCGGGCCGTGGCGATCGATCTGGGGCCGAGGGGCTCGGCGTTCGACGTGGGCATCGGGGGGCGCCGGGTGGGGAGGCTCGAACTCCGCGTGCCCGGCGAGCAGAACGTCCAGAATGCGACGGCGGTGGTGGCCCTGGCCCTACATCTGGGGATACCCATCGGGCAGATCGCGTCGGGGCTGGCGCGATTCGGCGGGGCGCGGCGGCGATTCGAGGTGCGCTACGAGGATGCGGACTGCCTGCTGGTGGATGACTATGGTCATCATCCGACCGAGATCCGGGCGACGCTCGCGGCGGCGAGGCGGTCGGGGCGCGCGCGCGTCCTCGCGGTGTTCCAGCCACATCGGTTCACCCGGACCTTCCATCTGCGCGACAGTTTCGCGGGGGCGTTTGACGATGCCGACCGGGTGCTGATGACCGACGTGTACTCGGCCGGCGAGCGGAAGATCGAGGGCGCCGACGGGAGGTCGCTGTTCGAGGTGGTCGCGGCGGGCCGGGCCGGGGCGGTGGCCTATGAGCCGGAACTGGGGCGGGTGGCGCGCCGCGTCTGGGGGGAGATGGGGCCGGGCGATCTGGTGCTGGTCATGGGCGCGGGCAACATCTCCGAGGTCGCCGGGCAACTCGCGGCGCGACTGCGGCTGTTTGCGGGTCTCCGGCAGGGGCTATCCACCGAGAGCCGGATCGCGCGCAACGAGCCGCTGGCGAAGCACACGACGATGCGGGTGGGTGGGCCCGCCGATATCTGGATCGAGCCGAAGGACGAGACCGACCTAGCGTCTGCCCTACGGTTGTGCGCCGGGGAGGGATTGCCGGTGACGATGATCGGGCGGGGCTCGAATCTCCTCGTGCGGGATGGCGGGATCCCAGGGGTGTGCATTCGCCTCACGGCGCCATATTTCTCGCGGATCGAGGACCTCGGGGACTGCCGCCTGCGCGCGGGGGCGGGCGTGAAGCTGCGCGCGATCGCGCAGGAGGCGAAGCGCGCGGGGATACGCGGCATGGAATTCATGGAGGGGATCCCGGCGAGCCTTGGCGGGGCGCTCCGCATGAACGCGGGCGCCATGGGAGGTTGGACCTTCGAGTGCGTGGAGTCGGTCCGGCTGATGAGCCGCGCGGGGGAGATCTTGGAGATGGCGGGTTCGGATCTCGAGGTGAGATATCGCGACGTGCCGATGCTGCGCGAGCACATCGCGATCTCGGCGGTGCTGCGGGGGAAGCCCGGGGACCCGGCCGAGATCGCGGCCGCAATGTCGGCGCACAGCCAGAAGCGGTGGAAGAGCCAGCCGGCGATGCCCAGCGCCGGCTGCATCTTCAAGAATCCCGCCGCCTGCCCGGCGGGGAAACTGATCGACGATCTGGGCCTGAAGGGCATGGGCGTTGGCGGCGCGGAGGTCAGCCATGTCCACGGGAATTTTCTGGTCAACCGCGGCGGGGCGACGGCGCGGGACTTTCTGGAGCTGATCGAACGGGTCCAGGAGAAGGCGCGCGCGGCCCGGGGGATCGAACTGGAGACGGAGGTCATCGTCGTCGGGGAGGATGCGTGATGCGGGCGATGCGGGTCAGCGTATTGAAGGGCGGCATCTCGGCGGAGCGGGAGGTGTCGCTGCGCACCGGGGCGGCGGTGGCGGGCGCGTTGCGCGGGCTGGGCCACGACGTGACCGAGGTGGTCGTCGAGAGCGAAGATTTCCGGGTGCCTGCGGGGTGCGAGGCGGTGTTCGTGGCGCTGCACGGGACCTTCGGGGAAGACGGCGAGGTGCAGCGGATACTGGAGGGGCGGGGCGTTCCCTACACGGGGTGCGGGCCGGAGAGCAGCGCGCGCGCCTTTGACAAGCTGGCCTCGAAGCGGGCGTTCGTCGCGGCGGGGGTTCCGACGCCGGAGTTCGCCGTGTGCGGGCCCGAGACGGAGCGGCCTCCGCTGGTTGGGCCGATGGTCGTGAAGCCGCCGCGGCAGGGATCGAGCGTGGGCGTGACGCGCCTCGGCGATCCCTCGCGATGGCGCGAGGCGCTGGCGGAGGCGCTGCGATTCGATGACCCGGTGCTCGTGGAGAGGATGGTGATCGGCCGGGAGCTGACCGTGGGGATCCTCGGGGACGAGGCGCTGCCCGTGGTGGAGATCGTGCCGCGCGAGGGGTTCTACGATTACGCCAACAAGTATACGGCGGGCCGGACGGAATACCGCTGTCCGGCGCCCCTGCCGGCGGAGGTCACCGGGAGCGTGCGGGCGGCGGCGCTGGCGGCGCACCGGTCGCTGGGATGCGAGATCTACTCTCGGGTGGACGTGCTGCTGGACGAGTCCGGGGCGCCGTGGGTGCTGGAGGTCAACACCATCCCGGGGATGACCGAGACGAGCCTGCTGCCCAAGGCGGCGGCCGCGGCGGGGCTCCCGTTCCCCGCGCTGTGCGAGAAGATCCTTTCGCTGTCGCTCGAACTCAGGGGCGGGGCGGAATCGATGCGGAGGTCTCGATGAGATTGAAATTCAAGTCGGCGGTGAAGCGACGCGGGGCGGCGAGGGAGACCGGGACGCCGCGGGGCCAGGGCCTGCCATCGCTCTGGGCGTACCTGAGGAAGCAGCGTGTCCGGAAGACGCAGCCCGGTGCTCTGGGGCGCCTGGGTTGGACGGTCTTCTGGTCGCTGGCGACCGTGGGGCTCCTGTGGTTTTCGGGGGGGTGGGCGCTGCGGGTGCTGCTGTTCGAGAACCCTCGGTACAATCTGGCCCACGTGGACATCGAGGTGGTGGGGAGGATCCCGCGGCACCAGGTGCTGGAGTGGGCGCAGATCCCGGGCGGGGCGAATCTCCTGGCGCTGCGCCTCGGGGATGTGCACGGGAGGCTGGTGTCCCAGTCGGCGGTGGGTTTCGCGGAGGTGCGGCGGGTGATGCCCAACCGCCTGCAGATCCGCGTGACGGAGCGGAGGCCGGCCGCGAGGTTGCTCACGACGGGGGGCGTCGCGTCGGCGGAGGAAGATGTGTATTACATCATCGACCGGCAGGGGATGGTGATGCGGCCCAGGCCGGGGGAGGATTTCCGCCATCTGCCGGAGATCTCGGGCGCGAACCTGATGGACGTGGTGGTCGGGTCGCGCGTCAAGGGCGCGGAGGTCTTTGCCGCGCTGAATCTGCTGACGCTGATGGAGGCGTCGCCGGTCTGGACGGAATTCGACCGGATCGGCATCGACGTGTCGCGAGAGAATCTTTTGCTGACGCGGCTGGGGAGGGACGCGCGGGTCGTCTTTTCCCCGGATCCGGCGGTGATGCCGGAGCAGCTGCGGCGGCTCGAGGTGATCCTTTCCTACTGCCAGCGCGGGCGACAGCGCCTCGCGACGGCAGATCTTACGGTGGAACGCAATGTGCCGGTGACATTCCTGGCGTCGGGAGGTTGAAGCCATGTTTTTTGCGAGAAGAGATCGAGACATCGTCGCGGTGGAGATCGGGACGGGCAAGATGGTTGCCGTGGTGGCCAACGTGGGCCGCGACGGACTGGTGCGGATCCTGGGCGTGGGGGAGGGTCCCTCGGCGGGCGTCCGCAAGGGCGAGATCATCGAGCCGGAGGCGGCGCGGGAGGCGCTTCGCGACGTCATCGCCCAGGCGGAGGAGACCTCCGGGGTGGAGATCATGGAGGTCTATCTGGCGCTGAGCGGCGCGCACCTGGACTGCGCGTTGCAGACGGCGACGGCGGAGATACGTGGCGAGGAGCAGCACATCGACGAGGAGGATGTCGCGGTGGTGTGCCGGGCGGCGGAGGAGATGCTGTTGGCGCCGGACCGGCTGCACGTGGCCACCCTGCCCGGGGTGTTTCGCATTGATGGGGGGGAGCCGGTAGCGCGGCCGATCGGGATGGTGGGGCACCGGCTGGACGGGGAATTTCTGGTGGTCAGCGGGGTTGCGAGCCGATTGAAGAACGTCATATCGCGGGTGCAGGAGCTCGAGATCCGGGTGGCGGACGTGGTGCTGTCTCCGGTGGCGTCGGCGGAGCGGGTGCTGGGGCCGGAGCTGCGCGAGGCGGGGGCACTGGTCATCGACATGGGCGCGGGGCTGACGCATTTCGCCGTGGTGCTCGAGGACCGGGTGGCCCACCTCGGGGTGGTGGGGGTGGGCGGCGATCACGTGACGCAGGACATCAGCCGCGCCTTCAATCTCCCGCGGTCGAACGCGGAAGAACTGAAGGCGCAGCACGGCACGGTGGAGCCGGCGGCCTTCGAGGAGGGCGAGCTGATCGAGCTCAAGGCGCGGAGCGGCTTTGCCGGGAAACGGCTGGTGGCGCGGGAATTGGCGGCGGTGATGCGGGCGCGCTGGGAGGAGACGCTTGAGATCGTTCGCGAGGCGGTGCCCGAGGAGATGCTGGCGATGCTGGGCGGGGGCGTGGTGCTCACCGGCGGGGGGTCTCGGACAAGGGGGATCGGCAGTCTGGCGGAGCGGGTGCTGGGCCTTGCCGTGGCGCCGGCGCACACGGGTGGGTTGGCTGGCAACATCGACACGATCTCGAAACCGGAGCTCTCGACGGTGCTGGGCAGCCTCGTGTGGGCACAGTGCCGTCTCGAGGAAGAGCGGGAGCGCGAGAATTTCGGGCGGCGTTTCAAGCGGGCCCTGCAATACGTGCGGATGATGCTCTGAGGCATCGGCCGAGGGTGCCGGAGAAACAGGAGGGCGAAGGGCGATGGAAGCGAAGAACGGTCGGATGCGAAACGGCGAGGCGGGCCGGGCGGCGGCGGAGACCCGGGTCATTGGCATCGGGGGAGCGGGCTGGCACATGCTGCGGGCCCTGATGCCGCGGGCGATCCCGGGGATGTCGCTCGCCGAGATGAACACGGACCTGCGGGATGTGGATGCCCTGGAAGGGGTGGGGCGGTACCAGATCGGGGGGAAGCTCACGCGCGGGCTGGGCGCGGGGGGCGATCCCGAGATAGGGGCGCGCGCGGCGAGCGAGAGCGCGGCGGTGGTGTCGGAGGCGGTGGGCGATTGCGCGGCGGCGGTGCTCCTGATGGGGTTGGGCGGGGGAACGGCGACCGGGGCGGCCCCGATGGTGGCCGCCGAGGCCCGGCGGAGGGGCGCGAGAGTGGTGGCACTCTGCGCCATGCCCTTTGATTTTGAGGGGCGGCGTCGGCGGGCGCAGGCCGATCAGGGGCTGGAGGCCTTGCGGGGCCAGTGCGATGCGGTCTTCTGCTTCGAGAACGAACTGTTGGCAGAGGCGCTGCCCGAGGACGCGGGGGTGGAGGAGGCCTTCGGGCTCTGCTCGGAGATGCTGGCGCGGATGGCGGTCGGATTGCATCGGGCGCTCGCCTGCCGGGGCATCATGGACGTCGATCCCGCGGATCTGGCGCGGGTCCTGGGCGCGGAGGGCTGTCGGGTGGCGTGGGGAGAGGGTGCCGGGGAGCAGCGCGTCACCGAAGCGCTGGATGGGCTACTGGGCGGGCCGCTCATGCCGGAGACGGGATCGGCCCGCGCGTGGGATATCGTCGCGCAGGTCACGGGGGGGCCCGAGATGAGCCTGGCAGACATTCAGAAGATCACGAAGCGGGTCCGCCGCGAGTGCGGGGAGGAGATCTCGCTGGCACTCGGGGCCACCGTGGATCCCGGCATGCGCGGCAAGATCGATATCCTGCTGTGCGCGGCGCCGGCCACCGGAGCGGGAGCGGCGAGCGCCCGGGCTGAGGGTGCGGGGCGCGCCGTGGAGGCGGATGAGGCTCAACCGAAGCGAAATGGGAGCCGGGTCCCGCGAGTGCCGCAGGCCAAACCGGAGCGGCAGTCTGCACCGCCCCCGCCGCCACCCCCGCCCCCGGCCGAAGTCAAACCCGCGGCCGAGTCCGGTGGGCGAGAGGAGATCGTGGCGAATGGCGAGTCGGGTGAGGCGTTGGGACCGTGGGACGCGGGGCAAGCGGACGAGGGCGAACTCGATCCTGGCCCGGAGGAGGTCCTGGCGGAGCAGGAGGTTGGGGAGGCGGCGGACGAGGCGCCAGAAAGCTGTCCGCCGGAACCCGGGGTCGAAGACGGCGAGCCCCCGATTTTCCGGCTCGAGGAAGATGACGGGGAGAATCCCGAGGACTTGCGTTTTGGCGGACCGGATGGGCGGCGCAACGGGATGGTGCAGAGCGCATTCAACTTTAATGCGCCAAACCGCGGCAGGTTCGACAAGACCGAGGTCACGATGTACAAGGGGGAGGACCTCGACATCCCGACCTTCATGCGGCGGCGCATGCGGATCACCACGGTGGAAGAGTAAGATTCGCGTTGCCTTCGGCGGCGCATCTGGGAAAAGCTGTCAGGATGAATCCGGAGACGGAAAGGCCCGCGTCGACCCTCGGCGTGGCAGAGAACATAGTTTTTGAGGCGGAGACCTTCTGGGCGCGGCACCGGCGGCGGATCCTGGGTGGCGCGGTGGTGGCCGTGGGGTTGGCCATCGCCGTCGGGCTGTGGTTCTGGGGGCAGCGGCAGGAGGCGATCGGCGCCCAGAAAGCCCTTGCCGAGGTGAGAGAGACAGTGGATCTGGGCCGGGTGGCCGAGCAGTATCCGGGGACCCCGGCGGCCGCGGAGGCGCTGCTGCGGCAGGGCGACATGGCCTCCCAGGAAGGCCGCTGGGAGGAAGCGATCGGGGCTTTCCGCAAGTTCGTCGAGATGTTTCCGGAGCATCCTTTGGCCGGAAATGCGCTGATGGGATTGGGTGCGGCGCAGGAGGCGATGGGGCGGATACCGGACGCGGAGGATGCGTATCGGCGGGTCTTCGAGGGACACAGGAAGTCCCACCGGGCCGCGGAGGCGCGGCTGGCGCTCGGCGAGTTGCTTTTGGCGCAGGGGCGGGACCGCGAGGCGCGGCAGGCCTTTGACGAGCTGATGTCGGCGTACCCGCAGAGCGTGTGGGTGCAGTTGGCGCGGCGCGAGATCGAGGCCCTGGATCGGAAGGTCGGCGTCTCGGCCCCGGCCCAGTCCAGCGCGGCGCCGCAGGGCGCGGCCCAACCCGCAAATCCGTAGGTGTCCCAAAACCGTCGGTTTTGCTTGGTTTTCTCCTGCCGGGGGTTAGAATTTTGGCGATGATTTCCTCCGGTGAGGTGTGCGCGGGGGTCGGGCGACCGCGTGTTTTTGGCGTCGCGGTCGCGCGGGGGGTGATCTCTGCGCTGGCGGGGGTCGCGGCTTTCGGGCAATCGACGCAATTCACGTGGACGGGTTCGACGGATTCGGTGTGGACGAACGCGGCGAACTGGAACGCGAATGGGATCGCGGCGACGGGCGGGGTGTATGACGCGCGGCTCAACGTGCAGAACACCTCGGGTAGCACGCTGGTGTATGATTCCAGCCTCGGGCACACGACCTATAATCCTCCCGGAGGCGGCACGGCGCGGGCGCTGGTGATCGGCAATCCGGGCCCGGGATCGATGGTGATTTCGGGTGGGGTCTTTGAATCGCAGGCCGGAAACGCCGACATCATCGGGAACGGGGTGACCAGCGCGGGGGGCCTGTCGTTATTGACGATAGCGGGCGGGGCCTACGTGAACACGAACGGGGTGTCGCGGACGCTGGTGGTGAACAACGGGGGGGCCGCCGGGGTGACCGGGGTGCTGACGATCGCGGGCGGGTCGGCGGCGATTTCCAATTTGCAGTTGGGCGCGACGGCCAATGCGGGCGAGGCGATCGTGAATCTGGAGGGGGGGACGCTGTTCGCGAATATCATCAAGGGGTCTGGCGCCGGGGCGAACAAGACCTTCAATTTTAACGGCGGGACGCTGGCGCCGCTGGTGAGCCGGGGAGATTTCCTGCAGGGGCTGACGCGGGCGAACGTGTATACGAACGGGGCGATCATAGACAACGGTGGGTTCGACGTGACGATCGGGCAGGCGCTGGAGCATGGCGAGGGCCTCGGCGCGACCCCGGACGGGGGGTTGCGCAAGCGGGGGACGGGGCGGCTCACCCTGGCGGCGAGCAACAGCTATGACGGACTGACCACGGTGGAGGCGGGGGTCCTGCGGATTCAGGATGCGGGTGGCCTGGGTGCCCCGGCGCTCGGCACGGTGGTTTCCAATGGGGCGCGGGTAGAATTGAGCGGGGGCTTCACCGTGGCTGGGGAGGCGATCGAGATCAATGGGCAGGGGGGAAACAATCAGGGCGCGCTGCAATCGGTCTCGGGCACCAACACATGGGCGGGCCAGGTGATCCTGCGATCGGGAACTGGAGGAAATGGCACGCGGGTCGGGGCCGCGGGCAATGGGGTGCTCGATATCTCAGGCCAGATCACCAACGCCGGGGGCATATTCGATCTGGGGATCCGGAGCGATGGCGGGCCGAACAGTGCGGTGGTGATCTCCGGGGGAAACAATGTCTATCGGGACACGTACGTGGTGGTGGGGCCCGTGCGGATCGCGGGCGGGGACGACCGGCTGCCGACGGCCACGGTGTTGCACATCGGCAATAACCCGAATGTCTCGTCGGCGGCATTCGATTTGAATGGATTTAACCAGCGGGTGGGAGGGTTGGTCTCGGACGGGACGACGATGCCGATGCTGGTGACCAATTCGGGGGCGACGACATCGCGCCTGACGATCAACACCGCGGCGACCCGGGTGTACGGCGGGGCGATCGGCGGGGATCTCGAATTGGTGAAGGCGGGCGCGGGGATCCAGGAGTTCCTGGGCCTGAACACCTATTCCGGGGCGACAGTCGTGTCGAATGGGACCCTCCAGATGAATGGCGCGCACCTGGGCGGCGGGCAATACACGGTGACCGGCGGGGCCACGTTGGGCGGCACCGGCTTGATCGACGCGGCGGTCCAGGTCCTCGCCAGCGGGATCGTGGCGCCCGGAAATTCCATCGGGACGCTGGTGACGAGCAACGCCTTCGACCTCGACGGCATCCTCCGCATCGAATTGGAAAATTCGTCGGGGCCCGCGGGCTTCAGCGATCTGCTCGACGTCAACGGGTTCTTCGATCTGACGAACGGGACCGTGCAGTTTGTTTTCAGCGGCACCATGACGAACGATTACTACGTGTTTGCCGAGTACGACTCCCTGTCGGGGCTGGCGTTCGCGAGTGAGGTGAATACACCGCTCGGCTATACGATCGATTATCAGTTTGGTGGAGGGACACAGATCGCCCTGGTGATACCTGAGCCCTCGACCTGGGTTCTCCTCGGGCTTGGGCTCGGTTGCCTCGCTCTGGCGAGGCGGCGGGGCTGACTCGAAAATCGGGTCGCGATGTAGGCTGCGCCTTGGCGCACGCGGACGGTGGATTCGGCAGCGTGCGCCAAGGCGCAGCCTACCATTTTCTGCCCCGGTGGTGCCCCGCGGGCGGGGCACGGGATCTAGCTCGAAAATACGCCGCAACTCGCTACGAGCTTCCTTCTCTGCACCGCGGCGCTGGGGTTGAGGATTCAGAGGGCCATGCCGATGAACTCGGCGGCCTGCTGGACGTCTTTATCGCCGCGGCCGGACAGGTTGACCAGGAGGATCTGGTCGGGGCGCATGGCGGGGGCGATCTTGATGGCGTGGGCGACGGCATGGGCGGATTCGAGCGCTGGGATGATGCCCTCGATCTTGGCGAGGCGCTGGAAGGCGTCGATGGCCTCGTCGTCCGTGGCGTAGGTGTATTCGGCGCGGCCGGCGTCACGGAGGTAGGCGTGCTCGGGGCCGACGGCGGCGTAGTCGAGGCCGGCGGACACGGAGTGGGTGTTGAGGATCTGGCCGTTTTCATCCTGTAGGACGAAAGAACGCGTGCCCTGAAGGACGCCGAGGCTGCCGCCATGGAAGCGCGAGGCATGCTCGCCGGGGGTGATGCCGCGTCCCCCGGCCTCGACGCCGACGAGGCGGACATCCGCGGCGTCGAGGAATGCGGAGAAGATCCCGATGGCGTTGCTGCCACCGCCGACGCAGGCGGCGATGATGTCGGGCAGGCGACCCTCTTTCTCGAGGATCTGGCTACGGGCCTCGTCGCCGATGACGCGGTGGAAGTCTCGGACCATGGCCGGGTAGGGGTGGGAACCGTAGGCCGTGCCGAGGATGTAATGGGTGTCGCGGACGTTCGTGACCCAATCGCGCATCGCCTCGTTGACGGCCTCTTTCAGGGTGCGTTGGCCGGCGAGGACGGGCACGACGTCGGCGCCCAGGAAGCGCATCCGGGCGACGTTGAGGGCCTGGCGTTTCATGTCCACCTCGCCCATGTAGATGGTGCAAGAGAATCCGAACTTCGCGGCGACGGTGGCGGTGGCGACGCCGTGCTGGCCGGCGCCGGTCTCCGCGATCACGCGGCGCTTGCCCATCCGCCGGGCCAGGAGCGCCTGGCCGAGGGCGTTGTTGATCTTGTGCGCTCCGGTGTGGAGGAGATCCTCGCGTTTCAGGTAGATCCGTGCGCCGCCCAGTTCGCGGGTCAGCCCCTCGGCGAAATAGAGCGGTGTCGGGCGCCCCGTGTAGTCGCGCATCAAGGCCGCGAGCTCCCCCTGGAAGGCGGGATCGACCTTCGCGCGTGCGTACTCCGCGGCCAGGTCACGCAGCGGCGCCATCAGTGTCTCGGGCACGAACATCCCGCCGTAGGGGCCAAAGTAGCCTTTGGCATCGGGAAGGGCGGTGGTAGCTGTCGTGGGCATGTATCTCCAAACTACATCTGACGATGGGATTGGGAAGGCGGGATTCGGCGTGCCTGAGAATCTGTCGGACAAAGGCGGGCAGGTTCATAGGTTGTTGACGGTGAAATGGTTGACTGGCGGGGTGCGTGTGTGAAGCGGTGGGAAAATCGTAGTCCATCTGGCAGATGATGGGCGCGGGCGTCTGGCGAGGTCCGATCGGGTCACTTTTGCATCGAGAGGATGCCGGCGGCGACGAGGGCGTGGGCGGCGATGGCAGCGCCGAGGAGGAGGATGACGATGCCGCTGAGGCGTGGGAGGAGGCGGGCGAATCCCTGGAGCCGGTCGAAGCGGTGGAGCCAGCGACCGGCGGTGACGATCAGGACGCCGATGATGATGAGGACCGCGGCGAGGCCGGCGCTGAAGGCGAGCAGCAGGACGAGGCCGAGGGCGACGCGATTCAAGGAGAGCGCGGCGAGCAGGACGACGAGGGCGGCGGGGCAGGGGACGAGGCCCCCGGAGATCCCGAGGGAGACGAGGTTGGTCCAGGTGACGGTCGGGGCCGGGTGGTGGTGGTGGTCATGGGCGTCGTGCGGGTGTGGGTGCCCGTGGGCGTTCCCTCCGTGGTGATGGTGGTGGGCGTGCTTTGGAAACGGTTCGCGGAGTATCATCCATGCACCGACGAGCATGACGAGCAGGCCGGAGGCGAGGCCGGTCCAGAAGACGACGCTCTCCGGGGCGAAGGCGGCGTAGGCGTTGAGAAGGACCAGGCCGAGGATAAAGACGCCGGCGGTGTGGGTGAGCGTCACGATGATGCCGAGGGTGATGGCGTGCCAGATGGTGCCGCGGCTCCCGATGAGGTAGGCGGCGACCATGGTCTTGCCGTGACCCGGTTCGAGGGCATGGCCGGCCCCGAGGAGGAATGCGGCGATCAGCGCGGCCAAGATGACGCCGGGCGCGAGATGTTCCCGGCTGATGAGCCGGGCGAGGTCATCGGTCTTGTCGTCCGGCGCTGTTGTCTCGGTGGGTTGGGCCGCCTCTGGTGCGGCGGGTGGCTGTTCCTGAGAGCCGGCATCGAGCGCGATGGCGAGGAGAACCGGGGCCTCGGCGTCGGCGGGCGGCGGCAAGGGGGCATCCGCTTCGGCGATGGCGGGGGAGCGCCGCACCAGCCGAACGCCTGGGTCCTTCAGCAGGATTGGGGCGATCGCGACCGCGGCATTATTCCAGGCGTTTTGGTCGATCAGGGAGATGTCGTGGGTGCCGGCCCCGAGCGGCGGGAGCGCGGCGGCGAGGCGAAGGTTGAGCCGCATGGGGACGGGGACGACTCGCGCGTCGATGACAGCCAAGCGCTCGTGGCTTAGGGTGAGCGGGAGCGGCCCGCCATTCAGGCGCAGCGCGACGCGACCGCCGACGGCGGTGGCGGTGTCTCGGGCGAAGGCGGCCTGCTCCTCTCGCGCGAGGCGCCCATCGCCATCGCGGTCCATGACCTGGCGCTGCAGGAGGGAGGCGATGGTCCCGAAAGAGAGTTCGTAGTCGAGGGTGATACGGTCCTTGGCCAGGGAGATCTTGCAGGTGGGGTGGATCGAGGAGGCGTCGATGAGGTGGCCGGGGTGCGCGGGACAGACGGGCGGCGCGAGGGCGACGATGGCCGCGGCGCCAGCCGCCCCGAGGGCGATGGATGCAGGACGAGGTAGCCTCCGGCTACGGTCTCGTGGGGCGAGGGCCATGCCGGCAGAATATCTTGGGAACGGGGATGCGCCAAGCCGGCATCGATTGATGGTGGCATAATGTGCCGATTGCGGCAGGCTGGGGCGAGGAGGTTCGAGCGATGGCGTGGATGCGTCGGCGGAAGTTTTTGGCGGGAGCCGGGGCGGCGGCGGCGACGTTCTGGGTCTCTCGTGGCCGGGGACACGGGGCGGGTGACGAGGTGCGGGTGGGGATTCTCGGACTCGGGGGAAAGGGTCGGCAGCACAGCCAGGTATTCCACGAGATCGAGGGTGTCCGCGTGGTGGCACTGTGCGATCCGGACAGTGATCGGCAGGACAAGGCGGCCGGATGGTTCAAGAAGCGCGGGGACGCGGTGGAGGTCTACGCGGATCTCCGGAGGCTCCTGGATCGGGAGGACATCGATGCGGTGGTGGTGGCGACGGCGAATCACTGGCACGCGCTGGCGGCGATATGGGCGTGCCAGGCCGGCAAGGATGTCTACGTGGAGAAACCGGTGGCCTGGAGCGTCTGGGAGGGGCAGCAACTCGTGGCCGCGGCGCGTCGCCACGGGCGGATCGTGCAGGCCGGGACGCAGCAGCGGTCCGAGGTCGCGCTGCGGGGCGACCTGATCGAATTCGTGCGTTCGGGTGCCCTGGGAAAGATCCTCTGGGCGCATGGTATCATCTGGAAACCGAGGGAACCGATACCGAGGAGGGCGACGCCGGGCGAGCCGACCGAGAGGGTGGACTACGATCTGTGGTGCGGGCCTTCCCCGAAAGTGGCGCTGGAGCGCGAGAGGCTCCATTATGACTGGCACTGGATCTGGAGGACCGGCAACGGGGACATGGGGAATCTGGGCGTGCACCAATTCGACGTGTGCCGGTGGTTCTGCGGCTATCGGGGACTGCCGCGGCGGGTGATGAGCCTGGGCGGGCGTTTCGTGTGGGATGATGCGGGCGAGGCGCCTAACACGCAATTGGCCATCTTCGATTACGAGGGGGCGCCGATCTATTTTTCCGTGCGGACGCTGCCCTCGCGACCGGGTTCCCCGGTGATGGACCAGATGCGGGGCACGCGGGACGCGAGCATCGTGCAGTGCGAGAACGGGCACGTGGTGGGCGGGTGGAATGGCGGACTCGTGTATGATGCGGCCGGGAAACTGGTCCGCAAGGTGACGCCCGACGGCGGAGGCACGCACCAGGCGAACTTCATCGAGGCGGTGCGCTCGCGCAAGCGGACCGATCTCCACGCGGACATCGAAGAGGGGCATGTCTCCACGGCGGCGTGCGAGCTGGCGAACGTCGCGCATCGGGTGGGTGCGGCCGCGCCGCCTGGCGAGATCGAGGAGGCGAGCCGTGCCCTGCCGCACGCCGCGGAGGCGGTGGGCGGCTATATCGAGCACGTGGGCCAGCACGTGGACCTGCGGGCGAAGCCGATCACGCTGGGCCCGTGGCTCGAGGTGGATCGCGAGGCCACTCGCATCGTCGGCACCCATGCTGAGGCCGCCAACGCGTTGCTCCGCCGGCAGGAGGATCGCGCGCCCTTCGTGGTCCCGGAGATGGGTTGAGGGATGCAGCGCCGGGACAGGAAATGTGGCCGGGCGCACAAGCGTTTGGCTGGCGGCCCTGATGGCCCGGGCCAGACGCCCGTGGCGTTCGGCCGCGGGATTTTAGATTCGGAGGAGCTTGAGCGCGTCGAGGCGACGGCGGGCGTCTTTGGCGGAGAAGGACTCGGTATCGGGTTCGGCGGCGAGATACTTCTCGTACCACGGGATGGCGTCGGGGCCGCGGCCGGAGGCCTCCAGGGCACGGGCGTAGTCTAGGCAATCGGGCGCTGACAGCCGCGTGCCCGACGCCGTCGCCTTCTGGTAGTGCGCGATGATCTTGGGCCATAGGGACAGGGCCTCGTAGGCGACATGGAGAGTGCGGAGCGGTGAGAACAGGAGGGGGTCGTCGGGGTGCTTCTCCATCGCGAGCACGGTGGACTCGGTGTAGCGGGACAGGAATTGCTCTAAGAGGGCGACGATCTCGGTGTAGCGCGGGCCGCGCGAATCCCTCAGGAGCAATTGGCAGAGGTGGCGGTAGGACCCGTGAGCCTCGGGGGCCTCGGGGCAGGCATCGATGATCAGGCGATGCAGCCTATCGAGGACGGGTGGGTCGGCGTCGTCGCCGAGTTCGGCGATCGATTGGGATGTCAGGCGGGCGAGGGCGGCGCGCTCCTCGGCGCTGAGTGCGGTGGCGAGCGAGGCGATGTCGCCCGGCGAGGGGTTTTCAGCGGCGATGGCGCGGCGCAGGACGTCACGTGCGGCATCCTCGGGCGAACCAGGTTGCGGGTTGGTCTGGGGCAGCGGGACGCCGGCGGCATACGTGACGCTGCGGACGGGGGCGCCATTTTCGTCGAAGGAGGTCCAATAGCCATTCGGGACATCATTCCGGAATGAGCGCTCGGCTTTCTGGGCCCCGTTCTCGTGCCATTCGCGCTCGATGCGGTCGACCGTCTCATGTCCATCTTGGGAGGAGATGGTCTCGGTGACGGACTCTCGTCCCCTGGTGTCAAAATAATGGAAGGCGCGATGGATCGCGCGACCGTCTTGGAAGGTGGCGGATTCGATGACGCGGCCTTCGGCGTCCTTGCGTTCCCATGTGCCATTCTCTGGGGGGGGCGACGCGGTGGGCGGTTCGGCCGGCGGAGGGGCTGGCGAGGCGGGAGGTGGCGGGGGGGAGGGCCGTGGGGCTGGGGGTGGTTCGGCGGGGGGGCGTCCGCCACCGGAGATCGGGATGCGGATCGTGGTGGGGTTGAGGCCGTCGCTGGGAGTGGCGGTGATGATGGCGTCGCCGGCGCGAAGGCCCTCGAATTCGGACGCGAGCCGGCTGGCCCTCGTGCAGCGCACGAGGTGATTCCATCGCCACTTGACGCGGGTGTCCGGGGGGGAGACGCGTGCGGAGACCGAGAAGGTCTCGCCGGGGGCGAGGGTTTCGGCAGACGGGGTGAGGGTGACCTCGGCCGCGCGAAGCGGCGGGCCGAGCGCGGCGGCGAGCAGCAGCGCCGCGAACACATTAGTGGGAGCCATTGACTGCTTTGGGGTCGGGCCGGACACAAGGCAATGTACCGGGGTGAGGGGTTGAGGCAATGGGGCCGCGGGTTTTCCGGGTAGATTTTTGACGCGCGGGAAATTCTTGCCAAGTTGGGTTTTATGCAGGGTGCAGGTCTCTGGGGCGGCCGCGCGCGCTTTGGCGAGGCAGTGGCGCGATTCGGGTTGGGTGCGGCGATGGCGCTCGCCGGTGCCGTTGCGCGCGGGGAACTTAGCCCGGCGTTGATTGAGGCGATGGAGGCCGTGCGGATGGATCGGCCGACCGCGGCGCAGCGGGCGATGCTATTCGCGAGCAACGCCGACATCAACATGGCGCGTCTCAACGGCTGGATCACCGACGCGCACTACCAGGCCGCGCAAGATGACTTCGCGCGCCAGAATCAGGAGTTCGCGCGCCGGGCGGCCATGGAGACCGGGGCGGAGTTCAGGGTCCAGAATAGCAAGTCGCAGGTGTTCAGTCCCGGGACGGATTCGGATTACATCGTTAAGGTCAAGTCCTCGGACCCGGTGGGCAAGATCCACGACATGCAGACGCGCTACAACGCGTACGTGAACCGGTACCTCCGGGAGACGCTGGGACCGAGCGGGATCCAGATCACGGAGCGGCTCGACTGGCACAATCGGCTGGACGTCGATTTCATGGCGGACCCGAAATACGTGACCGACGCGCAATTCCGCGAGATCGCGAAGCTGAACAACGACGCGTACACCCGGCGGAATGCGGCGGAGTTCGAGCGCGTCTCGCGCGCCGGGGACGGGACGCGGGTGACCCCGGAGCAGTTTCGGGACTACGCGTTGGAGATGCAGGATTTCATCGACAAGAAACAGCACAAGATGGAGCAATTTCGACGGAATCCGTCCTTGCTGAACGACCCGGTGCACCGGGCCGAGTACCACCGGCTCATGGCGCAGGAGCAGAAGTACATCGAGCGGGTGCAGAGTGCGAACCAGACCCTGCGGAAGCAGGCGGGTCTGCCCGGGCAGAGATCGAATTTTCCTGACCCCTATTACGAGGTGACGTACAATTCCCGGGGCGAGGCCGTGATGCGGAAGCGCTCGCCGGAGACGCTGGCCGCCCGGGGGTCGAGGCGGAGCCCGACGAATTACGGGACGACGGTGGCGGCGAGCGCGGTGGCGGATAACTCGACGCGGCGGGCGCTGCGGGAGCTGGGGGAGTCGATGGCGGAGAGCGCGAAGAAGGGCGGGGGATGGTCCGGGGCGGCGGACGACATCGCGAGGCTCGCGGATCGCCTGCCGCCGGCGGAGAGGGGCTTCATGATCGAGAACATCCGGCGCAAGGCGGGCGGGCAGATGGCGTCGGAGGTGGCCGACGCGATGCGCAAGCGGGTCGGTGGGGGTGCCGCGCCCGCGGGTGGGGGCGGGCTCAAGAAGGTGAACGACGTCCTGACGCGGGCGCTCGGGGTGTCCGACGACCTGCGGCACATGGGCAAGCTGCGGCGGTCCTTCAACGAGGCGGCGACGCGGGCGATGGGCGGGCTGGACAAGTTGGGGAAGGTGGGCACGGCGGTCGAGGTGGCGTCGGCGGCCATCCAGATGAAGGCGTACTGCGATAGCATCAGTCGCGCGCTGGACCCGACCATCACGGACGAGGAGGCGGACAGGCACTTCGAACGGGCGCACGAGGCGGCCAAGGGCGTGGCGATCGCGGGGGCGCTGGGGGCGGTCTGCGAGGCGGTGCCTCCCGTGGGCGTGATCGTCGGGGGCTGGACGCTGGGGTATGAGGGCACGCGTTACCTGCTGACGAACACCGAGACGGGCCAGGTGATCGACAGGAAGGTGTTCGAGTATTTCGATAGGCACATGCAGGCCTACGAGAGCGCGGCGGAGGAGTTGACGGAGATGCTCGGTGGGGAGAGCGGCCGGATGGCGCGCGAGGAACAACTGCGGAAACTGGCGGAGCGGTACGCCAAGCTCTTGAAGGAGGGCCGGATCAAATTGAAGGAGGGCGCGACAGCGGCGGAGGTGCTGCAGCGCATCCGCGAGGGCGATCTCTGGGGCCTGGACGAGTTGCTGGAGGTGACGACCGATCTCGGGGCTCAGCAGGGGGCGATCAGCGGATACATGGCGTGGTATAACGATGTGGGTTGGATCCACGTCGGCAGCGTCGAGCAATTTCATGCGCCGCGGGCACGGGGCAGCGAGACTTGGGGCGGGCTGTCGAAGGAACCGTTGGTGAAGACCCCGATGCTCGGGGGGCGGTCGTTCGAGACGCTGGAGGACGCGATGAAGGCACTGGCGGGCGAGATCGGCGGTTCCATCGAGCGGCGCCGCGCGCCGCTGGCGTTCCCGAAGGTCTACTATCAGGCCGGGGATAAGAAGGTGGGGTTCGATGTCATCGGTCACCCGATCTTCAAGGAGTTCAAGGCGGCGGCCGACGCGAAGTAGGGGCTGCCGTCGGGGTCTTGGCTCCAATTTTCTGTTGGAGGCGTTGCCTTGCGTCGGAGGGGATGCGCCAGTACAAAGCGCCATGATGTGGGCGCGTGTCGTTGGGCGTGGTCTGGGGTTCCCGGTGGTGGTGGCGGGGGCATGGCTGCTGACTGGGGCGGTGGCCCAGGAGGCCGGGCCGGAACTGTCGGCTGACCCGGCTGCGGCCGACGTCGCGCGACCTCAGTCGGGCCCGCCGGCTGCAGGTGGCACGGATGCGCCGGGGCAGCCCGGGTCGGCCCCTGCGGGATTGGCATTGCCGGGAGATTTCAGGGTGCGGTTGCCGTTGGGCGCGGTTCCGGCGGGGTCTCTGGCGGGGGTCGCCGTGGCCGGGGCGATCTCGATCACGATCCTGATGGTGAGCGCGTTGCGGGGGCTGGAGCGGATACTCCGGCTGCGGGCCTCCGCCTTCGGGTACATGGGCGTCGCCTTGGGCGGGTTGGGCTTGTATGTGCTCGTGGGCGCGCGGTTGCTGGAGGTGCCCGAGGATCTCCTGACCCTGAAGGTGACCACCCAGGGCGACGCTTCCCTCGTCGAGACGATCGTGGCCTTTGCGCGGCGCCGGGCGGAGTTCGAGGGCGACCCGTATGATCTCGACGACGCGGGGATCTACGACGGGAGCGTCAACCTCTTTCTGGCGGACCGTGTCGACTTTGTCAGCGAAGGGGACCCCGGTCTCCTGGAGCCGCGCCGCAAGTCGGTGATGGTCGAGGTGAGGGGCAACGCGGTCGCGTTCTATCAGGAGGTCGAGTTTCTCGGGATGCCCATGGTCGTGACGTTGCTCTTGCCCGTTGAGGGCAGGACGAATGCGCTGCGCTTCGGCGAGCCGCGCGCCCGCGTCGGGACCTGGGCGGTCCTGCCACGCGCGCTGGTCGAGGCGCTCTGGGACAACTTGCGCGGTGCGGTGTCGGGGGCTCTGGCCGATGCGAGATTCGCCGACGCGTTTCGCGTGGAGCGGATCACCGATGGTTTCATCCACCTGTCGCTGCGGTCAGCCGGGGGCAAATCGGCGCACTGAGATGCCACCAAGCCATTGGCTTTCCTTTTCCGCGGAGCCGCCTCGTTAGCAGAATCGGTGGGAAGATCTGGGAGAGCCAATGGCTTCTGCGGCGCGGAGAGGCTTGGCGTTCCGGTGTCTCGGCCGTAACATGGTTCGCGAGGATTCTGCCATGAAGCGATTTTCTATGAGGGGCATCCGCGGGGTCGGGCCGGTGGTCGCCTTGCTGTGGGCCGGGGTGCCTGCGGTGCAGGGCGCGGATCGGCCCAATGTGCTCTATATATTCACCGACCAGCAGCACGCCGGGATGATGAGTTGCGCGGGCAACCCGTGGCTGCGGACGCCCGCGATGGACAGCCTGGCCCGCGCCGGGGCGCGCTTTGAGCGGGCGTACAGCGTGAATCCGGTGTGCGTGCCCGCGCGCACGGCCATGCTCACGGGGCACACGCCCAGCCGTTTTGGGATGCAGTCCAACGCCGAGATCCGGACCACGGAGATTCCCGAGGCCGTCCGGCGCCAGACGATGGGATGGCTCTTTCGCGACGCGGGCTACGAGACCGCCTACGGCGGAAAGACGCACGTGCCGGGCAAGATCGAGGACTACGGCTTCGACGTCATCAGGGCCGACCAGCGCGAGGAATTGGCCTCGGCATGTGCGACTTTTCTCGCGGGGCCCCGCGACCGGCCATTTCTTCTGGTGGCATCGTTCATCAATCCGCACGACATCTGCTACATGGCGATAAACGATTTCGAGCGCGCCCGGTCGGGCAAGGGGCGGGGGAAACAGGCGAAAGGCGACGCCCAGGAGTGCCTCGCCAAGGCGCTCGCGCGTCCCGAGGGCGTCTCGGAGGACGATTTCTGGTCCAAGCACTGTCCGCCGGCGCCGGCCAACCTGGAACCGCAGGCGGGCGCCCCCGATGCGATTGGTGCGGCCGCCTTCGCCGGCTTCAGGGGCCACGCGTTTCAGAACTGGTCTGCCGAGCAATGGCGCCTCCATCGCTGGGCCTACTGCAGGCTCACGGAGCGCGTGGACCGGGAGATCGGGAGCGTGCTGGCGGCGCTGCGAGACGCCGGGCTCGAGGAGAAGACGCTCGTCGTTCTCTCGAGCGACCACGGGGACATGGATGGCTCCCACCGACTCGAGCACAAGTCCGTATTCTACGAGGAGGCCGCGCGCGTCCCCTTCATCGTCAGCCTCAAGGGCGTAACGAAGGCCGGCGCGGTGGACCGCGAGCACGTGGTCTCCGCCGGACTCGATCTGATCCCGACGCTCTGTGACTACGCCGGTATCCCCGCCCCGGCCGGACTCAAGGGCCGCAGCCTGCGGGCCCTTGCCGAGGGGCGTTCCGCGGACTGGGGCCGGGGATACATTGCCTCCGAGACGCACTATGGCCGGATGGTGTGCTCCGGGCGGTACAAGTATTGCATCTATGCCTCGGGTGATCGGCGCGAGCAACTCGTGGATCTAGAGAAGGATCCGGGCGAGATGCGCAACGTGGCCGGCGCCCCGGAGTACGCGGAGGTCTTGGCAGGACACCGGCGCCTCATGGGCGAGTGGGTGGCGGCGAACGGCGACACCATCGCCGCCGCCTACATCATCCGGTGACCGTCGCCCATTGAGCCCCTGATCGCCCTTGGAGGACACCATGAGCATCCCGCGAAGAATCCCCGGTGCCCGGGCCGCTCGTCGGCACGGGGTGGCACCTCTAGCGCTATGCGCGCTGCTCGGGTGCTCGGGGGCGGCGCGGGCCCTCCATGTCTCGGAGTTCGGCGCGGTCCCCGACGATGGCAAGGACGACATGGCCGCGATTAGCCAGGCGATCCAGGCCGCGGTTCGGCGGGGGGAGCGCGAGGTGCTCTTCGATCCGGGGACCTACAACATGGTGACGGCGTGCGCCATCCCGGGAAAGAGCGCCGGGCACTACATCGGCATTTTTGGCGCCACCAACCTCGCCCTGATCGGCGGGGTGGATGGCGCCGGCGAGCCGGCCACCCGGCTCGAGAGAAACCACCCGCTCCACAACGACGCCCGACCATTTCACCACCTCGTTATCGAGCGATCGAGTCACATCACGATCAAGAATCTTGTGCTGGCCAACGATCCGCCGTTCGGTTCGACGGGCCGGGTCATATCCGTTGACAGGAATAGCGACGTGGTGGTGGTCGAGGTCCTGGAGGGGCTGCCCGCCTACGGCGGGATGCGGTGCGCCTCTGCGCACGCCTGGGATCTTGCGACAGGAAGGCTGAAGCGCTTCGGCCTGACGCCGACCGAGGCAACGTTGACCATCGGCCTGAGTATCACCCAGTTCTGGGAGGCGGTGCCCGGGACGGGGTCCCGGCGGTTGCGCATGGCGGGAAAGGGATTCGCCGCAAAAGTCGCCGTCGGCGACGGCGTCTCGTGGCACCACGCGGCCCGCGAGTGCGACAACCAGACCGCGGTCATGTACTCACGGGATGTCACGTTCGAGAATGTCCGATTCCCCAACGTGACGAACATGGGGATGCTTGCGGGCTATAACCGCAACCTGACATTCCGCAGGGTCGCCTTTAGGCCCGAGAAGGGCAACCTCGCTGTCGGGGGACGCGACGGCATGCACCTCAGCATGAATTCCGGCAGATTGCTGGTGGAAGACTGCTACTTCAAGGGGCTCCGGATGGACCCGCTGGTCATCCGCAAGACCTTTGGCCTAGTCAAGGAGATCCGCCCGGACGGGGGTATTATCGCAAAGCCCGCCTACGAGATCCCGGCCGATGACAAGATCCGGTTTTGGGTGGGGGAGGAACCGCAGGACAGGACCGTGGCCAGCTGCAAGAGCCAGGGCGGGGGCGCCTACCTCTACACCTTTGAGCAGGCCATCCCGCCCGGCGCCATCGTCGGCACGCCCCTGTGCTACCAGACCCACGCGCTCGAGGAGGGGATCATTCGCCGCTGTGTTTTCGAGGACAGCTTCGGCAGCCCCATCGTCAACTTCGAGGAGAACATCACCGTCGAGGGGTGCGTGTTCTCAAACAACTCGTACCAGATCAAGTACGGCCCGAACCAGACGACCGGCGCCTTCGTCCGGAACAACGTTTTCCGCAACAATGTCTGCGAGGATGTCCCGTGGGTCGATATCGCGCACCGGGGCCAGCCATCCGCGATCGTGATCCACTCGTTGAACCGGTATTTCAAGGCCCCGATGTTCAATGCCGGCATCCTGATCTGCGGCAATGTCTTCAAGAATCCGTGCGGCGGCCCCGGGTGCGTGGCCATCGATGTGCGCAACGCCCGGGACGTCGAGATCCGCGACAACCAGTTCATCGGCTTCGAGAGGCGGGTCTGGATCGACGCTGCCACGACGCGCGACGTCCGGTTGGGGAGTGATTGACCCGGGAAAGGGGTCAGTCATGGTTTACTGACATTTTCTGAGGTGGTGCGGGCAGAGGGAATCGAACCCTCAACTCAGGCTTGGGAAGCCCACATTATACCACTTAACTATGCCCGCTGGGTGGGGGAAGCATGGGGCAAGCGGGGGGAGTTTCAAGGTGAAAAGGGGGGTTGGAGTTTGGGTGTGGTGCGTGGCAGGATTGGCGGGGTGGATTGGAACGGAAGGCTGAGGTGGTGGCTGGCGGTGGCGGGTGGGGTATTGCCATTGGGTGTGGGTTTGGCTGCGGGGGTGGATCCCGGGTGGGGGAAGGAGCGGGTGGAGGTGGTCTCGTCGAGCCGGGGGCGGGTGTGTTTGAATGGGCTGTGGCGGTTTGCGCCCGCGGGCAAGGGGGCGACGGAGGCGCCCGGGGACGGGGAGTGGGGTTGGATCCGGGTGCCGGGTTTTTGGGCTGCGCCGCCGGGGGTGCCTGGGATCGAGGCAAGGGGCGTGGGAGAATCGTGGGATGAGGCGGGTGGCGACATGGGCTGGTACGAGCGGCGGGTGGCTGTGCCGGCGGAGTGGGCGGGGCGTGCGGTGGTGTTGGAGTTCACGAGGCTGGAGGGCGATGCGGAGGTGTCTCTCGATGGGAGGGAGGCGGGGCGGGTGTCCTGGCCGGGCGGGGAGGTGGACATCTCGTCGCTGGTGAAGGCGGGGGGCGAGGCGACGATGCGCTTGAAAGTATCCCGCGCCGGGGGCGGGAAGGGCCTGTGGGGCATTGGCGGGGATGTGTTTCTACTGGGTCGCCCGAAAGGGCGATACATTGGCGGAGTCGTGGGTTCGGCGAGCGTGGCGTCGGGGGAGGCCGGGCTGCGGGTGCTTTTGGCGGGCGCGGGAAAGGCGGGGGAGGCGACGGTGACGGCGCGCTTTTCGGGCGCGGGACTCGAGAACGGAAGGCAGTTCCGTTCGACGGCAATGGCGGCGGCGGAGGACGGCTCATGGCTTTCGTGCTCGTGGAAGTGGCCCGGGGCGCCGGTGTGGGACGTGGGCGCGCCGAAGGTCCTTTCCTTGAAGGTCGCGGTCGAGGGGGCGGGCATCAAAGACGAGTGGGCCGGGGACTTCGGGTTTCGCGAGATGGTTCCCGACGGGCGATGGCTGCGGCTCAATGGCAACCGGGTGCGGCTGGTTCCGGCGCCCTCGCCGGGGGGCGGGACGCCCGAGGCCATCGGGGCGGAACTGAAACGGTTGGCCGAGGCGGGATTCAATGCGGTGGTGTGCGATGCGGCGGAGTGGGGGCCAGGCTCCGGCGCGCCCGATGCGGCGTGGCTCTGCGAGGCGGCATCGCGGGCAGGGATGCTCGTGGTCGCGCCGGTCGCGGGGCTGTCGGTGGCGCTGGACCGCTGGGCCGCGGGGGATGGCCGCGCTTTTTGGCATCAGCAAGTGGTCAGGGAGGTGTGGCGGCTGGGGGCGTGGCCCTCGGTGGTGGGCTGGGGCGTGGACGACGGGGGCCTGGCGTACTCCGGGTCGGCGCACCCGGGGCGGTTCGGGGCGCGGGCTTGGCCATCATCGGAATGGTGGCGGGATCGGGCGAGGTTGGCCGGCCTGGCGCTCGAGGCGATCCGCGGGCCGGATCCCTCGAGGCCGCTGATGGTCTGCGGTGGCGGGCCACTGGGGGAGATCGATGCGCCGCGAGCGACTGCGGGATGGGCGCCGGTGCAAGAGGTGGCGGACTGGCCCTCGCGCTGGGCGGAGTCGGGCGAGATGCCCTTCGTCGCGCTCGATTGCTGGGCGCCGTCTGGCGCTGGCCTATTCGCCGTCGGGCAAGAGTGGCTGGGGCCGCTGGTGGCGGAGCGCGCGGTGGCGGAGTTGGGCCCGATGGCCTACCTGCGGGAGGAGGATGGCGCGCGCCTGGCGCTGGGCGCGGGTTCTTGGGGGCAATCGGTGGTTAGCGGCGCGCTCGCGCAGGAGCTGGGGACGCGATTTCTGGGCCGGGTATCGCGGGCGTGGCGGGGCTGGGGGGTGGCGGCGTTGCCGGTGGCGCCGGCGGCGGCGTTGCGGGCGCTGGTCTTGGCGGGGGAGGGGGCGAGGGCCGGGCCGGCGGCGGGATCGAGGGGTTGGGTGGTGGGGCCCGAGCAAGCGGTGTCTGGCGAGTGGCCGTGGCCGGTGGACGTCTCGCTGGCCGGGCCGACATTCGCGTGGCTCGCGGGGCCGCCGGAGGATCTGAGTTCGGTGGACCACCATTTCGCCGCGGGCGCGCGGGTGGTGAAATCGGTCGTCCTGGTGAACGAGGGGCGGTCGGAGGCGCCGTACGCGCTGCAATGGCATGCCGATGTCGCTGGCCAGGAAGTGGGGCTCGGGGAGCACCGGGGCCATCTGGCGGCGGGGCAGTCGCGATTTCTGCCGGTGGAATTCTCGTGTCCGGTGGTGAACCTGAAGGCCGATGGGAAGATCCGGCTCGAGGGAGAATTTGGGGGGAAGGCGGTCGGGGATGACTTTCTGATCCGGGTCTATCCATCGGGCGCGGCGGTGGAGGGGGGGCGGCTGGTGCACGTGTTTGACCCATCGGGGGAGACCTCGCGTGTATTGAGGGCGCTGGGTTTCAAAGTACAGCCGTGGGACGGGCGGCATGAGGCGGGGAGGGTGCTGGTGGTGGGGCGGGGCGCGCTATCGGCGGGATCGCTGGCGACGGGGTCGTTCGAGCAATTTGCCGCCGATGGGGGAAGGGTATTGATCTGCGCGCAGGAGCGGCGGCGGGTGATTTCGGGGACGGCATTCCGGGCCAATCCCCGCGCGGAGAGGGCATGTTGGGAGGTGGTGACGCAGCGCTCGCATCCGGTGGTCAGGGGGTTGGACGCCGTCGACCTGCGGGACTGGAGCGGGGGCCGCGGGCCGAGGGCGGGCCTCTCGATTCCGGACCCGGGTGCCGCGCTGCGGGTGGCGGCGCGCTTCCCGGTGGCCTGGGGGGAGCGAGGGGCGGTGTCGGTGGCGGCGCCGGAGAAGCCGCACTTTGGGGGGTGGAGGCCCATTCTCGAGTGCGGCTTTGACATGAGCTATGCGCCGCTGATGGAACTGGAGCACGGGCGGGGCGTGATCCTGTGGTGTTCGATGGAGGTGGATTCGCGGGCACAGGACGATCCGGTGGCGCGGGATCTCTTGGTGCGGATGATGGGCTATCTGGAGGGATTTCGCCCGGCCCCGGAGCGCGGGCCCACGTACTACACGGGTGGGGAGACGTGGCGTGCGCGACTCGAGGCCATGGGCGTCGATTTTCAGCCGGTGCAGGCGATGCCGAAGGTGCCGGGCCTGCTGGTGGTGGCGGACGACAGCCCCATCGTGGACCGGCGGATCGAAGAGCATCTGGACCGGGGTGGGGCGGCGCTTTTCCTGCCCCGGGAGAGCGTGGCGCTGCCGCTGGGTTTCGTGGCCAAGCCGGGGAGCCCGTATGGGCGACCGGAGGGTTTGCCGCCTTGGCCGGAGTGCCGCGGGCTGTCGATGTCCGACGTGCGGACGCGATGCGACATCGCCGCGCCACTGATCGTGTCGGGTCCCGGCGAAATCTCGGCGGGCGGCCTGCTGGCGAAACTCCAGCGGGGCCCGGGGGCGGCGGTATTCGTGCAAGTG
Organism: uncultured Verrucomicrobiales bacterium; assembly: GCA_964651705.1. Classification (GTDB taxonomy): domain Bacteria; phylum Verrucomicrobiota; class Verrucomicrobiia; order JADLBR01; family JADLBR01; genus JADLBR01. Next base: position 82,007 of record CAZYWZ010000005.1, read on the forward strand.
GGGCCGGACCAGATCGCGCGGGCGGGAATCCCGGCGCTCGCGCTGAGCGAGTGCCGGAATCTGGCGATGATCTCACGGCTGCTGGCGAACATGGGGGCGACCTTTTTGAGCGACCGGCGGGCATTCGCGCCGCGGAGCGACCCTTTCCATCCGATGCCTTTGGCGGGGGAGTGGCTGGTGCGGCCGGAGCCGGGTGGTGCGCGGGAGGGCGCGGAGGGGAGCTACGGCGAGGCGGCGGGCTGGGCCGGTCGGGAGGCGGGCGCGGAGGGTTGGAAGGCGGTGGCGCTTCCCGGATCGTGGGAGGACGCGGATCGCGCGCTCGCGGGATTTGGCGGCGCCATGTGGGTGCGGCGGGTCGTGGATCTGCCGAAGGGTTGGGAGGGAAGGCCGCTGCAACTCCGGCTGGGCGAATGGCGTGGCAAGATGGCGGTGTATTTCAATGGCAAGCCTCTGGGTCGGGGCGCCCCGGGCGATGGGGGGGCGGCGGTATTTGCGGTGCCGGATGGGCTTGCCGTCGAAGGCATGAACGCCATCGCGGTCAGGGTCATGACGTCCGGGGGCGCGGCGGGCCTATTCTCGCGGGAACCGGAGACGCTCCGGCTCGAGGTGGCGGGGCATGGGATCGGGCGCGGGTATTATCAGATCGGCAGGGACGGGGAACCGCTGACATCGGACCGACTGGTCTGGCTGCCCGACATGGATTCGAACCATGACTAAAGGCTCCAAAGGCCTCTGTGCTACCTTTACACCATCGGGCAATGTCAGCCGAGGCGAACCTCGCGTGACCAACAAGCATGCCCAAAGGTGCCCCCGAGATCAAGCTGCAGGGCGCGGGCATCGGCTCCGGGGGCCAACAGGGCGAACATCGTGGCGCCCGAGCCGCTCATCATGGCGGCGGTCGTCTCGGGACGATCGCAAAGCCATGCCTTGAGCCGCGGCAGGAGGAGATATTTTTCGAAGACGGGGGGTTCGAGGTCGTTGCGCATCTCGCCCCAGGGAAAGGTGGCGTTGACCTCGCCGCGTTTCTTGTCGGGGGGCAGGGCGCGGTAGGCGGCGTAGGCCCAGGGCGTCGGCACCCCGAAACCGGGATTCACCAGCAGGGCGCGTTCGGGCAGTCCGGCGGCATCCACGGGGGACAAGATCTCGCCGCGGCCGGTGCCGCGTGCCACGGCGGGCCCGAGAAAGAAGGCGACATCCGAGCCGAGTTGGGCGGCGAGGCCGAGGAGATCGGTGGGCGCCAGCGGTCTGCCGCAGAGTTGGTTCAGGGCGTCGAGGGTCGACGCCGCGTCCGAACTGCCGCCGCCGAGCCCGCCGCCGGCCGGGATGTGCTTCTCGAGGCGGATGTCGAAACCGTCCGCGATGCCGGCGCGTTGGCGGAAGAGTTCGGCGGCGCGGACCACGAGGTTGTCGGGTCCGGTGGGCAGATCCGAGCCGGGACAATCCAGGCGGAGCCCGCCATGCGCGGCGCGCCGCACCTCCAGACGGTCACAGAGGCTGGTGCGGGCAAAGACCGTATCCAGCTCGTGGAAGCCATCGGGCCGCGCGCCCATGATATGGAGCGTGAGGTTGATCTTTGCCGCGGGGTGGCGTTCCGTGCGATCCATGTCCTTGGCCGAGGGAATGCGGGGCGGGACCGGATGCAAGGAAAATCAAATGCCCCGCGGCCGGCCCCCGGCGCGCGGGGGCGGGGCAAGCCAGAGTCCACCACGCGCCGGAAGATTCATGGGGAAACTTCCGATGCGTTCGAGGGGCCGTTTGGACTGCGGTGGCAGAACCCCGCCAGGGGTGGCGACACCGCTTTGGATGCGCAGTCCGATCGCCTCGGGCGATCGGAGCGCGGGCGTTGGCCCCGGGCCGCGAGTCCCACCTCCGCCGGGAGCCAAAGCGGTGTCGCCGCTACGCTCTGCCACCGCAGTCCAAAATTAGGGGCGCATCCTGACCCTGGCTGCCACCGCATCACAACCGCTAGATTACGATGGATTATCCCCATCATCCCCGTCATCCGCGGTTTGAAGTGTCTGGCTAGACCGCCTTGTCCCCGGTCTCGCCGGTCCGGATGCGGATGGCGGACTCCACCGTTGAGACGAAGACCTTGCCGTCGCCGATCTTGCCGGTCTTGGCCGCGGCGAGGATGGCGTCGATCGCGGGTTGGACGCTCTCGTCGCCGACGACGACCTCTACCTTGATCTTGGGAAGAAAATCCACCGTGTATTCGCTGCCGCGGTAAATTTCGGTGTGGCCCTTCTGGCGGCCGAATCCCTTGACCTCGGTGACGGTCATTCCCTCGATGCCGACCTCGGAGAGGCCCGATTTGACCTCCTCGAGCTTGAAGGGCTTGATGATCGCTTCGATCTTTTTCATGGCTGCGTGCCTCCTCGTTCTTGCGGCGTTTGCCGATCACTTGATCGCTAGAATGTAACCCTCTTCGCCGTGATCCGCGAGATCCAACCCCTGGATCTCGTCTTCCGGTGTCGGGCGCAGGCCGATGATGGCCTTGATCGCCAGGGCGATGACGACGGTGCCGCCGATCGCCAGAACGAGGGTGATCGCGATCGCGCCGAGCTGCGTCAGCCAGAGGGATCCGCCCTCGACGGCGGCCTTGAGGCCGTTTTTGCCGGCCACGCCCTCGCTGATGAGGTTGGGGTTGACCGCGGGGTTGGCGAAGATGCCCGTCAGCAGGGCGCCGAGGGTGCCGCCGACGGCGTGGACGCCGAAGGTGTCCAGGGCGTCATCGTAGCCGAGGAGCTTCTTGAGCTTGGTGCAGGCAAAGAACGGGACCGCGCCGGCGAGGACGCCCATGATCATGGAGGCGGCGGGATCCACGAAGCCGGCGGCCGGGGTGATGACGACGAGGCCGGCCACCGCGCCCGAGCAGAAGCCCAGGACGCTGGCCTTCCTGCGGATGAGGTACTCGATGGCGGCCCACGCGAACGAGGCCGTGGCGGTGCAGAGCGTGGTGGTGGTGATCGCGGTCGCCGCGATCCCGTCGGCGGCGAGGGCGCTGCCGGCGTTGAAGCCATACCAGCCGAACCACAGCATCCCGGTGCCGATCATGCAGAGGACCATGCTGTGCGGCGGCATAGCCTCTCTGCCGAAGCCGCGGCGCGGCCCCAGGATCAGGCACAGGACCAGCGCGGACCAGCCCGAGGACATGTGGACCACCGTGCCGCCAGCAAAATCGATCGAGGGGATCTTGGCGTCGGCATTCCAGACCCCGTTCATAAGGCCGCTGCTGCCCCAGACCATGTGAGCCAGCGGGAAGTAGACCAGGAACATCCAGCAGCAGATGAATGCCAGCAGCGCCGGAAATTTCATGCGCTCCGCGATCGCGCCCACGATCAGCGCGGGGGTGATGATGGCGAACATGAGCTGGAACATGGCGAAGACGTTCTCGGATATCCAATAGCAGTACGATGTGTTCGGGGCCGAGGTCACGCCCTTGAAGAAGAGCTTCTCGAGACCGCCGAGGAATGGGCTGCTGAATCCCGATCCAAAGACCAGGCTGTACCCGCAGAGGAACCACAGGATCGTGACCAGCCCCGCGATGCCGATGCATTGCGCCAGGACCGAAAGCACGTTTTTCTGGCGCACCAGGCCCCCGTAGAACAGGGCCAGCCCCGGCAGCGTCATGAACAGCACCAGCGCCGCCGAAGCCATGATCCACGCGTTGTGGCCGGGACCCGCCACCCCCGCCACCCCGCTCCCGGCGGGATCCACGTTGTTCACGTAGGCCTCCAGCCCCGCCACCCGCTGTTCCAACGTCGGGGCCGCCGCCTCCTGCGCGCTCAGCGACGAACCGCCACACGCCATCGCCACGACCACCGCCGCCAACCCCAACGGACGCCACTTCGAAATAATCTGTATCATTTGATGCTCCTTCTCTGTGATGGGTTCCCATAGCAAAAGGGATGCCATGTTTGTAGAAATCCATAAAGAACTGAAGTGCAGCAAATTACGTAAGTCTCTGTACGTGCCTCAGACTTGTCTGGAAAAGGTCGGACATCCGTCGCCTACAAAAGTGACTATTTTTGACCAGCATGGGGTGAGGTTTTCTAGCCGATCGGGCTTAGCGAAGTCCGACAGGCTGGCTCGAAATTCCAGGTGTCGCCACGGCCGCCAGGCCGTGGGCCCGCTTCCCCCGGCCCCTCCGTGGCCAGAGGGGCTACACTTTCACCCGCGGTGTAGCCCCGCCGTGCTGGGCATGGGATCTGGTTTGGAGCTTCACCCCCATTGGCGGCTCGCAGAGACGCCGCGCATAAATCTGCAGCAGGCCGCCTGTGCCTGGCGGCAACGGGATCCCAGCTTTCCGATTCGTGATGCGTCGCCTTTGGGTTTCGGCGGCGACGCTTGCGCCCTTGGGCCTAGGGGAATTGTTGTTGCGGGTGGCGCAGGGCCATTGCAGATTGGGGTGGAGTGAGTGTATCGAAGAAGGCGAAAGTCAGATACCGCCGCGTGTTGTTGAAGCTCAGCGGCGAGGCGCTGCAGGGGGAGGGGGAGTCGATTTGCCCGAAGGTGGTGTCTTCGCTGGCGGGGGAGGTCAAATTGGCGGCCGGACTTGGGGCGCAGTTGGCGATGGTGGTGGGCGGGGGCAACATCTGGCGCGGTGGGGTGGCGGCCGAGGAGGGGATGGACCGGGCCACGGCCGATTACATGGGCATGCTGGCGACGGTCATCAACGGCCTGGCGCTTCAGGATGCCCTGGAGAAGGCGGGCGTGCACACGCGTGTCATGAGTTCGATCGACATGCGGAATGTCGCCGAGCCTTTCATCCGGCGGCGGGCGGAGCGGCACCTGGAGAAGGGCAGGGTGGTGATCTTTGTCGCGGGCACGGGGAACCCCTACTTCACAACCGACACGACCGCGGCGCTGCGGGCCGCGGAGATCGGGGCCTCGGTGTTGCTGAAGGCGACCAAGGTGGATGGCATCTACGACCGGGACCCCAACAAGCACCGAGGCGCGAAGAAATTCGACCGGATCGCGTACCTGGATGCGCTGCAGCGGCGGCTGCGGATCATGGACGCGGCCGCGTTTTCGCTTTGCATGGAAAACCATATTCCGATTATGGTCTTCGACATGTTTCGGAAAGGGAACATCCGCCGGGCCATCAGCGGGCAAAAGGTTGGCACGCTGGTGAGCGACTGACGGGAACTGGAGGCGCGCATGAGAATACACTTTTCGGTGAGGCACTTGAAGCTGACGGAGGCGATCAAGGAATACGTCTTGGACAAGATCGCGACGATGGACCGGCTGGATCAGCAGGCGATCGGGGCGCACGTGGTGCTGTACCGGGACCAGACGCACGGCTCCAAGCCGTTCCGCGTGCAGGTGCACGTGGCGGTGCCGGGCAACGACCTGCACGCCGAGGTGCGCGCGGGGGACCTTTACGAGGCGATCGATCTGGTGCACGAGAAACTCGAGACGCAGTTCCGCCGGCACAAGACCAAGCTGCGCTCGAAGCGTGTGAAGGCGACGCAGAAGGTGCTCCGGAAGATCCGGGGAAGATGAGGGCGGTCGAAGAGGGGCCGGACTGGAGGCGATTATGAGTTTGGACGAGGCGATGTTTGGCGCGGAGGAAGGGATGGAGAAGGCCGTGGAGCACCTGCACCACCAGCTGGCCACGGTGAGGACGGGCAAGGCCTCTCCGGCGCTGGTCGAGAACCTGATGGTGGAGGCCTACGAGGGGACCAGCATGCGGCTCAAGGAGGTGGCGGCCATCACCGCGCCCGAGCCCAGGATGCTGCTGATCCAGCCGTGGGACATGGCGACGGTCGACCCGGTGCGCAAGGCCCTCGAGTCATCGCAGCTCGGCATCACGCCGATGGTCGATGGCAAGGTGATCCGGATACCGTTCCCGGAACTGTCCCAGCAGCGCCGCGAGGAATTGGTGAAGAATATCCGCAAGATAGCCGAGGACGGGCGCGTGAGCATCCGGCACGCCAGGCGGGATGCCATGGAGGCGCTGAAGAAGTTGCAGAAGGATGGCAAGATCACCGAGGATGAGCTCACGCAGTCTGAGAAAGAAGTCCAGAAGCTGACGGACAAGTACGTTGCGGACGTGGACAAGCACCTCGCGGCGAAAGAGAAAGAGCTGATGCAGGTGTGACCCGGCAGGGCACCACCGGGGTGGAAAATGGTAGGCTGCGCCTTGGCGCACGCTGCCGAATCGAACGTCCGCGTGCGCCAAGGCGCAGCCTACATCGCGACCCAATTTTCGAGTCAGTCCGCGGGCACCGTTGAGATTGGTTTGCTCGGGGGCTAAGCTACGGCGATGCCCTCGTACCTGGATCACCTGTCGGGTTCGCCACCCTATCCGGCCGTCCTGGAGGAGATGGCCCCATTTCTGGGCGGGGAGTGCGGCTCGCCATCCGCGGTGCATTCGATGGGGCTTCGGGCGCGCAAGGCGGTCGGGCTGGCGCGGGAGCGCGTGGCGGCGCTGGTGGGGGCGGCTCACCCCGAGGAGATCGTATTTACCTCGGGTGGCACGGAGTCGGCGAATCTGGCGATCAAGGGACTGGCGTGGGCGGGCGGGCGACGCGGGGGGCACATCGTGGGCACGGCGGCGGAGCATCCGTCGGTGGAGGAGTCGTTGCGGTGGCTGGAGGGCCGGGGCTACCGCGTGACGCGGGTGGGAATGGATGCGCTGGGGCGGGTGGATCCTGAGGCGATCGCGGGGGCGATGCGCGAGGACACTTTCCTGGTGGCGACGCATCTGGTGCAGCACGACATCGGGACGGTGCAGCGCGTCGGTGCGATCGGGGCGATCGCGCGGGCTTCGGGCGCGGCGTTTTTCTGCGATGCGTCCTGGGCCGCGGGGTGGGTGAAGATCGACGCGGTGGGGATGTGCTGCGATCTGTTGTCGCTGGCCCCGGCGCGCTTCGGCGGCCCCCGGGGGATCGGGGCTCTATACGTGAGGCGCGGTGTGGCGATGGAGCCGCTGCTGCATGGTGGCGTCCAGGAGTGGGGCATGCGCGCCGGGGGCGAGAATGTGCCCGCGGCCGTGGGCGCGGGGCGCGCCGCGATGGAGGCGGCGGGAGATTTTTCGCGGCGCGTGGCCCGGGCAGGGGCATTGCAGGAGCGCATGATCCGCGGGCTGGCAGAGGCCATTCCCGCGGGTGCGCTCAATGGACCGGAGCCGGGCGACGGGCGGGTCGCGAATGGCTTGAGTTTCAGCATCGCGTGCGCGGAGGCGGAGGCCGTCGCCCTGGCGTGCGACCTGAGGGGGCTCGTCATCGGGGCCAGCACGAGTTGCGTCAGCCGCTCGTTGAAGCTCTCCGCCGCCCTGCGCGCGATCGGGCAACCCGATTCCTTGGCCGCCGGGCATCTCCTGGTGGGGCTCGGGTGCGCCACCACCGAGAGCGACGTGGATTTTGCCTCGGGGGTGTTGCCCAAGGTCGTCGAGCGCCTGCGCGGGATGTCGGCGTCCTGGGGCGAGATGGTCGCGGGACGCGGGGAGCCAGCGGTCGCGGAGTGGCTGGCGAGGCATGGCTGGCGCCGCCGATAGGTGGCCGATCGCCAGTGGCGAATTTCCCAACATTCCCCTCCGTTCACGGAGGGGCCGCGCGGTGCGGGCCCACGACCTCACGGCCGTGGCTACACCCGGAATTTTCGAGTCAGACCTCATGCCCCACCCGCGGGGCACCACAAGGGTGGAAAATGTAGCCCATCGGGTAACAGATGGGCCACGCGTGGGAAGATCCACGGCCTCACGGCCGTGGGCTACGTCTGGAACCTTCGAGTCAGGCTCCGGGGGTCTCGCCTGCGGCCTTCTCGGGGGCGATCTTGCCCAGGTCCTCCTTCAGGAAGGTGACGACATCCTTGAACTTTGGCCGATTTTCTGGGCAGATGGCGATGAGGGTTTCGTGCGCCTCGAGGCTCGTCTGCGCCATGGTCCTCGGGGAGGCATCGGCACCGGGGGCGTCCCGATAGTCGGACGGGGTGGGCTCGGTCGCGGAGATCCGGAAGAGGTCGATGACCCCGAGATCGCCAAGCAGTTTCACGATTCTCTCGTTGGGCCCGCATAGGTGGATCGGAAGATCGGCGCCCTGCTGTTCACGCAGTTGCATGGCCGAGGCAGCGAGGGTTCCCAAGAAGGTGCTGTCCATCTGGGCGCATTCGGCGAGATCGATGATGAATCGGCGGAAGCCCCGCTCCCGCATCGCGCCGAAGGCGGCCTTGAAGTCCGCGGCGCTCTCGAAGGTGGCGCGCCCGATGGGCCGTATGAAAGCGGCGTCCTGATGGGTGGCCACGAGGATGGAAGACGGTTTCATGTCGCGTTTCGTGCTGTGCCGGACATCCGTGACTCTGGACCGATCCAGCGCGCCAAGACAAGCGTCAAGTCGTCGGGCAGCCGGAGGGTCCCGGCATGCCGGAGCAGGCGGTTCTCGATCCGGTCGGTGGCGAGACCCTCGCCCGAGCGCAGCTCGTCCCCGATGATGCTTAGAAACCCCTCTTCGCCGAGCTCGTTTCCGTCGGCATCGCAGACCTCGATGGCGGCATCGGTGTGGAGCAGGAGGCAGTCGCCGGGTTCGAGCCTGGCGGCGTGGCTTTCGTAAGCCGTCTCGGGGAGCAGGCCCAGTGCGGGCGCGCAATGGGCGAGCGGGTCGATGCGCCCAGCCGGATCGATCACGAGTCCGGCGGGGTGGCCCGCGCGGACGTAGCGGATCTGGCCCGATGCGGCATCGAGATGGGCGTAGATCGCCGTGGCGAAATAACCCTCGGCGCTGATCAGGCGGTGGAGTCGCGCGTTGAGGAGGGTCATGAATCGGCCCGGGTTCCCCAGGGCGGCCCGGCATTCCTCCCACAGCGAGCGCAGCTGCATCGTGAACAGGGCCGCCGCCGGGCCGTGGCCCATCACGTCGGCGACCATCAGCGCGTAGGCGCTCTCGGCCAGGGGTTCGATCCGGTAGAAGTCGCCGCCGATGATCTCTTCGGGAGTGTAGCGGACATCGAACGCGACCCGCGGGTCGTCGGGCAGGGGGCAGCTGAGCGTGCCATCCTGGATGATTCGGGCGCGCCGCAGGTCATCGACGAATTGGGTCAGGTCCCGGAAGACTTCGATGCCGCCGATGACCTGTCCAGAGGCGTCCTTGATCGGGGCGACGGAGACCTCGACGGGAACACGGTGCCCCTCCTTGTGCCTCGCGCTGACGACCGTCGAGGCCGTGCTGCTGGCGCCCGTGGCGATGGCGCGGTGTAGCGGGCAGAACTCTTTCCCGCACAACGGGTGCCCGTCGAGGTCGATGTGGTTGAGGATGTCCTCATAGCAGGTGTGCCCGACGACATCGCCCGCAGACCAGCCGGTGATCCGCTCGGCCGCCCTGTTCCAGAAGGTGATCCTCCGGTCGCGGTCGGTGATGTAGATGCCATCGGCGAGCGCATCGAGGATCTGGGGCGCGCCAAAGCGATCCAGCCACGGCGCGGGATCCCTGTCGCGCGGGGGCGCCCGTTCCCCGGTCTGCCGTTGCCTCACACGCATGGCGTCTCCGGTTCAATTTGGTGCGCCGGATGGGGTCCCGTCAAGCGTCCGACTTTCCTCCGGATCCCCTTTTGTTGGTTGCCATGCGGTGGGGATCGGGGTCTAGAATATCCCGTTGCCGCGCATCGGGCGGGGCGCGAGAGCGAAAGGGCGAGACATGGGGCATTCATCCAATGGCATCACGAGGCGCAGGTTTCTCCGCGCGTCGGCGGCATCGATCGCGATCGTCCCGGCGGCGGCGGTCCGGGGCACGGCGGCGAACTCAAAGATCCGCCTCGGCCTGCTCGGCTGCGGGCGGCGCGGCACATGGATCGGCAAGCTGTTCGCGGAGCACGGCGGCTATGAGATGGCGGCCTGCGCCGACTATTTCGAGGATCGGGCGCAGGCCGCCGCGGCAGAGCTGGCGATTCCCGAGAAGCAGGTCTTCACCGGGCTCTCGGGCTACCGGCGGGTGATCGAGGGCGGGGCGGTGGATGCGGTGGTGGTTGAGAGCCCGCCGTATTTCCACCCGGGACAGGTCAAGGAGGCGATCGACGCGGGATTGCACGCGTTCGTGGCAAAGCCGGTGGCTGTCGATGTGCCCGGCTGTCACTCGATCGCCACGAGCGGCAAGAGAGCCACGGAGAAGAAGCTTTGCCTCCTGGTGGATTTTCAGGCGCGCGTGGACCCCTTCATGGCGGAGGCGATGGCAAAGGTGGCCTCGGGAGCGATCGGGCCGATCGCGTTTGGCGAGGCGACGTACCATGCCGAGGATCCTTTCGCGAAGCGCCAGGGTGTCGGGGAGCTGGCGCAGTCCCCGGACGATCCGGCGAGGCGCCTGCGGGTGTTCGGTCTGGACCGTGTCCTGTCCGGCGACATCGTCGTGGAGCAGGCGATCCACACATTGGACATGCTCCATTGGGCGATGGGCAAACCGCCGGTGCGCGTGTCCGCCACCGGTGCGCGGAAGGTCCGGAAGGTCGGCACGAGCAGCGACAATTTCACCGCGCTGCTGGACTATGGCGATGGGGTGGGGGTCACCTTCAGCCACCGCCAGATCAAGGGGCACGGCACGGTGCCCTCGGGCATACGCGTCCGGCTCTTCGGCTCCGATGGCGTGCTCGAGGCGGCGTACGCCGGCGCTACCCTGATCCGCGGGAAGAATTTCTTCCGCGGCGGGGAGAGCCCGGGGCTGTTCAAAGAGGGCGCCGCGGTGAACATACGGGCGTTCCACGAATCGATCACGGCCGGGCGCTTCGACAACGCGACGGTCGAACCGAGCGTGCAGAGCAATCTCTTGGGCGTGCTCGTGCGCAACGCCGCCTACCGGGGCCAGACGATCGCGTGGGCGGATCTGATCAAAGACACGGAGGTCCTCGATGCGAAATTGGCCGGGCTCAAGGATTGAGGCGCGCGGCGGGGCGGGCCCCGGGTTGACGCGGCGGGCCTTCGTGCGGTCGGCGGCGGGGGCGGCGCTCGGTCTGGCGCTTGGCACCGCGCGCGCGGTGGCCGCCGAGGCGCGGCGCATCCCGCTCAAGATTGGCATCCGCGCCGCCAGCATGAAAATGGTCGGCACCCCCGACGTCATCAGGACGGCCGCGGGGATCCCCGGTATCCTGGGCGTGGAGTTGCAGGTCACCGCGGGTAAGCCGAACCTCCGCGATCGGGATACGGTGCGGCTTTACAAGCGGGAGGCGGACCGCTGGGGCATGCGCATCCCGTCCTTGGCCGGGGTCTGGGACCGCGGGGTCCAGATCTCCAGCCCGAATGCCGCCGATAGCATCCGGCCGTCCATCCGCGCCGCGGAGTTGCTCGGCAGCGGCGTGATCCTGGTGGCCTTCTTCGGCGAAAATGCCCCTGACATGGCCAAGGAGTCCTCGTACGGCCCTGTCGTTTCCATGCTCCAGGGCGTGGCAAAGGACGCCGCGGATGCCGGCGTCATCCTCGGGCTCGAGAACTCGCTCAGCCCAGAGGAGAATAAGAAACTGGTGGACCTCGTTGGCCATCCCGCCATCCAGGTGTACTACGACCCCCACAACATGGACACCTACGGGCACGGGGCCCAGGCGATCCCGGGCGTGGCGCTGTTGGGCAAAGAGCGGATCTGCGCCGTGCACGTCAAGAACGGCGACAGGCTCATCGAGGAGCCCGGCCCCATCGATTGGCCCGCGGCGTTCCGGGCGCTCGCCGACATCGCCTACGAGGGTTGGTACGTCTACGAGACGGGCCACGCGGATGCCGCAGACTGCATCGAGGACACTAGGCGAAACAACGCCTTCCTCCAGAAACACGTGCGCATGCCGGAGGCGGCTGTCAGAGGCCGAGCTGCGCCGCGACCTCGCCCGCGGATGCTGGCCGCCCTGCAGGGTCTTTCGAGAGGCAGGCGGCGATGACCGATTCCCAGGGGTCGGGAACACCATCTGCTTCGATCGACGACTCGATGCGCCGATCCAGGATGGACGGTGCCGGTTTGTGGAGCAGTTGCATGAACACGTCGCCGGAGTGAAATGGGGGCGTCCCGGAAAGCAGTTGGAACAGGGTCGCGCCGATCGCGTAGATATCGTCGCTGACGGAGGGTTGCTCGCCCATGGCCTGCTGCGGGCTCATGAAGGCGATGGTGCCGCTCGTGGATGTGCCCATGCTCGTGCGGCTGACGGTGTCGGCGACGCTGCGCGCCACGCCGAAATCCGTGACCTTTAGTCGGCCCGCGGAGGTCAGCATGAGATTGGCCGGTTTGAGATCGCGGTGGACGACCTTTGCGTCGAAGTGGGCATAATCCAACGCGAGGCACATTTCCCGGATCCAGGGCGCCAGGTCTTCGGCGGAAAAAACGCCGCTGGGTTGTTTGGCGCGAGATGCGGCGAGGGTCGGCCCGTCGATGAGTTCCATCGCGATGCCCGCGCTCTCTTCATCGGAGACGAAATCGAAGATCCGGACGATGTTTGGGTGCGTCAGGCGCAGGCATCGCCGGGTTTCGCGTTTGAGGTCCTCGAGGGCGGCCGGATCGTGGCAGACGATGTCGGGGAGAAATTTCAGCGCGACGTCCTGGTCCAGGCTTCCATCGGCGGCCTCCCAGACCACGCCCATGCCGCCGCGGCCCAGCATTCGCTTGAGCGTGTACCGGCCAAATACGGTCTCGCCGGCGCGCAATCTCTTGACGGTGGGCGCTCCCTGCAGGCGAGGCGTGTCCGGGTCCTCCGCATTCGGGAGGGTGTCGCGCATGGTCGGTTCGACCGCGGCAAACGAGCGCGCGCGGACGTTTGGCGCGATCGTCCTGGTCAGCATGTGCGCGGGCAGCGGGGTCTTTCGCTTGCCGCGACGGGATCGGGGCCGGGTCGCGAGAAAGAGGGCGATGGAACCGCCGATGGCCGCGAGGAGCGCGATTGCGACGATAAGGATGATTCTCTTGGGCAAGGGTCCTCCGGTGGACGCTCCGGCCCCTGTCGGTTGACCGATGCCGTCGGGGGATCGGCTCGCCTCGACGGACGGTGCGGTGCCGGCGTTGGAAACTGTTGTCTTTGGGGTGTCGTCCGGCGCGGGATGGGCCGTGCCTTCGGGTTCGCTCGCCGCGATGGGTGTGGGCGGTTCCGATGGCGCACCGGTGGGCGCGGCGTCCACCATCGGTGGTGGGGCGGGCGTGACGGGTGCGGGAGCAATGGCGGGTTCCGGTTGCCGCGCCGCGGTCTCGGGCGGGCTTGGGGTGAAGGGCTCCGCCATCGGCGCTGGCGTCGGTTCGGGAGTGGCGGCCGAGGGAGTGCCCTGGCGCCGCCGTAGCTCGGCGACCGCGGAGTCCCAGTCCGTCGCCGCGATCTCGATCTTCCCGCGCTGCGTTCCCTTGAAATCCACCTCCAGGTGGCCCGACGCCTCATCCACGGCGACGACCGCGACGGCCTGTCCTGTCCTGACAGGTCCCTTGCCGACCTCGCGGCCGTTGATCACGATCGGCAACACCACGTCCCTCGCAAGGCCAACGGACGGTGGGAACTTGAGGTCCGCGATCATTCGGCCGGCGATGTCGGTCGAGGCTAGGGGGACCGGCACGTCGGCCTCTTTCGTCACCGTCTTGAGGTCCTTTTCGGGGCTGGTGCTGAGCTTGAAGGAGTCCACCACCCGGTATCCCGCGATGACGGTATCGGTGTATTCGTATTTCAGGATGGCCTTGGTTCCCTCGACCCGCGCCAGCGGGTACGTGGAGCCGGCGGTGAGGTTTGCCGTCTTGCCCGCCGAAGTCTTGGGATCGCGAAAGGTTACTGCCTCGCTCCGTGTCATCGCAACGCGGGTCGGGAGACCCGCGTTCGCCGTGATCCGTGGCAGGACATACGCCAGATCGTCGGGCGCCGGGGCCGCCGTCGACCCGATGGGCAGAAATGCGCCACCGGATACCAGCGCGAAGCACACGCCCACCCGCGTTCGGTTGATCCGCTTTGACGACAGTCCCATGAGTCACCTCCCGCGAAAGACGCCCAAGGGAAGGCCGCCGCCGCCGCGCTGTCAAACGGCAACTGAAGTTTTTGGCAACGGACGCTGATGCGCGATGCGGGGAAATGGGCCGAGCGGTGCAGAAGAGCGGTGTGAATTTCGACTTCCGAAACCCGTGACACAGCTTAACGAGGGGATATTGAATGAGATACGGAAGGGGTGGGAGTCGAACCCACGGTGACATCACTGCCACGCTCGATTTCGAGTCGAGTGCCTTAGACCACTCAGCCACCCTTCCTCGGTCCGAGAGACTTTATCGCGTTGGCGGCGGGTGCGCAAGCGTGACCTGTTTGGAGATGGATTCTGCGTTTTGCGCGGTTCGGGTGTTGTCGGGGATGCGCGACCTGAAACAGGAGAGGGGAGATGTGGGGCCAAGCGATCCTATCCTGCTGCGCAAGACGTACGGCCATTTCAGGCCGGAGCACGAGCGGGATATGGTGGGGCGGGTGAGGATCGGTGGTAGCTGCCACCAATTGGTGACGGGTTCGAGAGGCGGCCGCGGCGCGATGGTGCGCGCGGGGCACAAGCGCGGCGGGCGCAACGGGTTGGAAGGAATTGCGGGGCTGGGATTTGAACCCAGGACCTTCAGGTTATGAGCCCCAAGTGGTCAGTCAATGTACTGCAATATCAACTGGTTGCATCGTCCTTGGGGGTACGAAAAAGGGAAAATTGGGTTTGACAGCCTACATTTGATCGCCTGAAATCGCCTCAGATTGCGCGGGATTGCGCGAAGGACTGACGATGGCGCTGGAACTGAAACCGACATCGGGATGGTGGTACGCGAGGTACTCCCACAAAGGGCGGCTGTATCGGGTGAACCTTAACGTGAGGGTCGCGGGGCGACGGCCGGCCCGCATCACGCAAGAGGGGGATGCGGCGTTCGAGCGATCCCGCGGGCAGGCGATGCGCGAGCACGATCGCCTGCTGGAGGAGATCGAGCGCAAGCACAACGAGGAGGAGATCCGCCAGCGGCTCCTGGAGATCAAGATGGGGGAGCGGCATCTCGGGGTGCCGCTGTCGGCGATGGCCGAGGCCTGGGGCAAGATCCCGAGAAAGCGCGAGCCCGACGCGACCTATGCCGTGCAGTGCCGGCGGCGGCTGGAACGGTTTGCGGCCTTCATCCGCGAGCGGCACCCCAAGGTAGTCACGATGGACATGGTGACCGCCGAGATCGTGAAGGAGTTCCTCGACGTGGAACACGCCCGCGGGGTGTCGGCGAAGACATGGAACGACGTCCTGAAGCTGCTGCGGGGCACGTTCAAGCACCTGCAGCCCGAGGCGCACGGCTACCGCCGGTTTCTGCTGAACTGCCCCACAAAGGAGACCGAGACGATCTTCCGCAAGCCCTTCACGCCCGAGGAACTCAAGGCCATTCTCGAAGCCGCGCGGGACGATGACTTCATCCGCCCGATCATCGTGACGGCGATGTGCACGGCCATGCGGCGGGGGGACTGTTGCCTGCTGCGGTGGGAGGATGTCGACCTGGAGCGCCGATTCATTCGGGTCAAGACGGCCAAGACTGGGGCCACCGTGGACATCCCCATCTTCCCGCTCCTCTTCGAGGAACTGGCGAAGCTTGAGCGAGACGGGCGCGCCGAGGTGTTTCCGGAACAGTCGTTGATCTACCGGGCGCGTCCCGATTACATCACCTCTCAGGTGCGGAGGGTGTTGGCGATGGCGGGATTCGTCGATTCGGCGAAGGACCTGGCGACAGCGGCGGCCGACGGGGTGGCCCGGCCACCGGCAGACATGGGGCGGGCCATGGATGCCATCGCCGAGGCGAACATGACCTCGGCCAAGCGCGCGCGGATGCGACAGATCGCGGAACTGTACTTCGCGGGGCGGACGCTGCCCGCCATCGCGGGCTACCTGAACGTGAGCAAGGGAACCGTCTCCGGGCATCTCAACGAGCTGGAGGCGCTGGCCGGGGGATCGATCCTGCGGCGCCGCGGGGCGGCGGCAGCCGAGGGCATTGTCCGCGGCGCCGTCCGGGTCGATCGGGCCCATGGCATGCGGCGGGGCAGCGTGAGGGATTTCCACAGCTTCCGGGTCACCTGGGTGACGCTCGCGCTCACGGCGGGGGTGCCCATGGAACTGGTCACCAAAGTCACTGGTCACAAGACCGTCGACATCGTCCTCAGGCACTACTTCCAGCCGGGGAGGGAGGCGTTCCGCCGGGCTCTGGAGAACGCCATGCCGAAATTACTCACGGATGTTGATCGGGATCCGAGGCAGAGGATCCGCGAGATTGTCGAGTCACCCAATCCAGCAACTTGGGAACGCGACGCAGGTGAGGTGCTGCGACTGTTGCAACAAGTTGGAACTCTAGAATGATCCCGATTGAAATGAAGCTGGATGAGATCGCGAAATCCGGCACGGACATCCGACAGCCCACGGAGGAGATGAAGGATCTCCGGGAATGGTGGGTGCTGGGGAAGTTTGCGGAATGCCTGGCTGCAGCGCAGCTACCCTATCCCTGTTTCGCTCGCCGAGTGCCCAGCGGCAGCCCCGATTTCGAAACCTTCGCTGCGGACGGGCTGCCATTCGCTCCGATTGAGGTGACTGAAATCATTCGTCCGGGTAGAAGGCGCGGACAAGAGCTGCGGGAGGAGAGACCCGCCAAACCGCTGTTCTGGCTCTTCCCGCAACCGGACCGTGATCCATTCCAGTCGTTCCGCTCCGTACTCGCGAAGAAGCGCTCAAGGGGTTACGGCGATCATTGTGTCTTGCTTGTGTACTTCAATATTTGGAACTTTCGATTCCCGATCGAGTCGCCATGGCCCAAGAACCTTCTCGGTGAAGTCGCCGCGTCCACGCGGCCTGGTGAGTCGCACCCTGACTACATTAAGGGATCCAAGTTTCGGGAGATCGTGGTTCTCGATCCGTCTGGAACTTCTCTCGTGAGGATCTACCCGGATCGGGCCATATCGAAGGCGGCGCCCGATCGCTCTGCATTGGAGTGATCAACAGGATTCGCGCTGGTGAGTGGATCACGCTCCATGGGTGATGGCGCCGAGCCAAACGGTCTGTGGCTCGGTGCTTTCGTGGGCTGCGGTAAGCTTCACCCGCGTTGGCGGCGCGAGATCGCCATCGGCCCAGAGCTGGACGAAAGCGCCAAAGGCGCCGGTTGGATGCGGTACCCAGATGACCGTGCGTTCGGGGACGATGTACGCAGGCGTCTTGTGTGCTTCCCATCCGATCGCGATCACGGACCAGGCTGGGGAGACGGCGGCGATCTTGGCCCTTGAATATTTGCCCACGCAGCGGCGCATGGTTTGGAGTGGGGGCATCGCCTTGCCGTCGTCAAAAGGTTGGGACGATAACGAGGCCGAGTCTATGGCAGAGGCGTCTTCTGCATTTCCGACTGAGCGGCCTCGATTGCGAGCCGGAGAATGGCTTGTGCATGGGGGTTGAGCGCGGGATCGATTTGAAAGTTGCGCGTGATGATCTGAAGCAACTCTGTTCGGGATTCGGGGAACCATGCGGTCATTGTGGTTTCATCGAAGGCGAATCTGGGGATGTCACCGCCACGGCCTTCGACGCGGTTACAGGCGATGAGGATCTGGGGGAGGATCTCGTTCGGAATGGCTCGGGCCGCGTTCAGCAGAATCGGGCCAAGCCACACCCAATCGGATGCCGATCCATAGGGAACTTCCTCCGGCTTCTCGTAGTCGGACGTGAACACCAGGTGAAAGAGCGTGTAGGGGAACGTCGGGTTAAAGCCATCGCAGAATTGCCTGGATTCAAGGTGTTCGAATGATTTCTTGCACTCCTCCAGGATACGTCGTCGGAAGGGTTCCCTGTCGGGGGCGCGGAATTTTTCTGTGCCGAGCCAGTAGTAGTAGATTTGGGTGAGAAACATGAGGTGCTTGGGGATGCAGAGGGTGAGTTCGCGATTGAGCCACTGGGAGAACTCCGGCGGGCGGGGCCTGTCGATGAGGAGCCGCCATGGGGAGAAGAAGCCAGGGGCGCTCTCGCGGTCGAAGTGCCTGCCGAACAAATCTCGGAGGATCGCGTAGATCTGCGAAAGGATGTCCCACAAATCGATTTTGTCGAAACGTCGGGCGAAGTGTTCGAAGGAGCGGCAGAAGGCGTGCGATTTGACGAGAGAAGCAGCCAGGGAAATGCGGGCCTCGTGGGACGTTTCGGCGGCACGCATCAGGGCGAGGACGGTCTGGTCCCGCGGCTCAGAGGAATCAATCGCTTCGCGATAGAGTCGAGGCCAGTAAACGTGGCCTAACTTTGAAACCAAGCCTTGGAGTTTCTTTTGTGGATAACAGCGGGCGCCAAAGACATCGGAACTGCCGGGAAGTAGGTGGGCGAGGAGGGCTTCGACAGAGCCTCTGTCGACTGTGAGGGCTGCTGCGACGGGTGCCCAGGCTTCGTGGAACATCTTGAAGCGTTCCTCTCGCTCTTGCGGCGTTGGGGAGAATCCGTAGTTGTCTCTGATCGTGGCATAGAGGCGGTCAAAGTAGTCAGAGAGAAAGGAGAAGGCGGCGGGGGCGACGGTGCGAAGAGTGGACGTTGTCAGGAGGTCGTCGATACTGACTTCGCCATTGAGTTCATCCCACGTGTGGAGTGTTCTTCGGAGGACCGTTTTGAGCGCCCGTGGCGTTGACAGAAGTCGCACGAGTGCGGTCGGCCAGTGAGCGCGGTCGGATCCCACGAGATCGTGAATCGAGTAGCGATCATCCGCCGCACCGAGGGGCTCCGGAGGATCGACGGGCGTCGTGTCGTAACGGCGGAGGGCGATGTCGCGGACTCTTTGGACGAGATTGGAGACAATTTCCACGGGTACATCTGGTAGTTGTTCCTGGAAATCGGTGAACCTAGCGAAGTCGATGTGCTGACCCAGAGAAATCGCGAGGATGAATGAGAGGCCGGGGACATCGCGAAACTGGGTCAAAAGCGCTTGGATATGGGCGAGATCAAACTGCGAGCCGTTTCGGTCGACATCTTCCAGGACGAGCACGATTCGGGACCCGGCGGCGGCGAGGATTGGGGAGAGGCGGCGGAGCTGGGCGACGGGGGAACCGGGGCGATTTAGAAAAGGTCCGAGGATTGGCAGCCAAGAGGTAGTGCCGCAGACGGCTGAAACGTAATCTTGAGGGATGCGCCGTACGTGGAAGCAATCGACTCGCTCATTTGCGAAGGTCACCAATTCTTGGAGGAGGGCCTCTTGAGCGCGGGCCGATTCGTCGAAGCCCCAGCAACTCACGAAGAGAAAACGGCAAGGCGTGAATTGTTCATGGGCGAGGCGGGCAACGAGTTGGAGGACACTCGACTTTCCCGCACCAAACGGTCCTTGCAGGGCGATGGTGTTGTCTCCACCGGAAAGGCGCTGAAGAATTCGCCTGGCGACGGGCATCGCATCGAAGAGGTCTTGATGCGGCTGCGTGATGGGAACTTCCTTTCTGAGCCACGAGACGAGTTCGTCGTCGGAGAAGTCGCGCAGGGACTTCGGGGCGCCGGCTGGTGAGGGACCCTTTCCTGAAAGGGAGAGGCGTTCGAGGAGAGTCCAGAGTTTCTGGAAGGCGGCTTGGATGAGCCAAAGCAGGAAATAGGCGCCGGCGGCAAGATGGGCAGGGATTGGATGCGTGGTAGGGGGGCTGGTGAGCCACAGAGGAGAGGCGAGAATACTGACGAAGACGATAAGAGGAAGCGGCGGGTAGGTGAGCAGGGAGCGCACGTGGCCTAGGTTGCTGCGCACGGCGGAATGCAAGAAGCAGACGGCGAGGAGACCGATGCCGAAGCAGAGGCCGATCCCAACAAGACCGGGGAGATTTGGTAAAGAGTGGAGGATCTTCTGGAGGAGCGGGGAAGCCAGGTCGGGGGCGTAGGCATAGATTGCGCTTGCCGGCAGGGCGTACAAAACGAGGTCAAGCCACCGGCGAGCGATGCAGAGGGCGCGATTGAGAGTGAATGAAAAACGAGCCATACCCCGTACGGGGCGGAGTCTGATCAGCGTTTGGTCCTCGTGCAAGGTCGATTGTCGCTCCAGCCTCTTGGCCCCCGGTGGCGATGAGCGTCCGTGAACGGATGAGTGGCGTGTACGGCTCAGGGCATTGACGCGGAATTGGTGTGCTTCAGCCCTACGGCGAGGTTCGCTTTCTGGCGCCAGATGAAATCGGGCGCGATTTCCGGGAACGGGGGGAGGCTTGGCAGAAGGATGGCTCGGAGTGCGGGCGCTTGGTGAGGCAGGGCGCGCGCCTGATGCGACTGCCACTCTCTGGGTGGCACATCCTGGATCCAGCACTCGATTTCAAAGGGAAATCCCTCTTGATAGAAGGGGACGTCATTTAGCCACTCCGGGCGGATAGGAAAGTGGTCGGGCGGGATGTGATCGACATCTTCGGCGAAAAAGCGGGCGCCACTGCCGAAGTGGTCGTCGAGATCCATGACGGTGACGACGAGGTTGGGGATATGAACGAGGAGATGAAGTAGGGCTGCGTCAGCCTGACCGTAGTAGTGGACTGAACGGATTCCCTGGGCGATTAGAAATTGCCGAATGCACCCAAGTGTTTCAGGGCTGTGCAAGGGTTCCGGCGGGCCGTGGAGTGGCTTTCGACGCCCGGGTGTTCCAAGGGTCTCCAGCATACAAATTAGAATACACCAGAGGGCTAAACTGAGCGACAGAAAAGGAGAACGATTCACGCCGTTCACGGGAGTGAGAAGAGAAAGCGATCGAGTGCGGTGGGAAGGCGAATGTTCGACATCGTGAGGGGTATTTCAGTGTGAGGTGCGAGATCTAGAGACTGTCATCCGGCAGCTGTTCGAAGTAACGCGCCAGTCCCTTCCAACGAATTCGTACTGAGATCCTGGATACGCATGCTGGCTTTCTACGTGTTCATCTTCTTTGTAGCGGGTATGGGCAGACGCGGCGGAGGAGGCAGTCCGGGCACTTGGGCCGGCGGGGTCGACAGATGTTCTTGCCCAGAAGGTAGACGGGCCGGTCCAGAAGGCCGGGATACGCGGGGTACATGGATCGCGCGCGATAGATGTATTGCTCGGTGGAAGCATTATCCGGGACGAGGCCGAGCCGACGGAAGACGCGGCGCACGTGGATGTCCGCAGAGATGTCGATCGAGTGGTAATCCGAGAAGCGGACTCTAAAATGCCTCACGAGGATGTTGGCCGCCATCGTGGCGATCTTGGGGCCGACGCCATCGAGATCGAGAAAACGCAGGACGACCAGAGCGCTGGATGGGCGGTTGCGCCAGATACGGGATGCGTCGCCTTGGTATTCCGTGCGGATCCGTTCGAGGGCAGATTTGACGAATCCGGCTATTCGCCCAGGGAAACGGTGGAGAGCTGGGCGCCGCCGAATGGCCCGGTGAATCTGCTTCTTCGTGAGGCGGTGCATCCGGTGAAACGCGAAGCCTCCGGCGACCTCGCCGAGCCGGGCGGGGATGGTCCATGCGCGCTTGGCGTCAACCTGTTGATCGACGATGCAGCCAATAACGAAGAGATGAGGAGTGTTTCTGATGTCGTTCAAATGGCGATCCTTGGCCGGGTGTCACCGGTCACTTCAAAACCCGCCACGGGCGGTCGATTCAAAACCAGCCAG